>JADLAV010000001.1 GCA_020848075.1 Burkholderiales bacterium
ACGCGCGGATAGAAGGTGGAGCACTTGGGTTTCCCGGTCGCTCAACGAAACGCCCCAGCCAGATCATTCACACCCCTGGACGGTCCAGAGACCTTGACAAACCGGCCCCTCATAGAAGGAGGGGTGCCCGCGCAGCGGGCGGGGTGGTGCGAGGGCAGCGCACGCGATTCGCCATCACGCCGCCCGCAGGAGCGACTTCGGCCGCTCGTCCCAGAGCCGCCGCGCGGCGCGTTCGGCGTCGGGAATGTTCCCCGCCACGCCGAGCGCCTTGAGCGCGATCGCAGCAGTGCCGACGACTGCCGCCGCGCCGTATTCGTCGACCGCGTCGCCCCGCCATACCGCGGCGAGCCGCCCGATCTCGAGCGTAGTGTCCTTGAGATGGCGGCCGCCCGCGAACATGGCGGGCCACTCCTCGCTTCGCTCCTGCCCGTCGCACGCCGACTGCACGAGGCAGGACACGTCGGGGTTGCGCTCGGCCTCCCCGCCCTCGCCGCGCAGCACGGCCATGTGCGGCTGCCCGAGCCGAGTCGCGGCGCGCTGATGGACGTCGCGATAGTTCGGATGGAAGATGCCGACCAGCTGGACCGGAGCGTCGAGCGGATTGAGCATGCGGGCGATGCTGTTCGCGGGCGAGCGCAGCCCGAGCAGCGCGCGGAGCCCGATGATCCTCGCGACTTGGGGCGCGAATGCATCCAGCGGCACGTAGGCGAACCCGCCCTTGCGAATCTCCTCGACTGCTTCGGCGAGCGAGCCGGACACCGGAAGACCGAGGCGTGCGAGCGCGTCGCGCGTGTAGATCCGGCCGTCGCCGGCGCGAGCGATGCCGTGCATGAGGACCGGAAAGCCGTTCCGCGCAACGAGGAGCGCGGCGAGGAGAAACCACGGCAGATGCCGGCGCTTGCCGGCGTAGGACGGCCAGTCGATGCGCACCCGTGGCGCGCCGCCCGGCACCTGGATCGTCTCGCGCACCGCCGCGACGAAGCCTGCGAGCTCCTCGGCCGTCTCCTCGCGCACGCGGATCAACATGAAGAAGGCGCCGACCTGCTCCCGCTCGCAGGCGCCGGCCATGATCATGCGCATCGCCGCGCACGCTTCGTCGTACGTCATCGCGCGCGACCCGTGCCGGCCGCGCCCGACGATGCGGATGTACTGGGCGAAGGGGTGCTCGCCGATGTCCGGCAGTCGCCCGGACGCGGCAAGCGGCTCGCTCATCGCGGCACCCGTGCGCTCACTGCGACTCGGCCAGCTGCGCGTCGAGGCGCTCGGGCAGGAAGCGCAGGAGCTTCACCGCGAGCGCGACGACGATTCCGGCGATCGCGACACCGCCCAGCCCGAGCGCGACCTCGGGCAGGCCCGGCGTGTACGGATGGATGCGGCCGTCGAAGAAGCTGCTCGACACCTCCATTCCGGGGAAGAGCTCGAGCGGGAAGGCCTGCCCGCCGATGATCGTCACGTACATCTGCGCAAGCCCGCCGAGGATGACGAGCAGCGACGCGGCCACCACCGTGCCGCGCGCGGCGCCGAGGTGCGGGTGCGCCAGCATCGCCATCGGCACCAGGCTGCCGAGCACGATCTGGCCGCCCCAGAAGAGCGCGGGGTAGATGCCGCCGTCCACCAGGATGAAGCGCTCGAATGCGATCTGCCGCGCGAAGTATAGATTGGTGAGGTGGAACACCGCGACGAAATAGAGCACCGCCGCGATCAGCACGATGAGGAGGTTCTTCAGCCGGCGCAGCACCGCCGCGTCGAGCTCCCGCCCGCTCCAGGCGTAGGCGACGACGAGCACGACGAGGTACGCCGCGAGGCCGTAGGAGAACGACATGGCGATGAACATCGGCGCGAGCATCGCCGAGGCGTACGCCTGCCGCGCGACGAGGAAGCCGAAGATCGACCCGGTGCCGGTGGTGAGCACGAGCCGCCAGACGAACGCCGCGTAGCCGGCCGGCGTCGTGTAGCGGTTCATGCGCCGCTCCATCATCATCCAGAGATAGAGCGCGACAACGGCGAGGAACCCGGTGTAGAGGAAGACGTTCAGCGCGAAGATCGAGGTGAAGTTGTAGCGGGTCATCGCGACCACGAGCCGGTCGGCGCGGCCGAGATCGAGCATGAGCACCGCGAGGCCGCCCACGAGGAGCGCGATGGCGAGAAGCCCCGAGAGCGGCGCGAGCGGCTTGTAGAAACCCCTTCCGAACACCGATGCGATCGAGGCGACGTTGAGCGCGCCGGAAGCGGCCACGATCAGGAAGACCGCGAAGACGTGCGGGATGCCCCAGACGATCTGGTTCGTCATCCCGGTCACGATGTGCCCGTGGTGCTCCATGGTCCACGCGCCCGCCAGCCCGGCGGCGATCATCGCGCCGAGCACGGCGAGGAGGAGCCAGTACGCCGCGCTTCTGCCCTCGATTTCCCGGTAGGCGATCTTCACGACTCAGATCCCCTGATAGCGCACGCCGGTGTTCATGCCGAGGTCGGCGCGCACCTGCACCGACGGATACTTCGCGACGCGCTGCGCGATCTCGCTTGCCGGGTCGTTCAAGTCGCCGAAGACGATCGCGCCGTGGCCCGCCGCGGCACACGCCTCGACGCACGCCGGATGCTCGCCGCGATCGACCCGCGGCACGCACAGCGTGCACGCTTCGACCGTTCCCTTGCCGCGCGGCACGTCCGGCTTCTGGTCCGCGAGATTCTCGTGCACGAGCGAGCGCGCCTTGTAGGGGCAGGCCATCATGCAGTAGCGGCAGCCGATGCAGATGTGCTTGTCGACGAGGACGATGCCGTCGGCGCGCTTGAACGAGGCGCCGGTCGGGCAGACGTCGACGCAGGGCGGCTTCTCGCAGTGCTGGCACATCATCGGGAGCGACGTCTTCCGCCCGGTCCGCGGGTCCTCGAGCTCCATCTTGCGGATCCACTGCGAATCGGTCTCGCGGGTGCCGCCAGAGAGCCCGTTTTCCCGGTTGCAGGCCGTGACGCAGGCGTCGCAGCCCGTGGCGCACTGGTTGGTGTCGATCAGCATGCCCCAGCGCACCTTGCCGCTCGCGGCCTCCGCGGGCGCGCGGCCGTGCGCCGGCTGCAGGAGGAGCACGCCCGGCGCGAGCGTGAGGGTCGCGACCGCACCCGCGCCCCACGCGAGGAACTGCCGCCGGCCCGCGTCGGATCCGCTCACGGCTTCGCTCCCCCGGCGAGCGCCTGCGGCCTCGACGCATGGCATTCGAAGCAATCGATCTTGACAGCCGCGTAGCTGTGGCAGCTCTGGCAGAAATCGCCCTGCTCCGCCGCGACGCTGCCCGTCGTCGGGCTCGCGTGGCATTCGACGCAGCCCTTCAGGCTGTAGCGCTTCGTGCGGATGCCTTCGTGCATCGTGCGATCGCGCTGGTGCAGCAGGAGTTGCATGTGATTCCGGCGCATGAAGTCGACGGGCTCGACGCATTGCTCGCCCTTCGCCGGCGCGATCGCGGGCTTCGGCACGCGCCCGGCCGGCGCCTCGCGCGCCTGCGAGATCGCCCAGCCCGCGCCCACTGCGAGAGAGAGAAGCAGCGCAAGCAATGCGCTCTTCGCTTTACTCCTCACGCCTCACTCCTTCTTCCCTACTCGCCCAGCCCCATCTGGATGTACCCGGTCGGGCAGACGTCGCGGCAGATATGGCAGCCGATGCACTTCGTGTAGTCGGTGTCGACGTAACGGCCGGTGGTCGCCTTGTCCTTCTTCACCCGGAACACCGCGGTCTGCGGGCAGTAGACGACGCAGTTGTCGCACTCGAAGCACAGCCCGCAGCTCATGCAGCGCTTGCCCTCGGCCACGACCTCTTTCTCCGAGAGCGCCTGCAGACGCTCCCGGAAGTTGCCGAGGGCCTGCTCCGCAGTCAGGGTCGTCACGGCGCGCTCGTTGCGCGGCGTGTACGGGAAGTGACCGAGGAAGAGCTGCTCGTGCGGGATCACGTAGCGGCCGGAGCGGTCCTCGTAGTTGTGCACCGCGAAGCTCGCAACCGAGGTGCCGTGCACCGGCTCATGCGGCGCCTCCTCGACCTTGAGCCCCTTCTCGAGCATCTTGCGCATCAGGTCGAAGGAATGGACATCGATCTTGGGCCGCTTCTCCTGGTCCTCGCCGCGCAGATAGCGGTCGATGCCTTCGGCCGCGATCCAACCCTGGCCGATCGCGCTCGTGAGGAGGTGCGGTCGCAGCACGTCGCCGCCCGCGAACACACCCTTCTTCCCCGCCACCTGGTAGTTCTTGTCGGCGGACATCAACCCCTTGCCATTGTCGAAGCCCTCGAGCCCGGTGAAGTCGACGGCCTGGCCGATCGCCGAGACGATCAGGTCCGCGGGAATGACCTGCGCGGTCGCCTCGTCCACCTTGATCTCGAGCTTCGGGCCGACGAAGCGCGCCTCGCACTTCGCGATCTTGAGGCCGGTCGCGCGACCGTCCCCGCCGCGCACCACCTCCACCGGCGCCCAGCCGTCGCGGATCGCGATGCCTTCGGCGAGCGCATGCTCGATCTCGTGCCGGTTCGCCTGCATCTTCTCGATCGAGAAGACCGAGGTCAGCGTGACATCGGCGCCCTGCCGGGCGGACACCTCGGCGACGTCCTGCGCCTGCTTGCCGAGGATGACCATCTCCGCATGCTCGGTGCCGTGCGGGTGCTCGATGTGCCCGAGCCGGCGCGCGACCGTGGCGACGTCGATCGAGGTATCGCCGCCGCCGACGACCACGACGCGCTTGCCGACGTGCTTCAGCCGCCCGTCGTTGAACGCCCGCAGGAACGCGGTCGCGGCGACGCAGTTCGGCGCCTCCGAGCCGGGCACCGGGAGCGGCCGGCCGCCTTGCGCGCCGAGCCCCATAAAGACGGCGTCGAAATCGCGGTTGATGTCTTCCATCCTGACGTCCGTACCCACGCGCGTCTTCAGCCGCGCTTCGATCCCCAGGTCGAGGATGCGCTGGATCTCGGCGTCGAGCACGTCGCGCGGAGTGCGGAAACCCGGGATCCCGTAGCGCATCATCCCGCCGAGCTCGGCGTGCTCGTCGAAGATCGTGACGGCGTGGCCCATGAGCGCGAGCTGATAGGCGCAGGAGAGCCCCGCAGGCCCGCCGCCGATCACCGCGACCTTCTTGCCGGTGGAGCGCCCCGGCTTCGTGAACGCGAGGCCCTTCTCGATCGCGTACTCGCCGAGGAAGTGCTCGACCGAGTTGATGCCGACGAAGTCCTCCACCTCGTTCCGGTTGCAGCCGGACTCGCACGGCGCGGGACACACCCGGCCCATCACCGCCGGAAACGGGTTCGCCTCGGTCAGGCGCCGCCACGCGTACTCCTGCCATGGCACGCCCGCGGGCGGCTTCTCGGTGCCGCGCACGATCGCGAGGTAGCCACGGATGTCCTCGCCGGAAGGGCAGCTCGCCTGGCAGGGCGGCGTGCTCTTCTGGTAGGTCGGGCACTTGTGCGTGTGGCTGGCCTGGAAGATGTACTCGCTCCAGCCGCGCCACCTGGTGTCGCCTTCCTTGAAGCGACGGAAGGTGAGCTTCTCGGCTGCGGGGCCGGAAGCGGGTTTGGTGTCGATGGTGGCCGACATCGCTTTCTCCTATCTCCTCGAGGCCGTCGGTTTCAGTCGTTCCGGCCGAGCCGTATGGCGTCGCCGACGAGCTGGTGCACGCCGCCGATCATGCCCATGTCGAACTTGTAGTACGGCAGCACCTTGCTGAACTGCGCCTTGCAGATCGCGCAGATCGTCGCCATGAAGTTGACGCCGTGCTCGTCCACGACCGCCTTGAGCGCCTCCATGCGCGGGAGCGCGCCCTTCACTCGGAGCTCCGTGAGCTCGTCGGTGAGCAGGCCGCCGCCGCCCCCGCAGCAGTAGGTGTTCTCGTGAATCGCCTCGGGCGCCATGTCGTGGAAGTGGTTGCAGGCGGCCTGGACGACCCGGCGCGGGATGATGAACTGGCCGCGCGGGATGCCGCCCATGCCCGCCCCGCGCGCGACGTTGCACGAGTCGTGGAACGTCACGACGCGCGCATCGTTCGCCTCCTTGTCGAGCCGGATCGCGCCGCGCTGGATGAGGTCGCCGGTGAGCTCGCAGATGTGCTGTGGCACCGGGTAGCGCGGATCGAGGAAGTCGAACGGCCCGATCAGCGTGTTCCAGAAGCTGTAGGCGACGCGCCAGGCGTGGCCGCACTCGCCCACGACGATGCGCTTCACGCCGAGCTCGAGCGCCGCCTCGCGGACGCGCTGCGCGATCTTGCGCATCTGCTCGTAGTTGCCGATGAAGAGCCCGAAATTGCCGGCCTCGGAGGCGTGCGACGACATCGTCCAGCGAATGCCGGCGGCATGGAACACCTTGGCGTAGCCGATCAGGCTGAAGACGTGCGGCTCGGCGAAGAAGTCGGCCGACGGCGTGACGAGCAGCACCTCGGCGCCGGCCTCGTCCACCGGCATGCGCACGTCGACGCCGGTGTCCTCCTTGATCTCCTCCTCGAGGGTCTGCAGCGTATCCTCGAGCGCGGGCCCGGGCAGGCCGAGATTGTTGCCAATCTTGTGGACCTTGCCGATGATCTCGTTCGTGTACTTCTGGCCCATGCCCACCGAGTCCATGATCTCCTTGGCGGCCATGGTGAGCTCGGCGGTGTCGATGCCGTAGGGGCAGTACACCGAGCAGCGGCGGCACTCCGAGCACTGGTTGAAGTACCGGTACCAATCCTCGAGCACCTGCTCGGTCAGGTCCTCCGCGCCGACGAGCTTCGGGAAGTACTTGCCGGCGAAGGTGAAGTAGCGGCGATAGACCTTCCGCAGCAGTTCCTGCCGCGCGACCGGCATGTTCTTCGGGTCGCCGGTGCCGAGGAAGTAGTGGCACTTGTCGGTGCACGCGCCGCAGTGCACGCAGGCGTCGAGGAAGACCCGGAGCGAGCGGTATCTTCCGCGGAGCTCGCCCATCTTCGCGATCGCGATCTCCCGCCAGCCCTCGACGAGCTTGCCGGGAAAGCCGAGCGCCTCGTTCATCTTCTCCGAGGCGACGTAGGGCTTGCTCCCCGCCATCGCATCTTGCGCCAGGATCGGGATGACCGGGTACTCCTTGAGCGCCGGCGTCTGGAAGTCCGCGGCGCCCATCACTTCTGCTCCAGCTCGGCCGCCCACGGTGCGAGGCGCCGCTGCTCGCGGGAGTCGTCCGCCTGGTTGCGCGTCGGGCTGAAGAAGATGCCCGGCGCGTGCAGGAGCTTGCTCGCGGGGAAGACCGCCATCAGCGCCGCCACCATGAAGAGGTGGACGAGGAGCGGCCCATCGGCCGGCAGCGGCTGCCAGTCGAGCCGCATCAACCCGAGCATGAAGGCCTTCACCGCCACGATGTCGGTGTGCGAGACGTACTTCATCATCAGCCCGGAGACGGCGATCAGGACGAGCAGTGCGAGCATCAGGTGGTCGGAGTAGGTCGAGATGTACCGAATGCGCTCGACGAGGAAGCGCCGCGCCCACAGCCCCGCGAGTCCGGCCAGCATCGCGAACCCCGCGTAGACGCCGAAAGGCTGGGCGATTGCGACCGCCGCCCACACCGGCTCGGTGAAGTAGCGCAGATGGCGGAAGAGGACGAGCGCGAGCGCCGCGTGGAAGAGCCAGCCGAAGAGCCAGATCCACTTGTTCGCGCGGAACAGGCTCTCGAAGAGCGCCACCTCGCGCGCCATGCGCAGCGCGACGCCCGCGCCCGTGCGCGGCGCCGGCGTGGTCGGGATCGTGAGCGGCGCCGGCGTGCGCGCGTAGCCGGCGATCTTCACCGCCAGCCCGACGACGAGCATCGCCGTGGCGGCGTAGAAGAGGCAGGCGTAGATGATCGTGACTGCGCTCATGCGTTGCCTACCGCGCCGGCGACCGCTCCGCCATTCCCGCGCCCTCGGCCGACTCGTCCGCGCTTGCAGCGCGCGCTACACGCAACCGGTCGGCTTCGGCAGCCCGGCGATCTTGCACGCCTGCTTCGCCGGCCCGTACGGGAAGAGCTCGTACAGGTACTTGCTGTTGCCCTTGTCCGGCCCGAGCTTCTTGCCGATCGCCTTGGTGAGCACGCGGACGGCCGGCGCGATCTGGAACTCGCTGTAGTACTCGCGTAGGAAGTTCACGACCTCCCAGTGGTTCGGACTCAGGTCGATGTTCTCCGACTTCGCGATGTGATTCGCCACGTCCTCGCTCCAGTCGGACAGGTTGACGAGATAGCCCTCCTCGTCGGTCTCGTAGGTCTTGTCGGCCACTTCGATTGCCATGCTTCGCCTCCGTCGGTGTGCAGTTCCCAAGAAATCCCGCGGCCGCACGGTGCGGCCGCACGTTCACCTTCAAAGCCAGGACTGGTTCGTCCGGTGCTCCGCCGCGAGATCGACGAAGCCGCCGTAGTCCACCACCTTCACGCCCTCGATCACCCGGCCCTTCATGCCGCGCGCCTCGATGTCCGGGCCGAGCGCGTAGACCTCGACCCGACCGAGCGCAAGCTTCAGCTCGGCCTCGGCCGCGCCGCCCTTGACCGCGGCGTACACCGCGTCCTCGATCAGGATCACTGCCGAGCCCTTCGTGGCGTGCGCGAGGCAGCTCGCGAGCGCGGTTCGCTCGTAGGGCGACTTGTTCACGATGTGCAGCATTCTTCGCAACTCTTCCACAGACCTCTGATCACGACTTCCCTAGCCATCTCAGCACCCGATCACCACGTCCTGTTCTTCCATGCGCCTCGCGAGCTCCTCGCCGCTCATCACCTCGACCGGCACGATCAGCTGGTCCTCGGTGAGCCCGCGCGCCTCGAGCGACTCGCGCTCGACGTAGAGCTTTTCGATGTCGTAGCCCTCCAGCGCCCGGTAGGTGGGCGAGAAGTTCTTCACCTCGATCGGCTTGGTGTCCTGTCCTTTCGCGAGCTGGTACACGCCATCGTCGAGGAAGGCGAGGCTCACATCCTGGTCGAACGCCGCGCTGATCAGCACGACCTCGAGCGCCTCGAGCGCGTAGATCGTCCCGTGGGGCGCCTTGCGGTTGACGAACATGAACTTCTTGACGACCCCGGAGGTTTCTTCCTCGAGGTCCATGCCGCCCTTCTCGCCGCCTTGCTCGCTCATCGCGGTTGCGCTCTCTCGTTCGCTCCGTCAGTCGCCGAAGACCACCAGGCGGTCGGCCTGGATCCCCGACTCCACCAGCTGTCCCAGCCCGGAGATGCGGAAGCCGGGCGCGAGGTTCTCCTCGACGAGTCCCCGGCGCAGCCCCGCGGCGACGCACACCACCAGGTCGAGACCGTGCTCCTCGGCGAGCTTCGCCCACCGATTCACGATGTGGCGGTCGTCCTGCGGCGGCTCGGTGAGCTTGGTCGCGTTGTTCACGCCGTCGTTGTAGAAGAACACGCGATGGATCTGGTGGCCCTTGGCGAGCGCCGCCTTGGCGAACTGGTACGCGGTGTCCGAAGCCTGGTGGCTGTAGGGCCCCTCGTTGATCATCAAGCCGAACTTCACGGGTTCGCCGTCCGCGCCGTCAGAATCGAATATGGGTCGAGGCGTTCAGCGTGCGCCGCGAGCCGCGCCAGTCGTCGATGTGGTACTTGGTGAACGGGAGGCCGGTCTTCTCGAAGAAGCGCGGCCAGCCGATGCGCTCGACCCAGTCGACCATCCGCTCCCACGGCCGCGCGTCGGCCTTGTAGGTCAGGAGGATCTTGCGGACCACGGCGGCCACCTCGGGCCAGCGCGGCGGGTTGTTCGGCAGTCCCGAGGCGACCAGCTTGTGGAAGGTGGGCCGGCCGCGGGCGTTCGCGTTCTTGCCGCCCACCCAGATCGCGATCTTCGAGTTCTCGGGATCGTTGATCTGCATCGGCGGGCACGGCGGGTAGCAGGCGCCGCAGCAGACGCACTTCTTCTCGTCCACCTCGAGCGAGGGCTTGCCGTTCACCAGCGCCGGCCGGATCGCCGCCACCGGGCAGCGCGCGACCACCGCCGGGCGCTCGCAGATGTTGGCGACGAGATCGTGGTTGATCTTCGGCGGCTTGGTGTGCTGCATGATGATCGCCATGTCGGCCTGCCCGCCGCAGTTGATCTCGCAGCACGAGGTCGAGAGCTTCACGCGGTTCGGCATCTCGCACTTCACGAACTCCTGGTAGAGCTCGTCCATCAGCGCCTTCGCCACGCCGGAAGCGTCGGTACCGGGGATGTCGCAGTGCAGGAACCCTTGCGTGTGCGCGATCATCGACACCGAGTTCGCGGTGCCGCCGACCGGGAAGCCCGCCTCGGTGAGCGCCTTCACCAGCGGCTCGACCTTCTTCTGATCGGCCACCATGTACTCGACGTTCGAGCGCGCGGTGAAGCGCAGGTGCCCGTCGGCGTACCGGTCGCCGATGTCGCACAGCTTGCGGATCGTGTGGACGTCCATCTGCCGCTGCGTGCCGGCCTTGACGGTCCAGATCTCGTCTCCACTCGCCGCCCGGTGATACAGCACGCCCGGCTTCGGGTGGTTGTGGTAGACCCACTTGCCGTAGTTCTTCCGCATCACCGGATGCAGCAAGGGCATCGGGTCCGGCACGCCGCTCTCGATCGGCGCTCGGTGCTCAGCAGCCATGTCTTCCTCCTAGGCCTTCGATGCGCACGCGCTCAGGCGACGTCGCGCTTGCGCTCTTCCCACTTCGCGACTTCCTCGTCCCAGCCGTCGGTGCGGACATAGGGGTTCGCGCGCGGCTCGACGATCATGTTCGGGTCGACCGGCAGGCCGACCCCCTCGAGGAAGTTCACCAGCCCGACGCGGTCGATCGTCTCGCCGATCCGCTCGTGCTCGAGCGCGTTCTCGGCGAAGAAGTCGATCACGTTGCGCGCGAGCTCGCCGAGCTTCTCGAGGTCCTCGTCGGTCTCGAGCTTCATGAAGGGCACGATCACAGTGCCCATGGTGGAGCCGATCTTGAGCACGCTCTTTCCGCCCACGAGCAGCGTCACGCCGCGGTCCTTGCCCGGGAGCAGCGCACCGGGCATCACGTTCAGGCAGTGCATGCAGCGCACGCAGTCATGGTTGTCGATCTGGAGCACCTCGCCGTCGCTCATCCGCACCGCGGTGACGTGCGCGACCTTCGACTCGGCGCCGGCCTTCTTCACCGAGAGCGCCTTCGTCGGGCAGCGGGTGACGACGTCGTTCACCAGCTGGTCCATGCCGTGATCGGCGAACCACGCGCGGGCGAGCGTCTCGTTCGCCTGGATGTTGTCGCGCCAGGTGCCGATGGTGGCGAAGTCCGAGCGCTGGATCGAGTTGACGCAGTCGTTCGGGCACCCGGAGAACTTGAACTTGAACTTGTACGGCAGCGCCGGGCGGTGCATGTCGTCGAGGTTGGCGTTGATGATGCTCCGCAGCGTGCGCGCCTCGTCGAAGCAGGACATCTCGCAGCGCGCCGCGCCGACGCAGGACATCGAGGTGCGCAGCGCTGGGCCCGCGCCGCCGAGGTCGTAGCCCGCCTCGTTCAGCTCGTCGAAGGCCGTCTGCACCTTCTCGGAGGTCGCGCCCTGGAACATGATGTCGCCCGACTGGCCGTGCAGCGCGATCAGGCCGGAGCCGTGCTTCTCCCAGATGTCGCACAGCTGCCGCAGGGTCTTGGTGTCGTAGTGCATCCCCGCCGGCGGCTGCACCCGCAGGGTGTGGAACTCCGCCGCGGCCGGAAAGCGCGGCTTGTCGTTCTCGTCCTTGAGCTCGGTGAAGCGCGGGATGACGCCGCCGCCGTAGCCGTACACGCCGATGGTGCCGCCCTTCCAGTAGCCCTTCTTGTCCTGGTAGGACGCCTCGAGCTGGCCGAGGAGATCGACCATCATGTCGTTGTCCTGCGCCAGGCGCTTGAGGCCGGTCACGAAACTCGGCCACGGCCCGGACTCGAGCTGATCGAGCATGGGCGTCTCGGGCATCTTCTTCGGCATGGTTGCTCCTTCCAGTGGTTGTCTCCAGGCGGCACTCGTCCTCTTGCGGGACGTCTTTCGCGCAGCCGCCGTTTCCGGGCAGGGGCGTCGCGAACGCTCCTCCGGCAGCAGGAGCAGAATTCGCACGAATGTAGCGTCCGGGATGCGGGGTAGAAATCGCCCCGCTAGGGGATGCCCACCTACCCGTTCGGGGAGGGCGCGACCTACCCGAAAGGGTTAGGCGAACGCTCCCCCACCCGAGGAATAGGCACGGGCGACGCCGCTCGCTTGAATCGCGGGTTGACACCTTCCGCCTCGGGGTCCGAGGAGATGACCGCGCTCACTCCGCTCGACAGCTTCACCGTGCCGCTCGGCGGCCAGGCCATCGAGCTGCAGCAGATCGACTACGTCGAGGGCGGCATGAGCCTCCTCCAGGTGCGCATTCGCGAGGGCAAGCGCTTCACGATCTTCGACATCGACCCGGCGACCGCGCGGCGCTGGGGCGAGGCCCTGCTCGCGTGGTCGGGCAAGCACCCCAGCGGGAGCGGCGCGGGAAACGCCCCGCCGGCCGCCACCGGCGAGGAAAGCACGCCGTGATCCCCGACGCCGACTTCGTCGACCTGGCGTACACGCTTGCGGGCGGGCGGCTGCCGGGCGACCACTCCGCCGCACTGTGGCGGGCACTCGCGCGCGCGCTCCCCTGGCTCGAGGCGGAGGAGCGCGCCGCGGTCCTGCCGATCCGCGCCGCGTCGGTTTCCGACGGGAGCCTCGCGGTGAACCGCCGCAGCCGGCTCTTGATGCGGCTGCCCGCGCCGCGCGTGCGCGCCGCGCTTGCGCTTTGCGGAACGTCGCTCGCGATCGACGACGCCCAGGTCGAGGTCGGGAATGCGATGACGCGCGCGCTCATCGCGCACGGCACGCTCTACGCGCACCGTGTCGCCTGCCCCGTCGCAGACGAGGCAGCCTTCGTGCGCGATGTGGCGGAGGGTCTCGGTGCGCTCGCCGTGGGTGGGGATTTCATCTGCGGCCGGCGCACGGCCGTGCGCGGCCCCGACGGGGAGCTCGCAGGATACAGCCTGATGCTTACCGGTCTGCGGCCCGCCGAGTCGTTGCGATTGCAGGTCGCCGGACTCGGTCCGCACCGCAAGCTCGGCTTCGGCGTCTTCGTGCCGCACCGCTCGACGGCGGCAGTGGGCAGCGACCGGGCGGCCGAGGAGCAGCGGGCGTTCCGCTGACCTGAAACCGGAAAAAGGATGCCTCGCACATGACGCGCACGAAGGAAACGCCAGCGCCGGTCAAGCACGACGTGGCGCTGGATCTCGCCGGGCTCTCGTGTCCCGCGCCGCTCCTCGGCGCCAAGCGGGTCATGGACGATCTCGCGCCCGGCCAGGTGCTGCTGCTCGTCTCCGACTGCCCGGGCACGTTCGACGATCTTTCCGCCTGGGTGAAGTACACCGACCACGAGCTCGTCGCGCACGAGAAGGTGGAGGGAAAGCGCGTCGCCTACTTCCTGCGCAAGGGCAAGAGCGCGCCGCCGAGGGCGCACGCCACGCTCGACATCCGCGGCGTGTCCTGCCCCGGCCCGATCGTCGAGGCGAAGAAGCTGCTCGACGGCATGCAGCGCGGCGAGGTGCTGCACCTCATCTCGAGCTGCCCGGGCTCGCCCGCCGACGTGCGGGCATGGGTGAAGACGACCGCGCTCGAGCTCGTCGAGATGCGCGAGCCCGAGCCGAGCGTCTACGAGTTCTTTATACGCAAGAGCTGACGCTCCTTCGAGGATGGCCTCACTCATTCTTCAGCGCAAAGGCGGGTCGCACGAACAAGGGGGGACTCCCCCTTGTATAGCCCCGAACGAACAAGGGGCAAGCCCCTTGTATATCCCCCGTCTGGAGAGCCAACGGCTTACGCGGACCGCGGTGACGCAGGCGGCGTGAATGTCGATTAGGGTCAAGACCGTCTGGTTCAAGAAGGCCGCAGGACAGCGCGGCCCGGACGAAGTCGGCAGCGTGCTCGCTGCCACGATCTGGCGGCTGTCGGAGAACGCCGTCGCCGGGCTTTCGAAAGCCGATTGCGACATCATCACGCCCGAGCGCGGCGTGCGCATCCTCGGCGAGATGGCCGCGTTCCTGCTCCACGTGACCGACCGGACGATCCACGGCCGCGTCGGCGACGACGAGCGCGCGCGCCTCTTGCAGGCCACCGGCAGCCGGCTCGCCGACGTGATGGCGGAGAACATCCGCGCGATGGTGGGCGACGACGGCTTCGACTACCGCTCGAACTTCATCGACATGCTGAACCGCCGCGGCGCCGAGTACGCGGAGTTCGCGATCGACCCGGCGAACCCGAGCTTCGAGGTGCTGCGCTACCTCGCCCTCGCGATCCGCGAGCTCGCGACCGACGCCGACCAGCCCTGGGTGGCCGACCAGGTGATGGAGATCCTCGCGCCCGAGGCGCTCGCCACGCTCGAGAGGACGATCGACGGCTTCTTTCCCGCACCGGAGATGGCGGCGTGATTCCGGAAGCGAGCGCGACCCTCGGTCGGGCAACGGACTGCGGCGACGCAGCGCCTCGCGGCAAGGTGTGCCTCGTCGGCGCCGGTCCGGGAGATCCCGATCTCCTCACGCTGCGCGCGCTGCGGCTCATGCAGCAGGCGGACGTCGTCCTGCACGATCATCTCGTCTCGGAGGCCGTGCTCGCGCTCGTCCGCGCGGATGCCGAGCGGATCTACGTCGGCAAGCGGGAGCGCAACCACGCGCTCTCGCAGGAGGAGATCAACGCGCTCCTGGTGCGGCTCGCCGGCGAAGGCAAGCGCGTGCTGCGCCTCAAGGGCGGCGACCCGTTCATGTTCGGGCGCGGGGGCGAGGAGGCCGAGGCCCTTGCCGAGCACGACATCCCGTTCGAGGTCGTCCCCGGCGTCACCTCGGCGGCAGGCGCATCGAGCCGTGCCGGCATTCCGCTCACGCACCGCGACTACGCGCAATCCTGCGTGTTCGTCACCGGCCACCGCCGCGAAGGCGGCGCCCAGATGGACTGGCCGGCGCTCGCACGAGCTCGCCAGACCCTGGTGATCTACATGGGGCTCGGCATGCTGCCGGAGATTTCGCGCCGTCTCATCGCGCACGGGCGCGGCGCGGACACACCGGCCGCGATCGTCGAGCGAGCGACGACGGCGGCGCAGCGCGTGGTCGCCGGCACGCTCGCGACGCTGCCCGACCTCGCCAAGGCTTGCGGAGCAAGGCCGCCCGCCCTCGTCATCGTGGGCGAGGTGGTCGCGCTGCGCGAACGGCTGTGCCCGGCACGGCCCGATGCGCTACCGGTTCGCCCTCACCGGGACGCGCCGGAATGCGCGGCCGATCCGCTCACGACCGACCGTTGACGGTCATCGCGGCATCGAGCTCGCGGAGAGTCCCGCCGAGCTCGGCCGCGGCGCGGGCATCGAAACCCTCGCGCGGGTCGATTGCGACGACGCGCACCCCCGCGGGATAGTGCGCCGGGTCGTCGTCCACGACGACCCAGGCGGCCTCCGGCGCGGCATTGCGCTCGAGATAGCCGAGCATCTCGCGATGGCGGTACGCCCCGCTGAGATCGCTCGATTCGGGAGTCACGCCGACCACGCGCGGTGCGATGTCGGGGGAAAAGAGCTCGCGCAGGGAGTCGAGCGAGAGCCCGAGGCGCCAGGCGGAAGCGACGACGACCCGTGCGCCCGGATGCGCGCGCAGCACGGTCTCGAAGCGATCCAGGCAGTCCCTCTCGAAGCGGAATGGCGCCGAGCTGAGACGCCGCATGACTCCGTCGAAGTCAAGAAAGACGTACACGCAGCCCTCGGCATTACCGCGCCCGACCGCGCCGCGCGCGACAGTGCGCCTGAGTGGGGTTGTTCTTCACTGCGCGCTTGGCTCGAATGGTGGCCCGGGGGTCGCCCGGCGATTCGCGAGGCGCGCCCCGGGCCCGCAAACATACCTCCGGCGTGCGGCCGGGGCAACCGTGCCATGTCACGCTTGCCCCGCTGCTCTCATCCAGCGCATGAAACGATCCGCAGTGCAAGACGCGCGTGTCGGCAATCCGTCAGTCGCACGTGCTGCGTCAAGCCTCTGTTTCGACACGTGGTTTGCCTGGCGAGGGGATCGGGGCGGGGCTTGGGTCCGACTGCCACGGCGCTCCGCGGCTTCATCCTCCGGAGACCTCGCGCAGCGCGGCCATCGGCCCCGCCTTACGCAGGGCCGCGAGCTCGCCGGCATCGCGCACGAAGAGCGATCCCGCGAACCCGAGCGCGTTGATCGAGGTCGCTCCGAAGTGCTCGCGGGTCCGCGGCACGGCGAGCATCCATTCCCGCGCGACGAGCAGACTGTACGGCGCGGATTGAAAAAGCCGGCCGTCGCGGTCGATCACGCCCACGCCGATCGCCGCCAGCAGCGCCCGATAGAGGGGGACGCATCGCGCGGCCTCCGCAACCGGGTCGCACGTCCGTTTCGGCTCCGACGCGGGCACGGCCGTTGCATCGCGCCACGCGAACGCGTGCCTGAACGGAAGCGTGGGCAGCCGCGCGACACCGGCTGCGCGGTGCACCGGGTCGAGCGCCGACTCGATCGGGATCGCAGGGCCTTGCGCCGCGAGCGGCAGCGGCACGAGCTGCAGGTGCCTGTGCGGCTGGCTCGCGCCGGCCACGACGCCGCCGTTGTAGAAGCCGAGCGACGGCAGCTCGGCCATGCACGCTACGAGCGCGGCGAAGTCGGCTGCGTCGAGCAGCGTCTCCTGGTCGGCGAATACACGCGTCACGATGAGCAGATGGCGGTCGATCACATAGAACTTGTTGAGCAGCGCAAAGTGGGTCGGCGACACGCCGGCGACGAAGAGATCCGGCTCGTGCGGAAGGAACGGGTTCACCGGCTTTCCCGCCGCGGCCTGCGCCGCGCGCCGCTCGCCTTCGATCCGTTTCAGCGCGAGGCTCGAGACGCGACGGACGACGAACCGGACGCCGCCGTCATCGATCGTCTCCTGCTCGGTCTCGATCGGCTGCAACGCGCCCGACGCCAATGCATGTCGGCGCGTCCGATCGATCGCAGCCACGAGCGATCCCGGCAGGAAGGACGGGATGCGCGGGCGCGGGTGGGTGGTCATGCGCGGAAGAGCGCGAGCGCCGCGATCAGTGCCCGCGGACTCAGCCGCAGCGCAGCACGGCTGAGCGCAAGGCCCGCACCGGCTTGGCCTGCGGCCACGGGTGTCCCGGCGGCGAGGGCCTCTCAGCCCTCAGGCCACATCGGTCTCCTCGATCGTCTGCTGCAACGCGTTGTCCACCAGGACCGGGGTCTCGAAGTAGCGGATCACCGGGTCGCTGCGGTACATCTCGCGAACGCGCCTGCGCCACGCCTCGTCGTGGCCGCGCTGGGCGGCTTCGACGCTCGGCCAGGTGTACGCGCCGCCCGCCTGCCCCGTCTCCGCATCGTAGAGGAAATTCTTGCGCACGAGCTCCCGGTTCTGCCGCCACCCCGGGGCGACTTTGCGCATGCCCGCGACGACCTCCTCGCGCGTCATGCCCTTGGGAAGATCGAACAGCACGAGTTCGGTGATCATGGGTTCCTCCTCATCCTCGACGACACGTGATTCGACAACGCCCCGCGGCTCGCGCCACGGATCATGGCTTCGCCGATGCAGCCGCGCGCGCCGCGCGACGCTGCGCATGGCTCGGCGCCGCTGCCGGAGTCCAGAGCTCGAGCACGACCGCGTGCTTGCCGCTCGCCTTGGCCTTGTACATCAGGGCATCGGCGGCTGCGATCGCTTCGCCAGCACGCGCGGGCGGACTCGTGAACATCGCCGCGCCGATGCTGCACGCGGTCTCGTGCCCGGCGGCACGGATGGCCGCTTCGAGCGCTTGGGCCGTCTTGCGCAGGATGCGCTCGCTGCCCGCAAGGTCGGCGCCAGTCAGCAGGACCGCGAACTCGTCTCCGCCCAGGCGCGCCACGATGTCGGTGCGCCGGACGGTGTTCACCAGGGTCTGCGCGACGATGCGCAGGACGCGATCGCCTTCTTCGTGGCCGTGCCTGTCGTTGATCCGCTTGAAATTGTCCACGTCCACGTACGCCAGGGTCAGCGGCCGTTGTTCACGCGCGGCGAGCGCCAGCGCGTACTCGAGGCGCTCGATGAAGGCCTGGCGATTGAAGACGCCCGTCAAGCCATCGATCCGCGCGAGCCTGCGCTCTGCGTCCAGATGCACGCGCAGTGCGGAGAGCAGGCTCGAGGTAACCAGGAAAAATCCGAGCCGCACCAGGCCGTTCCAGAACGGGATCGCCGGATGGCTGTACGTCACGCCGCCGATCGTGTCGGCCAGGAGCCAAGCGCCTCCTGCGGCGAGCGCGATCGCAAGTCCCGCCCGCTTGCCGCCGTACCAGGCCGCGAGCGTGACAGGCCCGAGGTAGAAGAGCCCCATCAACAACTCCCTGCCGGTCGCCACGTCGACCGCGCCGACCAGCAGGATCCCGACCATCGCCAGCGCAGCGACCTGCGCACACGATAGCCGCACGAGAAAGCGATCAATGCCGTCGATCATTGGTCTATTGCCCAGGGGCAGCCAGGCTGCGCTCGCGCGTGAGCATGACGTTTGGGCCTCGCCTCCGGCATCGTCGCAGTCGGGCTCTCCCCGGTCGCCACGAGGGTTTCTTTCGCCATGTCGTCCCGCTCTCCCGGCCGGGGCGAAGCCCGGCAATCTTACCGCGTCACCGCGAATCGCTCTCGTGCTGCGGCCAAGCGCGGCGCTCTCGCACCAATGCGCCTTCGATGCGGCGAGCATTGCCTCGATTCACGCGGGCGTACCAGCCCGCCGGGCTCGCTCGCGAACCACCCCGCCGGGCTTTGCCCGGCACCCCTTGGAAAGGGGATCTGTTCTCTCCCCTCCTCCCTGAGGAGGGGTGGCGGCGCAGCCGCCGGGGTGGTGAAACCCCGCTCCCCAGTCCTCGCGGCCGGCGATCACCGCTCGCGGCCGGCGATCGCCGCTCGCGGCCGGCGATCAACTGTCGGCGTCAGCGTCCGGGAACTGCGAGGCGTACTTGTCGATCCGCTCGCTCGCCGCCTCCTCGACCGTCAGCACGCGCCCTTCGACGCGCGCCACCGCACGCCGATACTCCTCGATGTGGCACACCTGCTCCACCATGCGCGCGCGGAAAGCATCCTCCGCGTCGAGGAACTCGACGCCGAGCTCGAAGGCGCCCGCGCTCGCGGTGCACCACACCACGCGCGCCGCGCTCCTGAATCCCGGCCGCACGAAAGGAATCTCCACCTCCACGACGGCGCCAGGCTCGAGCCGGTGCGCCGACCGGAACGCGAGTCCGCCGAGGCTCACGTTGCGCGTGCGCGGGGCGCCCTGCGAGCGCCGGTCGTCCCGCCGCACCTCGATGGGAATCTCTGCCGGGTGCCGGATGAACCGACGCATGCTGGCGAACGGCAGTCCTACCGCTCGGCCCTTCGAATTGCCTCCCATACCCGATCGGGCGAATAAGGGAGATCCAATCGGTGGATGCCGAGCGGTCGCAGCGCGTCGATGACCGCGTTCGCGAGGGTCGCGACGGCGCCGGTCGTTCCGGCCTCTCCGGCACCCTTCACGCCGAGCGGATTGCTCGGCGACGGCACGGAGTGGTCGAACAGTCGCACGTCGGCGAGCGCATCGGCGCGCGGCATGAAGTAGTCCATGAAGGTTCCCGTGAGAAGCTGGCCGGACACGAGGTCGTAGCGGCAGTGCTCGCCGATCACTTGCCCCATCCCCTGCGCGATTCCGCCCTGGAGCTGCCCGTCGAGCAGGACGTGGTTGATCACCCGGCCGCAATCGTCGACGGCAACGTAACGCACGATCTCGAGCGCGCCGGTCTCGGGGTCGATCTCGACCTCGGCTGCGTGCACGCCGCTCGGAAACGCGCGCGGCACCGGAATCTCGCCGTTCGCGTCGAGCGGATGCTCTGCCTCGCCACCGTACCGCTGCGCGAGCTCCGCCATGCCGATCGAGAGATCGGTGCCCTTCACGCGATAGCGGCCGTCGCGGAACTCGATGTCCGGCGCAGCCGCCTCGAGCGCGTTCGCCGCGAGCGCGATGCCCTTGCGAATCACCTCCCGCGCCGCGACCACCAGCGCGCCGCCGTGCGACATCAAGGAGCGAGAGCCGATCGTGCCCTCGCCGACGAGCGGCGGCCCGTCCGGATCGCCCGCCCGGAGCGTGATCCGCTCGGCGTCCACGCCGAGCAGCCCCCCGACGACCTCGGGGAAGACCGTCTCGTGCCCCTGCCCGGACGGTCCGGCGAGCACGTAGAGCGTCGCGTTGCCCGATTCGCCGAACCTGATCGCAACCTCTTCCTTGGCGCTGCCGCCTCCGCCCGCGGGCTCCACGAAAGCCGCGCAGCCGATGCCGCGCAGCTTCCCGCGCCGCTTCGCCTCCGCGCGGCGGGCCTCGAACGCGCTCCATTCCGCGTGCTCGATCATGTCGGCGAGCATGCCGGGCGGATCGCCGCTGTCGTACATCGTGGTCGGCGTCTGATAGGGGAACGCCTCCTTCGGAATGAGATTCCTCCGCCGGAGCTCGATCCGGTCGATCCCCATCTCGCGCGCGGCCTCGTCGACCAGCCGCTCGACGATGTAGACGACGTTCGGCCGCGCCGCGCCGCGGTACGCGGTGGTCGGCGTGGTATTGGTCAGGACGAGCCGATGCAGCCCGTACGCCGCCGGGATGCGATAGATGTTCACCGCATGCTGCGACGGCGTCATCGTGTTGATGACCGGACCGGCCTGCGACAGGTAAGCCCCCATGTTGCAGATCCACTCGAACCGGATCGCGAGGAAGTTGCCCTCCCGGTCGAGCGCGAGCTCGCCCGCGATCGTCACCGCGCGGCCGTGGTGGTCGCTCACGAACGTCTCGGAGCGCGAGCCGATCCATTTCACCGGCCTGCCGACCATCCTGGCCGCGAGCATCAGCACGCAGTACTCGGAGTACGCCTGCGAGCGGATGCCGAAGCCCCCGCCCACGTCGAGTGCGTGCGCCCGGATCTTGCCGTGCGGAACGCCGGTGATTCCGGCGAGGCCGTGGACCATCATCGACATGCCCTGGCTGCTCGAGTAGACGTCGTAGGTCCCGGTCGCCGGATCGTATGCGGCGAGGCAGCCCTTCGGCTCCATCGGGTTGCCCGACATGCGCTGGCAATCCAGCGTGAGCCGGGTGACGTGCGCGGCGCCCGCAAGAGCGGCCGCCGTCCTGGCGGCATCGCCGTACTCGAACTCGAAGCAGACGTTGCCGGGCACGTCGCTGTAGAGCCAGGGTGCGTCCGGCGCGAGCGCCGCCCGCTCGTCCACCACGGCCGGCAGCTCGCGATACTCGATCTCGATCAGCTCGACGGCGTCCTGCGCGGCGAGCGCGGACGTGGCCACGACGAGCGCGATTTCCTGCCCCACGTAGCGCACGCAGTCGCGCGCCAGCTGGTCGCGCTGCGGCACCTTGATCGCCGTGCCGCCCTTGCCCGGGTAGCGGACGAGCGGCGGGGGCGATTTGTAACCGGCCTTCGCCGTATCCTCCCCGGTGAGCACCGCCACGACGCCGGGCGCCGCGCGCGCGGCCGCCGTGTCGAGCGCGACGATCTCGGCGTGCGCCCGGTCGGAGCGCAGGAAGGCCGCGTGGAGCTCGCCCGGCAGGTTCCAGTCCGACGTGTAGCGGCCCTGGCCGGTCAGCAGCCTCCGGTCCTCGCGCCGCCCTTTGAATTCTTCGCCCATCTCCCGGCCTCTAGATGACGCGCTTGTTGTTCGAGGCGGAGATTGTCCCCGGCCGCGCGGGCCGCCGCAAGCGAACGCGGGTGATGGATGCTCAGCGCGGACCGAAGGCGGGGGCGGGGCGGTCCGCGCCCGAGGCCTTGCCATAGATGAAGAAATCCGAGAAGGAGCCCTCGCGGTAGTCGCCCCGGTATGGATAGCGGTTCGGAATGCGCTCGAGGAGTCGCCACGCCGGAAGGTTTCGCGCGACCCACCTCGAGAAGTTGCGGTGCCTCACGTGTGCGGCGACGCGCGCAGCGGACTCTTCGCTGTCGCTGGAATACACGATCACGTAGCGCGCTGCGGCGGCGAAGAGCATCCGCATGTAGGCCTCGAAAACGTCGTCCTCGACGAGGTGGTAGATCACGTCGAGCGATAGCGCGAGATCCGCCGGTTTGCCCCCATAATCGCTCATCAGCGCGAACCGCTTCGACGGATCGGACGCAAAGCGCCGGCGGCAAAGCTCGACTGCGACTTCGCTGACGTCGAGCCCGAAGTACTCCGGATACTGCCCCAGCGTGAGCTGGTTGCCGTCGCCGCAGCCGAACTCGATCACCGAGCGCACGCATCGTTGCGCGACGAAGGCGTTGATCACCTCCGCCTTGAACTCCGCGAACTTGCCGTACGAGCCCACGCCCGAGCTGCCACCCGTCGCATACCGCTCCTTCCAGTAGCTGCGGCTTCCCCGGAAGCGCTTCGGCGGCGCCGCCACCGAACTCTGCCCCGAGAGCATCCGGGTCAAGGGTCCGATGACCGGCAATCGCGCGAGCAGCGTCTTCATCCATGCAGCCCGCGGGCTTACGCCCGCGGCACCGGGACCGCGGGCGCGCCGCCGCCCTTCGTGCGCTCCAGCACCGTCATCGCCGTCCCGATCAGGCCGGCGACGTCCGAGAGGTTCGAGGGCAGGATGAGGGTGTTCCCGGCCTTCGCGAGATTGGCGAAGGCGGTGATGTACTCCTCGGCGACCTTGAGGTTCGCGGCGTCCATGCCGCCCGCGCCGGCGAGCGACTCGGCCACCACGCGGATCGCGGCGGCGTTCGCTTCGGCGACCACGCGGATCGCGGTGGCTTCCCCCTGCGCCTTGTTGACAAGCGCCGCCTTCTCCCCCTCCGAGGTGAGGATCGCGGCCTGCTTCGCGCCGTCGGCGATGTTGATCTCCTCCTGCCGCTGGCCTTCGGACTTCGCGATCACCGCGCGCTTCTCGCGCTCGGCGGTGATCTGCTGCTGCATCGCGCGCAGGATCGCCTCGGGCGGGGTGAGGTTCTTGACCTCGTAGCGCAGCACCTTCACGCCCCACGAGCGGCCGGCCTCGTCGAGCACCGAGACGATCTGGCGGTTGATCTCGTCGCGCGACTCGAACGTCTTGTCCAGCTCCATCTTGCCGATCTCGGAGCGCAGCGTGGTCTGCGCGAGCTGCGTGATCGCCATCAGGTAGTCCGAGCTGCCGTACGAGGCGAGGCGCGGGTCGGTGACCTGGTAGTAGACGATGCCGTCGACGCCGAGCTGCGTGTTGTCCTTGGTGATGCACACCTGCTCGGGCACGTCGAACGGGACCTCCTTCAGCGAGTGCTTGTAGGCGATGCGGTCCACGATCGGGATGATGATGCGCAGCCCCGGCTCGAGCACCTCGTGGAAGCGGCCGAGCCGCTCGACCACCCAGGCCTCCTGCTGCGGAACGATCCGCACCCCCTCGATGATGAACACGACCGCGAGCGCGAGGATCAGGAACGGCACCGCGAAGGGCCGGGTCGCGTCGAGCGCGTAGACGACGATGGACAGGATGATGGCGATGACGATCTTGGGGAGCATGGTGGATCTCTCCGGTTGCACGGATGCGGCGGCAGACGGCGGCGCCTTCTTGCGGGCGAGGGATGCGGCGGCCTTCGGGGACCGCTGCTTGCCCGAGGTCGCGACCTTGAAGAGCGCGCGAATCAGGTCTTCGGGAGACGGCGGTCTTTTCTGGTCAGCCATCGTCGCGCGGGCGGGCTACGCTTGCCGCTGCTTCGCGACGTGGAGCGTCGCGCCGTCGACGCCGACGATGTAGAGCATTTCGCCGGGCTCGCCGCGGATCTCGCCCGAGACGCGCGCGTCCCACAGCGCGTCGCGGTAGCGTACCCGCGCGAGGCGGTCGGCCCGGTTGACCCACGCGTCGAGCGTGACGGGTTGCCCGACGTCGAGCGCGGGCATGCCCGGCTGCTGCTGCATGCGCCGGTGCCGCTGGATCCAGAGCACGCCGATCACCGCGAAGGCCGCCGAGACGACGGCCTGCACCCAGAAGGGCGCGCCGGCGAATGCCACCGCCGCGCCGAAAAGCCCGGCGATGCCGAGAAGGAGGAGATAGAAGGTGCCGGTGAGGAGCTCGGCGATCACGAGCACGATTCCAACGAGCAGCCAGACCAGGTGCAACTCCATCGACGCTCCCCGACGAGACGGGCCCTAGAAGCATGCGCACGAAGCACGCGCTCGCAAGTGCGCCGATCATACCGGAAACGCTTTACGCCCCCCGTGATTGCTTGCCGGTCTTGCGCGCGGATGTTCGGCGCCACGCGCGCCGAGGCGAAGGACTCGACGTTTGAAAGGCGGATCGCCGTCCGCTTCAGCGGCGCGGGTCGCGGCGACGCCGCATGTGACGGAGCGCCCCGAAGAGCGCGATGGCGCCCGCGCCAAGCGCGATTGCCGCGACGAGCGCAACGATGGGCACGAGCAGCGCGGGCGAAAGCGGGTCGGTGAGCATCGCGTAACCGATGACGCCGAGCCCGCCCGCCGCGGCGGCGAGCACGAGGGCGATCGCCAGCATCCCGCGCTCGCGCAGGCTGCCAGTCGCGTGAACGTCGCGCTGGCAGCCTTCCCACGCGAGCCAGAGCCCGCTCGCGAGCAGTGCGCCGACGATGGTCATCCAGCCCGCGTACATCGGATCTCCGCGTCTTCTGGCCGGTGTCGCCGGAGGCGCGGTCGACGATCCGGCTCGTTCTACTGGCCAGCAAAGCACGCTCCGGACCAGCGAGCGTCAATCCGGCCAGGCTCGCGCTCCCGATCGTGGGCAAGTACGGGATTTGCGGGGAAGCGCCGGCGTGCGCCGAGGCGGGAGAGGAACAATTCCACACCCGCGCGCGCGGCTCCGGTCGCGGGTGGAAGTCCTGGGGCGGCGATGCGGTCGGGATCTCGTCGCCGTGTCCCCGGGCTCAGCGCACGTCGTCGCGACCCGAGTCCCGCTCCACGTTGGACGGCGCGTCGCGAGCATCGCCGGCGCCCGCGTCGCGCTCGACCCGGTACTCGCCCTCGATGACCACCGACCCGGGCCGCGCAGCAGGCGGCGGCGCCTGCCTCGCGAGCATCCACGCACGCCAGGAGAGATACGCCCAAACAGCGATCACTGCGACGCCCGCGACGAGCGCGAGCACCGAGGCGAAGACGAGCGCCAGCAGGAACAGGACGGCGCCGAACGCGAAACCGAGAATACGGCCGAGCAAGTGTTCCCTTCAGGCCGGCGCCGGCGTGGGCGGATCTAAGGCGATGTTCCCTCCTCCCAGCCGCGCATCTCCGGCGCTCCAGACAACGGTATGCGGGGTGAATCTAGCTTAATGCACAACCGGCGTCAGCACCACTGGTCGCCCTGGACGGTGCGCAGCCACGGCCGCCGGGAGAATTCCGCCTGTGCGGGTCGTGCGCGCGAATGCGACGAAGCCGCGGCGCACATGCCGTGTGACGCCCTCCACGTGCGCGCCGGGTGCGAGCGCCTACAATGGCACGAGTGAAATAGGGAGAACGGCAATGTCACCGGAGCTCAAGTACGCGCTCATCACGTTCGGGATCGGCTGCCTCATCGTCGTGCTCGAGTGGAACATGGCCGGGAAGAAGAAAGGCGGCGTGACCTGGACCGACAAGAAGCGCATCCGGGGCATTTTCGGCGTCTCGGTGGGGATCGCCGCGCTGGTCTACTTCGTCGTCTGGGCGGGGGGCTAGCCCCGATGCCGCGCGGCACCGCCTGGCAGCGCCGAGACGCGCGCACGGCTTGCGGGCAGTCGCGGCGAGCGTAACATTCCGCGGTGCGTACCCGATCCCGATGAGCCCGAACCCGCCCTCGTCCGCCGAATTCCCGGGCGGCGCATCGTCGCAGGCGTTCCTTGTTGCCTGCCGCGATCGCGCCGCGGAGCGGCTCGCCGCAATTCTCGATCCGGCGCTCGACGCGGCGGCAGAAGCGCTGCTCGACACCGCGACGCGGACGACCGACCCGGACACCCGCGGCCAGTACCTGCACGCGGTCGACCAGGCGCGCGCCGGCCACATCGCTTTCCGCGAAGGGGTGCGCATCGGGGTCATCGACCGGTTCGCGACACTCTCCGGTGGCGCCCGGCCGCGCCCTGACGATACCCATCTCGATATTGGTGCGCTCACGCTGGTGCGGACCGGCACCCTCGAGAACGAGATTGCGATCGGTAACCTCGCGCTGCGGTTGAAGGACGAGGCCCGCGAAGAGCTCTTCTCGTTCACCCGACGCGTGGGCGCGCTCACCGGTCAGCCCGACCTGCTCGAGCAGGACAACCCGATCGGGCCGTCCGCGCTCGCGTGCGGCCTCTACGGCGGTATCGCACGCCTGACGCTGCGCGAGAAGGCGGTGCGAACGTTCGCCAACCTGGTGGCCAACCACCTCGCCGGCGCGGTGCGCACGCTCTACGGCGAGCTCGACGCGATGCTCGCCGAGCACGGCGTCAAGGGCGCCGGCCGTGCGCGCATCCTGAAGAGCGAATCGCAGTCGGCGCACAAATCCGCGCACCCCGTTGCGCAAGGGGCGGCATCGCCGGAGGACATGCTCGCACATCTCCAGCTGCTGCTCGCGCAACAGCGCGCGCCCGGCGGCGCCGGCGCACCGACGCCCGGTCAACCCGGGCTCGGCTGGGCCGGCGTATTGCCTGCGGGCGGCGCCCCGGGCGCCGGCACACCGCTCGGCCAGCTCGGGTTCGGACGGTCCGGTGCGTTGCCTGCGGGCAGCGCGCCGGTGATGGCGACGCCGGCGATGGTGGACTGGCTCACCGAGGTGCAGCGCGGCGCGATCCCGATCGCCGGCGAAGGCGCAGATGGCGGCGCGACGGCCGGGATTCCGGCCACCGGCGGAGCGGTGAACGTCCTGCGCGGCCTGCGTCAATCGGATGCCGGCCGGCGCTTCGCCGACGCGGACGGAACGACCTGCGATCTCGTCGCGATGATCTTCGACCAGGTCTTCGGCGATCCCCGGATACCAGACGCGTTCAAGGCGCTGCTCGCGCGGCTGCAGATTCCGACGCTGAAAGCGGCGATGCTCGACCGCGGCTTCTTCTCCGATACGGCGCACCCGGCGCGGCGCCTGCTCGACCGGCTGGGCGCCGCCGCAGTTGGCTGGCACGGCAGCGCCGGCGCTGCCGATCCCTTCTACGCGGGGGTTGCCGGCATCGTGCAGCGCGCGATCGAGAGCTTCGGCGCCGATCTCGCCGAGCTCGAAGCGCTCACCGCCGAGGCCGAAGCCCTCGCGGGGCAGGAAGCCGACCGCTCGGAGGAAATCGCCGGGCGCTCGATCGAGCTGATCGCCGCGCGCGAGCGCGTGGCGCTTGCGGGGGACGCGGCGGCCGATGCCATCGAGGCCCGCCTTGCCGCGGAGCCTGGGCCCGCCCCTGTGCGGGCAGTCCTGCGAGACCAATGGCGCGAGGTGCTCGCCGCCATATTCGCGCGCGAAGGCGCCGACGGCGAATCCTGGCGCGCGGCGATGCAGACGATGGACGACCTCCTCTGGAGCGTCAAGCCGAAGAGCGGCGCCGCCGAGCGCGCGCAGCTCGTCAAGATGCTGCCCGGCCTGATCGGCCGGCTCGGCACGGGTCTCGAGCGTGCCGGGCTGAGCGTCGAGGCCCGCAGGCAGGCGCTCGACGCGCTCGTGCCGCTGCACGCGGACGCAGTGCGCCCGGCCGCAAGCCAGCATGCGCCCGCGCCGGCGCCGGAGCCGCCCCATATCGACACGCGCTCGGTCGACATTCCGCTCGATGCCGATCCTGCGGAGCCGCCGCAGATCGAGTCGGTCACACTCACGCGCGACGACCTGGTCGTCGAGGCGGTCGAGATCAAGGGGCGGCCTGCGAGCAAGGCGGGCGCCCTTGCCGGATCGATTCCCGGCCTCGTGCGCGGCACCTGGGTGGAATTCGCGCAGCCCGACGGCTCGAGCCTGCGCGCGAGGCTGTCCTGGGTGAGCCCGTTGAAGGGCGTGCACGTGTTCGTGAACCCGAGCGCGACGCGCTCCCTCGCGTTCGATCCGGAGGCGCTCGCGGAGGCGATCCGCCGCGGCGACGCGCGGGTGCTCTCCGACGCACCGCTCGTCGAGGCGGCGATGGGCCGCGTCTTGAGCGAGCTCGAGCAGGCACACGGCGCGGGCTAGCGCGCCCGGCGTACCGGCCGTTACTGAACGGCAGCGGCGCGGCCGGGCGCGCGAGGCGATGGCACACTCGGTCCATTCGCAGCGCCGCCAGCGTCCATGCTCCTGCCGATCAGCGATTACCCGAACCCGCGGGGCATGCCGTGGATGACCGTCGCGCTCGTCGCCGCGAACGTGCTCGTATACGCGCTCGTGACGCTGCCGCTGTCGGCGCAGCGCCCCGATCCCCAGGACCCGCTCCTCTACGCCTACCTGCACGCGATCTCCGACACGCTTCCGCCCGGGGTCACGCTGCTCGACGTCGCCCGCCAGACGACCTTGTACGATCTCTTCACGTTCCAGTTCGGCTTCCGGCCGGCGCAGATGAGCGTCCTCACGCTCTTCACCTCGATGTTCATGCACGGCAGCCTGATGCACGTCTTCGGCAACATGCTGTTCCTGTGGATCTACGGGAACAACGTCGAGCACCGGCTCGGGTGGGCCGCTTTTCTCTTCTGGTACCTGGCCTGTGGTGCGGCGGCCGCCGCATTCCAGGCCGTCTTCAACCTCCACTCGCAGATCCCGATGGTCGGCGCGTCGGGCGCGATCTCCGGAGTGCTCGGCTTCTACTTCGTGTGGTTCCCGCGCTACACGGTGCGGCTCTTCGTTTTCCTGTTCCCGTTCTACATCGGAACGATCCACGTTCCGGCCAGGATCGTTCTCGCCATCTTCCTGCTGCTGGACAACCTGCTGCCGTTCCTGCTCACCACCGGGATGGGCGGGATCGCGCACGGCGCGCACATCGGAGGCTTCGTCGCGGGTGTGGCTGCCGCGCTCGCGATGCGCCGGCCGCCCCCGGAGCGCGATCTCCTCGAATAGCCAGGGAACGTCTGCTCGAGTCATTCCCGCGCCCCGATTACCCCATTCGGGAAACCAGAGCTTCCCTAACAGAACCCGTCGCGCAGGCAGCGCACGATGCGCTGCGCCGTGAGGTCGGAGCGCTTGCTCAGCCAGCGCGTCGCCTCCCCCTGGAAATCCGCGCGCTGCGCCGGATCGACGAGCACGCGCTCGATGTTCGCCTTGATCTGCTGCATGCCGAACTCGCGGTCGGCGGCGCGCATCCGCGCGCCGGCCGGGTCCGCCGCGTCGGCCTGCTCGCTCACGACGAAGTACTCGTCGAGCCTCTTGAAGAACGCCGCGTTCGCGCTCGCCGGGCCGACGTGCAAGGCGTCGGCGACGAGCCGTGACTGGAGCGCGTTCCGCCGCGCGACGAGCTCGGGCGCGCCGATCGAGCCCTCCTCGGTCCCGGTCCCCGGCGCGCCGGCGCGCTCGGCGGGCGGACCGGCCTGCGACTCCGGCTCGAGCACTTTGCCGCCGGCGCCGATTCGCTCCGGCGGCACCACCTTGCCCTCCATGAACACGTGGACCCGCGGGCCGCCCGCGGCCGCACCCCGCTCGCGCAGCCAGGGCGGCGGGACCGTCGAGATCCTGAGCTGCCCGGTGTGCGGATCGCGCCAGCTGTAGACCTGGGCAGCCACGGGCGCCGCCGCGACGCACGCGAGCAGCACGAGGAGCGCCCGCAGCACGCCGCGCCGTGTGCTATAGCATCGCGGAACAACCGTCGTATGGCGCGACGACGAAGGCATCAGTCGAAAAAGAGATCGGGCAGGAATTTGTTGTTTCCCGGCAGCACCGCATACTTGCCGAGATCGGAGACGCCTGCTGCGGCGAGCACCTCCTCGTCGATGTAGAAGTTTCCGGTGTGCCTGCGCGCGTCGCGGTTCAGGATGACGTGCGCCGCATCGGCGAGGATCTCCGGGGTCCGGCACATCTTCGGGTCGACGCCGGGAATCATGGCGAGCGCCGCGGTCCTGATCACGGTGCGCGGCCACAGCGCGTTCACGGCGATGCCGTCGCCGCGGAATTCCTCGGCCATCCCGAGCACGCACATGCTCATGCCGTACTTCGCCATGGTGTACGCGAGGTGGCTCTTGAACCAGCGTGGATTCAGGTTGAGCGGCGGCGAGAGCATCAGGACGTGCGGGTTCCGCCCGGCCCGCGCAGACGCCTTGAGATACGGCAGGCAGGCCTGCGAGCAGCCGAAGGTGCCACGGACGTTGACGCCGAACATGAGGTCGAAGCGCTTCATCGGCGTCTCGGCCGTGCCGGTGAGCGAGATGGCGCTCGCGTTGTTGATCAGGATGTCGATACCGCCGAAGTGCTCGGCCGTGCGCTTCGCGGCTTCGGCGACCTTCGCGTCGTCGCGGATGTCGACCGGGATCGGCAGCGCTTGCGCGCCGGCCTGGGCGCCGGCCTGCGCGATCTCCTCGGCCGCCGTATAGATCGTGCCGGGCAGCTTGGGATGCGCCTGCTCGGTCTTCGCCACCACCGCGACGTTCGCCCCGTCGCGCGCGGCACGGAGCGCGATCGCGAGTCCGATGCCGCGCGAGGCGCCGGTGATGAACAGTGTCTTGCCTTTCAGGCTCATTGGCAGGAATCCGTAGTCAGTGGTTGGGTAAGCAGCGGAGCAGGCGCGATTCGCTTTTCACGTTCGACGTTTCACGTTCCACGTTTCACTTTCCACGTTCCACGCTTCACGTCGTAAGCGTGCCGTCGATGCACGTCACCGCCGCCCCGCCCAGCTCGATGGCGCCGGTCTTCACGTCGACGCGCATGTGCACGCGGCCGTCGCGGCCGAGCTCGCGGCCCTGGCTCGCCGAGTAGAAGTTGCCGATGCCGGCGAGCAATCCGGTCTCGCGCAGGAACGCTGCGACGCAGACGTTGCCGCTGCCGCACACCGGGTCCTCCGGAACGCCTTCCGCCGGCGCGAACGATCGCACCCGCAGGGGCACGTCCGCGCCGCGATCGCGGCCGAACACGGTGACGCCGGTGATCTTCATCGCCCGCGACACCCCGGCGAGCTCGCTCATCCTGGGCTGCAGCGCGGCGACCGTCGCGGCGTCGCCGAGATCGAGCACGGCCCAGGTCGGCCCGACGGTCACCACGAGCGGGCGCACCGCCGGACCCGCGTCCGTGTCGAGCGCGGAATTGAGCTGTTCGAGCTCGCGGTCCTCGAGCGGGCGGAACGCCGCGGGTGGCGCATCGACGAAGAGGTGACGCTCGGGCCCGGATTTCTCGACTCGGATGCGAAGCGGCCCAGCGCCGCACTCTTGCACGTACTCGGCGCGGTCGCCGGGCAGCGCCCCCGCTTCGAGCACGGCGTGAGCGGCGCCGATCGACGGGTGTCCGGCGAACGGCAGTTCGCTCGCGGGCGTGAAGAAGCGCACGCGATAGTCGCCGCCCTTCTCGGCCGGCAGCACGAACGCGGTTTCGGAGAGATTGGCCCACCGGGCGATCGCCTGCATGTCCGCCGCGGAGAGGCTCGCGCCGTCGAGCACGACGGCGACCGGATTGCCGAGAAACGGCTTCGCGGTGAACACGTCCACCTGTTTGAACCGTCGTGTCACTCGCCTCGCTCCCCCGCCCGGTCAGCTGAACTTCGAGAAATCGGGCTTGCGCTTCTCGAGGAACGCGGCAAACGCCTCTTTCGCCTCCGGCGACACGAGCCGCTCGAGAAACTCCCGCAACTCCTCGGCGAGCGCTGCGTCCGTCATGGCGCGCATCTGCGCCTTGAGCAGCCGCTTCGTCACCCGCACCGCGGCGGGCGGCTTCGCGGCGAGCTTGTGCGCGGCCTGCTCGGCGGCGGTCAGCACGAGATCGGGCGCCAGCACCTCGTTCACGATCCCGGCTTCGCGCGCCCTTGCCGCGTCGAACGGCTCGCCGAGGAGGAGCAGCTCGGCGGCGCGCTGGTAGCCGGCGATCGCCGGCAGCAGGAACGACGACGCAGCCTCGGGGCAGAGCCCGAGGTTGACGAACGGCAACGCGAACCTCGCATCCTCGGCCGCGTACACGAGATCGCAGTGCAGGAGCATCGTCGTGCCGACGCCGACCGCCGCGCCCGTCACGGCGGCGACGAACGGCTTCTCGACGTGCGCCAGCGCTTGCAGGAACTCCTTCACCGGCGCCGCGTCGCCCGTCGGCGGGTTCGCGAGGAAGTCCTGCAGGTCGTTGCCGGCGGTGAAGGCCTCGGGGACGCCGTGGATGAGCACCACCCTCACGCCCGCGTCCGCGTTCGCGCGGCGGAGCGCCTCGGCGATCGCCGCGTACATGCCGGCGGTGAGCGCGTTCTTCTTTGCCGGTCGGTTGAGCTGGATGCGCAGCAGCGCGTCTTCGCGCCGGATCACGATCTCGTTCATGGGCGGGGGCGGGGCGGGATTCGCTGAGTGTAGCGCGCGCCGGGTCCACGCGCTCCAGCGGACTTCGAGCGCCCCCCTTGTCGACGGTCCCGCCCTACTTCGGCAGCGCGTGCGCCTTGAACTCGTTCCGCAGCTGCGTCTTGAGCAGCTTGCCCGTCGCCGTGTGCGGCAGGGACGCGACGAAGACGACGTCGTCGGGAACCCACCACTTCGCCACCTTGCCCTCGTAGAACTGCAAGAGCTCCTCGCGCGTGATCTCCGCGTTCGGCTTCTTCACCGCGACGATGAGCGGACGCTCGTCCCATTTCGGGTGCGCGACGCCGATCGCCGCCGCCTCGGCGATCGCCGGATGCGCAACGGCGATGTTCTCGAGATCGATCGAGCTGATCCACTCGCCGCCCGACTTGATCACGTCCTTGGAGCGGTCGGTGATCTGCATATAGCCATCGGCGTCGATCGTGGCGACGTCGCCGGTCGGGAACCAGCCGTCGCGCAGGATCTCGCCGCCTTCGCCCTTGAAGTAGCCGCTCGTCACCCAGGGGCCGCGCACCAGGAGATCGCCGAAGGCCTTGCCGTCGCGCGGCAGCTCGTTGCCCGCGCCGTCGACGATGTTCATCTCCACGCCGAAGATCGCGCGCCCCTGCTTCACTCGCGCCTCGAACTGCTTCTCCGGCGGCATCCCGAGATGCTTGCCCCTCAGCGAGCCGAACGTGCCGAGCGGGCTCATCTCGGTCATGCCCCACGCGTGCGAGCAGTCGACGCCGTACTCTGCGAACGTCCTGATCATCGCGGGCGGGCAGGCCGAGCCGCCGACCACCGCGCGCCTGAGCGACGAGAAGCGCAGGCCATGCTCCATGACGTAGGCGAGCAGGGCGAGCCAGACGGTCGGCACGCCCGCGGTCACCGTCACCTTCTCGGCCTCGAAGAGCTCGTAGAGGCTCTTGCCGTCGAGTCCGGCCCCCGGGAGCACGAGCTTGGCGCCGTTCATCGGCGCGACGTACGCGATGCCCCACGAATTGACGTGGAACATCGGCACCACCGGGAGGACCACGTCGCGCGAGGACACGTTGAACACGTCGGGCAGCGACGCCGCGTAGGCGTGCAGCACGGTCGAGCGGTGCGTGTAGAGGGTGCCTTTCGGATTGCCGGTCGTGCCGGAGGTGTAGCAGAGGCCCGAGGCCGTCCACTCGTCGAGCTGCGGCCAATCGTAGTCGCCGCGCTCCGCGCCGACGAGCTCCTCGTAGCAGGCGATGCCGGGAATCTTCGCCTGCGGCAGGTGCGCTCGATCGGTCATCGCGACCCAACCCTCCACACCCGGGCACTGCGGCGCGAGCTTCTCGACGAGGGGCGCGAAGGTCAGGTCGAAGAAGACATACCGGTCCTCGGCGTGGTTGATGATGTAGACGATCTGGTCCGGGAAGAGCCGCGGGTTGACCGTATGGGTCACGGCACCCATTCCCGAGACGCCGTAGTACAGCTCCAGGTGCCGGTAGCCGTTCCACGCGAGCGTGCCGATGCGATCGCCCGCCCGCACGCCGAGGCGCGTCAGGGCCTGGGCGAGCTGTCGCGCGCGCCGGTGGACATCCGCATACGTGTAGCGATGAATCGGCCCCTCCACCGAGCGCGACACGATTTCGACGTCGCCGTGGCAGCGGTCGGCATGGCGGATCAGCGACGAAATGAGGAGCGGCATGTCCATCATGCGGCCGCGCAGCATGGGAGCCTCCGGGCGGGTGAGTGAGACGGGCGGTCCCGGCGCAATGGCGCCGGTCGGAGCAAGTTACCGTCGGCCCTCAGGGGTGTCAACACCGCGCCACGTCCGCTCCGGGCCCGACGAGCCGGTCGGCTATACTGGCCGCCGGCAACGTCCCGCGAGCAAGCACGGTGACTCTGCGATCGACTGCGCATTTCTCTCTCGAGGGGCTCGTCGAGCTCGGCGTCGGGCACGCATGCGCCGATTTCGCCACCGCACGCGCGCTCGACACCAAGGATCCGGGCTCCCGGCAATGACCGCAGGCGCGACGCCCCGCGTGTGCGTCGCCGGCGCAGGCGCCGTCGGCGGCCTCATCGCGGCGCGCCTCGCGCAGGCCGGGGCGCACGTGAGCGTCATCGCGCGGGGCGCGCACCTCGAGCACATTCGCGCGCACGGCCTGGCGCTGATCGAGGGGGAGGCGCGCGCCGTCGCGTCGCTGCGGGCCGAGAGCGACGCCGCCGCCCTCGGCGAACAGGACGTGCTCATCGTCGGGCTGAAGGCGCATCACCTGCGCGACGCTGCCTCGGCGCTCGTGCCGCTCGTCGGGCGCGACACCGTCATCGTCCCCGCGATCAACGGCGTCCCGTGGTGGTTCTTCCACGGCTTCGGCGGAGCCCTCGCCGGCGCGCGGCTCGCGTCGGTGGATCCGGAGGGCGCGATCGCGCGCGCATTGCCGCCCGCGAATGTGCTCGGCGCGGTCGTGCACCTGGCGTCGGCCATTGCCTCGCCCGGCGTGATCAGGCGCGGTGCGGGCAACCTGCTGCTCCTCGGCGAACCGTCGCGCCAGGACAGCGCGCGGCTGGAAGCGACGGTCGCGCTGCTCCGCCAGGCCGGCTTCGACGCGCGGGGCACGCGCGACATCCAGCGCGACGTGTGGATCAAGCTCTGGGGCAACATGAACATGAACCCGATCAGCGCGCTCACCGGCTCCACCGCCGACGTGATCATGGGCGACCCGCTCACCGAGCGGCTCATGCGCGAGATGATGAACGAGGCTGCGGCGGTCGGCCGTGCGCTCGGCATCGACATGGGCATGACCATCGACGAGCGTTTCGCGGTGACGCGCAAGCTCGGCGCCTTCAAGACCTCGATGCTGCAGGATCTCGAGGCGGGGCGCGCACCCGAGATCGACGCGATCCTCGCCGCGCCCTGCGAGATCGGCGACCGGCTCGGCGTCGCGATGCCGTGGTCGAAGGCCGTGCTCGGGCTCGTGCGGCAGCGCGCGATGAACGCCGGCCTGTACCGCTACGCCGACGGCGGCCGCACGTTCACGGGCGCGCCGCCTCGCTAACCCCCGGAGATCCACGATGAGCGAAGTCATCCCCTACGCCGTCCGCGACGGCATTGCCGTGATCACGATGCACAACCCGCCGGTGAACGGGCTCGGACATCCGCTGCGCGTGGCGATCATGGACGGGCTCGAGCAGGCGTCCGCGGACGCTGCCGTGCAGGCGGTGGTCGTCATCGGCTCGGAGAAGGCGTTCTCCGGCGGCGCCGACATCAGCGAGTTCAACACCCCGAAAGCGGGCATGGCGCCGACGCTGCACCAGATCATCGACACCCTGGAGGCCATGCGAAAGCCGGTCGTCGCCGCGATCGGCGGGTTCGCGATGGGCGGCGGCCTCGAGCTCGCGCTCGGCTGCCACTACCGCGTCGCGGCGCCGGGCGCGCAGCTCGCGCTGCCGGAGGTGAAGCTCGGCATCCTGCCCGGCGCGGGCGGAACGCAGCGCCTGCCGCGCGCGATCGGCGCCGAGGCGGCGCTCGATCTCATGGTGTCGGGCAATCCGGTGACGCCCGAGCGGGCGCCGCAGGGGCTCGTCGACGAGATCGTCCAGGGCAGCCTGCTCGACACCGCGGTCGGGTTCGCCGGAAAGCTGGTGGCGGAGAAGCGGCCGCTGCGGCGGCTGCGCGACGAGAAGCCGGCCTTTGCCGGCGACGCCGCGGCGTTCTTCGCGGCCGCGAAGGACCGGGTCGCCCGGCAGTCACGCGGCTATCCCGCGCCGCCCAAGATCGTCGCGTGCGTCGAGGCCGCCGTCACCATGCCCTTCGACGAAGGGCGTAAGTTCGAGCGCGCACGCTTCGAGGAGCTGGTCGTGACCCCGGAGTCGAAGGCGATGCGCCACGCCTTCTTCGGCGAGCGCGCGATCGACAAGATCCCGGATGTGCCGAAGGACACGCCCACCATCGACGTGAAGTCCGCCGCGATCATCGGCGCCGGCACCATGGGCGGCGGCATCGCGATGGCGTTCGCGAATGCGGGCATCCCGGTGCGGCTCCTCGACGTCAGCCGGGACGCGCTCGAGCGCGGCATCGGCGTGATCCGGAAGAACTACGCGGGCACCGTCGAGAAGGGCCGGCTCTCCCAGGCCGAGGTGGACAAGCGCATGGCGCTCATCCAGCCCGCGCTTTCCTACGAGGAGATCAGGGACTGCGACCTCGTCCTCGAGGCGGTGTTCGAGCGGATGGCGCTCAAGCGCGAGGTCTTCGGCCGGTTGGACGAGGTGATGAAACCCGGGGCGATCCTCGCCACCAACACCTCGGCCCTCGACGTGAACGAGATCGCGGCGTCGACCAGGCGTCCGGAGAGCGTGCTCGGCCTGCACTTCTTCAGCCCGGCAAACGTCATGCGCCTGCTCGAGATCGTCCGCGGCGCCAAGACGTCGAAACCGGTGCTCGCCTCGGCGATGAAGCTCTCCAAGCGGCTGCGCAAGGTCGGCATCGTCGCGGGCGTGTGCGACGGCTTCATCGGCAACCGGATGCTGGAAGAGTACCTCCGTCAGGCCTACTTCCTCGTCGACGAGGGCGCGGCGCCGCAGGACGTCGACAGGGCGCTGGAGGAGTGGGGCATGGCGATGGGGCCGTTCGCCATGCTCGACATGGCAGGGCAGGACATCGGCTGGGCGGTGCGCAAGCGCCGCCAGGGCGACCCGCGGGCGCGGCGGTACTCCGCCTGGATCGACCGGGTGTGCGAGCTCGGGCGCTTCGGCCAGAAGACCGGCGCCGGCGTCTATCGGTACGAGAAGGGCGACCGCACGCCACAGCCCGATCCCGAGATCGCGAAGCTGATCGAGGGCTACCGCAAGGAGACCGGCGTCACGCCGCGCGCGGTGTCGGCCGAAGAGATCGTCGAACGCTGCATCTTCGCGCTCGCGAACGAGGGCGCACGCATCCTCGAGGAGGGCATCGCGCTGCGCGCCGTGGACATCGACATGGTGTATCTTGCCGGCTACGGCTTCCCGGTCTATCGTGGCGGGCCGATGTTCTACGCCGACACGGTCGGCCTCGAGCGGGTGCTGTCCTCGATCGAGCGGTTCGCCAAGGGTTACCGTGGCGAGTGCTGGCAGGCGGCGCCGCTCCTCGCGAAGCTCGCCGCAGCAGGCAAGACCTTCAACTGAGCGCTCACGTTTCACGATTCACGTTTCGGTTATCACGTTTCACCTGCCACGTTTCACGCCTTCTCATGCCAGGCACCGGCGAGCTCGACTACTGGAACGCGCGCTTCGACGTCGAGGAGTACCACTACGGCAAGGCGCCGAACGCCTTTCTCGCGCGCCAGGCGCCGCTCCTGCGGCCCGGCATGCGCGCCCTGTGCGTCGCCGACGGCGAAGGGCGCAACAGCGTGTGGCTCGCCGAGCACGGACTCGAAGTCACGGCCTTCGACTTCTCGCCGCCCGGGGTCGCGAAGGCCCGGCGCCTGGCCGCCGAGCGCGGCGTCACCGTCGATCACCGTCTGGCCGACATCTACGCGTGGGGCTGGGACGCGCACGCCTACGATCTCGTCGTCGCGATCTTCATCCAGTTCGCCGCGCCGCGCGAGCGGGCGCTGATCTTCGCGGGGCTCGCGCGGGCGCTCGCCCCGGACGGGTACCTGGTGCTGCAAGGCTACACGCCGCGCCAGCTCGCCTACGGGACCGGCGGCCCGCCGGTCGCCGAGAACATGTACACCGAGCAGCTCCTGCGCGATGCGTTCCGCGGCCTGGACATCCTGCATCTCGCCGAGCACGACGACATCGTCCGCGAGGGCAAGCGGCACAACGGCATGTCGGCGCTGATCGATCTGGTGGCCCGCAAATCCGCGTGACGCTGGCGTCGAATGTCATCCCGCGAAGCCTGTCTCCCGATCGCCCGCACGGCGCTTTTTCCACGATAATGCGGCGCAGAATGGCGGGCGCCTCCGTCCAGCCCCGCGTCACGCTGCCGCACATCGAGGAGCCCGGCATGAACGAAGCGGTCATCGTCTCCACCGCGCGCACAGCGCTCACCAGGTCCTGGCGCGGCGCGTTCAACATGACCCACGGTGCGAAGCTCGGCGGCCATGCCGTCAAGCACGCCATCGAGCGCGCAGGGATCGCCCCGTCCGAGGTGGAGGACGTCATCATGGGCTGCGCGCTGCCCGAGGGTGCGACCGGCTCCAACATCGCACGGCAGATCGCGGTCCGGGCCGGCTGCCCGGTGCAGACGTCGGGCGTGACGGTCAACCGGTTCTGCTCGTCCGGCCTGCAGGCGATCGCCATGGCGGCGCAGCGCGTGATCGCCGACGAGGGCGACATCTACGTCGCGGGCGGCGTCGAGTCGATCTCCTGCGTCCAGAACGAGCTGAACAAGCACATGCTCGCCGACGAGTGGCTGACGCGGCACAAGCCGGAGATCTACTGGCCGATGCTGCAGACCGCCGAGTACGTCGCGAGGAAGTACGAGATCGTGCGCGAGGCGCAGGACCGCTACGGCGTGCAAAGCCAGCTTCGTGCCGCGGCGGCGGCGCAGGCCGGCAAGTTCAAGGAAGAGCTCTTCCCGATCACCGCGCGCATGAAGGTCCTCGACAAGGAAACCGGCCGGGAAAGCATCCGGGAGGTCGTTGCCGAACGCGACGAAGGCATCCGCGCCGACACGACGTACGAGGGCGTCGCGCAGATCAAGCCGGCGGTCGAGGGCGGCGTCATCGCGGCCGGGAACGCCAGCCAGTTCTCCGACGGCGCCGCGGCCTGCGTCGTGATGAACGCGAAGCTCGCCGAGCGCCGCCATCTCGAGCCGCTCGGTGTCTTTCGCGGTTTCGCGGTGGAGGGCTGCGAGCCCGCGGAGATGGGCATCGGCCCGGTGTTCGCGGTGCCGAAGCTCCTCAACCGCACGGGCATGAAGATGGACGACATCGGCTTATGGGAGCTGAACGAGGCGTTCGCGGTGCAGGTTATCTACTGCCGCGACCGGCTCGGCATCCCGGACGAGCGGCTGAACGTGAACGGCGGCGCGATCGCGCTCGGCCATCCCTACGGCGTGACCGGTGCCCGCCTGGTCGGTGCCGCGCTCCTCGAAGGCAGGCGGCGCGGCGTGAAGCACGTCGTGGTGACGATGTGCATCGCCGGCGGCATGGGCGCCGCCGGGCTGTTCGAAGTCCTCTGACGGGCAAGAGAAACATGAACAAGTTCGGCATCGGACAGCCGGTGCGCCGCGTCGAGGACGCGCGCTTCCTGACGGGCCGCGGCAGGTACGTCGAGGACATCGACCTGCCGCACCAGGCGTACGCGGCGCTCGTGCTCTCGCCGCACGCGCACGCGCTCGTCAGCCGTGTGGATGCGTCCAAGGCGCTCGCCGCCCCCGGCGTGCTGTGCGTGCTCACCGGCGCGGATGTGCTCGCCGAGAAGCTCGGCGGGCTGCCGCCGCAATTCATTCCGGAAGACATGGGCGGGCCCAAGGGCTACCGCACGTTCCGCCCGATCCTCGCCACCGGGAAGGTGCGCTTCGTCGGCGACCGCGTCGCCTTCGTCGTCGCCGAGACCGCGGCGCAGGCGCGCGACGCCGCCGAGTTGGTGGAGGTCGACTACGCGCCGCTGCCCGCGGTGGTGCGCGCGGAGGACGCGCTCGCCGACGGCGCGCCGAAGGTCTGGGATGAGGCGCCGGGCAACGTCGCGTTCCCGCTCGCGATCGGCAACAAGGAGGCGGCCGACGCCGTGTTCGCCCGGGCCCACCTGGTGGTGAGGCTGCGCCTCGAGAACAACCGCCTCTCGGCGAACGCGCTCGAGCCGCGCGGCGCGATCGGCGAGTACAGCGCCGCCGACGACGCCTATACGCTCTACACCAGCACGCAGAACCCGCACGGGGTGCGGTCGGTGATCGCCCAGGCGGTGTTTCGCATTCCCGAGACCGGGCTCCGCGTCGTCGCGAACGACGTCGGCGGCGGCTTCGGCATGAAGGGCGACACCTACCCCGAGGAGGCGCTCGTGCTCTGGGCGTCGCGCCGCTGCGGCCGGCCGGTGAAGTGGATCCCGACGCGCTCGGAGAGCCTCGCGAGCGACGACCACGGGCGCGACCAGGTCGTCTACGGCGAGATGGCGCTCGACGCGAGCGGCAGGATCCTCGCCATGCGCTCGCGCGCGGTGCACGGCATCGGCGCATGCGTCACCGGCGCGGCCGTCGTGCCCGTGCTGTACGCGCTCAAGCTCACGCCGAACGCCTACGCGGTGCCCGTTGTGCACGTCAGCGCGCAGGCGGTGTTCACGAATACCACGCCGACCGGGCCCTACCGCGGGGCCGGCCGGCCCGAGGGCGTGTATCTCGCCGAGCGGCTGCTCGAGCAGGCCGCGATCGAGCTCGGCATCGACCGGGTGGAGATCCGCCGCCGGAACCTCGTCGCGCCCGCGGCCATGCCGTACGCTTCGCCGACCGGCTTCGTGTATGACAGCGGCGAGTTCGCGACCGCGATGGAGCGCTGCCTCGCGCTCGCCGACTGGCAGGGGTTCGAGGCCCGCCGCATCGCGTCCGAACGCCGCGGCAGGCGCCGGGGACGCGCGCTCACGTACTACATCGAGGATTGCGGCGTGTTCAACGAGCGCATGGAGCTCCGCTTCGATCCGGGCGGCACGCTCACGATCGTGGCCGGCACGTTCTCGCACGGCCAGGGCCACGCGACCGCCTACGCGCAGATGGTGTCCGACTGGCTCGGCGTGCCGTTCGAGAGCATCCGGCTCGTGCAGGGCGACACGAACCAGGTGTCGTTCGGCCGCGGCACCTACGCCTCGCGCAGCGTGATGCTCGGCGGCGGCGCGCTGCGCATGGCCGCCAACCTGATCGTCGAGAAGGCAAAGCCGCTCGCGGCCCACCTGATGGAGGCGGCGGCGGGCGACGTCGAGTTCGAGGAGGGCAGCTTCCGCATCAAGGGCACCGACCGCGCGATGCCCTTGACCGACGTGGCGAAGGCGTTCTACCGGCCCGTGGGGCTGCCCAAGCAGTTCGGCGTCGGGCTCGAGGCAAGCGGGTTCGCCGCGACCGAGCCCCCGAACTTCCCGAACGGCTGCCACGTCTGCGAGGTCGAGGTCGATCCCGAGACCGGACACGTCACGATCGATCGCTACGCGGTCGTGGACGACGTGGGCGTCGTGATCAACCCGCTGATCTGCGAAGGGCAGGTGCAGGGCGGGCTCGCGCAGGGCATCGGCCAGGCGCTGCTCGAGCGGGTGGTGTACGACCGCGACTCGGGGCAGCTCGTGACCGGAACGTTCGCCGATTACGGGATGCCACGATCCGACGACGTCCCCGCCACCGCGATGGATTTCCACAACGTGCCCTGCAAGACCAATCCGCTCGGCGTGAAGAGCATCGGCGAGGCGGGCTCGGTCGGCGCGCCGCCGACGGTGATCAACGCGGTCCTGGACGCGCTGCGCCCGCTCGGCGTGGCGCACATCGACATGCCGGCGACGCCGCTCAGGGTGTGGGAGGCGATTCGCGCGGCGCAGACCGGCGGCGCATGAAGCGCAGCACCGACCGCATCCTCACCACGCACGTCGGCAGCCTGCCGCGCGAGCGGATCCGGTTCCACGCGTGCCACGGCATGAACATCGGGTCGCGCGTACACGACTGAACTCCGGGCGCGGGCGGCTGCAATAGAATCCGGAGCCGCCCCGGGGCCGGATCGCTCAGATGCGCGGGTCCGGGCTCACCGGTGCGAGCACCATGTCGATCAAGGCAAGCTGCCCGCGCCGCACCGCGTCGAACCCCCGCACGAGCGCGGCGCGCACCTCGCCGGGCGCCTCGACTGTCTCGCCGTAGCCGCCGTAGGCACGCGCGAGCGCCGCGTAGTCGGGGCGCGGCAGGATCGACGTTCCGGCGAACTTGCCGGACCGCACGGCCCAGCCGCCGGGGAACGCTTTCGCGACGTCCGTCTTCTGCGAGAGATAACCGGCGTTGTCGAAGAGCACGACGAGGAGCGGCAGGCGGTGCTCCTGGCACGCGCCGAATGCGGCGGGCACCGGGTTGTAATGGAACGCACCATCGCCGATCAACGTGACGACCGTGCGCTCCGGGCGCGCGAGCTTCGCCCCGAGCGCGGTCCCGAGACCCACTCCGAGCCCGCCGTAGCTCGCCTCGAGAAACGCGCCGGGGCCGAGACGATCGAGGCGCCGGACGACATCGAGCCGGTGCGTGATCGTCTCGTCGACGACGATGGCGTCGGGTGGCAGCACCTCGTTCAGCTCGTGGACGATCCAGCGGGTCTCGATCGGCGCATGCACGCCCGCCGCACGGGCCTCGTCGCGCAGCGCCGCGCGACGCGCCTCGTGGCGAGCGCGCCAGCGCGCTGCCGCCGCAGACCGCGACCCTGGCGGAACGCGCTCGCGCACCCGCGCAGCCAGCATCGCGAGCGAGCGCTCGGCCTCCCCGGCGACGACGAGGTCGGCGCGAAAGGCCCAGGCGGGCAGGCGCGGGTGCAGCGGCTCCTCCCCGAGGACAACGACGCGGGTCCCCGGCGCCGGCAGCGCGGACGGCGGATGCCACGGCGCCACCGCCTCGACCAGGAACACGAGGTCCGCTTCCGCGAGCACCGCGGACATGTCCGCCGCCACGCCGCCATAGAGCGGATGCGCGCGCGGGAAGTTGACGTAGGTCGGCTGCCACGCCTCGACGACCGGCGCGCCGAGCGCCTCGGCGAGCTCGACCAGCCGCTCCACCGCCCCGACGCTCTTGCCCAGCTGCTCGGTCACGATCACCGGGTGCGCGGCAGCGCTGAGCTCGCGCGCGAGCGCATCGATCGCCTCCGGGTCGGCCACGGGCGCACGGGCGAACCCGGCGACGGCGGGCGGATCGGCCGTCATCGCCTCCATCAGGCGCTCGACCGGCACCGACACGAACACCGGCCCCCGCGGCACGGCCATTGCGAGCTGAGCGGCGCGCTGGATGGTGTGGGGCAGCAGCAGGCTCGTGCTCAGACCGGCGCTCCATTTGACGCAGGACTCGACCAGGCGCGCCGGCCCGCCCACGTCGGCGAGCAGGCGCAGCCACTGGCGCCCGGGGTCCGGCACGGTGGGCGATTCCCCGAACGCGATCGACTCGCCGGCGAGCACCACCATCGGCATGCGCTCGTGCAGGGCCGCGCGCAGGCACATCGTGGCGTGCAGCGCGCCCACGGTGGTGTGCAGCACCACGGCGGGCAGCTTGCCGGTCACCTTCGCGTAGCCGCTCGCCATCGCAACCGCGGTCTCCTCGTGGCGCGAGGAGACGTACTCGGGCACCTCCCCCGGCGCGTGCGACTGCGCGAGCGCTTCCCACAGCGGCGCCCAGTCCGATCCCGGCGACGCGAAGATGTGCTCGACGCCCATTGCGCGCAGCACGCGCAACACGGCCTCCGCGCCGCTCAGTCCCTTGGTGATCATGTCTTGCTCCGTGTTCGCCTCGCGATCGCCATTCGCATCCTCGCCGCCGCCAGCGCGCGATGATCTCTTTCGCGCTGCGCAGCGCGCCGGCGCGCAGGTGAGACCGCGCGTGCTTTCGTGTACATTACCCGCGCACGGGCGCGAGCAAGCACGGCCGCAGCGTAACGCACCCCCGCGATCACGACACCCGCATGCCTCGCACAGCCAAACGCGCCGCTGCGACCCGGATCGGGTTGCGCGAGCGGAACAAGCTCGACAAGCTGAGGCGCATCCGCGGCGCCGCGCACGAGCTCTTCCGCAAGCACGGCTACAGCGCGGCGACCATGCGCCAGATCGCTCGCCGCGCACACGTCGGCCTCGGCACCCTCTTCAGCTACGCCGACGACAAGCGCGACCTCGTGTTCCTGATCTTCAACGAGGAGCTCGACGCGCTCACCGACCGCGCGCTCGCCGCGCCGCGGCCCCGGGATGCGCTGGCGAACCAGCTGATCGCGGTCTTCAGGTGCCATTACGAGCAGTTCGCCCGGCACCCGGCGCTCTCGCGCCTCGCGCTGCAGGAGCTCACGTTCTATTCCGCCGGCAAGCAGGCCAAGGCGTTCCATGCGATTCGCGGCCGGCTCATCGCCGGGATCGAGCAGCTCGTGGCGCAGGCGCAGCGGGCGGGTCGCGTCCGGCCAGCGCCGAGCGCGAAGCGCATCGCCCGGCAGATCTTCTTCGTCTACTCCGCGGCGGTCCGCTGGTGGATCGCCGAGCCCGCGCCACGCGTATCCGCGGGCATCGCCGATCTGCGCCGGGTGCTCCGGTTGCAGATGGAAGGGCTCGCCCCGCCGGCATCCGGCCGCCGGTTGCGCGCGTGACCGGGAGCGCCGCATCAACCCGCTAGAGCCCGAGGATCCGCTCGGCGTTCCGGTGGAAGATCTTCTCCATGATCTCGTCCTTGTAGCCGAGCTCACCCCACTCCTTCAGGATTCGCGCATAGGGCATGCTCGGATAGTCGCTGCCGAACATGACCTTGTCCTGCAGTCGCGCGCGCATGTCGACCTTGAGGTTGCCGGGAAAGTACTTCGGCGCCCAGCCCGACATCTCCCAGTACACGTTGCCCTTGTGCAGCGCCACTGCGGTCGTCTCGTCCACCCACGGCCAGCCCGGGTGCGCCATCAGGATCTTCAGGTTTGGGAAGTCGGCGGCGAGGTCGTCGATCGCCGACGGGTGCGCGTGGCGGATCCGTGCGCCCATGCCGCCGGGCATGCCGGCACCCATGCCGGTCGTGCCGACGTCGATCATGGCCGCGGCCCCGAGCGCATCGATCGTCGCGAAGAGCGGATAGAACCGCCGGTCGTTCACCGCGAAGCGCTGCATGATCGGATGAAAGTGAAAGCCGATGAAGCCGAGCTCCCGCACGCACTTCTGCGCCTCGCGGATCGCGAGCTCGCCCTTGAACGGATCGAGCGTCCCCCAGCACTGGATGATCCGCTGCGGATGGCGCTTCCACATGGCGTGCACGTAGTCGTTGGTGCAAGGCGGCGTCGCCACCGTCGTCTCGAGATCGAGCGCGACGAGGCAGGCCTCGACGTCCGCGTCGGTGAAGTCGCGGAGGACCTCCTCCTCCGTCTTCGCGACCCAGCTGCGGTTCCAGTACTTCGCCAGCGCTTCCACGTAGGGGCCCTGGCTGTCGATCCAGGTCTGGGTGCCCGGGTAGCAGTGCAGATCGATGATGCGCATGATGAGTCCTCGGTCGCTGGCATTGGGCGGGTGGCTCCGGCGGGACGCTCCGGCCGGTCTCTCAAGCGGGTTTCGCAGCCTCCCCGGCGGCGAGCTTCGCCGCCACCGTCTCCGCGAGCGCCTTCTTCGATACCTTGCCGAACGTGGAGACCGGCAGGTCCGGGACGATCTCCAGCCGCTCGGGCAGCTTGAACTTTGCGATCTCCTTTCCCATCAGGAACGCGACGAGCGCCTCGAGCGTGAGCGCGCCGCCCTTGCGCAGCACGACGAACGCGCACATCTTCTCGCCCAGGCTCGGGTCGGGCATCGGCACGCAGGCGGCGTTCTGCACCGCCGGGTGCATGAGGATCAGGTTCTCGATCTCCTCGGCGCTGATCTTCTCGCCGCCGCGGTTGATGAGGTCTTTCTTGCGCCCCTCGACGACGTAGTTGCCGCTCGGATGCAGGCGCATCAGGTCGCCCGAGCGGTAGAACCCCTCCGGCGTGAACTGGCGCGCGTTGTGCTCCGGCGCCCCGAAATAGCCCCGCAGCGTGTACGGGCCGCGACACGAAAACTCGCCCACTTCGCCCGCGGGCACCTCGCGCCCGTCGTCGTCGATCAGCCTCACCTCGTCGTCCGGGCAGATCGGCCGGCCGCACGTCTCGAGCTTCACCTCGTCCGGATCGTCCAGCCGAACGAACATGAGCAGCCCCTCCGACATGCCGAAGTTCTCCTGCACGAACGCGCTCGGGATGAGCTCGTGGGTGCGCAGCCTCACCTCCGGCTGCATGCGCTGTCCGCCGCTCTGAATGAGCCGCAGCGACGCGAGATCGTACCCGCAGATCGCCGGATCGTTGATCAGCCGGACCAGGAACGCCGGGACGACCTTGAGGTGCGTGGCGCGGTGGCGCTGGATGAGGGCGAACACGTCTGGCGGGCGCGTCGTCGGGCTGAGCACCACCTTGCCGCCGTTGAAGAACGCGCCCTGGATGCCCGGGCAGGCGAGCGGCAGGTTGTGCGCCACGGGCAGCGCGATGAGCATCACCGTGTCGCCGGTCACGCCGCAGACCTGCGCGGCCGTCTTGGAGTTGTAGGCGTAGTCGTTGTGGGTCCGGGGAATCAATTTCGGGATGCCCGTGGTGCCGCCCGAGAGCTGGAATACGGCCGGGTCGGTCGGATCGATGGCGATCCGGCCGAGCGCGCTCCGCGCGAGGCGCGCGGGCCGCTCGATCAGCTCGGCGAGCGAGACCTCGCCCGGTCCCGCGTTCCCGAGCACGATGCGGTGCTTGAGCGCGGGGTTCTCCCGCTGCACGCGCTCGATCGTCGGCCCGAAGCGGAAATCGCCCTGCGCCTCCGGGTAGACGCACGCCGTCGCCCCGGAGAGCTGCGCGAACTGGTTGATCTCGAGGAAACGGTGCGTCACCAGCGCGGCGATCGGGATGGCGCCGATCTTCTGCAACGCGAAGTAGAGCAGCACGAACTCCGCCACGTTCGGCAGCGTGGGCACCACGCGGTCGAGCGGCTGCAGGCCGAGCTCGAGCAGGTTGAGCGCGAGGTTGTCGGTGATCCGGTCGATGTCGCGGTACGTGTACTGCCGCTCGCCGTCGACGAGCGCCGTGCGCTCCGCGTGCCTGCCAAAGGCGACGGCGAACTCCTCGGCGAGAGACTTGTCGCGCCAGTAGCCCTTTTCGCGATAGCGCCGCGCGAGGTCCGGCGGAAAGGGAACGAATCCTGCGAGCATCCGGCAGCTCCCCGGTCAAGTGGACGACGTGTATCCGCCGTCGATCACGAGCACCTCTCCGGTGACGAAACGGTTCGACTGGACGAGGCTCATCATGGTCTCGGCGACGTCGTCCGCCGTGACGCAGCGCTTGAGCGGCGTCGCCTTCGCACGCTTGCCCATCAGGTCGTCGTACTTGTCCTTCAGCATGCGCTTCATCCAGTCGCCCTCCATCCAGCCCGGCGCGACCGCGTTCACGCGGATCTCCGGGCCGAGATTCCAGGCGAGGGTCTTGGTCAGGTTGACGACCGCCGCCTTGCTCGCGGCGTAGGGCAGCGGCTGGGGCCCGGGGCGCAGGCCGACGATGCTCGCGGTGTTCACGATGCAAGGCGCCGCGCTCTTCCTCAGGAGCGGCAGCGCGGCGCGCGTCACCTGGAAGAGCCCGCGCACGTTCACCGCGAACACGCGATCCCAGTCTTCGAGCGACAGGCTTTCGAGATCCTTCGGCTGCCACGGCGCCGTGGTGCCGGCATTGTTGACGAGCACGTCGAGACGCCCGAACGCCTCACCGACGCTCGCGAGCATCGCGCGAACGCCCGGCTCGTCGCTCACGTCGCACTGCAGGAGCAACGCCCGCGCGCCGACCCGCTCGGCTGCCGCCGCGGTGGCGCGAGCGGCGGCCTCGCTCGACGAGTAGTTGACGCCCACGTCGTACCCGGCGCGGGCGAGCGCGAGGACGGCGCTGCGCCCGATCCCGGTCGCGGCGCCCGTCACCAGCGCGGCTTTTCTCTCACTCATCGCATCCGTCCAATCCCGACGCGTGGCCTCGCGCGCCCGCCGGCCGCTGCCGGAGCGCCGGGGTCCGCGCGGATCACCTCCGCGCGCGCTCCGCCAGGCGCGCCGACGCGGCTACTTGATCCGTTTCGCGGCTTCGTGGACGATGCTGAGATCCGAGTGCTTCTTGACGTCGAGGTTCGCCTTGAGCAGCCCGAGCTTGTGCTGCAAGTCGATGTTGGCCTGCAGCGCGTCGAGATTCGGCACCAGGTTCGGATCGCGGTAGTTGTCGCCCGCCTGTCCGGCCTTGGTGAACAGCCACTTGTCGAACGACTCGGGCGGGCGCTTGCTCACCCGCGCGGCGATCTCGACCGCCTCCTTGTGATTCTTCGGATCGAGAAACCACTGCACCGAGCGGATCGCGTCCTCCATGAAATCGAGCATCACGGCGCGGTTCTTCTGCAGGAACCCCGCGCGCGCGGCCCAGACGATCATCTGCGTGCGCCCGACTGCGTCCTTCTGCGTGAAGAGAACCCGGCCCTCGGCGCGCAGCTTCGGATTGAACGAGAACGGCACCACCGCGGGGATGATGTCCGCCTTCTTCTCGATGAGCATGGCCAGCATGTTCGGGAAGGCCGCCTCCACGACGCTCACGTCCTTCCGGTCGTCGATCCCGTTCTGGCGCAGCATCGCGCGCATCGCGATGTCCACGGCGCTGCCTGCAATGTTCGTCGCCAGGACCTTGCCTTTGAGGTCCTTGATCGTCTTGATCGGGCTGTCCTTGAGCACGAAGAACTCATTCGTGTAGTACCCGTCGACGCCGTCCTGGAACTCGTCGGCGATCACGCGCAAGTCGTCCATCCCTGCATTCTCGACCGCGAGCGCAAAGGACGAGAACGCGGGGTCGGCGATCTCGAGCTCGTTGTTCGCGAGCGCGGTGATCTGCGCGGGCGTGCCCTGGAAATGGATCGCCTCGAACGTGTAAGACTTGCCCAAGTGCCGCGCAAGGCCGGGCTTCTCGAACAGGATCGGGGCCCAGTTCGCGACCGGCACCACGTAGGACATCCGGATCTTGACCGGCTGGCCGGAGGCGGCGCCCGCGAAGAGCGCGAGCGAGGCGGCGGCGACAACGACGGGGACGAGATTGAGCAATCGCATTTGACCCTCCTCTCGGTTGCTTCCGTACCTGTCTGCTTCTCGCGGCAGGCGCTCGGGTGCGACGCTCGTCGTCCCCTCCCGACCGGGTCCGGACGGTCGAGCCGGTACGAACGACCCCGAACGAGCGAGCCCGAACGATCGAGCCCGAACGATCGAGCCCCAAGCGTGAACTTAATCGAACGCGTTCATTTTTTTGCATCATTCGCCGCGCGGCCGGCATTGTCAAGTGCGGCGCCGCGCACCGCCGCGCCGGCTGCATCGCACCCCGAGTAGCCCGGTTTCGGGCCGCCGCCCCCCGGGAGGCGCCGACGCCGCTACACCGTGGCCGGCGCCAGCACCTCCTGGTGCCACAGCAGGAGCCGGCGGCGGGCGGCGGCCATCACCTTGACGAGGACATAGCCGACGATGGCGATCTCGACGATCCCGGCGAACACGCCCGGTGACTCGGCGAAGCGCGAGGCGGTGATCATGGCGCCGCCGAGGCCGACGCCGCCCATCTTCATCTCCGCCACGATGCAGACGATGAGCGCGATCGGGAGCGCCACCTGGAGGCCGGTGAGGATCTCCGGCAGCGCGGCCGGGAAGATGATCTCGCGCAGCAGGTCCCGGTCGCTCGCGCCGAGGTTGCGCGCCGACCAGAGAATCTCGCGGTCGACCGCGGCGGTGCCGGCGATGGTGGCCGTGACGATCGGGAAGATCGCGTCGAACACGATCATCGTGATCTTCGACACGTCGTGGAAGCCCAGCCAGAGCGTGACAATCGGCAGAAACGCGATCTTCGGCATCGGGAATCCGACCGAGACGATCGGGTCGAAGAACCAGCGCACCGGGCGACTGCGCGCGATCAGGATGCCGAGCGGGATGCCGACGGCCGACGCGATGGCGAAGCCGGCGAGTGCGCGGTAGAGCGTGAGGCCGAGATTCGCCACGAGCTCGCCGGAGGCCGCGTCGCTCCAGATCCGCGCTACCACGACGCTCAGGCTAGGCAGCATGAACGGGGTCACGACGCCGCTCCGCGCGGTGAGCTCCCATGCGGCGGCAACCGCCATGACGGACAGCCACGGGGCGATGCGCCAGATCACTCGCGCCACCGCAGCACCCTTCGCTCGAGCCGCTGGTACACACGGTCGGCGAAAAAGCCCAGAAACGCCACGGTGAGGACGACGGCAAACATCGCGTCGTAGACGCCCCCCTCGCCGAGAAAGCCGATGAGATAGCCGAGCCCCGAGCGCGCCGCGATCAGCTCGGAGCTCACCAGGAGCACGAACGAGAGGGCGAGCGCGGTGCGCACCCCGTTCATGATCTCGGGCAGCGCGCTCGGCAGCACCACGTCCCAGAGGACGCGCAGCCGGCTCGCTCCCATGCTGCGCGACGACCAGACGAGCGCCTGGTCGCTCGCGCGCGCGCCGTTGAACGCGCCGAGCGTCACCGGCAGCATGCAGCCGAGGAAGATGAGCAGGATCTTCGAGCCGTCGCCGAAACCGAGCCAGAGCGCGGTGACCGGGATGAGGGCAGACTTCGGCATCGGGTAGAGCATCTCGACGAGCGGGCTTGCCAGCGCGTTCACCGGCCGCCACCAGGCCATGGTGATGCCGAGCACGCCGCCGACGGCGATCGCGAGCAGCAGCCCGGCGCCGGTCCGGTACAGCGAGGCCGCCGTGTTCAGCCACAGGTCCCCGCCGCGGAGCAGCTTGACCCAAGCGCTGACGACGTCGGTGAGCGAGGGCAGCACGAGCTCGGAGACGACGCCGGAGCGCACCGCCGCCTCCCATGCCGCCGCGAGGATGAGAAGCGGCGCGTAGCGCACGAGCGCGGCCTTCACGGCGACTGGTTACCCTGCGCCTTGAGCGCTTCGTCGCGGACGAGGCCCCAGATTTCGTCCACCTTGTCGACGAACGCCTTCGACTTGAACACGCTCGGATCGCTGCAACCGAACCGCGTGTCGACGATCGCCTTCACGTGGCCCGGACGCGCCGACATCACGACGACGCGCTCGGCGAGATACACCGCCTCCTGGACGTCGTGAGTGACGAAGATCACCGTCTTCGGCGAGCGCTGCCAGATCCCGAGCAGCTCCGATTGCATCAGGCTGCGCGTCTGGGCGTCGAGCGCGCCGAACGGCTCGTCCATCAGCAGGATCTCGGGGTCGATCGCGAGCGTCCGCGCGATCGCCGCGCGCTGCTTCATGCCGCCGGAAAGGTGCGACGGGTAGCTCTCCTCGAAGCCGTGCAGCCCGACCAGGTCGATGAACGCCTGCGCCCGGCGCTCGCGCTCGGCGCGCGGCAGGCCGAGCTTCTCGAGCCCGTAGAGGACGTTCGCGCGCACCGTCTTCCACGGAAAGAGCGCGAAGTGCTGGAACACGATGCCGCGGTCGGGTCCCGGCCCCGACACCGGCTTGCCGTCCACGCGGATCGTTCCGAGCGTGGCCGGCAGGAAACCGCCGACGAGATAGAGCAGCGTCGACTTGCCGCAGCCCGACGGGCCGAGGAGCGCGATGAACTCCTGCCCGCGCACCTCGAGCGACACGTCCTGCAGTGCGAGCACCTCGCGCCCGCGCGGCGGACGATAGGTGTGGCTCACCTGATCGATGACGATCTGCGACGTGCCGGCCACGGCCCTCGCACGCCTCCTCCTCGGGCAAGGCCCCGACTATAGCTGCATCGGCGCCGGAGCGAAACGGGCGACGGCGCGCGCGCAGGCGCCGACGACGCTGCTGGAGAAGGAAGCCGAGATGGCCCCTCTCGCCGCGGATGGACGCGACGAGCAGAGGCGGGGGGGCGCAGCGCGCCCCCCCCGCACTCCCGTTCCTACTTCTTCACCGCGCTCCGGCGCATCGCCTTGCCGAGGTTGATCAGGTAGCGCAGGGCGTCCTGATTGTCCGGATCGCGCATCATGCTCCAGAGGCCGCCGAAGCCCCCTGGTGCGCGCGGCGCTCGCGCCGATTCCGCGGCCGCGGCATCGAGGGCGCCGAGCATCCCTTCGAGCATGTCCAGGCGCTGGATCAGCCGCGGCGTCGTCTCCGCCATGCGCTGCAGGTTGCCGGAAGCTTCCATCTGCCCGAGCATCTCCACGAGCCGCCCCGCGCCGCCGCGGCTCAGCCGGTCGAGCAGCGACATGCCCTCGGCCACCGTCTCCGCGACGCGCCCGACCATCTCGTCGGTGAGCGCGTCCTCCGCCGAGGCGTAGACGCGCGCGAGGCTCGACAGCCGGTCGAGATCGCCGTTGTTCACCATGCGCGCGAGCGCCGGGATGGCCTTCTCCAGCCCCGAGCGGTTGACCTGGTCGAGGAGACTCATGCCCTCGCCGATCGTCTCGGAGAGCCGGCCCACCATCTCGTCGGTGAGCGCGTCCTCGGCGGACACGTAGACCCGGGCGAGCTTGGCAAGCCGGTCGAGGTCGCCGTTGTTCACCATCTCGGCGAGCGCCGGGATGGCCTTGCCGAGCCCGGTGCGGTTCACCCGGTCGATGAGGTCCATCGCGTCGCTCGCGGTCCCCGCGAGCCGCGACACCATTTCATCGGTCAGCGAATCGCGCGCGGCGGCGGCGACGCGCTCGAGCTCCTCGGTGAGCGCCGCGCGCTCGGTGTTGGGTGCGTTCATGGGCGCCTCCCGATCACAGCAGGCCGCGCGCGGAGGCCCAGTACAGCTTGTTGTACGCAGTCTTGAACCAGTGCACCGCACGCGTGGGCGCCCGCGGCTGTGGCGGGTTCTGGTAGTCGAACATCGCGTAGGTCGCGCGATCCTTCCCCGCCTCGATGAAGCAGAACACCTTGCCGTCATAGTCGCGCACCGGCGCGCCGAGCTTGACGATCGCCGCGATGTTCTCGCCCAGCGCCTCGGCTTCGAAGTGCGCGGTCGAGCCGGCCTTGCTGATCGGCAGGTTGGTGGTGTCGCCCAGCACGTACACGTTGTCCCGCCCTTCCATGTTGAGCTGGTGCCGGTGGGTCGGAATCCAGCCGCGCTGGCCGAGGCCGTTCTTCTCGATGACCTCCATGCCGCGGTGGGCCGGGATGCTGATCAGGAGATCGTAGTCGGTTTCCGAACCCTCCTCGCTCTTGACGACCTTCTTCGCGCCGTCCACCGATTTCACGTTGAAGAGCGTCTCGTAGGTGATGCCGAGCCGGTCCATCTCCGGCGCCGCCCATTTCGCCACGTTCTCCAGCGAGTGCGTGCGCCCGATCGGATACGTGTAGTGCAGCTTGACCTTGTCGAGGATGCCGCGGTCCTTGAAGTAGTCGTACAGCATGAAGGTGATCTCGAGCGGCGCCATCGGGCACTTGTGCGGCACGCCCATCGCGACCACCACCTTGCCGCCCGCGAATGCGCGCAACCGCTTGAACATCTTGATGGCGCTCTCCTCCGTGTAGAACTGCTCGGCGTTCTCCGCGAGGCCGGGAATCTCCTCCGGCGTCGGCCGCGATCCGGTGGCGATCGCCATGATGTCGTACCCGTGCACCTTGCCGCTCTTGGTCTTCACTTCGTTCTTGTCGAGCCGGAACTCCTCGACCGGGTCGACGTGGAACTCGATGCCCGGCTCGAGCAGGCTCGCCTGGTCGCGATAGAGCTCGTCGGGGGTCACGCGGCCGATCGCGAGATAGAGCAGCCCCGGCTGGTACATGTGCCGCTCGGACGCGGAGAGCATCGTGAGCCGGACCTTGCCCGAGCGCATCTCGCCCGTGAGCCTGCGCGCGAGGTTGTTGGCGAGAATCGTTCCGCCCATGCCACCGCCGACGATGAGAATTCTCATGACCGCCTCCTTTGTGTGATTAGCCGCTCGATTTCAGTGCGTCTTCTTCACCAGCACGTGCCAGACGCCGTTCTTCTCCTCGGTGCCGAGATGCTGGTGCTTGACCTTGTGCACCCATTCCGGAATGTCGTTGGCCGAGCCCTTGTCGGTCGAGAGGATCTCGATCTCCTCGCCGACCTCGGCCATCTTCATCGTCGCGATCAGCTCCATCAGCGGACCGGGGCAGAAGCTGCCGCGGGCGTCGATGACTCTGCGCTTTGCCACGCCTTCGTCCGCCACATTGTCCTCCTTCGCGCTCGTGACGCCCATCAGAACGACCAGACCTGGCCTGCGCCGGCGTCGCTCAGGAACTTGGTGAGCCCAAGGGGCTCCCCCAGGTAGGGCTCGAGGTCCCCGTGCTGGTAGCCGAAGATGTCCATCGCCATGGAGCAGGGGTAGATCTTCGCGTCCCCGAGCTCGACCGCGTTCTCGAAGAGCTGCTTGAACGGCGGCGCCTTCTTCGCGACGAGGAGCTTCCCCATCTCGCCCTCGGCCGGCGCCGGCCGATCGGCGCCCTTGCGGAAGAACGGCAGGGCGTTCATCGAGAGAAAGACGGCCACGTCGTTGCCGCTCACCGCGCCGACCGAGGCGACCATCGCCGCCATCTGCAGGCGCTCGATCGTGCCCGAGACCACCATGATGTTGATTCGATTGCTCATTGCGCTCACTTCCCAGGGAGTTGCGGCGCCGGCCGGGATGCATAGTTTACGCCCTTCCCCCTGTCTTGCTAGCCTCGGTTCGCGCGTCGCGACGCATCCCGCGCGGTTGGCGCTCGCGCGCTCGGCGCCGCGGGCATGCGCGTCGATCAGCGGTTCGGTGTCGCCACGCTGGGCCGGCGCACGAGCGTGGCCCGGCTGTGACGACGCAGCTTGCGGGCGCCGTGCGCAGGTGACACACTTGCCGCGCCATGCAAGCACCCGCCGCAAAGCACGACGTCCCCGGCGCCGAATTCTGGCGCCCGCTTCCCTTCGCCGAGCATCTCGGCATCCGGCCGATCGAGATCACCGAGGCGCACGCGGTGGTCGAGCTCCGGCGGCGGCCCGAGCTCCTCAACAGCTGGGGCGCGCCGCACGGCGGCGTCATCATGACGATGCTCGACGTGGTGATGAGCATGGCCGTCCGCGGGCACTACCAGGCCAACACCGTGGTCATCACCATCGACATGAGCGTCGGCTTCATGAATGCGAGCCGCAGCGACGTCGTGCGCGCCGAGGGTCGCGTGCTGCATGCCGGCGAATCGACCGCGTTCTGCGAGGGCGAAGCGCGCGACGAATCGGGCCTCCTGCTCACGAAGGCGATCGGCACGTTCAAGCGGATCGCCGAGCGCAAGCCTTGACGCGCGAGTGCGTGGTCCGCCGGCGATGCGGACCGGGGGGCAAGCCGAAGCCGCGTGGCGCCCCTCCGACGTTTCAGCGCGCGCTGGCGAATTTTTCGCGCAGGACGCTTTTCTGCACCTTGCCGAGCGCCGTGCGCGGCAGCGCGTCGACGAACACCATCTTCTTCGGCGCCTTGTAACCGCCGATGTAGGCACGGCAGTGCGCGACCACGTCCTCGGCGCGCAGCGTCTTGCCCCACTTGCAGCAGATCACCGCGAACACCGCCTCGCCGAGCGTCGCGTCGGGCACGCCGATCACCGCCGCTTCGGCGATATCGGGATGGCGGTAGAGCGCCGCCTCGACCTCGGTCGAGTACACGTTCTCGCCGCCGGAGATGATCACGTCCTTGGTCCGGTCGACGAGGGTCAGATAGCCGTCGGCATCGAGCCGGCCGACATCGCCGGTGTGAAACCAGCCCCCGCGGAAGCCGCGGGCGTTTTCCTCCGGGCGGTTGAAGTAGCCCGGGCTGACGTTCGGCCCGCGCACCACCACCTCGCCCGTTTCGCCGGGCGGCAGCTCGCGGTCTGCGTGATCGACGATCCGCAACTGCACGCCGACCACGGGCGTGCCGACCGACTTGAGCCGCTCGAAGTCCCCGGACGCGAAGCAGCGCTCGTGCATGCGCTCGTCCATGGTGGTGAGGATCGGTGCGGTTTCGGTCAATCCATAGCCCTGGTACCAGCCGACGCCGGGGAAACGCCCCCGTGCCGCCTGGAGCCACTCGAGCGGCATGGGGCTCGAGCCGTAGTAGATCAGGCGCAGCGACGAGAGGTCGCATTGCGCGGCCTCCGGTGCATCGGCCATCAGCTTGATCATCGTCGGCACGAGGTTGGTCACGGTCACGCGGTGTCCGGCGATCGCCGCGAAAATGCCCGCGGGCGTGAACTGGGCCAGGTACGCGTGGCCGCACGCGAGCATGTAGCAGGCCGTCGCGTTCATGTCCGCGGAATGGAACATCGGCGCGACGTGCAGGTAGACGTCGTCCGGGCGGATGCCGAGCGCGACCGCGTTCTGCCAGCCGTCGGCGAGGATGTTCCGGTGCGTCAAGCGCACGCCCTTGCTGCGCCCCGTGGTCCCGCCCGTGTAGAGAAGGATCGCGTCGTCGTTCTCGTCGCATTCCCGGAGCGGAGCCGGAGCGGCCGTCGCGAGCAGCGCTTCGTACTCACCGGGCTCGCCCGCGGCTTCGACCGGCAGCACGCGCTCGCCCCAGCGCTCGAGCGTGCTCTCGGCGAATCGCGGCGCGAATTCCCGCGCGGCGAACACGATTCTCGCGTCCGCGTCCTCCAGGATCGCCGCGATCTCGAGCGCGCTCAGACGCCAATTGATCGGAACGGGAATGATTCCGGTCCAGTATCCGGCCCAGAGCAGCTCGGCGCAGCGAAAGCCGTTGCGCAGCACGATCGCGTAGCGGTCCCCCGGACGCAAACCCTGCGCCGCGAGCAGACCGGCCGCGCGCGCGACGCGTCCGGCAAATTGCGCCCAGGTGAAGCCGCCCTCCTCGTCGAGGATCGCCGCCCGGCTGCCGTGCAGCCGGGCGTTTTCGACGATCAGCGTGGCAAGACTCATCGCGCACTCCCTGGTACCGGCATCGGCTCGCCAGACGTGCGGCCGAACGAAAAGCGTGCGGCCGAGCCGAGCCAGGCAATCGTAGCGACCCCCGCCTGCGGTCGCAATGGCCTCGCCTCAGGGCTCCGGCCTAGGGTGCGCCTTCGGTGCGCTCGTTCGTCCGCAGCCGTTGGTGCGACGCCGAAATTGCGCACCAGGCATCGCCGCCCCGGATCAGGCTCGGGCGGGTGAGGCTCGGCGTTTGACACTGTGGATGGGCGTCCCTATGATGGCCGATCACCTGGTCGGAGAGAGGGGAGGAGACCGTGGCGAATACGCGTTGGTTTGACCTTGCGATGGCCCTCGCGATGGTCGTGGCGGCGCCGGCAGCACTGGCGCAGGCCGGCACCGTGCGGCTGGGGTTGCTCACTTCGATGACGGGTCCGGCGGCGGGGACCGGCCTCGACCAGCAGCGCGCGGCCACGCTCGCGGTCGAGGAGATCAATGCCGCGGGCGGTGTATCGGTGGGCGGAAAGAAGCTCAAGCTCGAGCTCGTGACCGGCGACGACCAGACCTCGCGCGAGGGAGCGGTTTCGGGAGTGACCAGGCTCCTCGTCGAGGACAAGGTGGACGTGGTGTTCGGCGGCCTGGGAAGCGCGTTCGGCATGGCGGCGCTCCCGCTCATCCGGGATCGCGGCGTGCCCTACATCCCGACGCCTTCGACGCCCTTGTTCACGCGCACCATGGAGCTGGGACCCGATCCGACGAAGTCGATGGTGTTCCACTACCAGGGAACCGGCCTCATGTACGGCGCGGCGACCGCGGATTTCATCGCCCAGGCGCTCAGGCGCGGCGAGCGCGCGAAGGTCGTCTGGCTGTATCAGGACTCGCCGTTCGGCGCCGAATACGTGCGCGGCTACTCTGACCGCATCAAGGAGCGGAACCTTCCGCTCGATACCGTCGCGACCGAGCGCTTCAAGGTCGGCGAGACCGACTACCGGGCGCAGCTCACGAAGATCAAGGCGCTCGCGCCCGACGTGCTCGTCCCGATGGGCTTTCGCGGCGAGACGGTGGCGATGATCCAGCAGGCGGTGCTCGACGTCGGCCTGGATCGCAAGAAGACCGCGATCGGGCCGGTCTGCGCCTGCGCCGACGATCCGCTTTACTACAAGGATCTCGGCCGGGTCGGAGAGTACACGACGATCCTCAGCCTCTACAGCACGTACGCGGCGCCGAAGAATCGGTTGTTCGCGCGCTGGGAGCCGTTTCGCGAGTTGTTCGTCAAGCGTTACGGCATTCTCCCCGGGGTGATGGGCGTTTCGGCCTACGACTCGGTCCACATCGCGGCCAAGGCGATCGAACTCGCGGGCTCGCTCGACAAGGCGAAGATCGTCGATGCGCTCGGCCGGCTCGAGATGGATCAGCAGGTTCTGCCCGTGAACGGTGGAAAACTCCGCTTCGATCCGAAGTTCCGCGAGGTCGATTTCTACCTGATCGCGCAGCAGCTTCTCTGGGACGACAAGGTGAAGGAGCTGCGGCCCGTCGTCGTCTGGCCACACGAGGTCGCCGAGGCGAAATACCGCCAGCCGTGAGTCTCGGGGGTCGGTGCGTCCCGGGACCGACCCTGTCATGGTCCTCGACTCCTCGAGCCTGCTCCAGATCCTGATCTGGGGCCTGGTGGTGGGCTCCATCTACATGCTGCTCGCCACCGGGCTCACGCTGATCTTCGGCGTCATGAAGATCGTGAACTTCGCTCAGGGCGAGCTGATGATGTGGGGGGCGTTTCTCACGTTCCTGCTCGCGCGGTGGCTCGAGGTCAACCCGTACGCGGCGCTCGCCGGCTCCGCGCTGCTCGTGGGCCTCGCCGGCGTCGCGATCGAGCGCTTCGGCTTCTCCCGCATCCGGGGAACGGCGAAGATCAACGAAATCTTCCTCTCGATCGCGTTGATCCTCGTGCTGCAGAACACCCTGGCGCGGGTGTTCGTGCCTTACTTCCGCGAGTATGCCCAGATCCGGACGCCCTACGCGACCGAGTTCTTCGACCTCGGGGTCATCAATCTGCGCTACGACTTCGTGATCCTGATCGGGCTTGCCTGGGCGCTCATGCTCGGCCTCGGGTATTTCCTGTACCGGACCGCGGTCGGTCGGGATCTGCGCGCCACGAGCCAGAACCGCTCCGCCGCGATGCTGATGGGAATCGATGTGCGCCGCGTCGACATGCTGTGCTTCTGCATCGGCGCTGCGCTCGCCGCGGTCGCCGGCTCGCTCTACGGCGTGATCAACCCGTTCAGTCCGTATGCGGGCACGATCGCGGCCATCAAGGCGTTCGCGGTCATCATCCTCGGCGGTCTCGGCAGCGTGACCGGTGCCGTGGTGGGCGGGCTGCTCTACGGCGTCGTCGAGAGCGTCGCGACGTTCTTTCTCGGCGGCTCGTGGCGCGACGCGATCGCCTTCGTCCTGCTGATCGTGGTGCTGATGCTGCGGCCCGAGGGCATCTTCAAGGAGGGTGGGTGAGCCCCGCGCGGCGCGCGCCCGCCCCGGGCGGGCGCCGCCGCCGGCCCGTCGCGCTGATCGCGCTCGGCATGCTCGTGGCCGGCGGGCTCTTCGCCGCGCTGGTGCGCGACCAGTTCACCCTCCAGATCCTCACTTTCGTCTTCATCTTCGCGATCTACGCCCAGTCGTGGAACCTGGCCGCGCACTCGGGCCAGTACTCGCTCGGCCATGCGACTTTCCTGGGTCTCGGCGCATATGCCTCGGTGCTCCTCGCCGGCCGGCTCGGCATTCCGGTGGCGCTCGCCATGTTCATCGGGCCGCTTCTGCCCGCCCTGGTCGCGCTCGGCATCGCACGGCTCTGCCTGCGGCTGAGGGAGTGGTATCTCGGGATGGTGACCTTCGGCTTCACCGCGATCGTCCAGGTGCTGGTGGTCGAGCAGTTCGGCTGGCTCACGAACCGCTGGGACGGCGTCGAGGCGCGCTCGCTCTGGCCCGGAGCGCTCTCCGTCGAGACCGTCGGGGTTCTGAGCTATCTCGCGGCGCTCGCCCTCATGGTCGGGTCGTACCTCTTTGCGGCGGCGATGATGGGCTCGAAGACCGGGCTTGCCCTCGCGGCCATCCACGACAACGAGCTCGTCGCGAGAGTCTCCGGCGTGAACGTGCGCGGCTACCGGCTGCTCGCGATGACCGTCTCGGGCTATCTCGCCGGGCTCGCCGGCGCGCTCAACAGCCACACGCTCACGCGTCACATCTCTCCCGGCATTTTCGGCATCGAGGATTCGATCTGGCCGCTGCTGTACACGATCGCCGGCGGCCTGCGAACGCCCGAGGGCCCGATTCTCGGCACGCTGATCGTGCGCGTCTTCTGGGAGTGGACGCTGCGCGAGCTGGGTGGATTCGAGAGCCTGATTCTGATCGGCGCCGCCCTGGCGCTGATCGTGATGTTCTTTCCGCAGGGCCTGTACGTGCTGGTGACCCGGGTGGCCGAGTGGACACGCACGCGAGTGCGAGCCGGGTGAGCCTCGTTCGCTGCCAAGGCGTCACCAAGAGCTTCGGCGGGCTGCGAGCGCTCAACGCCGTCGAGCTGGAGATCCGGGCGGGCGAGATCGTCGGCCTCATCGGGCCCAACGGCGCGGGCAAGTCGACGTTCATCAACGCGATCACCGGCGTGCACCGGCCCGAGGCCGGCTCGATCACCTTCGACGGGCACGAGCTCACGCGGCTTCCGCCCGAACGCATCACGCGGCTCGGCGTGGCCCGGACCTTCCAGATTCCCCAACCCTTCCACACGCTCACGGTGCTCGAGAACGTCATGGTGGGCGCCGCCTTCGGCCGGGGCGGCGCGGCGCTGCGGGACGCCGAGGACCAGGCGGCGGAACTGCTCGGCTTCGTCGGCCTCGCCGACAAGGCAGGCGCAAGGGCGGACGCCCTCACCATCGCCGAGCTGCGCCGGCTCGAGCTCGCGCGCGCG
>JADLAV010000002.1 GCA_020848075.1 Burkholderiales bacterium
CGACCACCCGATCAACCGCGTCGACGAGCTGCTGCCCTGGGCGGTCGCCGAGGCGCTCAAGCCCGAGCTCCCGCTCGCCGCCTGACTTACCTCGCCGTCGTCAAGACGGTGTTCGGCGGACGCTTACTCCGTCCTTCATGTTCGCCCCCGAATTATCGGTTTCTATCGAGGCGACAACTATTGTGACGCGGGGGGGATGCGATCAGGAAGTCCATGGTGAGCTTCCCGCAGCAGCTTCGGCAGTTACTGACCTGGGATCAAGGCGCCGAGATTCCAACTCACCATTCCAACTCATTCATCCTTCGGAGGGATGATCGGTAGCAAGAGGTAGGCAGCGTTACTACTGCCTGTGTGGAGAGCAACGTTTCCGCCAAAGATCCCCTCGGGCCGATCTTTAGGATGGGTGTGCGTAAAAGGTCCGCAACCTTTCATCTTGTACCAATACGATTGTTGCGTGCTCTCCTCGGGATACTCATAGTCTTTACCTCGAACCGTTAGACCGATGCGGTAGCCAGCTGGCACCACGATGGAGGTCGGCAAAATCTCCACATCGAGTTCGTACACATCCCCAGGGCTTAGCGGCTCAACTGACGCATGGCTATGATAAGGACGGTAGTCGGTGCTGAGTTGCGGGTCAAGCTTACGGTGGGAAGCTCGCAGCCAACCCTGAGCGATAGGAGTGTGAGGATCCTGCGCCCCCCTGAAAACCACCTCCCTCATGTCAGGGGCAAATACTCGGAGCACTACGAACAAGTCTGCGTCGGTTGTAGAGGATGAGACGAACAGCTTAGCGGCAACGGGCCCGGTGATCTCCATGGTCTCCTTTAAGGGTGGCATCAAGAACGTGGTGCCATCGCCCAGAGCCTCGTACTCTACGGTACACCCGTGCTTGACTGGTGCCCTACTGACGCTGAAATCTTCAGCATCGAGGTAGAAGCGAGTCCACCGGGTTCGGGCTAGAGGCCACTCATTCTCGGCACGCTGAACAAAGCCGTCGACCGTGCGAACCTGCAAGACTACCGGGGGTTGCCGTTTCCAATCGTTGTCCAGCCCTTTGAGGAAGTGGTCGAAGAATCTCTTTTGTAGCGTAACTCCGTAGCGGGTGTAGAACGAAACCCAATGTTCTCCTCCATGCACCTCGAGCCACTTGTGCTGAGAGGCTGCACGCATGAAACCCTCGAAATTGCCTCGTGGGTGCAACCCCTGACCGCCCCAGTTGGCTGCAGATAGCATGGGGACAGTAACCTTGGACCAATCGGGTAATCTCTCTCGCCAATAGCTATCGTCTAGAGGGTGGGCTAGGATATCCCGCTCGGAATCTGTCCGCTTCTCCCGAAGTTCCTCATCAGATAGCGTCTCGGGACCTGCGACAAGCTCGCCAGTGTGAAGATCGATGCGGCTTCGCTTCCCGACTCCGTGCTGCACGGGCATGACCGTGTTCCTGAACCACCCGATGCAGAAGTCGGACAGAATGCCACCGTGATACGTCAGATCACGGTACATGTCGGCAGCCCCCTCCCAGGGGATAATGGCTGCTAAATGTGGGGGCTGCAGCGAGGCCACCTGCCACTGGTTCATCGCATAGTAGGAGATTCCCAGTAGGCCGACCTTGCCGTTGCTCCATGGCTGCGATCCAGCCCACTCAATGGAGAGATAGAGATCGCGAGTCTCCCTCGGAGACCAGGGGTCGAGATACCCCGGCGACCGGCCTGCGCCTCGTGAGTCAACCCTGACGCACGCATATCCGCTTGGCACCCACTTTTCGGGGTCAGTGACCTCCCAGTTCTGATACTCATTGCTTGAGCCTTCAGCGACGTCCGGGTGCTCCGCCACCATCATTGTCCACTGTTGAGCAAAACCCTCTTGGAAGCTAACCCCTTTCCCGTAGGCTCCGTAACTCAGAATCACCGGGTACTTTCCTTCCTGGCGCGGGCGGAAGACGTCCGCTCGCAGCACCACACCATCATCCATCGTGATCGGCACATCCCATTCGACTCTCACACTATTGCCTCCTCATTTTGGGCTTGTCTAGAGATTATGCCCTGGTCGGTGTTGGAGATCTCGGGGGCGCCGAAGCGCCTGAGGGCCTCCTGCAGCGCTTCGGCGCAGAACTCGGTGGTCATGGCGTTGCGTGCCTCCCCATCACTTTCCTCTCCTTCGCCATCTTCTTCCGGTCCGACATGGTGATGCACCCCGGCTGGCTGCAGGTCCTCGACACGGCGCTCATCACCATCGGGACCTGCGGCATCACGTTCGCCATCTTCGGGCGGTTCGCCGAGGGCGCCGGGGCGAACCTCGTGCTGCGGGTGGCGCTCGCGCTCGGCGCGCTCGTGGTGATGCTCTATCCGACCGACGCCGTGGCGACCGCCGCCGGCGCCCTCGTGCTGCCGGCGGTGATCTTCGGGATCGTGCGTCACCGGCGCATCGCTCCGCCGAAGGGCGCACTGCAGCCGCAACCCGTGCTCTGAGTTCTACAACGCGGTCGCCGCGCTGGAGCGCGTGCGTCGATCGCGACCGCGCGCGGTCTGCTAGGATCGGCGCCGCGAAGCGCTCTGCGGAGCAGTTGATCCATGTCGAAGTTCGCCCTCGGGCAGGCCGTCACCCGCGTCGAAGACCTCACCCTCGTGCGTGGCGCCGGTCGCTACGCGGACGACGTGCGTCTCGCGGGGGAGCTGCACGCCTACGTGCTGCGCTCGCCGCACGCGCATGCGGTGATCGGTGGCGTCGATGCGACCGCGGCGCGCGAGGCGCCCGGCGTGGCCGCGGTCCTGACCGGTGCGGACGTGCAGGCCGATGGGCTTGGCGACATCCCGTGCCTCATTCCGGTCAGGAATGCCGACCGCACGCCCCGCGGCGAGACTCCGCGCCCCATCCTGGCGATCGGGCGCGTGCGCCACGTCGGCGAGCCGGTCGCGTTGGTGGTCGCCGATTCGCTCGCTCACGCGAAGGACGCCGCCGAGCTGATCGGGGTGGATTACGAGTCCATGCCCGCGGTCGCGGACGCCTACGCGGCCACGCTGGCCGGCGCGCTGCAAGTGTGGCCCGCGATCAGGGACAACGTCTGCTTCGACATCGTGATGGGGGACACCGGTGCGGCCGAGCGGGCGTTCGCGCGTGCCGCGCGCGTGATCAAGCTCGCGATCCGCAACAATCGGGTCGTGGCGAATCCGCTGGAGCCGCGGGCCGCGCTCGCCGACTACGACGCGGCGGCCGACCGCTCGACGCTCTACACGCCGACGCAGGGGCCGCACATGATCCTCGGGCAGCTCGTCGACCCGATCCTCAAGCTCGACCGGAAGAGGCTGCGCGTCGTTTCCGGCAACGTCGGCGGGGCGTTCGGCATGAAGATCTTCCTGCATCCCGAGCAGGCACTCGCGGTGTGGGCGTCGCGCAGGCTCAAGCGTCCGGTGCGCTGGACCGCCGAGCGGAGCGAGGGTTTCCTGTCGGACGCGCAGGGGCGGGACAACTATTCGATCGCGGAGCTGGCGCTCGACGCCGATGCGCGGTTTCTCGCGCTGCGCGTCACCACCTACGCGAACATGGGCGCGTACCTCTCGAATTTCGGGCCGTTCATCCCGCAGCTCGCCTTCCACGTGCTCTCGAGCGTGTACCGCATTCCGGCGATCAGCCTGAACATCAAGGGCGTCGTCACCAACACCGTCCCGGTCGACGCCTATCGCGGCGCCGGGCGTCCGGAGGGGATCTACCTCGTCGAGCGCCTCGTGGATTTCGCGGCGCGCGAGCTCGGCATCGGGCCGGATGAGCTGCGCCGCCGCAACTTCATCGAGGCGTTCCCGTACGCAACCGCGTGCGAGGCCGAGTACGACAGCGGCGACTTTCCGGGCGCGATGCGGCTCGCCATGGAGCGCGCCGACTGGGCCGACTTCGCCGCGCGGCGCGAGGCAGCGAAAGCGCGCGGGCGGCTCCGCGGGCTCGGGCTCGCGATGTACATCGAGCGCTGCGGCGGCGGCAACGGCGACACGATCACGGTCCGGATCGACGGCGGGGGCAAGGTCACGCTGATCTCGGGCATGCAGGACAACGGGCAGGGCCACGGCACCACCTTCCGGCAGCTTCTGTCGGACAGGCTGGGCATCGATGCCGAGGCGATCGAGGTCGTGCAAGGCGACACCGACATCGTGCCGAGCGGCCTCACTGGCGGCAGCCGCTTCCTCGCGATCGGGGGCGTGGCGGCGATGGCGGCCGCGGACGAGGCGGTCGACAAGGGAAAGGACGCGGCCGCGGGCCTCCTCGAGGCCGCCTCCGCCGACGTCGAGTACCGCGACGGGAGGTACTGGATCGCCGGCACTGATCGCGGCGTGTCGCTCTTCGACGTGGCGCAGCAGGCGAACGGCCTGGAGGCGACGCACACGCGCGCGCCGGAGCAATACACGTTTCCCAACGGGTGCCACATCGCCGAGGTCGAGATCGACGCGGAAACCGGCGAGACCGTGATCGCACGCTACACGATCGTCGACGACTTCGGGCGCACCGTCAACCCGCTGCTCGCGCAGGGTCAGATCCACGGCGGCACGGTCCAGGGCGTCGGCCAGGCCCTGCTCGAGCACGGCATCTACGATCCGGAGAGCGCCCAGCTTCTCACCGGCTCCTTCATGGACTACGCCATACCGCGCGCGGACGACCTGCCGTCGTTCGATTGCACGTTCCACAACGTGCCCTGCACCGGCAACCCGCTCGGCGTCAAGGGCGCGGGCGAGGCCGGCGCAGTCGGCGCGCCGGCCGCGGTGATCAACGCGGTCGTGGACGCATTGCAGCCGCGCACGGGACTCAGGCACATCGACATGCCGGCCACGCGGGAGAAAGTGTGGCGCGCGCTGCAAGCGCGCTGATGCCTACCCGCGGGCCGCTGCGCAGATCACGGCACGGACACGTGGAGCCAGGCGAAGAGCGCGCCGGGCGGGAAGGGTACGTGCAGGGCTTCCACGAACACGCCGTACACGAACGTCCAGGCGCCCGCAGCGATGGCGAGCGAGATCGGCCAGCGTTCGCGGCTGCCGATCTTGAGCGCGAGCAAGGTGCACAGCACCCCGCCGATCGTGAATCCGAGGAGCCAGATCGCGAGCGGGAAGCCGAGGATCCAGCCGAACGCTGCCACCGTGCGGGTGGCGAGCACCGCGGGCGGGATCTCCGGCGCCGGCTCCGGTGAGCGCGTGCCTGCATGCTGCCCCATCCGCGTGACGTCGAAGAAGAGCTGCAAGATCCCGAGCGCGAGGAGCGGGAACCCGATCGCCCACGGGAAGAGGCCGGCACGTAACCCGAAGCCGCGGCTCTCCCATAGCGCCCAGGCGGTTGCGGCCACGATCGCAAGCGTGAAGAGCGCCGTCCGGTCGAACGCGAGCGTCCGGACGGCGGCGTGCCCGGCGGGCTGCTCGCGCCGCAGCAGGTACCGCTTGAACACCGGGTAGAGCGCGCCGATGAGCGTGATGGCGATCAGGACGAGCACGCCCGGGCGCCAGAGCCATGCCGCGCCGTAGTTGTCCACCGAGAGGAACAGCCGGTTCTCGGCGAGCGGGCCGAGCACGAGCCCGAGGATGAGCGGCGGGCGCGGCCAGCGCAGCTTCTCCATCGCCCAGCCGATCGCGCCGAAGATCAGGACCAGCAGGAGATCCTCGATCGCGTTCTTCTCGGCGAAGGCGCCCAGGTAGACGAGCAGCAGGATCGGCGGGGTGAGCACGCTGCCGCGAATCTGCGTCACCTTCGCAAGCTGCCGCAGGAAGAGGAAGCAGATCGTCACCGTGACGAGGTTCGAGATCACGATCGTCCACACGAAGCTGAACGTCAGCGAGAGATGGCCGCCGCGACTCTCCGGGGTGAGCATGCTCGGTCCCGGGACGAGACCGTGGATGGTGAACGCGCCGAGCAGGATGGCGGTCATGACGCCGCCGGGCACGCCGAAGGCGACCGTCGGGATGAGATTGCCGCCGAGGGTCGAGTTGTTGGCCGCGCCCGGACCGAGCACGCCTTCCACCGCCCCTTTCCCGAAGCGCTCCCTGCGCGGCGAACTCTGCACGGCGTGGGCGTATGCCAGCCACTGCGACACGCCGCCGCCCATGCCGGGAATCACGCCGATGTACGCGCCGAGCGCGCTGCAGCGGATCACCAGGCAGAAGTGCCGGAACGTGTCCTTGACCCCCTCCATCACGCCCCCGAGCTTGCCGACCGTCGACCGCGCGATCGCGGAGCGCTGCACGGCGAGATCGATGATCTCCGGGATCGCGAAGAACCCGATGGTGATGGGGACGAGGCCGATCCCGTCCCACAGGAACAGCTGGCCGAAGGTGTAGCGCTCCGTGCCCGAGATGGGATCCAGCCCGATCGTCGCGAGCATGAGGCCCATGCCCGCGGCGATGAGCCCCTTGACGACGGCCTCGCCACTCAAGGAAGCCACGAACGTCAGGCCGAGCACCGCCAGCATGAAGAGCTCCGGCGAGCCGAAGGTGAGGACGAGCGGCCGCACCACCGGGATCGCAGCCGCGAGCGCGAGCGCGCCGAACACCGCGCCCACGAGCGAGCTCATGAGCGCGGCGCCGAGCGCGCGCCCGGCTTCTCCTTTCTTCGCCATCGGGTGGCCGTCCACGATCGTCGATGCGGTGGTCGGCTCGCCGGGCACTCCGAACAGGACCGAAGTGATGTCTCCGGTGGTTCCGGTCACCGCCGCCATGCCGAGCAGGAAGGCGAACGCCTCCACCGGCTGCATCGTGAAGATGAAGGGCAGCATCAGGGCGAGGGTGGTCGGCCCGCCGAGCCCCGGGAGGATGCCCACCGCGAATCCGAGCGCGATGCCGAAGAGCATGAGGCCGAAGGTTCCGGGCGCGAGGACCTGGTGCAGGCCCGCAGCGAACGCCTCGGCCATCTCTGCGATTGGCAAACTGCCCCCTCCCGCTCCGCCAGGGCCTGGCGGAGACGCTGTGGATCGTTGCGCCTACGGGTAGAGCGCGGCCTTCAGCTTGACGATGAGGGCCGGATCGAGCGCCAGAACCTCGGCGACCAGCTGCGCCATCTCGTCCCCGGTGGCAGGATCGATCGAGAGCTTGGCCTTCTCCGTGTCGGCCAGGAACGCCGGATCCTTCAGGGTGTCGGCGAGCGCCGTGCGCAGGATCGCGACGCGGTCCTGCGGCGTGCCCGGCGGGAGGACGAGGGGACGCGCGAATGCGGCCGGGTTCTGGACGCCCGCGCGGATGAGCTGGCGTGCCTCCTCCGTGGTCGCCAGATTGATCGCGAGCGGAACATTCGGGATGTCCGGGAACGGCTTGGCGACGACCTGCACGATCGGCACGACTTCGCCGGCCTCGAGCGCCTTGCGCCACGTCACCCGCATCGACTGCCACGACCAGCATGCGCCGGCGATCTCGCCGCTTTCCACCGCGAGCCGGAGCGCCGAGGTGCCCTTGTATCCGGAGACGACCTGGGTCCGCAGTCCGAGCGCGGTTTTCAGGATCAGGCCCGAGTTGGTCGGCGTCGAGCCGGGAGCGAGGCCGCCGATCTTCACCGGCGTCTTGGCGGCCCGCCACTGATCGATGGTCGTGATGCCGCTCGCCTTGCTTACGCCGCAGGCCACGTCCTCCCGCGCCGCCGCGCCGATGTATTCGAACTTCCGCGCATCGAATTCGATGCCAGGCTGGCCGAGGGCCTGACCCAGGATGAGCGCGCCGTCGAAGTGGCCGATGGTGAGCCCGTCGGGCGCGGCGACCTTGTACAGGAAATTGGTCATCACGAGGCTGCCCGCGCCGGGCATGTTGTCCACGATGACCGTGGGATTCCCGGGAATGTGCTTGCCGAGATGCCGGCCGATGACGCGCGCGTAGGTGTCGAAGCCACCGCCCGGCGCGAGGCCGACCACGATGCGCACGGTCTTGCCCGCGTAGAACGGTTGGGCGAGGGCGGCGCCGCTCGCCGACGACAGAACGGCGGCCGCACCGATTGCCGCCGGCAGCAGATGACGTCTACGCATTGCTCCTCCTCTTGGCGACTGGTTTGCCGGCGGCTCTTCGGCCGCCCGTAAGGCGGGATATTAGTCGCCCGAACGGAATGTGGCCAGTCTTGTGCGCGCGGCGCCGCAGGGATCGCGCGCTAGACCCGGTAGCCCGCTTGAACTTGCGGTGGGAAGAGCTCCTCGGGCGCGAGCCTCCGGTGGCAGACCCCTTGCTCATGCGCGAATTGCAGGAACGCGTCGAGCGTCCGGCGGTTCGGTGCGATGCCGTAGGGGAACGGATCGTCGCCGAAGAGCGCACGCATGCGCGCGACGTAGTCGTCCATCCACGCGAGCGGCGCGTGCGACGCCGTGATGTCGGAGAGCCGCGCGACCGAGCGGCGCTTCGCTTCCTCGAAGGCCTTGAAAAGATTCATTGCCGCCCAGGGGTAGGCGTCCAGGACTTCGCGGCGCAACGCCACTACGTGCATGATCGGGAAGACGCCGGTCTTGCGGTAATAGGCCTCCTCGGCGCCGCGGTACTCCGGGACGAGCCGCACGATGCGGCCGTCGGCGAGCGCTGCCGGCGGGCGCGCCGAGAGCATCGCGTCGATCTCGCCGCCGAGCAGCAGATCGTTCAGCGATCGCGTCGGCGCCGGCTGGAGCCGCAGGCCCTCGGGCAGCATCAATGCGACCTTCTCGGCGCGGCCCGGATCGTTCACGCCGGCCTGGATCCAGTCGATCGATGCGAGCGGGATGCCGAGCTCGTGCGCGAGGTACCCGCGCGTGTAGATCGCCGCGGTCTGCGCCCATTCCGGGAGACCGACGCGCGCGCCGCGCAGGTCGGCGGGCGAGCGCAGTTTGCCGTCCGGCCGGACGTAGATCGACGAGAGCCTGAACGCGCGTGACGGAAACACGGGCAGCGCGACGATCGAGCCGTCGTCCTGCGATCGCAGGGCGGCATACTTCGCGAAGGACATCTCGGAGACATCCCATTCGCGGAACTTGATGAAGCGAAAGAAGATCTCCTCGACCGGAAGATTCAGATGCACAAGGTCGATCCCCTCGGCCTTCACCAGCCCGTGGGCGAGGTCACGGGTGTGGTCGTAGTCGCCGAGCGCGAGCGTGAGACGAATCGCTTCCATGTGCCTCCTCCGGCCGCCGACGCGGGTTCGCAAAGGTACTGCCCGGGGGAGGGCGGTGCAAGGCCGTTGCCCCGCCCGCGGCCGCTATGCCCCGGCGGGGCGGCGAGTTGCATTCGGCAGCGTTTTGCACCACTCTTGGATCCGTTCGGGATTCTCGAAGGGCGGAGATTGCTCGATATGCTCGCTACCGGGCTGGTCGCCTTCGGCGCCGGGTTGATGATCGCCGCGCTCGTACCGGCCGGTCGGATCGTCGGCGAGCTGCCGGGGGGCACCGTGCGGCGGCACTGGCAAGTGCTCGCCGTCCTCATCTTCTTCTCGCTCGCGGCGTACGTCGCATACCTCGTCACCGCCCCCGGTGAGCGCACTGCGGTCACGGAACTGCTCGTTCCCGCGGCGTTCTTCCTCGGCGGCTACTTCGCGCTCCTGGTGACGACCGTGTCGCTGCAGACGGCCCGCGACGTGCGGCGCATGGCGGCGCTGGAGGCGCAGAGCATCACCGACCCGTTGATGGGCGTCTACAATCGCCGTCACCTGGACCGCCGGCTCGAGGAGGAGGTGGACGAGGCGCGTCGCTACGGGCTGCCGCTCTCCGCGTTGCTGCTCGACCTCGATCACTTCAAGCAGGTGAACGACGTGCACGGGCACGCGGTCGGCGACCGGGTGCTGCACGGGCTCGGCGAGCTCCTGCTCGACGCGGTGCGCAAGTCGGACATCGTCACGCGCTACGGCGGCGAGGAGATCCTCGTCCTCGCGCCGCACACGCCGCTCGAGGATGCCTGCCTGCTCGCCGAGCGGCTGCGCAGCGCGGTCGAATCGAAGCCGCTCGTCCCGCCGTCGAACACGAAGGACGGTCGTTCGCTCCGCGTCACGGCAAGCATCGGCGTCGCCGCGCTCGGGCCGGAGGTGAGTGACGGGCCGGCCCTGCTCAAGGCCGCCGACGAGGCGCTCTATCGCGCCAAGGACGCAGGGCGAAATCGCGTCGTTCCCCGGCGGCTGGTCGCGGCCGCGTGAGCCGGCAGCGCCGGGGGTCGGCCGAGTGCGGGCATAGGGGGCGCCTCGGCGCGGGCAGCGGGCGTATCCGGCGCTCCGGCCTGGAGTCGCCTTGATCTCGGTCAACCGCCCGCCCCCGGTATCGGCTACTACTCTGGACTCGGTGCCTCCGCGGTCCGGCACGGCCTGCGGGCGCTCGCGCGTCCGGCGGCCGAGGGCGCCATGCACTGTCTCGCCGCTTGACGGAACCGGAACCTGCTCGTGACCGATCGTCGATCCCCCGCACCCTCCGCGATCGCAGAGACGCTCCAGCTGGGGGCATCCGTCTCGACGCTGCGCCGCCAGTGGCGATGGTTTGCCGCGGCCGCCGCGCTCATCGTGATCGTCGTGGTGAGCTTTGCCGTTCTGCGAAGCGGCAATGATCAGGTGCGCTACCAGACCGCCAAGGTCGAGCGCGGCAACCTGATCGTGATCGTGACCGCGACGGGCACGTTGCAGCCGACCAACCAGGTCGATGTGGGCAGCGAGCTCTCGGGCATCGTGAAGAGCGTGGGTGTCGACTACAACGATATGGTGAAGGTCGGGCAGGTGCTCGCACGGCTCGACACCACCAAGCTCGAAGCGCAGGTGCTGCAGTCCGGCGCCGCGCTGAAAGCGGCGGCGGCGCGAGTGCGGGAGGCCGAGGCGAGCGAGAACGAGATGCGGCGCAAGCTCGCGCGGGCGAAGGAGCTCTTCGACCAGAAATTCATCTCCGAGGAGGCCCTCGTCACGGCGCAGGCCGCGGCGGACCGGGCGGTGGCGACGCTGCAGAGCGCGCGCAGCCAGGCCGAGCAGGCGCAGGCCACGCTCGAGGTGGATCGCACCAACCTCGCCAAGTCCGTGATTCGCTCGCCGATCAACGGCATCGTGCTCTCGCGCAAGGTCGAGCCGGGACAGACCGTCGCCGCTACCTTGCAGACACCGGTCCTGTTCACGCTGGCCGAGGATCTCACCAAGATGGAGCTGCACGTCGACGTCGACGAGGCGGACATCGGCGAGGTGCAGCGCGGCCAGAGCGCGACTTTCACCGTGTCGGCATATCCCGGCCGGGACTTCCCGTCCAGGGTCACCGACGTGCGCAATGCGGCCAAGACCGTGAGCGGCGTGGTCACCTACGAGACCGTGCTTGCCGTCGACAACGCCGACCTCGCGCTGCGCCCCGGCATGACCGGCACGGCGAACATCACCGTCAACCGGCTGAACGACGTGCTGCTCGTGCCGAACGCCGCGCTGCGCTTCGTGCCGCCCGCGCCGGCGACGCAGGAGAAGCGCAGCTTCGTGAGCCGGCTGCTGCCCATCCCGCCGCACCGGACGCCCGAGGTTGGCAAGGCGGGGAGCGACCGGCGGCATCAGCAGGTGTGGTCCCTCGAGGACGGCAAGCCGGTGGCGATTGCCGTCACCGTCGGCGCGAGCGACGGCCGCCGGACGGAGATCGTCGCCGGCAACGTCAAGCCGGGCCTCGAGGTCCTCACCGACGTTCTCCAGGCTGCGAAATGACCGAGGCGATCGCCAGGCCGCAGGCCGGCGCGGCCGGTGCATCGGCGCCTCCGGTCATCGAGCTGCGGCAGGTCACGAAGACTTACGGTGCGGGAACGGCCGCGGTGCAGGCGCTGCGCGGGATCGATCTCGCGATCGACACCGGCGAGTTCGTCGCCGTGATGGGGCCGAGCGGATCCGGCAAGTCGACCTGCATGAACATCATCGGCTGCCTCGACGTCCCGACGAGCGGCGCCTACCTGTTCGAAGGCGTCGATGTCGGCCGCCTCTCGCGCGCGCAGCGGGCGCTCCTGCGCCGCCACTACCTGGGGTTCGTATTCCAGGGGTACAACCTGTTGAACCGCACCTCCGCGCTGGAGAACGTCGAGCTGCCGCTCATCTATCGCGGCGTGCCGCCGCGCGAGCGGCACGCGGCGGCCTTGCGCGCGCTCCGGACGGTGGGCCTCGAGGCGTGGGCCCGCCACACGCCTGGCGAGCTTTCGGGCGGGCAGCTGCAGCGCGTGGCCATCGCGCGCGCGATCGCGAGCCGGCCGACCGTGATCCTCGCGGACGAGCCGACCGGCAACCTGGACACCAAGACTAGCCGCGAGATCATGAGCCTGCTGGTGGCGCTCAATCGCGAGAGCGGGGTCACCATCGTCATGGTCACGCACGAGCCCGACATGGCCGCCTATGCGCGGCGCATCGTGCACTTCGTGGACGGGCTGGTGGCGTCGGACACCGTCGCCGGAGCCCCCCGCTGATGTTCTGGGAGGCGCTCAGGCTCGCCCTGCGCGAGATCCGCCGCAACGCACTGCGTTCGTCGCTCACCATCCTCGGCGTCGTCATCGGCGTGGCAGCGGTCATCACGATGGTGACGCTCGGCGGCGGCGCCACGGTGCACGTGGCGAACCAGATCAAGAGCCTCGGCAGCAACATGCTGAGCATCCGTCCCGGGCAGCAGCCGCGCGGCCCCGGCGGAGCGCGCCAGACGGCAAAGTCGTTCGAGCTCTCCGATGTCGACGCGATCGCGCGCGATATCGGCGGCATCGCGGCGGTGGCGCCGACCGGCTCCAAGCTGATGACCGCGATCAACGCCGATGCGAACTGGTCCACGTCGGTCATCGGGACCGACAACGCCTACTTCACGGTGCGCGACTGGCCGCTCGCCGCGGGACGCCTGTTCACCGAAGGCGAGGAGCACTCGGGCAGGATGGTCTGCGTCATCGGCGCGACGGTGCGGCAGAAGCTCTTCGGCGCGCAGGATCCGCTCGGCGCGTCGATCCGGCTCGGCGGGCTGTCGTGCGAGGTGATCGGGCTGCTCGCCGTGAAGGGGCAGGCGACCTTCGGCATGGACCAGGACGACCTCGTGGTGATTCCGCTCCGCGCGTACCAGCGCCGCATCGCCGGCAATCAGTACGTCGACGGGATCCTGGTGTCGGTGCGCGACGGCGTCTCGACGGGCAAGGTCCAGACCGACGTCGAGCGGCTGCTGCGCGAGCGCCGCCGCCTCGTTCCCGGGGAAGAGGCCGATTTCTTCGTGATGGACATGCAGCAGATCGTCAGCGCGGTGAGCGGTACGACGAAGACGATGACCGCGCTGCTCGGCGCGGTGGCGGCCGTGAGCCTGCTCGTCGGCGGCATCGGCATCATGAACATCATGCTCGTGTCGGTCACCGAGCGCACGCGCGAGATCGGCGTCCGGCTCGCCATCGGCGCGATGGAGAACCAGGTCCTGCTCCAATTCCTGGTGGAGGCGGTCGCGCTGTCGCTCTTCGGCGGCATCGCGGGGATCCTGCTCGGGCTCGGCACGGCGCTCGCCGGCGCGGCGGCGCTCAACGTCCCGTTCGTGTTCAACGCCTGGATCGTGCTCGTCGCCTTCTTCTTCTCCGGCGCGGTCGGCGTCGTCTTCGGCTACTTTCCGGCGCGCAAGGCGGCGCAGCTGAACCCGATCGACGCGCTGCGCCACGAGTGACGCGACGCGGCGCGGGCTTGCTGCACGGCGCTCATCGCGCGGGGCGGAGACGAGGTGTCGCCGCGCAGGTCGCCATCACGCCTCCTCGCGCCAGAGATCGAGCGCGACCTGCACCGGGCGGTCGGAGAAGCTGAAGAGCACGCATTCCCGGTCGGCGTGCAGCGAGTACGCCGTCCAGCTCGGCATGACGAAGACATCCCGCGGCTCGAAGTGGAGGGTCTCGTCGCCGAAGCACACGCGGCCCTTGCCCTCGACGACCGCGAACACGGTCGAATCCGTCGAGCGGTAGCTCTTTCCGGAGAAGCCCTGCGGCATGAGCTGCATGAACGTGGCGATCGTCGGCATCGGGTATCCGCCGGTGGCCGGATTCACGTACTGCAGCTTGTGCGCGTGCGCCGGATGCGGCTCCTCCGCTTTGGCGATGCCCGCCAGCGCCTCGCGCGTGCGCTCGTACGGATACCAGGCGAGCGGCGAGGTCTTGCGCGATGGCCGGTAGTCGAGCGGCAGCATGTTCGCGCCGTAGCGTGCGAGCGACTGGCCCTCGGTGCGCGAAGTGACCTGCGACTCCGCGTGCATCGGCTCCATGAACTGCGCGTCGAGGAGCTCGACGATCGGGATGTCCAGCCCGTCGAGCCAGATCACCGGCTCGTCTCCGGGGTTGCCGTGGTCGTGCCACGTCCACGACGGCGTGATGATGAAGTCGCCAGGGTGCATCGTGACGCGCTCGCCCTCGACCGCCGTGAAGGCGCCGCTACCCGACAGGACGAAGCGCAGCGCTGTTTGCGAATGCCGGTGCGCGCGCGCGACCTCGCCCGGCAGGATGAGCTGCAGGCCCGCGTAGAGGCTGTGCGTGATGCGCGCCTGGCCGCGCAGCCCCGGGTTCTCGAGCACCAGCACGCGGCGCTCGGCCTCCTTCGCGGTGATCAGCTTGCCGGACTCGAGCACCCAGGGGAGGAGCTCCCGCCACCTGAAGATGGCGGGAACGCAGGGTGTCTTGGGCGCGCGCGTGATGAGATCGTGCAGCACCTCCCACAGGGGGGCGACGCTCGCCTTCTCGATCTTCTTGTAGAACGCCTTGCGCTCGGCCTGATTGGTGGGCTGCGCGGCGGGCTTCGGGACGGCTGACGGCATGCGCTCCTCCGGTGTGATGCGGTTGCCCCCGCAGGCGGGGGCGATCCGGGAATTCTATTCCCGGACCATGTCCGGTGCTACGCGGTGCCCCACACGCGCCGCGCGGTCTCCACCACGAGCGTGAGCTTCGCGACCTCGTCCTGCAGCGTCACCGGGTTCCCGCCCACCGTGCTCGCGAAGCCGCATTGGGGACTGATGCCGAGCTGATCACGGTCGATGAACTTGCCCGCCTCGTCGATGCGCCGGGCAAGGACGTCGGGGTCCTCGAGCTGCGGGACCTTCGACGAGACCAGCCCGAGGATGACCGCCTTGCCCATGGGCACGTAGCGCAGCGGCGCGAAATCGCCCGCGCGCGGCGTGTCGTACTCGAGTAGGAAGGCGTCCGCGCCCACCTCGCCGAACATGCGCTCGGCCACCGACATGTACCCGCCCTCGGAGAGGTGCTTGCCCTTGAAGTTGCCGCGGCAGAGGTGCAGACCGACGCGCAAGTCGGCGGGCCGGCCGGCGATGCACCAGTTCAGACTGTCGATGTAGATCGAGACCAGCTCGTCCACGCGCTGACCGTCGGCCTCGACGCGCGCGCGGACCTTCGGGTCGCAGAGCGCCGCGAGCGGCACCTCGTCGATCTGCACGTAGCGGCAGCCGAGCTGGTGGAGCGCCTTGATCTCTTCCTGGTAGACCCGGGCGAGATCGGCGAAGAAGGCGCGCAGGTCGGTGTAGGTCCCGGGCGCGAACGTCGCGGCGCCGCGCCAGAAGTGCATCGTCGGCGCGGACGGCATGGTGATCTTGGGCGTCGCCACGGCGACGCGCCGCAGGAAGTCGAACTCGTCGGTCGATATGCCCACGGTGCGCCGCACCCTGCCGGTCACGGTCGGCGTAGTGAACTCGGCCTCATGGCCTTGCTGATCGTGGAACTTGAAAAGCGCGGGCGCGACGCCCAGGCCCTCGACCTTGTTCACGAAGTGCGCCCAGTAGGACGGGCGCCGGAACTCGCCGTCGGTCACCACCTTCAGCCCGACGTCCTCCTGCAGCTTCACCACGTCCACGATCGCCTGATCCTGGACCGCCGCGAATGCCTCGTCCCCCAACTTGCCGGCGGCGTGCTGCTTGAACGCGTCCTTGAGCTTCTCGGGCCGGAGCAGGCTGCCGATGTGCTCGGCGCGAAACGGCGGGCGGGTCGTCATGGCGTCCTCCTGTGCAGGTTTGCGATTCTATAAGTGTCGACGCGATCGAGTTCATGCAGATGGTGGCCGATCTCGCCGATCGCATCCACGTGCTCAACTACGGCGAGTTCGTGGCCGAAGGTCCGCCGGACACCGTGCTGAGCGACCCTCGGGTGGCGGAGGTCTACCTCGGGACGCGCCCACTCGGGTAGGCCGGCGTGCCGGACCGTTTGATCTGCGCTAAGTCGTCCGCGTCCGGCCGAGGTTGGCCTCGCCCAAATGTTCCTGATATGATGCCGCGGGGGATCACAGGAGGAGTCATGAAGATCAAGCCAGCAGTGTGGATTGCGGCGGCGGCGCTCGCCGCCAATGCCGGATTGGCCGCCGCCGAGACGGTCAAGATCGGCGTCATCAGCACCTATTCCGGACCGCTCGCCGCCCAGGGCGACCAGATCGACAAGGGCATCAAGCTCTATCTCAAGCTGAACGCGGACAAGCTGCCGCCCGGGGTCACGGTGGAGCCGATCTACCGCGACGACACCGGCCCGAACCCCGACGTCGCGAAGCGCCTCGCGCAGGAGCTCATCGTCCGCGACAAGGTCCAGTTCCTGGTCGGCACGGTGTGGACGCCGAACGCTGCGGCGATCGCCCCGCTCACCGCGGAGGCCAAGGTGCCCTTCATCAGCGCGAACGCGGCGGGCGTGAACATCCCGTACACCTCGCCGTACTTCGCCCGCACATCGTTTACGCTCTGGCAGTCGGCCTACCCGCTCGGACAGTGGGCGGCGAAGAAGTACAAGCGGGTCTACACCGCGGTCAGCGACTTCGCGCCCGGCCACGAGGCCGAGGAAGGATTCATCGCCGGCTACAAGGCAGGCGGCGGTGGCGAAATCGTCGGCAGCGTGCGCATCCCGCTCGCGAATCCGGACTTCATCCCCTACATGCAGCGCATCAAGGACGCGAAGCCCGACGCGATCTTCAACTTCAACCCCGGCGGCAAGCAGGCGAGCGCGGTGATGAAGGCGTACGGCGATCTCGGGCTCGCCAAGGACGGGATCAAGTTGCTCGGCACGGGCGACCTCACCACCGACGAGGAGCTGCAGGGCATGGGCGACGTGGCGCTCGGGGTGATCACCGTGCACCACTACTCCGCAGCCGCGGATCGCCCAGCGAACAAGGACTTCGTCGCGGCGTACAAGAAGGAGTACGGCGAGAAGCTGTTCCCCGGCTTCATGGTCGTCGGCGCCTGGGATGCGATGGACGCGATCTTCTACGCGATCCGCGAGCAGAAGGGCAAGATGGATCCCGATCGGACGATGGCGCTGCTCAAGCAGTGGAAAAACACGAACAGTCCGCGCGGGACGGTCATGCTCGATCCCGAGACGCGCGACGTCGTGCAGGACGAGTACCTGCGCGAGGTGCGCAAGGTGAACGGCGTCTACGAGAACGTCGAGCTCGAGAAGGTCGCCAACATGATCAAGGACCCCTACAAGGCGCTCAAGCCGAAGAAGTAGCCTGCAGGGCTGCCGCGGGTTCCCTGCGTCGCGGGCGCGCGGCGCAGGGGATCGGGTTCCGCGCTAGGGATGGTGCCTGCGCGCGGCGGGCGGGCAGCACAGGGAGCACGATCCTTCATCGCAGGCGCGTCCGGAGCTTCTGAACCATCTTCGTCCTTGCGGGCGGATGCCTCGCCGGGCAGGCCGCTGTGTAACCGCGAACGGAGCCAATGGAGGCTTTTCTTTCGTCCCTGGTGAGCGTGGCGTTCCACGGGCTCGCCTATGGGATGATCCTGTACGTGATCTCGGTCGGCCTCGCGGTCACCATGGGGCTGATGGGATTCGCGAACCTCGCGCATGGCGTGTTCGCCATGGCGGGCGGCTACATCCTCACCTCGTCGCTGTCGCACTCGGTGATCCCGTTTCCCGCCGCGCTCGTGGTCGCCTTCGTCGCGGTGGCGCTGGGCAGCATCCTCTTCGAGCGGCTGCTCTATTCGCGACTCTACAGCGCCGGCGAGCTGGAGCAGGTGCTGTTCACGATCGGGCTGATCTTCATGGCGGTCGCGGTCGCCCGGCTGATCTTCGGCACCTTGCAGGCGCCGGTGCGCCTGCCCGGGTACGTCACCGGCCAGTATTACCTGTTCGGCCGCGAGTTTCCGACCTACCGGGTATTCCTGATCATGGTGAGCGCGGTGATGATCGCCGCGCTCTGGTTCGGCGTGGACCGGACCCGCTGGGGCGCGATGGTGCGCGCGGCGGTGGACAACCGCGGGATGGCGCAGGCGGTGGGGATCAACACCAAGCGTCTCTTCACCCTGACCTTCGCTCTCGGCAGCGGCCTCGCCGGGCTCGGTGGCGCGCTCGGCGCCGAGATCGTGGCGATCCAGCCCACCTATCCGCTGGAGCAGCTCGTCTACTATCTCATCGTGGTCGCGGTCGGCGGACAAGGCTCGCTGCGTGGGCCGCTCGTGGCGGCGCTCCTGATCGGCATCAGCGACACGGCGTTGAAGTACTGGCTGCCGCAGTTCGGGGCGTTCTTCATCTACCTCGCCACCATCGCCCTGCTGCTGTGGCGGCCGATGGGCTTGTTCGGGAGGCGGGTGTGACCGCGGGGACGCCCGAATGATTCACTCCGGGGGCTACGTCGCCGACCCGCGCATCCGCTGGCAGGAATGGCTGCCGTGGATTCTGGCGATCGGCGTGTACTTTGCGCTGCCCGAGTATCTCGCGCTAGGCGCCCGCATCCTCACCTTCATCCTCTTCGCGCTGTCGCTCGATCTCATCCTCGGCTACGGCGGCATCATCACGCTCGGGCACAGCGCGTTCTTCGGTCTGGGCGGGTACGTCGCCGGCATCCTGGGGGCGAAGCTCGGCGTCGCCGATCCGCTGCTGCAACTCGGCGCGGCCGCGGTGCTCGCCGCGGCGCTCGGCGCCCTCACCGGTGCGATCATCCTGCGCACCCGCGGCCTCACGCTGCTCATGCTGACGCTTGCGATCACGCTGGTCTGTCTCGAGGCCGCCAACAAGGCGACGTCGATCACCGGGGGCGCCGACGGGCTCTCCGGCGTCGCCGTCGCGCCGGTGCTCGGCCTGTTCAAGTTCGACCTGTTCGGCAAGACCGCCTACGTCTATTCGCTGGTGGTCCTCTTCATGGGCTGGTGGATCGTGCGGCGGCTCATCTACTCTCCGTTCGGCGCCTCGCTGACCGGAATCCGGGAGAACGCGGTGCGCATGAGCGCGATCGGCGCGCCCGTGTACCGGCGCCTCGTGCTCGTCTACACCATCTCGGCGACGCTCGCCGGGATCGCCGGCGGCTTGACCACGCAGACCAACCAGTTCGTGGGTCTCAACGTCTTCGGCCTCGAGCCCTCAGGGGAGCTCCTGGTCATGCTCATCCTGGGCGGGGTCGGACGCATCTACGGCGCGTTCGTCGGACCCACCGTCTACCTGACGGCGCAGGATTCCCTCGCCAAGGCATTCCCGGAGTACTGGTACTTCGGCATCGGTCTCATCCTGGTGCTGGTGGTTCTGTTCGCGCGCGGCGGCATCCTCGGCATCATCGACGGCATCCTCCGGCGTTTGCGGGGCAAGGGCGCATGAGCGCGGCCCTCGAGACGCGCGGCCTGCGCAAGAGCTTCGGCGCGCTGGTCGTCGCCGACGGCATCGATTTTCGTCTCGAGGCCGGCGCACGCCATGCGCTCATCGGCCCGAACGGGGCGGGCAAGACCACCTTTGTCAATCTGCTCCTCGGCAGCATCGAGCCGACGTCGGGCGAGATCCTGCTCGCGGGCGAGCGGATCACGCCGCTGCACCAGCCGGAGCGCGTGAAGCGCGGCCTGGGCCGGACGTTCCAGATCAACACGCTCTTCCGCCAGCTGCCGGTGATCGACAACGTGGCGCTCGCGGTCGCCGAGCGCGAGGGCGTGGCCGGCGTCATGCTGCGTCCGGCGAGCCGCGAGCGCGCCGTCATCGACGAGAGCATGGCGCTCCTGGCGGCGCTCGGGCTCGCCGACGATGCCCGCGCGCGCGTGGCCGATCTTCCCTACGGCAAGCAGCGGCTGGTGGAGATCGCGATCGCGCTCGGCCTGAAGCCGAAGGTGCTCCTGCTCGACGAGCCCGCCGCGGGCGTGCCCTCGCTCGAATCCCACCGCATCCTCGAGGTGCTCGAGACCCTGCCGCGGGACATCGCGATCCTCATCATCGAGCACGACATGGGCCTCGTATTTCGCTTCGCGCAACGCATCACCGTGCTCTCGCAGGGCGCGGTGCTCACCGAGGGTACGCCGGCGGAGGTCGGCGCCAACGAGGCGGTGCGCCAGGTGTACCTGGGCGAACGCCATGGCTGAGGCCCTACGGATCCGCGGCGTTCGCGCCGGCTATGGTGCGACGGTCGTGCTGGAGGACATCGATTTCGGGCTCGCCGAGCGGAGCTCGCTCGCCGTGCTCGGCCGCAACGGCGTCGGCAAGACCACGCTCCTCGCCACCTTGATGGGCCACACCAGCCTGCACGCGGGCGCCATTGAATACCGTGGCCGACCGGTCGCGCACCTGCCGGTTTACGCGCGCGCGCGCCTCGGCATCGGCTACGTGCCGCAGGCGCGCGAGATCTTTCCTTCGTTGACCGTCGAGGAGAACCTCGTCGTCTCGACGCGGCCGGGCCCGTGGACGTTCGAGCGCATCTATAACCTGTTCCCGCGGCTCGCAGAGCGTCGGCGGCACATGGGCAATCACATTTCGGGGGGCGAGCAGCAGATGCTCGCCATCGCGCGCGCTCTCGTCGGCAACCCGACGCTGCTCCTGATGGACGAACCGCTCGAAGGGCTCGCCCCGATCATCGTGGACGGCCTGCTCGCGGTGATCGCGCGGCTGATCCGCGAGGAGGCGCTGACGGTGATCCTGGTCGAGCAGTCCGCCCGGCTCGCGCTCGAGGTGACCGAGCACGCCCTGGTGCTGAGCCGCGGGCGCATCGTGCACTCGAGCGCAAGCGCGGAGCTGCTCGCCGATCCGGATCGGCTCGCCAGCCTGGTCGTGGCGCAGTAGCGCAATCGGCGCGGTCGCGCCGCGCAGGACGACGGTCGCGGCGGGTGGCCGTGACCCAGATCAAGGCTGGTGCGCGCACCGAGGCTATCATCCTTTGGCCGGCGATCGTTCCGGCATACCGTGAGGTTTGCGGATCATGGAGACCGACGGACTCCTCGAGGGATGCGTACCGTTTCCGCCCGAGTTTGCGGAGCGCTATCGCCGCAAGGGCTACTGGAAGGGCCGGACGTTGGACGCGTGGTTCGACGAATGGACTGCGCGCTTCGGCGAGCGCATCGCCGTCGTCTCTGACGGGGAGCGGGTCACCTACGCGGAGCTCGCCCGGCGCGTCGATCGCGTCGCGCACTCGCTCGCGGCGCTCGGGCTGCGCCCGCGCGACCGGGTGCTGATGCAGTTGAACAACGTACCGGAGTTCCTCTACGTCACGTTTGCGCTGCTCAAGGTCGGCGCGCTGCCGGTGATGGCGCTGCCGGCGCACCGCGAGGCGGAGATCAGCCACCTCCTCGCGTTCTCGGAGGCGGTCGCGTACTGCGCTCCGGCGCGGTTACGCGGCTTCGACTACGTCGAGATGGTGCGCGGGATCCGACCATGCGCACCCGATCTGCAGCACGTCCTCGTCACCGGCGATGCGCCTCCGGGTACGGTGTCGATCGACGCGATGATCCGCGGCGCCTCGGGCGCGGCGCCACGCACATTCGACGGCCGCCGGCCCGCGTCCTCGGACGTCGCGCTCTTCATGGTCTCCGGCGGCACCACCGGGCTGCCGAAGCTGATTCCCCGGACTCACGACGAGTACGCATACGTCGTCGACATCGCCGCGGAAACCGCCGACCTCGGACCCGAGTCGGTATTCCTCATCGTGCTGCCGATCTCGCACAACTTCTCCTTCGCCGCGCCGGGTGCGCTCGGGGTGCTCTCGCGCGGCGCGACACTCGTGCTCGCGCCGAGCCCGAACCCGGAGGCGGCGTTTCCGCTGATCGAGCGCGAGCGTGTGACCAACACCGCGACCGTCCCGGCGGTCCTCATCCAGTGGCTGGCGTCGCCGCTGCGCGAGCGGCACGATCTCAGCTCGCTCAAGGTGATTCAGGTGGGCGGCTCGCGGCTGAACGCCGAGGTGGCGCAGCGGGTGAAGCCGCTCCTCGGCGCGACCGTGCAGCAGGTGTACGGGATGGCCGAGGGACTGAACAACCTGACGCGGGTCGACGACCCGGAGGAGGTGATCCTCAACACGCAGGGTCGGCCGCTGTCGCCGGACGACGAGTTCATGGTCATCGGCGATGACGGCCGGGCGGTCGCGCCCGGCGAGCGGGGCGAGCTCGTCACGCGCGGCCCGTACACGATTCGCGGCTACTACAAGGCGCCGGAATACAACGCGACCGGGTTCACGCCCGACGGTTTCTACAAGACCGGCGACCTCGTGCGCGTCACACGGTCGGGCAACTTCTCGGTCGAGGGCCGGGTCAAGGATCTCATCAACCGCGGCGGCGAGAAGATCTCGGCCGAGGAGGTGGAGAACGCGGTGCTGCGCCATCCGGCGGTGCAGAACGTCGCCGTCGTCGCGATGCCCCACCCGGTGCTCGGCGAGGCGGTGTGCGCGTACGTGATCGCGCGCCCCGGCGCGCCGCTCACCCTCGAGGCTTTGCGTGCCTTCCTGGACCGTGCAGGCATCGCCCGGTTCAAGGTGCCGGAGCGGATCGAGATCGTCGAGCGGTTTCCGCTCACGAGCGTGGGCAAGATCAGCAAGCAGGGCCTGCGCGCGGACATCACCGCCCGGCTGCGCGCGGAGGGCGAGGCGACGTAGCGGGGGATCCATTCAAGGAACGCTCCAATGATCAAGGTCATCTACTTCTTCAAGCGTCGGCCGGGGATGTCGGTCGAGGATTTCCAGGCGCACTGGCGCACGACGCATGCCCAGATCATCGTGGCGCTGCCGGGCATCCGCAGGTACGTCCAGAACCACGTGCTGCCCTCCGCCTATCGCAAGGGCGAGCCCGCGTTCGATGGCGTGGCGGAGAGCTGGTTCGACGACACGCAGACACTGAAAGCGCTCGCGACGACGCCGCACTATGCCGCGGTGCTCGCGGACGAGCCGAAATTCATCGACGGCGCCACGATGGGCTGGATCATCACCGAGGAGTACGTCCTCAAGGTCGGTCCCGCGCCCGCGGGCGGGATCAAGACCGTGGATCTCGTCACGCACAAGCCCGACATGCCGCTCGACGCTTTCTTCAAGTACTGGCGCGAGGATCACGGCGCGCTCGGCGCGGCCGCCCCCGCGGTCCGGCGCTACGTGCAGAGCCACACCCGGCGCTCGATCTACGCCGCCGGCCGCACGCCGGCGTACGACGGTGCGGCGATGATGTGGTTCGACGACATGAACGCGCTGCGTGCGGCCGCCGCGACTCCGGAGTTCGAGCGCTTGCGCGCCGACGTCGCGACCTTCATCGCGCGCGATAAGTCGCCTGCCGTGCTTGCGGCGGAGCAAGTCGTTCTCGCCTAGACCGAGTCCCGTCCTCTTCCAGTAGCGAATCCCCTCCTCTCCGAGGGGGGGGTGCCGGCGAAGCCGGCGGGGTGGTGCATGCGTGTTCACACGGAGCGCAGAGCAAGCCGGTGCGCGGCGGGCTCATGGTGCCGCAAAGCGCGTCCGCGAGCGGGTCCTGGCGCTCGGGCGGGTAGTCAACACACGACTGCCCGCCGAGCGCCACCCGCTTTGCGCGGACTGCGGCACCCTGGTTGGGAAGGGAAGGGGCCCAACCCTTCCCTGGCGCCCGTCGCGCACCGGCTCGCCCTGCCCTACGAGGGCGTCAATACCCCCCGCACACTACCGGCGTCGATGCGCCAGCGGCTGCGGCCGCCCGGCGCCTTTGGCCGCGCCGTTCGTTGCGGGTGGTTTGTGGCGGCCAGTCGTGTGTGGACTGGCCGCCGCAAACCGGGTTCCCGCAGGGGGGGCGATTGCGGCCTCAGGCGCTGGGCGGGCGCAGCCGCTGGCGCGCTGGAGTAATGCGCCGAAACCACCCCGCCGCGCTGCGCGCGGCACCCCTCCTTGAGAAGGAGGGGACAGGACGGACACCACCCCGCCGCGCTGCGCGCGGCACCCCTCCTTGAGAAGGAGGGGACAGGACGGACACCACCCCGTCACGCTGCGCGCGGCACCCCTTGGAAAGGAGGGGACTGGACGGAAACCACCCCGCCGCGCTGCGCGCGGCACCCCTCCTTGGAAAGGAGGGGACTGGACGAACACCACCCCGTCACGCTTCGCGTGACACCCCTCCTTCTATGAGGGGCCGGTTTGTCAAGGTCTCTGGACCGTCCAGGGGTGTGAATGATCTGGCTGGGGCGTTTCGTTGAGCGACCGGGAAACC
>JADLAV010000003.1 GCA_020848075.1 Burkholderiales bacterium
ACCATGCCGTCCTTGATCCCGCCCCAGATGTTCGAGGGCTGCGCCTTCCCGGCGAGCGCGTCGGCGACGAGCTTCGAGTAGAAGCCCGACCATTCGTGGGTCGAGGCGGTGAGGTGCGCCTTCGGGCCGTACTTCGACATGTCCGAGTGGTAGCCGATCGCGTACACGCCCTTCTCCTCCGCCGCCTGCACCGGCGCGGTGGAGTCGGTGTGCTGCATGAGCACGTCCGCGCCCTGCGAGATCAGCGCCATCGCCGCCTCGCGCTCGCGGCCCGGGTCGTACCAGGAGTTCACCCAGACGACGCGCACCTGCGCCTTCGGGTTCACGCTCTGCATTCCGCGCGTGAAGGCGTTGATACCCTGCAGCACTTCGGGAATCGGAAACGCGGCGACGTAGCCGGCGGTTCCGGTCTTGCTCATCTTCCCGGCCACGATGCCGGCCAGGTAGCGGCCCTCGTAGAAGCGGGCGTTGTAGGTGCCGACGTTCTTGTCGCGCTTGTAGCCGGTCGCGTGCTCGAAGAGCACCTTCGGAAATGCCTTTGCCACCTTGATCGTCGGGTTCATATATCCGAACGAAGTGGTGAAGACGAGCTGGTGGCCGCTCGCCGCGAGCTCGCGGATCACGCGCTCGGCGTCCGCGCCCTCGGGCACGTTCTCGACGTACTTGGTCGCGATCCGGTTTCCGTACTGCTTCTCGAGCGCCCGGCGCGCGAGATCGTGCTGGTAGGTCCAGCCCGCGTCGCCGACCGGGCTCACGTACACGAACCCGATCTTGAGCGGCTGCTGGCCCGCTGCGAGCCCCGCGAACGCCAGCGCCGTAGCGCCCAGGACCGCCGCACCCCAATTCTTCATCGACATCGTGGTCTCTCCTTTCCCGCTGAAGGATGCGGAGTATGCATCGCCCGGCGCTCAGCTGTCCGGGTGGTAGCTCTTCCCGAGCGACACCGGGGCGTTCAGCCGGATCACATTCGGGTTGCGCGAGATCAGCACCAGCACCGCGATCGTCGCGAGGTACGGCAGGCTCGACAGGAGCTGGGAGGGGATCGCCGCGCCCGCGCCCTGCGCGAAGAACTGCGCGATCGTGACGCCGCCGAAGAGATAGGCGCCGGCGAGCACCCGCCCGGGGCGCCAGGTCGCGAACACGACGAGCGCGAGCGCGATCCAGCCGCGGCCGGCGGTCATGTTCTCCGCCCACATCGGGGTGTAGATGACCGAGAGGAACGCCCCGCCCACGCCCGCCATCGCGCCGCCGAAGAGCGTGGCGAGATAGCGGATGCCGATCACCGGGTAGCCGATCGCGTTGGCCGAGACCGGCGACTCTCCGACCGCCCGCAGCACGAGGCCGGCGCGCGTCCGGTAGAGGAACCAGCTCACCAGCCCGAAGAGCGCCCACGAGAGGTACACCAGCGGCTGCTGCGCAAAGAGGACCGGCCCGAGGACCGGAATGCCGGACAGCACGGGAATGGCGAAGGCTTGCGGCGCCGTCAGCGCGATGCTCTCGAAGGGCTTGCCCGCGAAGGCGGAGAGCCCCACCCCGAAGATGCTGAGCGCGAGCCCCGCGGCCACCTGGTTCGCCTGCAGCGTCAGCGTCAGCACCGCGAAGACGAGCGCGGTCGCCGCGCCCGCGGCCACGCCCGCAAGCATGCCGGCCGTGGCGCTTCCGGTCGCGGCCGTCGCGGCGAAACCGGCGATCGCGCCGCACAGCATCATCCCTTCGACACCGAGGTTGAGCACGCCCGACTTCTCGGCCACCAGTTCCCCGAGAGCGGCAAACACGAGCGGGGTTCCGGCGGCGAGCGTGGCCACGAGAATCGGAACGAGCGCGTCCGTCACGCCGCGCTCCCGGCGGCCGCAGGTCGCCCGGGGCGCAGCGTCTTCAGCCGATAGTTGATCAGCACGTCCGCACCCAGCAGGAAGAAGAGCAGCATCCCCTGGAAGAGCCCGGTGATCGCGGACGGCAGTCGCAGCTCCATCTGCGCCTGCTCGCCGCCGAGATAGAGGAGCGACATCAGGAGGCTCGCGAGCACGATGCCGAGCGGGTTCAGCCGCCCCACGAAGGCGACGATGATCGCGGCGAAGCCGTAGCCGGGGGAGATCGACGGCGTAAGCTGCCCGATCGGCCCGGCGACTTCGGCGAGCCCCGCGATCCCGGCAGCACCGCCTCCGGCGAGCATGCCGAGCCACACCGTGCGGTTCGCGCTGAAGCCCGCGTAGCGCGCCGCGGCGTCGGCGAGCCCCGCCACGCGCATCTGATAGCCGAGGAAGCTCTTGTGGACGAACACCCACCCGGCGGCGACCACCGCGAGCGCGAGAAACACGCTCGCGTTGAGCCGCGTCCCCTCGAGCAGGAGCGGGAAGAGGAGCGCGTCGTCGAACATCTTCGACTGCGGGAAGTTGAAGCCCTGCGGGTCGCGCCAGGGTCCGTGCACGAGGTACGAGAGCAGCAGGGCCGCAACATAGGTGAGCATCAGGCTGGTAAGGATCTCGCTCGCGTTGAAGCGGGTGCGCAGGAACGCGGGGATCGCCGCCCAGGCCATCCCGCCGACGGCGCCGGCCAGAACCATCACCGCGAGGACCCAGCCCGACGCCGCGCCCTCCATGTACAGCGCCACGCCGCCGCCGAGGATCGCGCCGAGGATGAGCTGGCCCTCCGCCCCGATGTTCCAGACGTTCGCGCGGAAGCCGACCGCGAGGCCGGTGGCGATCATCATGAGGGGCGAGGCCTTGAGCAGGAGCTCGGCGACGCCGTTCACCGTGCTCACCGGCTTCACGAAGAATGCGTGGAACGCAGCGAACGGGTCGCGCCCGAGCGCCGAGAACACGACGAATCCGACGACGACCGTGAGCGCCGCGGCCACGAGCGGCGAGAGGTAGCGCATCGCCCGCGACGGGACGGGCCGCGCCTCGAGCCTAATCCGGCGCATGCGACATCCCCGTCGGCGCCGGCATCGCGTCGGCATGAGCCCCCGGCCACAGGCCGCTCATCCATATGCCGATCTCCTCGACGTTCGTCTCGCGCGTGCGCTTCGCCGGCGAGAGCCGGCCCTTGGCGATCACCGCGATGCGATCGCAGATCTCGAAGAGCTCGTCGAGCTCCTCCGAGACGACGAGGATCGCAGTGCCCCGGTTGCGCAGATCGATCAGCGACTGGCGGATGAACGCCGCCGCGCCGACGTCCACGCCCCAGGTGGGCTGCGCCACCACCAGGACCTTCGGTGCCTGCAGGACCTCGCGCCCGACGATGAACTTCTGCAGGTTGCCGCCGGAGAGGCTACGCGCCTCCGCCTCGGGGCCGCCGCACTTGACGGTGAAGCGCTCGATGCAGTCGCGCGCGAACGCGGTCGTGCGCGCGGCCCGCACCAACCCGACGCGCACCATCTCCCCGGCACGATGCGCGGTCAGCAGCGCGTTCTCCGCGAGCGACATGTTCGGCACCGCCCCGCGCCCGAGCCGCTCCTCGGGCACGAAACCCAGCCCGAGCTTGCGCCGGCGGCCCGGGTGCATGCGCCCGACCTCCGCGCCGAGCAGCCGGATCGGGACCGGTTCGGCGAGCGGCGCCTCCCCCGAGAGCGCGTAGAGCAGCTCCTGCTGGCCATTCCCCGACACCCCGGCGATGCCCACGATCTCGCCCGCGTGCACGGTGAGGTGGACGTCATCGAGGTCGGTTCCGAACGGGTCGTCGGCCTTCTGCGAGAGCCCGGCGACGACGAGCCGCGGCTCGCCGCCGGCCGCGGCTTCCGCGTGTGCGCTCACCGGCAGATCCTTGCCGATCATCATCCGCGCCATCGACGACGCGGTCTCCCGGCGCGGATCGCAGGTGCCGCTCACCCTGCCCGCGCGCAGCACCGTCGCCATCGTGCAGAGCGCCTTGATCTCGTCGAGCTTGTGGCTGATGTAGAGAATCGAGCAGCCCTCGGCGGCGAGCTGGCGCAGCGTCTCGAAGAGCTTGCCCACCGCCTGCGGCGTCAGCACCGAGGTCGGCTCGTCCATGATGAGGAGCTGCGGCGCCTGCAGCAGGCAGCGCACGATCTCCACACGCTGGCGCTCGCCCACCGACAGCGAGTGCACCAGCCGGCGCGGGTCGAGCGGCAGGCCGTAGCGCTGCGACACGTCCTGGATGCGCCGGGCGAGCGCCGCGAGGTCGCGCGCCCCGTCGAGCGCGAGCGCGACGTTCTCGGTCACCGTGAGCGTCTCGAAGAGCGAAAAGTGCTGGAACACCATCCCGATGCCGAGGGCGCGCGCGGCGTGCGGGTTGGCGATCTCGACCGGCCGGCCCGCCCAGCGGAGCTCGCCCGCGTCCGGCTTCGCCACGCCGTAGATGATCTTCATCAGCGTGGACTTGCCGGCGCCGTTCTCGCCGAGCACCGCGTGGATCTCCCCGGGCGCGACGTCGAGATCGATGCCGTCGTTCGCAACTACCGACGGATAGGCCTTGCGGATGCCCCGCAGGCTCAGTCGCGGCGGCGCGGCCGCGGGTGGCCGCTGCATGCCCCCTCCTCCCCCGGGCGCGGAATTCAGGCTCGCGCCGGCTCGTTCTGCTGGCGTGCGGCCGTCGAGCGCTCGTAGCGCTGCAGCAGCTCGGCCGCCACCGCAATGGCGATCGCGCCCGGTTCCTTGCCCTTGATGCCGTCGATGCCGATCGGGCAGGAGAAGCGCTCGAGCGCAGCCGCATCGAGTCCGCGCTTGACGAGCGAGGTCTCGAACGTCCGGCGCTTCGTCCCCGAGCCGATCATGCCGCAGAACGCGAAGTCGCCACGCTGCAGGATCGCCTCGATCAGCTCGTAGTCGAGCGCGTGGCTGTGCGTCATCACCAGGAAGTAGCTGCCCGCCGGCGCGGACCGGGCTGCGTCCACGGCCGCCTCGGTCACGATTCGCCGCACGTTCGGCGCGATCTCGGCCGGGAACTCGTGCGCGCGGCCGTCGACCCAGGTCACGCGACACGGCGCGACGCCCAGCACGCGCGCGATCGCGCGGCCCACGTGCCCGGCGCCGAAGAGCATCACGTTGAAGTCGGTCGGCCGCAGCGCCTCGAACACCGCGGTGCCCGCGCCGATCTCCAGCGCGCGCGGCCCTTCATCGCCGGCCCCGAGCAGGCGGCGGGCGGTCTCGAGCGCCTGCGCGTCGAGCGCCGCCGCGCCGAGGGATCCCCAGGCGTCGTCGGCGCTCACCAGCAGATGGCTGCCCTCCCCCTCTCCCGCGGGCGTCACGACGACGCACGGCTCACCGCGCTCGTGCCAGTCCGCCAGCACCCGTACCCACTCGGCGCCGGCCGGCACGCGCTCGAAGACGAGGTTCGCTGCGCCGCCGCAGATCTGGCCGAGCGTGGCGCCGAGCGGGAAGCGGCGCGCCGCGCGCTCGTCGCCCGCGCGCAGCATGCCGCGCGCGATCTCGAGGGCCTGGAATTCCATCTCGCCGCCGCCGATCGTGCCGTGCACGCCGTCGGTCGCCACGACCATCTTCGCGCCCGCATCGCGCGGCGTCGAGCCGCTGCCCGAGAGCACGCCCACGAGGACGGCGTCGAACCCGCGCTCGCCGATCCGGTGCAACGACTGGAGCCAATCGGTCATGCGTGGGCGCCTCCTTGCTGCGCCAGGCGCGCGCGCAGGTCGTCGACCGCGCGCAGCACCGCTTCCGGCGTCGCGGGCGCATCGAGCTGCGGCGCGAGCCGTCCGTCCCCCGCGGCGGCCACCGCGTCCTTGATCGCGAGGAACACCGAGATCGCGAGCATCAGCGGCGGCTCGCCGACCGCCTTCGAGCGGTGGATGGTGTCCTCAGAGTTCTCACCCTGGCTCCACAGGCGCACGCGGAAGTCCGCCGGGACGTCCGAGGCGACCGGGATCTTGTAGGTGGAGGGTGCGTGGGTCATGAGCTTGCCCTGCGCATTCCACCACAGTTCCTCGGAAGTGAGCCACCCGGCGCCCTGGACGAACGCGCCCTCGACCTGGCCGAGGTCGAGCGCCGGGTTGAGGCTGCGCCCGACGTCGTGGAGAAGGTCGGCGCGCAGCAGCTTCGTCTCGCCGGTAAGGGTGTCGATCGCCGCCTCGGACACCGCCGCGCCGTAGGCGAAGTAGTGGAACGGCCGCCCGCACAGCGTCTTCGGGTCGTAATGGATCTTCGGGATGCGGTAGAACCCGCTCGCCCAGAGCTGGACCCGCGCGTGGTAGGCGAGCCTCACGAGCTCGGCGAACGGCATGCGCGTCACGGCGCCGATCTCCACCGCGTTGCCGGCGAAGCGGACTGCCTCCGGGGCCACGGCGAAGCGCTCGGCCGCGAATGCGGCGAGACGCGTCCTGATCTCGCGCGCGGCCGCCTGAGCCGCCTTGCCGTTCAGGTCGCTCCCGCTCGACGCCGCGGTCGCGGACGCGTTCGGGACGCGGGCGGTGTCGGACGCCGAGACGCGCACCCGGTCGACGTCGATGCCGAATTCGTGCGCCACGACCTGGGCGACTTTCGTGAACAGGCCCTGCCCCATCTCCGTGCCGCCGTGGTTCAGCAGCACGGTCCCGTCGGCCGCGTAGACGTGCACGAGCGCGGCGGCCTGGTTGAAGAAAGTGGTGGTGAACGAGATGCCGAACTTGACCGGCGTGATCGCGATGCCCCGCTTCACGATCGGGCTCGTCGCGTTCCAGGCGCGGATCGCCGCGCGCCGCGCGGCGTAGTCGGAGGATTTTTCCAGCTCGTCGCAGAGCCGGTCGGCGACGAAGTCCTCGACCTTCATGTCGTAGGGCGTGAGGTCGCGGCCGCTCCCGTAGAAGTTCGCCCTGCGGACCGCGAGCGGGTCGAGGCCGAGCTGGCGTGCGATGGCATCGAGCACCGTCTCCATCGCGAGCATGCCCTGCGGTCCCCCGAACCCGCGGAACGCGGTGTTCGACTGCGTGTGCGTCTTGCAGCGGTGCGAGACGATGCGCACGTGCGGCAGGAAGTAGGCGTTGTCCACGTGCATGACGGCGCGGTCGTTCACCGGCCCGCTCAGGTCGGCGGAGAACCCGCACTGCGAGGCGAGCACGAGGTCGAGCCCGAGGATGCGTCCTGCGCCGTCGAACCCGGCCTCGTACTCGACGAGGAAGTTGTGGCGCTTGCCGGTGACGAGCATGTCGTCGTCCCGGTCATAGCGCAGCTTGACCGGGCGGCCGGTGTGGCGGGCCGCGATCGCGGCCGCCGCCGCCGGCAGGGTGCCCTGCGTCTCCTTGCCGCCGAACCCACCGCCCATGCGCCGGCATTCGATCGCGACCCGGTGGAGCGCGACCCCGAGCGCGTGCGCTACCTGCGCCTGGGCCTCGGCCGGGTGCTGGGTCGAGTTGTAGACCAGCATGTCGCCGTCTTCCTTCGGGACGGCATAGGCGATCTGGCCTTCGAGATAGAACTGCTCCTGCCCGCCGATGCGAAGCGTGCCCTTCAGGCGGTTCGGCGCGCCGGTGATCGCGCCGGCCGCGTCGCCGCGCGCGAGCGTGACCGTGGGCAGGACGAACGATCCCTGCGCGAGCGCCTCCTCGATCGTCAGGATCGCCGGCAGCTCCGCGTAGTCGACCCGGGCGAGCCGCGCTGCACGGCGCGCCCCGTCCACCGTTTCCGCCACGACGAGGAAGATCGGCTGGCCGAGGTACTGCACTTCGCCGTCGGCGAGGATCGGGTCGTCGTGCAGGATTGCCCCGACGTTGTTCTCACCGGGAATGTCGGCCGCGGTCAGGACGGCGACCACGCCGGGCGCGGCGCGCACCGGCGCGAGGTCGAGCTCACGGATGCGCGCGTGCGCGCGCGCCGACAGTCCGAACGCGGCGTGCAGCGTGCCCCGCGCCTCGAGAATGTCGTCGACGTAGGCCGCTTCGCCCGCGACGTGCAGGTGCGCGCTCTCGTGCCGGAGCGCGACGCCCACCCCGCCGTGCACGGGCAGATCCACCGCGAGCAGACGCGGCTCGTTCACGACGGCGCACCCTCCATATCGTACAGGCGGCTCGGCGCACCGGCGAGCGCGCCCGAGGTCTCGAGGTGGAACTTCCGCAGCAGGTTCTGCGCGACCGCGAGCCGGTAGCTTGCCGAGGCGCGCATGTCCGCGATCGGAGTGTAGTCCCGCGCGAG
>JADLAV010000004.1 GCA_020848075.1 Burkholderiales bacterium
CCGGCAATATGCTGGAGGGCTACGTCCCGTTCCCGGAGGAGTTCGCCGCGCGCTACCGGCGGCTGGGCTACTGGGAGACGAAGACCTTCGGCGAGCGCCTGGACGAGTGGGCCGCACGCTACGGGGAGCGCACGGCGCTCGTTTCGGGCGAGCAGCGGCTGAGCTACGCGGAGCTGCGCAGCCGCGCGCTGCGCCTTGCGGCGGGCCTTGCCGGGCTCGGCGTGCGGCGCGAAGACCGTGTGCTCGTGCAGCTGCCCAATACCTGGGAATTCGTCGTGCTCAGCCTGGCGTTGTTCCGGCTGGGCGCGCTGCCGATCATGGCGCTGCCCGCGCACCACGGCGCCGAGATCCTGCGGCTGCTGCAGTTTTCCGACGCGGTGGCGTACTGCGGGCCGGCGAGCTGGCGGGGCTTCGATTACGCGGCGATGATCGGGGACATCGCGCCGCAGGCGCCGGCGCTGAAGCACGTCCTGATCGTCGGCGCGGGATTCGACGAGATCGCGCGGACGCCGGAAGGACCTCTGCCCGAGGGGCCGCGGCCCGAGGACGTGCTGCTGTTCATGCTTTCGGGCGGGACCACGGGGCTGCCGAAGCTGATCGCGCACACGCACGAGGACTACGCCTGCGTCATGAACCATGCGACCGCGCTCGCCGGCCTTGCCGCGGACTCGGTGTTCCTCGCAGTGTTACCCGTCTCGCACAACTTCACCTTCGCCACGCCGGGCGTGCTGGGCGCGTTGTCGCGCGGCGCGAGACTGGTGCTGTCGCCGACGCCCAGCCCGGAAAGCGCCTTCCCGCTCATCGAGCGCGAGCGCGTGACGAACACCGGCTGCACGCCCGCAGTGGCGATCCAGTGGCTCGAATCGCCGCTGCGCGCGAAGCACGACCTGTCGTCACTGCGCGCGATGCTGGTTGGCGGATCGAGGTTGCCGGCCGAGGTGGCGAAGCGCATCGAGCGCGAGATCGGCGCGACGGTGCAGCAGATCTACGGCATGGCCGAGGGGTTGAACAACCTCACGCGGCTGGACGATGCCGAGGAATTGCGCCTGGACACCCAGGGCCGCCCGGCCTGTCCGGCGGACGAGGTCCGGATCGTCGGCCCGGACGGTAGCCCCGTGGCGCCGGGAGAGCCCGGCGAGCTGCTCACGCGCGGGCCCTACACGGTGCGCGGCTACTGGCGCGCGCCGGAGCAGAACGCGCAGGCCTTCACCGCCGATGGGTTCTACCGCAGCGGCGACCTGGTATGCGCGACGCCATCGGGCAATTTCCGCGTCGAGGGACGCATCAAGGACCTGATCAACCGCGGCGGCGAGAAGATCTCCGCCGAGGAGATCGAGGGGCTGATGCTGCGTCACCCGGCGGTGCGGAACGCAGCCGCGGTGGCGATGCCCTGCCGCGTCATGGGCGAGCGCGTGTGCGCCTGCGTGATCCGGCGGCCCGAGGCCTCGCTCACGCTGGACGAGCTGCGCGGGTTCCTCGCGCGCGCCGGAATCGCGCACTTCAAGCTTCCGGAGCGGCTCGAGCTGATGGAGAATTTTCCGCTAACCGCGGTCGGCAAGGTGAGCAAGAAGGCGCTGCGCGAAGGCGTCGCCGCGAAGCTCGCCGCGGCCGCCTGAACGAAAGGAGCGATTGCATGGTCAAGATGGTCATCTTTTTCAAGCGCCTGCCGGGCATGACGGTGGAGGCGTTCCAGGAGCACTGGCGCACGCGCCACGCCGAGCTGACCGCGCGGCTGCCCGGCATCCGGCGCTACGTGCAGAACTATCCGCTGCCGGGCGCGTACCGCAAGGGCGAGCCGAAGTTCGACGCGGTGGCCGAGTCCTCGTTCGACGACACCCAGGCGATGAAGACGCTGGCGAAGACGCCCGAGTACGCGGCGGTGAACGGGGACGAGGTCAACTTCATCGACCGCACGAGCATGGGCTCGATCATCACCGAGGAGCACGTGCTGAAAGACGGCCCGGTGGCGGCCGAAGGCGTGAAGAGCATCGACTTCGTCACCCACAAGGAGGCGATGCCGATCGACGAGTTCTTCCGCTACTGGCGCGCGCAGCACGGGCCGCTCATGCTCGAGGCCCCGGCGGTGCGCCGCTACGTGCAGAGCCACACGCGACGCTCGATCTACGCGAGCGGCCGCGCGCCCGCCTACGACGGCGTGGCGATGAGCTGGTTCGACGGCATGCAGGCGCTCCGGGAGGCGGCGGCGACACCCGAGTTCGCACGGCTGCGCGAGGACGTGCAGAAATTCGTCGCGGCGGAGAAATCGCCCAGCGTGCTCGTCACCGAGCGCGTGGTGCTCGGCTAGGAATCGGCCATCGCCCGATTGCGATTAAGATTCGACTTTCCGTCCATCGCCGAGGGTGCAGCTCATGGATCACAATTTCCTGCTCAGCGGATCAGCAGTCGACTGGCGGCCGATCGCGCAGGGGCCGGGCACTTCGAGCGCGCCGATAACGGCCGAGCGCGGCGCCCAGCCTTACCGGCTGGCGAAGTGGCGCGCCGAGCCCGGCACCTACGAGCGCCCGCAGGGCATGCCGTGGTCGGAGGTATTCGTCGTCTACGCCGGCAGTGGCCGCCTGCGCTATGCCGAGGGCGTGGTGGACCTCGTCCCCGGCGTGGTGATCGACGTTCGCAAGGGCGTGCCCTACGTCCTGGAAATCGACCGGGCGCTGGAAAAGCTCGGCATCATCACGCTCTAGGCGGTCTGCTCCGGCCTACTGGATGCGGCGTCCGGCGTTCGCATCGGGCACTCGCAGGCCGATCGCAACGATCTGCCGGTCGAGGTCGGCCTTCCATTTCTGCCGCAGTTCCTCGTTGCCCCAGCGGCGGATGCCGTAGGCGACCGCGAGGTCGCTGAACTTCGATTTCGCCGCGCCGAAGGTGTCGAGCGCGTGCGGATACCACTTGTCGACCGCTTTCTGCGCCTCGGCAGGTCCCGCGCTGGCGAGCTCCTGGTAGCGCGCGTCGTGGACGAGGTCGCGGATCCGGCGCGCGCCGAACGAGGCGTGGAAGCGCTCCTCGTGCACCATCGTCGTCATCTCGCGCGCGAGCGGCGCGAAGCTCGAATCCTCGAAGGCGAGCAGGTGGTGCCAGGCGACGTGATCCAGCAGGAAGCAGAAGCCGCACACGTCCGGCCAGGATTCGAACGGGACGTTGAACGCGTGCAGCGGATGCTCGCCCATCTTCAGCACCAGCAGCTTCTCGGCGAGCGCCTCGCCCTCGGGGCCGAAGCCGCGCAGGAGGCGGCTGTCGATGAATCCCTGGTGCGCCTCGTCGGCGCTGATCTGCGACTGGATATAGCGGTCCTCCGCCGTCGGCCCCCGGTTGATCCAGGCCTGGTGCTGCTCGACCGAGGCGAATTCGGTGGAGGCGAGCGCGTAGACGATCTTCAGCAGCGTCTGCCGGTATTCGGCCGGCATCTGCTCGGCCGTCTCGATCTTGCGCATGCCCTTCATCTCGCCCCACATGACGTTGCGTGAAATGCTCATCGGCTGCCTCCGGTGCCCGGGCGGTCGTCAGAACTTGAGCGCGCGCTGGATCGCGGGCCGCTCGGCCATCATCTGCGCCCAGCGGCCTACGTTCGCGAATCCCTCGAGGATTTCCGGCGCGGCGCCCTTGACGCGCGCATAACCGGCGTAGAGCGAGAGGTCGGCGAGCGTCACCACGTCGCCGGCGCAGCATTCCTGCGTCGCGAACGTCCCGTCCCAGATCCTGAAGAAGCCGCGCACGCGCTCCTTGAACACTTCCACCGAGGGGGCGTGCGACTCCTTCTGCATCTTCATCGCGATCATCGCGCCGAACACCGGCGTCACGTCGGTGGAGGCGTTCATCAGCGCCTGCAGCACCGCGGGCCGGAGGGCCGGGTCCTTGGGCATGAACTTGCCCGACTTCTCCGCGGCGTAGAGCAGGATCGCGGTGGATTGGGCGAGCGTCAGCGGCTTGCCGCCCGGGCCGTCCCGGTCCACGATGACCGGAATCTGGCCGTTCGGGTTCATGGCGAGGAAGGAGGGCGTCCGGTGTTCGCCCTTCTGCAGGTCGATCTTGTGGAGCGTATACGGCAGTCCGCATTCCTCGAGCGCGATGCGGGCGCGCATGCCGTTGGAGGTGGCGGCGGTGTAGAGATCGATCATGTCGGGATTCCTCGAAAGCGCGGTTTCGGCATGATACCCGGCTGCCGGCGCCTGTCTTCTCGAGGATCGCAGCGGCATCCGGCCCGCTCGCCGGTTATGGCATACTGCGGCGACCCGGGCGTTCGGGTGCGGATCGCACGCGATGTGACGAGCGCTCACCGTTCCACGCGAGGAGGACTCACCATGAAAGTGAAAGGGATGCACAAGCTCACGATGGCCGCGCTCGCCTGCGGCGCGCTCGGCCTGACCGCTTCGCCGGCGAGGGCCGACATCACGCTCACCTACTCCAGCTGGGTGCCGCCGAC
>JADLAV010000005.1 GCA_020848075.1 Burkholderiales bacterium
CTTCCTGCAGGGCTGCCAGTTTGGGTTCCATCTCTGCCTCCAAAAAATAGGTTGTGGAAAACCCTTTTTAGTCGCAGAGACCCCAACTGACCAGCCCTGCATAGGATCTCGGAGAGGAGGGGAGAAAGAAGTCCCCTCGTCAAAGACGAGGGGAAGCAATGAAGCACCGGGACGATGGACTTTGAGCTGACCGACGAGCAGCGCCAGATCCGCGAGGTCTTCGCGCGATTCTCGGACGAGCGCATCGCGCCGCGGGCGGCGGCGCTCGATGCGGCGCACGAATTCCCGCGCGCGCTCTTCCGCGAACTCGCCGGGCTCGGCTTCTTCGGCATCCGCTATCCGGAGGAGGTCGGCGGCTCCGGGCTCGACCTCGTCGCCTTCTGCCTCGCGCTCGAAGAGGTGTCGCGCGGCTCGGTGTCGCTCGCCGGGTGCGCGGCGATGCAATCGCTGATGGGCACCAAGTTCCTGCACATGCTCGGCAATGCCGACATCGTCGAGCGGCTGTTCAAGCCGGCGCTCGCGGGCGAGAAGATCGGGGCGGTGTGCATGACCGAGCCGAACGCGGGGACCGATCTCGGGGGCATCGCCACCCGAGCAACAAAGGTCGACGGCGGGTACGTGCTCACCGGCCAGAAGATCTGGGTCACCTCGGCGCCGGTCGCCGATTTCTTCACCGTGTTCGCGCGCGCCGGCGCGGAGGCGAAGCTCACCATCTTCCTGGTGGAGCGCTCGTTCCGCGGGCTGGTGATCGGGCGCGCGATCGACAAGATGGGCGTGTGGGCGTTGCCGACCTCCGAGCTCGCGCTCGACGAGTGCTTCGTTCCGGACACGCACCGGCTGTCGCGGGAAGAGGGTGACGGCGAGAGCCATCTGCGCAAGCTCCTCGCCGAGATCCGCATCATCACCGGCGCCATCGCGGTCGGCGTCGCGCGCGCTGCGCTAGCCGAGGCGACGCGCTACGCCGCCGAGCGCAAGCAGTTCGGCAAGCCGATCGACCGCTTCCAGGCGATCCAGCTGAAGCTCGCCGAGATGGCGACGCCGCTCGAGGCCGCGCGGCAGCTCGTCTACTATGCGGCATGGCTGAAGGACGCCGATCGGCCGCATCACAAGGAGGCGGCGATGGCGAAGCTCTTCGCGTCCGAGACCGCCGCCGGCGTCTGCGACCAGGCGGCGCGCGTCCTCGCCTCCTACGGCTACGCGATGGAGTATCCGGTGCAGCGCTACCTGCGCGACGTGCGGTTCACGCTGATCGGCGGCGGGACGAGCGAGATCCTGAAACTGATCGTCGCGAAGGAGGTCTCGGAAGGATGAGCGGGAAGCGGATCAAGGTCGTGCTGGCGAAGCCGGGCTTGGATGGCCACGATCAGGGCGCGAAGGTGGTGGCGCGCGCGCTGATGGACGCCGGCTTCGAGGTGATCTACACGGGGCTCAGGCAGACGCCCGAGCAGGTCGCGCGCATCGCCCTTGACGAAGACGCCGACGTGATCGCGCTGTCGAGCATGGCCGGGGCGCACCTGCCCTTCTGCCGCAAGCTGCAGCCGCTGCTCGAGCGAAACGGGCTCGCCGACAAGCTCTGGATGATCGGCGGCAACATCCCGCGCCAGGACCACGACGCGCTGCGCGCCCTCGGGTTCGCGGGCGTCTTCCCGACCGGCGCCAAGCTCGCGGAGATCGTCGATTACATCCGGGAGAACGCGGCATGAACGACAGGATCCGCCCTGGGCCGGACGCCGTCGTCAACGAGTCCGGCATCGAGGTGAAGCCGCTCTACGGCGCCGCGGACGTCGCGGCGAGCGGCGGGCTCGACATGGTCGGGCAGCCGGGCGACTACCCGTACACCCGCGGCATCCACCCGATGATGTACCGCAAGCGGCCGTGGACCATGCGCCAGTACACCGGCTTCGGCAATGCGGCGGACACGAACCGGCGGTTCAAGTACCTGATCGCGAACGGACAGACCGGGCTCAACGTCGCATTCGATCTGCCGACCCAGATCGGGCTCGACTCGGACGATCCGCTCGCCGAGGGCGAGGTCGGGCGAGTCGGCATGGCGGTCGACACGCTCGCCGACTTCGAGACCGCGTTCGAGGGCATCGATCTCGACGCGATCACCGTCTCGCTCACCGTCAACGGCGCGGCGGCGATCCTGATCGCGATGTATCTCGCGATGGCCGAGCGCCGCGGCTACGACGTGAGGAAGCTGCGCGGCACCGCGCAGAACGACATCCTGAAGGAGTTCATCGGCCGCGGTACGTGGGTCTTCCCGGTGGAGCCGTCGGTGAGGCTCGTCGGCGACACGATCGAGTACTGCGCGCGCCACGCGCCGAAGTACACCCCGGTCTCGGTCTGCGGCTACCACATCCGCGAGTCGGGGGCGACGCCGGCGCAGGAGATGGCCTTCGCCTTCTGCATCGCGAAGGCCTACGCCGACGAGACGATCAGGCGCGGGCTCGAGATCGACGAGTTCGCCGGGCGGCTCTCCTACAACTTCAACGTGTTCGGCAACATCTTCGAGCAGGTCGCGAAGTTCCGCGCCGGCCGCAGCCTGTGGGCGAAGATCGTCAAGGAGCACTACGGCGCGACCGATCCGCAGTCGATGTGGCTGCGGATGATCGCCGGTGGCGGCGGGGGCGGTCTCACTTTCGAGCAGCCGGAGCTGAACATCGTGCGCGGTGCCTACTACGCCCTGATCGCCGCGCTCTCGGGCGCGCAGACGATGGCGCTCTGCTGCTACGACGAGGCGTACACCATTCCGAGCGAGTACGCGCAGCGGATCTCGCTGCGCACCATGCAGCTGCTGATCGAGGAGATGGGTCTCACCGACACCGTGGACCCCCTCGGCGGATCCTGGTACGTCGAGACGCTCACCAACCAGATGCGCGCGAAGATGGAGGAGGTCATGGCCGACGTCGAGGCGCGCGGCGGGATCGTGAAGCTGGTGGCGGAGGGCGCGATCCAGGCGCAGGTGTCCGCGCAGGCCTACGCGATGCAGCGCGCAATCGAGGAGGGGCGGTTTCCGAAGGTCGGCGTGAACCGGCACCGCATCGACGAGGAGGCTCCGCACGTCGAGTTCCACCCGTACCGGGAGGAGGACGCGCGCGCGCAGATCGCCGGGCTCGATGCGGTGCGCGCGAAGCGCGATGCCGCCCGGGCGCGGCAGGCGCTCGCGCAGGTCCGCGTCGACGCGCAAGCCGGTGCGAACGTGATGCCTGCAATCGTCGAGGCCGTGAAAGCGTACGCGAGCGTCGGCGAGATCACCCGGGAGCTCGTCGGGGTGTACGGGCGGTACCGGGAGCCGATCCGGTTCTGAGGACACGGACAGATGACCGCAGACACGTATCTCGCGCCGAAGCGCCTCGACGAGGCACTGGAGGCGTTGCGCGGCGGCGAGGCGACGATTCTCGCCGGCGGCACCGATCTCATGGTGCAGAGCCAGTCCGGCAAGACGCCGATCGGGCCGAAGCTCGTCAACATCCGGCGCATAGCGGGGCTCGCCGGCGTGGTGCGCGCCGACGGGGAGATCCACATCGGCGCGCTCACGACCATCGCGGAGCTGCTCGAGCACGAGCTCGTCCGCACGCATTTGCCGAGCCTCGCTGAGGCATGCGACCACTTCGCAAGCAGCCAGATCCGCAACGCGGGCACGCTGGGCGGCAACGTCTGCAACGCATCGCCGGCGGGCGACACGCTGGTGCCGCTCCTCGCGCTCGGCGCCAGCGTGGAGCTCGCCGCGAAGCCCGACGCCGCGGTCACGACGCGCGCGATGCCGCTCGGCGAGTTCATCGTCGGCCCCGGGAAGACGCAGCGGAAGCCGGCCGAGCTGCTGACCGCGATCCGGATCCCGGTGCCAGCCGCGGGCGGGGTGCAGCGATTCTTCAAGTTCGGTACCCGGCCGGCGCTGGACATCGCGGCCATCTCGCTCGGGCTCGTCACGGTGAAGGAGGGTGGCGTGCTCCGCCATGTGCGGCTCGCGCTCGGCGCGGTGGCGCCGGTGCCGATGCGTGGCGTGCGCGCCGAGTCCATGCTGGAAGGCAGGCGGCTCGATCCGGCGCTCATCGAGGCGGCGGCGGCGGCGGCGCGGGACGAGGTGCGCCCGATCTCGGACGTGCGCGCCTCCGACTGGTACCGCAGGGAGCTGGTGCGCAACATGGTCAAGAGGATGCTCACGGATGTCAGCCAAAGTTGAGATCGGCTTCAACCTGAACGGCGCGCAGCGCACGGTCGAGGTGCCGCGGGAAATGAGCACGCTCGACATGCTGCGCGAGGTGATCGGGCTGACCGGAACCAAGTACGCGTGCGGCGAGGGCGAGTGCGGCGCGTGCACGATCATCGTGGACGGCAGGTCCGTGAACGCGTGCCTGATGTTCGCACCGGACTGCGACGGGCGCTCGGTCACCACCGTCGAGGGCGTCGTCGACACGCCTCTCGGCGAGCGCCTGCGCGACGCGTTCGTGCAGGCCGGCGCGGTCCAGTGCGGGTTCTGCACGCCCGGGATGATGGTGCAGGCGAAGCACCTGATCGACATGCACGACGGGAAGCTCGGCCGCGAGGCGATCAAGCGCGGCATCGAGGGCAACCTGTGCCGCTGCACCGGTTACGTCAAGATCGTGGACGCCATCGCGGCGGCTGCGCAGCCGAAGGGATAAGAACATGGGAATCGCACCCGAAGCGCAAGTCGAGACCGTGGCGCCGCACGAGGCGCGAGCGCCGTCGTCGCCCAAGCAGGTCGCGAAGGACTCGCTCATCGGCAAGCGGATCGCGAAGCTCGACGCGCCGGACAAGGCGAGCGGCAAGACGCGCTACATCCACGACATGGACCTTCCCGGGCAGCTGTACGGGAAGATCCTGCGCTCCTCGCGCGTGCACGCGCGCATCGTGCGCATCGATACGTCGAGGGCGAGGCGGCTGCCCGGCGTGCATGCCGTCATCACCGCGGCCGACGTGCCGTACCAGCGTCCGCTCGGCGTCGGCAAGGACCATCTGCCGCTCAAGAGCGACCGCGTCCGGAGCCCGCGCGACGAGATCGCGGCGGTCGCCGCCGATTCGCCCGAGATCGCTGCGGCGGCCCTCAAGCTGATCGAGGTGGAGTACGAGGACCTGCCGCCGGTGTTCGACGCGGCCGCGGCGCTAGAGCCGGGCGCGCCGGTGCTGCACGAGGGCAAACCCGACAACATCGCGATGACCTTCGACTATTCACACGGCGACATCGCGCGGGGCGAAGCCGAGTCCGACGTCGTGATCGAGGACACGTTCCGGCTGCACTACGTGACGCATTGCTGCATGGGCGTCTCCGGGGTCATCGCCGACTTCGACGCGTCCGGCAGTCTGACGCTCTACTCGCAGACGCAGGTGCCGTTCCTGCACAAGCGCGAGTTCGCGGAGGTGCTCGGCATCGACCCGGGCCGCATCCGTATCATCCAGCCGCCGATCGGCGGCGGCTTCGGCTCCAAGCTCGACATCTACCCGTTCGAGCCGATCGCGATCTTCCTCGCGCGGGCGACGAAGCGGCCGGTGAAGCTCGTCTACACGCGGGAGGAGGAGTTCGCCGTCTCGCCCACCCGCCAGCCGGTGGTGCTGCGACTGAGGAGCGGAGCGAAGAAGGACGGGACGCTCACGTTCCGCGAGGTCGAGACTTTGCACGACAACGGCGCGTATACCTCGTGGGGCGCGACGACGCCGTTCGTCATCATGCAGACGATCTCCTCGCTCTACCGGGTGCCGCACTGCAAGTACCACACGAGCGCGGTGTACACCAACAACCCGTATGCGGGCTCGTTCCGCGGCTACGGCAACCTGCAAGGCACCTTCGCGGTCGAGAGCCACATGGACAAGCTGGCCGAGGCGCTCGGCATGGATCCGCTCGAGTTCCGGCTGCAGAACGCGCAGGAGCCCGGCGAGGTGACCGGCCAGGGCATGCACTTCAAGAGCTGCGGCTTCAAGGACTGCTTGCGTACGGCCGCCGGCCGCAGCGACTTTCAGCGCAAGCACCGCGAATACCGGGCGGCGCAGGCGAAGTCCGGGCGGTACAAGCGCGGCGTCGGCATCGCCTCCATGCTGCACGTCGGCGGCGGCGCGAAGATCTATCCGTCCGACGGCTGCGGCACGATCCTCAAGATCGACGACTTCGCGCACGTCACGGTGATGACCGGCGCGTCCGAGATCGGGCAGGGCTCGGAGACTGTGATCGCGCAGCTGGTGTGCGAGGAGCTCGGCGTCCCGCTCGACGCCGTAACCGTCGTGAACAACGACACCGACATCACGCCGTGGGACGTCGGCGTTCACGCGAGCCGCACCACGTTCATCGCGGGGAACTCGGCGATCGGCGCGGCACGCAAGGCGCGCGAGAAGGTCATGGCGGCGGCGGCCAAGGCCATCGGCTACGACGCGGCGGCGCTCGACCTGCGCCAGGGCATGATCGTCCGCGCGGCCGACGGCGAGTCGATCATGCCCCTCGCGAAGCTGCTGCGCTCGCTGCACTTCTCGGACAAGGCCGAGCTCGTCATGACCACGCACTACTACGAGCCGCCGTCGCAGCACCAGGACAAGGGCTTCAAGGGCGACGTCTCCGCAGCCTACGCCTGGGCGTCGCAGGTGATCGAGGTCGAGGTGGACACCGAGACCGGGATCGTCCGCATGAGGAACGTGTGGGGTGCGCACGACGTCGGGCGCGTGCTCAACCGGCTCGGCATCGAGGGGCAGGTCGAGGGCGGCGTCGTGATGGGACAGGGCTACGCGCTCACCGAGGAGCTGATCGTCGAGCGCGGCGTCACCCGCAACCCGGCGTTCCGCGACTACAAGCTCGTCACCGCGCCCGAGATCCCGGAGATGGACATCACGTTCATCGAGACGATGGACGGCGAGGGGCCGCAGGGGGCGAAAGGGGTGGGCGAGGCACCCGCGATCTGCATCGCCGCCGCCACCGCGAATGCAATCTACAACGCGACCGGGGTGCGCATCTACCGGCTGCCGTTCACGCCGGAGAACGTGTACCGCGCGTTGCGCGAGGGCGGCAGCAAGAAGTAGGGAGCGACGGTGAGGCGCCCCACCCCCCGCGGCTGCTGCGCAGCCACCCCTCCTCAACGAGGAGGGGAGGGAAAAAATCCCCTCCTTTTCAAGGAGGGGTGCCGGCGAAGCCGGCGGGGTGGTTGTAACGTCGGCGGTCTCCCTCACCACCCCGCGGCCGTCGGCCGCACCCCTCCTCGGCGAGGAGGGGAGAAAAATGGGCCCCTCCTTTTCGAGGAGGGGAGAAGAATGATCCCCTCCTTTTCAAGGAGGGGTCCGGCCGCAGGCCGGGGGGTGGTTCGTGCGCGAGCGAGATCATCCACGGGTGACGGACAGTGAAGCCGCGCACCGTCATCAGCATGGAGCAGGCGTTGTCGATGCCCTACGCGACGCTGCGCTTCGTCCAACTCGGCTGGCGGGTCATCAAGGTGGAGGCAGTGGGCGGCGGCGGGCTTCCGGGCGATCCGAACCGCTATATCGGGAGCCGTGTCGTCGACGACGACCGGAGGAGCTACTTCGTCGCCCCGAACGCCGGCAAGGAGACCGTCGCGCTCAACCTGAAGGATCCGCGCGGGCAGGAGGCCCTGCACCGGATGATCCGCGCGCTCGACGCCGACGTCTTCTGCTGCAACACGCTGCCCGAGCGCTACCGGCCCTTCGGCGTCGACTACGACGCGCTGCAGCGGGTGAAGCGCGACATCATCTGGGCGGGCATCTCGGCGCTCGGGCCCGACTATCCTAAGACCCCGGGCTACGACCCGGTGCTGCAGGCGATGGTCGGGTACATGGAGCTCACCGGCGACCCGGACGGACCGCCCATGCTCTCCGGCGTGCCGCTCATCGACCTCAAAGCAGGCGACGAGGTGTACGCGGGCGTGATGCTGGCGCTCGCCGAGCGCGCGGAGACGGGCGCGGGGCGCGCGATCCACGTGTCGATGCTGCAGGCGGCGGCATCCTGGCTGATCACCACGCTGCCGCTCGTCGACTTCGACTGCCGCCCGGACGAGATCACGCGCGCCGGCAACGAGCACCGCAAGTTCATCCCGACGAGCGTCTATCCGACGCGCGACGGCTTCATCTACATGGCGATCGGCAACGACGCGCAGTGGCGCCGCCTCACCGCGCTCCCGAACTTCGCGCCGCTTGCAAACCCGGTGCGCGAGACGAACGAGGGCCGCCATGCGGAGCGCAAGGCGATCCTGCGGGAGATTGCCGCCATCACCTCGCAGCATGCGAGCGCCGAGCTCGCCGCGGATCTCGCGCAGGCGACGATCCCGAACGCGCAGATCAACACGATCCCGCAGGTGCGCGAGCTCGAGGCGCTGCGCGACAAGCTGACCGTCACGCGCCTGCCGGACGGAAGGCGCATCCGGATGCAGCCGGCGGCGGTGGACTGGCCCGGACAGGCGCGCGAGCTCGCATTCCCGGGCAAGTACGGCGAGCACACGCGCGCCTGCCTGCGCGAGGCGGGATACCGCGACGGCGAGATCGAGACGCTGGAGCGGGCGGGAGTGGCGGTGTGCGGGAAGTGAGTGAGGAGCAGGGTGTGACGCGCACCTCTTGCCCGGCGGCCTCTCGCCCTGCGACGAGAGGGCATCGGCCGGCATCCGCCGGCCGATGCCCGGAGCGCGACACGTGAGGAAGGATGCCGATGAACGCGCCTGATGTGCTGCGATCGGTTGCGCTGGACGACAAGTACGCGCTCGAGCGCGGGGCGGTCTTCCTCACCGCGATGCAGGCGCTCGTGCGGCTGCCCATGCTGCAGCGCTCCCGCGACCGCGCGGCCGGGCTGAATACTGCGGGTTACGTCTCGGGCTACCGCGGGTCGCCGCTCAGCGGCCTCGACCAGGCGTTCTGGCAGGCGCGCGCTTTCCTCGAGGCGCACCACGTCGTGTTCGACCCGGGAGTGAACGAGGATCTTGCCGCCACCGCGATCTGGGGCACGCAGCAGCTCGCGCTCTTCCGGGGCGCCCGCTACGACGGCGTCTTCGGCATGTGGTACGGCAAGGGTCCGGGCGTGGATCGCTCGGGCGACGTCTTCAAGCACGCGAACTTCGCGGGGACGGCGCGCCACGGCGGCGTGCTGGCGGTGGCCGGCGACGACCACGCGGCGAAATCCTCGGCGCATGCCCACCAGAGCGAGCACATCTTCAAGGCCTGCGCGATGCCGGTGCTCGCGCCGGCATCGGTGCAGGACATCCTCGACCTCGGGCTGCACGGCTGGGCGATGTCGCGCTACTCCGGATGCTGGGTGGCGCTGAAGCTCGTGAGCGACCTCGCCGAGAGCTCGGCGGCGGTCGTGCTCGACCCGGACCGCGTCGCGACCGTCCTCCCCGCCGACTTCGCGCTGCCGGCCGACGGCCTCAACCTCCGATGGCCCGATCCGGTGCACGCGCAGGAGTACCGCATGCACCAGTACAAGGTGTACGCGGCGCTCGGCTACGCGCGCGCGAACCGGCTCGACCGGATCGTCTGGGACAGCCCGCGCGCGCGGCTCGGCATCGTCACCGCGGGCAAGAGCTACCTCGACGTGCGCCAGGCCCTCGACGACCTCGGCATCGACGAAGAGGCCGCGCGCGAGATCGGCATCCGTCTCTACAAGGTCGGGATGCCATGGCCGCTCGAGCCGGAGGGCGTGCGGCGCTTCGCCCAGGGGCTGGAGGAGATCCTGGTGGTGGAGGAAAAGCGCCATCTGATCGAGTACCAGCTGAAAGAGGAGCTCTACAACTGGCGCGAGGACGTGCGCCCGCGCGTGGTCGGCAAGTTCGACGAGAAGGGCGAATGGGCGTTGCCGCACGGCGACTGGCTGCTGCCACCGCTCATGGAGCACACCCCGGCGATCGTCGCGCGCGCGATCGCCGCGCGCCTCGCCCGCTTCCACACGAGCCAGCGGATCAGCGATCGGCTCCGGTTCCTGGCCGACAAGGAGCTCGCGCTCGCGCAGACGCCGGCGACGCTCGCGCGCATGCCGTGGTTCTGCCCCGGCTGCCCGCACAACGCTTCGACGCGCGTGCCGGAGGGCAGCGTCGCGCTCGCCGGGGTCGGCTGTCACCTGATGGCGATGTGGATGGGGCGGGACACGCAGACGATCACCCACATGGGCGGCGAAGGCGCCACGTGGAACGGCGCGCGGCGCTTCACCGAGACGCCGCACGTGTTCGTCAACATGGGCGACGGCACCTACTATCACTCGGGCTCGCTCGCGATCCGGGCGGCGGTCGCGGCGCGGACCCCGGTCACCTACAAGATTCTCTACAACGACGCGGTGGCGATGACCGGCGGTCAGCCGCTCGAGGGCCCGCTGTCGGTCCCGCGCATCGCGCGGCAGCTCGCCGACGAGGGCGTCGAGCGCATCGTCGTCATCGCGGAGGAGCCGGAGCGTTACGGCCGCCACAGCGGACTGCCGCCGGGCGTCCCGGTGCTGCCCCGCGAAGCGCTCGATCGCGTGCAGCGCGAGCTGCGCGAGTATCGCGATGTCTCGGCGATCATCTACGATCAGACGTGCGCTGCCGAGAAGCGCCGGCGCCGCCGGCGCGGCGAGCTCGCCGATCCGGCACGCTGGGTGTGGATCGATCCCGAGGTGTGCGAGAACTGCGGCGACTGCGCGGCGAAGTCGAACTGCCTCGCCGTGGTCCGGGTGGAGACGCCCCTCGGCACGCGGCACGCGATCGACCAGCATGCCTGCAACAAGGACTACAGCTGCCTCGCCGGCCATTGCCCTGCCATGGTCACGGTCGAGGGCGGAAGGCTGCGCCGGCCTGCGTCGGCAGCGGTCGACGAGGCGGAGTTGCTCCCGCTTGCCGCGCCTGCCGTCCCCGACGCGGTCGAGCCCTACGGGATCCTGGTCGCCGGCGTCGGCGGCACCGGCGTGGTGACGATCGGTGCGATCCTCGGGATGGCGGCCCACCTGGAAGGCAAGGGTGCCACCGTGCTCGACCAGGCGGGGCTCGCGCAGAAGGGAGGAGCGGTCACCTCGCATGTGCGCATCTGTGCGTCGCCAGGGAGGCTGCACGCCGCGCGCATCGCGACCGGGGAAGCGAATGCGCTCCTCGGCTGCGATCTCGTCACCGCTGCGAGCCGCGAAGCGCTTGCGCTGGCGCGCACGGGTTTTACGCGTGCGGCAGTGAATACCGCACCCACTGCGACGGGCGAACTGCTCCTCGCTCCGGAGCGGTGCTTTCCGGGCGATGCGCTGCGCCGCACGGTCGAGCAGGCGCTCGCCCCGGGTGCTGCCGCCTTCGTCGACGCGCAGCGGCTCGCCGCGGCGCTCACCGGCGACACCATCACCGCCAACATGCTCTTGCTCGGCTATGCCTGGCAGCTCGGCCTCGTGCCGCTCTCGGAGCCGGCGATCCTGCGTGCGATCGAGTTGAACGGCGTCGCGGTCGCCATGAACGAGCGTGCGTTCCGCTGGGGCCGGCGCGCAGCCGCCGACCCGCTCGGTGTCGCGCGCCTCGCGGGGCAGGAGTCGCCGCGGCTGGGGCTCGACGCGCTGGTCGCGGATCGCGCGCAGCGCCTGGTCGCCTATCAGGATGAGCGCCTCGCCGAGCGCTACCGGCGCCTCGTCGAACGCGTGCGGGCGGTCGAGGCGGAGCGCGTCGGAACCACGGCGCTCGCCGAGGCGGTGGCACGCGGCTATTTCCGGCTGCTTGCGCACAAGGACGAATACGAGGTGGCGCGCATCTTCGCGAGCCCGGCATTCCGCGCGCGGCTCGACGCCGCCTTCGAAGGAAGCTACCGCGTGCGCTGGCACGTCGCACCCGCCTGGCTCGGCGCGCGCGATGCACGAACCGGCGAGACGCCGAAGCGCGCGCTTGGCGGCTTGGCGGGTCCGGCGTTCGCGGTGCTTGCAGGCCTGCGGCCTCTGCGCGGCGGGCGGCTCGATCTCTTCGGTCGCCAGGCCGAGCATCGGGCGGCCCGCGCGGAACGCGAGGAATACGAGGCGACCGTCGAAACCCTGCTCGACCGGCTCGACGCCGGCAACCACGCGGTCGCGATCGAGCTCGCCGCGCTCCCGGAGCACGTGCGCGGCTACGGACCGGTCCGCGCGCGCGCGCTCGAGCGTGCGCGCAAGCGGCGTGTCGAGCTCCTGCGCGCCCTGGCAGGCGGCGCGGCGGAGTCCCGTGGCGCGTGAGGCACGCTTGCGCGGCGGTCGTTCCGGGCCTGCCGCGTCCCGCGGCAAGCCGCGCCGCGCGCTGAGGGCGGCGCACGCATGACGGCACGAGAGCCCGACCTGCATCCCGCGCATGGCGCCCGCGGGGAGTCGCCCAGGCTGCTGGCCGCCAACGGCCTCTTCTTTCCTGCCGCGGCGGCCTATGCGGTCCTCGTCCTGCCGGCGTCGCTCGGGTCGATGACCGCGACGGTCGGCGTGCTGCCGGGGCTGGCGAGCCCGAGCGGGCATGCGCACGAGATGCTGTTCGGCTTCGCGCTCGCCGTCGTCGCCGGGAACCAGCTCGGTGCGCTGTCGGTGCCGCGCCTCGCCCTGCTCTTCGCGTTGTGGGCGATCGGGCGCATGGCGTTTCTCTTCGCGCCGCTCGGCGCCGTTACGGTCGCCGCGAACGCGGCGTTCGCCGTGCTGCTCGCGGGCCAGGTCGCGCCGCGCATGCTGAGTGCGGCAAAGAAATTGCGCAACCTGGCGCTGCCCGTGGCGCTCGTGGCGATCTGCGCCGCGAGCGTTGCGTCCCATCTCGTCGCCTACGCTGGCTCCAGCTCGGGCGAGCGCGCCGTCTCGCTCGCGGCGGTCCTGCTATTCGCGCTGCTCCTGCTCTTCATGGGCGGACGCATCATCGCTCCGGCCGCAGCCGGCCAGTTCTACCGGCAAGGGGGCAATCTCGAGACGCGCGTGCAGCCGCGCATCGAGGGCGGACTGATCGTCGGCACCGCGATTGCGGCCGCCGCCTCCCCATTTGCCGGCACGCCGGCCCTCGACGGTGTGGCCGGGATTGCGGCGATCGCGGCCGGATTGCTCGCGGGCGTGCGCATGCTGCGCTGGAGGCTCTGGGCGCTGCACGGCAGGCCCGATCTCGTCTGTCTCGCCGCAGGCTACGGCTGGCTCGCGATCGGTCTCGTGCTGCTCGGGGCGGCGCTCGCGACGGGGCGGCACCAGACCGAGGCGCTGCACGTCATCACGATCGGCGGCCTCGGCACGCTCACCCTCAACGTGATGGCCACGACTTGGATGCGCAAGGCGCGACGGGATCCCGCGCATGCCCGCCTGCCGGTGTGGGGTACGCTCCTCGTCGCCGTTGCGACGCCGGCGCGCGCGCTGGCCGTGTTTGGCGTCGGTGACCCAATCGCCCTGCTCTGGGTCGCCGCGCTACTCTGGAGCGGGGCGTTCGTACTGCTACTCGTGCTCATGGCCGGCGTGCGAGCCGGTCCGCGCCGAGGGTAGCGCGCTTTTCCCGCCGGGGTAGGGAGGGCGGCTCGACGCGCGACCCTCTGCCCCGGGGGTCAGGCTCAGGCAGCGGCCTGCGCCGCCGGCACCTTGATGGTTTTGCCTGTGACGGGGCATTCGCCGGTGTCGCGGCAAGGTTCGACCGACGGCTTCTTTGGCACGATGGCAGACCAGCGCCGCGGCGTCGCCTTTCCGGCATCGCCCTGCTGCGCCGCGGTGGGTGGGATCGGCTGGCCGTCGGCGAGCAGCTTCTCCACGCGGCGCAGCCCGAGGAACGCGGCGCCGTAGGCACCGTTCAGCTGGCCGAGCCCGTTCGGCGCCACGTTGAGCTTCGCGCCGAGGTGGGTCTCGAGCGCGCTCACCATCGCCACGTTGCGCGTCATGCCGCCGGTGAGCATGTAGCCGGGCTCGATGCCGACGCGGCGCATGAGCTGGATCGCGCGCCCGCCGAGCGCCACCATCGCGCCCATCATGATGTCCTCGGCCGGGATCCCGTTCGAGAGGTGGTTGATCACCTCCGATTCGGCAAAGACCGCGCACACGCTGCTGATCTGCTTCGGGCTGGTCGAGCGCATCGCGTAGGGGCCGATCTCGTCGGTGGTGATGCCGAGGTAGCGCGCGGTCTTCTCGAGGAACGCGCCGGTGCCCGCCGCGCACTTGTCGTTCAGGCGGAACGCCTTGACGCGCCCCTCGGCGTCGATCCTGATCGCCTTGATGTCCTGGCCGCCGACGTCGAGGATCGTGCGGGTGTCCGGAAAGAGGTGCACCGCGGCCTGCGCGTGTGCGGTGAGCTCGGTCACCTGGGCGTGGCGGAACGGCACCGTGTAGCGGCCGTACCCGGTCGTGGCGACGTAGCTCACCGCGGCGCGGTCGACCCCGGCGTTCTCAAGCAGCTCGGCGAACGCCGCTTCCGAGGCCTGCGCGAGCTTGAAGCCGGTGCGCCGGACCGCGGTGCCGACGACCTCGCGCCGCTCGTTGAGGAGGATCGCCTTGGTGTAGGTCGATCCGATGTCGATGCCTGCGACGTACAGCATTTTGGCTCCTCCTAGGCTGCGACCGGCTCGGGCGGCGCTGCGGCGGCGAAAGCGCGGTCGTGCGCGAACAGCGCCGCGCCGAGCGCGCCGCAGAAATGGGCGTCCGGGCTCACGTTGACTTTCATCCCGACCGCGCGCTCGATCAGTTGCACGACGGCGGTGTTGCGGCTCACTCCGCCAGTGAACGTCACCTCGGACTCGATGCCGACGCGGCGCGCGAGCGACACGCAGCGGCTGGTGATCGCCTGGTGCACGCCCATCAGCACGTCCTCCGGCAGCATGCCTTTGGCGAGATGGCTGATGATCTCCGACTCGGCGAACACGGTGCAGGTCGTGGTGATGCGCACCGGGTTCTGCGATTTGAGCGCGAGCGGCCCGAGCTCGGAGAGCGGCACCTCGAGGGCGTAGGAAGCTGCGCCGAGGAAGCGCCCGGTGCCCGCCGCGCACTTGTCGTTCATCGTGAAGTCGCCGACCTGGCCGTCCGGCTTGACGCGGATCGCCTTGGTGTCCTGGCCGCCGATGTCGATGACGGTGCGGGTTCCGGGGAAGAGCATGACCGCGCCGCGCGCGTGACAGCTGATCTCGGTGACCTGCTCGTTGCCGAACGTCACCTTGTAGCGCCCGTAGCCCGTGCCGGCGACGTATTGAACGGCGTCCTGCGCGATTCCGGCGGTCGCCAGGGCAGCCTCGAACGCGTCCTGCGCAACCGTCACCATGCTGGTCTCCATGTCGAGCAGCGCGCGTCCGACGATCGCCCGGTTCTCATCGAGGATGACCGCCTTGGTCTGCGTCGATCCGACGTCCACTCCAGCGACGTATTTCATGCGGCCCTCCCGGCTTCGGCGGCGACGGTCTTCGGCGCGAGCGGCGCGCCGCCGCCCTGCTGATGCAGCGACTCGAAGAACGCATCGACGCGGTTCTTGATCTGCGCGTCCGACCAGTAGCGCGGATCGATCAGGTCGGACTCGATGTAGAGGCTCGGCACCTGGAGCCTCCGGTTGAGGTAGTCGCGCGTGTCCGCCATCCCGGAGGAGACGAAGCGGCAGCTCTTGATACCATGGAAGACGATGCCGTCGACGTCGTAGTCCCTCACCTGCTGGGCGAGGCGCTCGTGCGCGAAGAACTGGTTCGAGAGGCCCCGCTGCGCGGCGAGTGCGGTGATCTCGGCCAGGCTCTCCAGCGGCCGCGACGTGTCGTAGACCAGCTCGCCGGCGTCCATGCCGCCCGCGGCGAAGGTGAGGTAGTCGGAATAGGCGAAGACGCCGCCCCAGGTCTCGAACAGCTCGATCAGCCGCCGCATCGAGACGTAGCAGGGCGTGCCCGAGAAGAGCAGCCGGAAGCGCTCCTGGGCGACGCGTCCCTCGCCACGCGCGACCTTGCCCCGGATCTCGTCCTCGAGCCGGCGCATGAACTCCACGCCCTCGGTCGTTCCGCGGTACACATTCATGATGCCGATGTAAGTGAGGCCGTCGAGCATCGCGTTGTACGGGGCGGGACACACGCGGTTCAGCTGCATCACGTTGTTCCAGTGGTACACCATGCGGTTGACGCGGTCCTCGACCTCGGCCAGCCGGTCCATGTCGAAGCGCTTGCCGGTGATGCGCTCGCACTTCTCGATCAGGTCGCGGAACTGAGCCTCGACCCAGCGGGCGTCGGCGGCGTGCTGCGCGTCGCCGGGGCGCACCTGCCAGTTCCCACCGCGCTGTCCGGGGAGGTCGAGCACGAAGGCGGGCGTGTTCAGCATCCGCTCCCAGATCTCGGCCCACTTGATGAAGGTGCTGCACATGTTGGAAGCGATCGCGATGTCGGCCTTGGGAATCTGCCCGGCCGGGTGGTGCTGCTCCTTCAGGATGAGGCCGACGTCGGCCTTCACGTAGGAGCACACATCCGGCGACATCCCGTAGTCCTCCGATACCCGGATGTACTCCTCCGAGGCTTTGCGGACGCCGGTCTGCAGCGAGTTGATCTCCGGGAACACGAGCTGGAAGTCGAAAGTGCGCAGGATCTCGACGGCGTTGCCCATCACGAAGACGTTGGCGACGGGCTGGCCGCGCGCGGGCGCGTCGGCGAGCGCCGCATACCAGTCGGAGAAGAGTCGTTGCCCTTCGGCGCGCGCGTCGAATGGCGCCGCGGCGGGTGCGCCGGCGGGTGCGTTTTCGAGGGTTGCGGTGGTCATGGCGAGCCTCCGGTCAGGCGAGCGTGAACAGCAGGGATTCGGCGAACGTCTCGACCTGCATCCCCATCTGCTCGAACGAGGTCATCTTCTCCTCGAACTCGAGCACGAGATACGGGACGCGCAGCTGGTCGAGGTGCTTGGACCAGGCGACCTGCTCGTCGAGTCCCGGTTCGCAGAACTTGGCGGCGGTCAGGACGGCACCGTCGGCGCGGCTCGACGAGATCATCTCCATGAGATAGCCCTCCTTGGTCTTGCGTGCATCGTGCTGCACCGGGCTCGCCGCGGAGCGCTCGACGAAGCTCTCCGCGAGCGCCCAGACCGGGTCGCCGGCGTCCGGAACATCGGAGGTCAGCCAGCGCAGTCCGACGAGGAGGTCGTCGTCCACCACGTAGCAGTTGCCGTCGATGGTTTCGAGCATCTCGAGCGGCGGCTGCTCGCAAAAGCCACCCACGAAGACGACCCGCGGCTTGTCCTGCGCGGCTTGACGCCGCTGGCCGATGGCGTCGAGCGCGCGCCCGAGCAGCGCGTTGTGCTCCTCGCAAGGGATGCGCGTGCGTGCGCGCGTGAGGAGATAGGACTCGGTGCAGGAGAGCTTCCAGGGCTCGTCACGCCGGACCGCGTACAGGTCGCGCAAGAGGCGCCGGTTCTCGTTGTAGACCCGGATGCTCGCGCGCAGGGCCTCGTCGCTGATGCTCCGCCCGGTCTTTCGCTCGAGCTCAGCGCGCAGGCGCTGATATTCGGCCGCGACGTAGCGCACGGCGCCCGGGGTGTTCACGTTCTGCGGCAGGTACAGGATCTGCGAGAGCTGTTCCGGGAAGTTCCGCGACCAGATGCCGGCGAGATGCTTCGCGGCGTCGCAGATCGGGTGGGTGATGAAGCCGCTCAGGCTCTGCAGGGAGCCGTTCAGCCCGAGCTCCGCGGTCGACCGGCAGATCGAGCACACGAACGAACCCATGCGGGCATCGGCGTGCTTCATCTCGAGCTTGTTGCCCCCGCCGAGGACGCTCACCGGGAGCAGGCCGGCCGCGTGCGCTATTTCCTCGGGGAAGTACACGGGAAAGTGGCCGAGCGTTCCGGTGTACCCCTCCGGCAATGCATCGCCGCTGGGCACCGGCGCCTGGCGCAAGGCGTTGCAGCGCTCGAGCACGTCCTCGAGCTCGGCTTGATGATCGTAGGGGATCTGGGCAGTCACGGCTCGCTTCCTCTCGTTCCAAAACCGGTATTCACGTACCGATATACCGATTTTGATGCTGCGAAGCCTTGGCTGCTTTAATCTACGTCACATAGTTGAGTAAATTAGTCGGATATCCGCGCTCACGGTGCGGGTACTGTCAGCGGGCCGCGTTCGCTCAGGAGCGCACGAGCTGCAGGAACTCCCGCCGCAGCGCCGTGTTCTGCAGGAACGCGCCCCGCATGACGCTGTTCACCATGTGCGACTCGTCCTTCACCCCGCGCCACTGCGTGCAGAAATGGTCCGCCTCGATCACGAGCGCCAGGCCATCGGGCTGCATCCGGGACTCGAGCAGGTCGGCGAGCTGGATCACCGCCTCCTCCTGGATCTGCGGCCGGCTCATCACCCAGTTGGCGAGGCGCGAGTACTTCGAGAGGCCGATCAGGTTCGAGCGCTCGTTCGGCAAGACTCCGATCCACAGCTTGCCGAGGATCGGCACGAGGTGGTGCGAGCAGGCGCTGCGGACGGTGATCGGGCCCACGATCATCAGCTCGTTCAGCCGCTCGGCGTTGGGGAACTCGGTGACTCGCGGCATCGGGTGATAGCGCCCGCGGAAAACTTCGTGCAGGAACATCCGCGCCACGCGGTGCGCCGTGCCCCGCGCATTGTGGTCGCGCGCAGTATCGATCACCAGCGCTTCCAGCACGGCCTCCATTCTTGCCGCAACCTCCGCCTCGAGCGCGGCCAGCTCCGCCTCGCCCTCGATGTACTCGGCGATGTTGTCGTTTGCGTGGAAGCGTTTGCCGGCGGCCGCGAGGCGCGCGCGGATCCGCGCCGAAACGGCTGTCGTTGCGCCGGGGTCAACGGGCGTTATCGCTTTCATTCCCACCTCACGCGCTCGGGCGACCGCATCCGGGGCCGCTTGCATATGAGGATACACGGCTCACTCGCACCGTTCATCGGCACTGCGTGGGAGAGCCATCGGCACTGCGTCGGAGAGCCCGCGACGATGTTAGGGTATTGCCGCGCGCGCTGATCGAGTCTCCGTTCGCTTTACCACGTTGTACGGCGAGGGCTTCGGTTTGATGCGGATCAAAGCGGTTGGCGCACCGCGGCAACATCATTCTCGGTTATCCTTGCGGCATCGTCTCGGCAAGGCCTTCATTCATCGAGTCCTCATCCACCGAGGAGTGGTGCGAATGAACGAAAACTACCAGTCTCCGCTCCCAGACGCGAGCGCGCCAGCGCCGCACGGCCGTCCGGTCCGGTTGCTGCTCATCAATCCGCGGTTCCCGGAGAGCTTCTGGAGCTTCCGGTGGGCCGTGCAAGAGATCCTGCCCCGCAAGCGCGCGGTCAATCCGCCGCTCGGGCTCGCCACGCTCGCGGCGCTCTGTCCGCCGCACTGGGAGGTGACGATCGTCGACGAGAACGTCGAGTCCGTGCCGCTCGCGCCGCAGACGGACCTCGTCGGGGTCTGCGGGATGGGCGTGCAATTTCCCCGCCAGAAGGAACTGCTCGCGTACTACCGTGGCAAGGGCTACCGCGTCGTCGCGGGCGGAAGCTATGCCTCGCTCTGTCCGGAGGCGTATGCGGAGCACGCCGACACCGTAGTCTGCGGCGAGGCGGAGTACATCTGGCCGGAGTTCTGCCGCGACTTCGAGTCGGGCGCCGTGCGCGCGCTCTACCGCGAGACCGGGACGGTGTCCCTCGAGGATTCGCCGGTGCCGCGCCTCGACCTGCTGAAGCTCGAGGCGTACACCACCGCGACACTGCAGTTTTCGCGTGGCTGTCCTTACCGGTGCGAGTTCTGCGACATCATCGTCATGTTCGGGCGCAAGCCGCGGTTCAAGCGGCCGGAGCAGGTGGGGCGCGAGCTGGACGAGCTCCGCAAGCGGGGCGTGCGCAGCGTCTTCTTCGTCGACGACAACTTGATCGGGAACAAGGCAGCCGCCAAGACGCTGCTCCGCTACCTCGCCGACTACCAGCGCCGCCACGGCTGGCGCTTTGCGTTCGGCACGGAGGCCTCGATCAACCTCGCGCAGGACGCCGAGCTGCTCGGCCTCTTCCGCGACGCGAACTTCGAGTGGGTGTTCATCGGCATCGAGTCGCCCGACGCCGAAAGCCTGCGGGAGACGCGCAAGACCCAGAACATGCAAGAGGACGCGCTCACCTCGGTGCGCCGCATCCACGCGCACGGGCTCGACGTCCTCGCCGGCTTCATCGTCGGCTTCGACAACGACACCCTCGATGCCTTCGACCGGCAATACCGGTTCATCGTCGACGCGGGCATCCAGGCGGCCATGGTCGGCCTGCTCAAGGCGCTGCCGAAGACCCCGCTCTGGGAGCGACTCGAGCGCGAAGGCCGGCTGATTCCGGACGACGCGCACTCCGACAACTGCAAGCTCGGCACCAACGTCATGCCGAAGCGCATGTCCTACGACGCCATGGTGTCTGGGTACCGCGAGCTCTACGAGCGGCTGCTCGCCGATCGCGCGATCGCGGACAAGATCCGCGCCAAGCTCGCGCACATGGAACGGCCGATGTACCACGGGACGTACGGCACGCGGGACAGCGCCCTGATCGTATGGCGTTTGGCGGTGAAAGGGCTCCTGCCCGGCGGGCCGCGCCGCCTGTATCACTTCTTCCGCAGCCTGCCGCTCAGCGCGCCACGCAAGATTCCCCAGGCGATCCTCGACTGGGTCGCCGCGCTGGCGATGGGCGACTACGTGCGGCGGCATTTCGGCGCGTCGGTTGCCGCGCAGGCGGCCGCCGCCGACCGGCTCGGCAACGCGCTCTCGCGCGCGATCGCCCGGTATCTGCGCGAGGGCAAGGTGGCGTTGACGTGGCTCGGGGGCGACCGGGCGGGCGGCGACGACGCCGTCGCGGCCACCCCGCAGCAGGCAACCGCGAGCGAAACGGCGCGCGGATGGACCGGACGCCTGCCGGCGCTCCAGATCGCGCTGAAGGACTGGCCGGACCAGCGCTTCTTCGCGCGCGCGGCGCGGCCCGTCGAGCGCGTGCTGCGGCGGACGTCCGCGACCCTGACGCTGCGCATTGAGGCGTTTCGCGAGCAGGAACGCAGGCATCTCGAGCGGCTCCTCCGGCGCCTCGCGCGGCACGGCGATCGCATCTCGATCGTGGTGAGCGAGGGGTTGCGCGAGCTCGTGCACGTCGATTCGTCGCGCTTTCATCTGGTGCTGGCCGGAGCGCCGGGCGCGACGCCGGAAGGCTCTGCTACTTCCCCCTGACGATCCAGAGGTACACGCGCTTGCCCTGAACGACCGACACGTGGTCGGGCTCCCAATCGTCCATCGCAAAATCGTGCGAGACGATGCGCGTGCCGGGACGCAGGCCCTGCAGCCGCGGGCGCAACGCATCGTTCATCGCCGGCAGCAGGTACAGCGCGATCACCGTGGCTTCGGCGAGGTCGGCCTGGAAGAGATCCTGGCGGACGAACTTCACGCGATCGGCCACGCCGGCGCGCTCGGCATTCGCCACGGCGCGCGCGACGAGCTCCGGATCGCGCTCGATGCCGACGCCGCGCGCGCCGTGCTCCTTCGCTGCCGCGATCACGATACGCCCGTCACCGGATCCGAGGTCGTACACCACGTCGCTCGCGCCGACCGATGCCACGCGCAGCATCTCGGCGACCACCGCGGGCGGCGTCGGGATGAACGGGGCGCCGGGCCCATCGGCTGCGTGCGCAGCTACCGCGGCGGAGAGCATGGCGCACGCCGAACCGTGCATGAAGAGGAAGCGGACGAGCATCACGACCACGCTTGGCCGACAGTCGAGCGATCCTCTCAGCTTACCCCGCTCGCCGGCGGCGCAACAGCTGGCGGTGGCAACGGGAAAGCCCCGATTCGACACCGCGGCTTCGTAGACCGCACTCAGCCGGCGCCCCGGGTCAGGCGTGCACGACGAGCGGGCGGTCGGCGGCGTCGATTTCGCGCGCGAGTTCGACGAGCAGAGACGGGTCGTCGCTGGCGAGCCAATCCGGGTCCGATAGCGCGCGTCGCCAGCTCCGGGCGCCCGGCTGGCCATGAAAGAGGCCGAGCATGTGCCGGGTGATCTGGCGCAGGCTGCCGCCCGCGGCGATGTGCCGCTCCAAGTAGGGCAGCATCGCGCGAACGGCGTCCGCGCGGGTGCGCGGACCGTCGCTTGCGGCAAAGTGGCGCGCATCGATCGCGGCGAGGAGCCACGGGTCGTGGTAGGCGGCGCGGCCCAGCATCACGCCGTCCACGTGGCGGAGCTCGCGGTCGATGTCCGTGAGCGTGGCGATCCCGCCGTTCACGACGATCTCGAGCTCGGGAAGATCGCGCTTCAGCCGGTGCGCAACCTCGTAGCGAAGCGGCGGCACCTCGCGATTTTCCTTCGGCGACAGGCCCTTCAGCCATGCGTTGCGCGCGTGCACGAAGAAGGTGCGGCAGCCGGCGCGCGCGAGGGTTTCGACGAACCCGCGCACGAAGCCGTACTCCTCGCGGCGATCAAGCCCGATGCGGTGCTTGACCGTGATCGGGATCGACACCGCGTCCTGCATCGCCTTCACGCAGTCCGTCACCAGTTCCGGCTCGGCCATCAGGCACGCCCCGAATGCGCCGCGCTGCACCCGCTCCGAGGGGCAGCCACAGTTGAGGTTGATCTCCGCGTAGCCCCACCGCTCGGCGAGGCGCGCGCAGGCGGCGAGGTCGTCAGGCTCCGAGCCGCCGAGCTGCACTGCAACCGGCTGCTCGGCCGGATCGAATGCCAGGTGCCGCGCCGCATCCCCGTGCAGCAGCGCGCCCGCCGTGATCATTTCCGTGTAAAGCCACGCGTGCCGCGCGAGCAGGCGGTGGAAATACCGGCAATGCCGGTCGGTCCAGTCCATCATCGGCGCGACTGCCAGGCGGTGCGGAAGCGGGTTTGGCATCTCTCTGATTCTACCGGCTGTTTCGATCCGTTGAGAGTGAGCGCTTCGTCGCGCGGAATTCCACGCTGCGGCGCGGCGATTGCAGTTCGCGCTGCGAATGCGGCGCGCGTTCGGTCGTGCGCTTCCGGCGCGGCGTTTGCTTCGCGCGACTTCGATGTGCGACAAATGATCGGTCCAGAAAGAAACTGATTGCATCGTGGCGCAGAGTTGGTAGTAGGATCCGATCTGCGTCATCGGTGGCAAGACGCGCTGCGCACGACGCGGTTCTGCGCTTCGCCTCACCGAAGCACGTTCAAACAACAGCACGCGGGCGCGGACGAGGGACAGGCGTCGTGCACCGGGTCCGACGCTCGAGAGGAGGAGAGATGGCGAAATCAAAGCGCGTTGGGCGAGCGGCGCCGACCCGCGCAGGGTCGCCATTCCGCCCGCGCACGCCTGAGGACATCCCTGCTCGAGAGGACGCTCCGAGGCGCTCCGTGCCGCGCAGCGCGGTCGAGACGCCACGCGATCTGGCCGCCCAGGCCGTGGAGGGGCCGCGAGACGACGGGCTCGACGAGTGGCTCGCCCCGGACGAAGACGGCGACGCGGACCTCGATCAGTGGCTGCACGATCACGGCAAGGACGGCGGGACAGAGGGGCCGAATAGCTGAGGGTGTGCACCGTGGGGCGGCGGTGACCGCGACGGGCGGCGAAAACGCGCGCATCGCCGACGAGCTCCGTGAAGCCGCGGCGCTCTTGCAGGCTCAGGGCGCGAATCCATACCGCATCGCCGCCTACCGCAAGGCGGCCGACACCGTGGCACGGCTCGACCGGCCGGTGCGCGAGATCTTCGAGGAAGGCGGGCGCGAGGGCCTGGACGCGCTGCCCGGCGTCGGCGCGGGGATCGCGGCGGCCATCGCCGAGATGGTGATCACCGGCCGCTGGAGCCAGCTCGAACGGCTGCGCGGCAGCGTCGAGCCGGAGGGCCTCTTTCAGAGCGTGCCGGGCATCGGACCGGAGCTCGCCCGCGCGATCCACGACACGCTGCACGTCGATACGCTCGAGGCGCTCGAGGCCGCCGCGCACGATGGCCGGCTGGAGGGCGTCGCGGGCGTCGGCGCGCGCCGCTCGGCCGCGATACGCGCTGCGCTCGCGTCCATGCTCGGGCGGCGGCTGCCGCGGGCGGGCCGCCCGGCGGCGGCGCCCTCAGTCGAAGCCGTGCTCGCGGTGGATGACGAATACCGGACGAAGGATGCGGCGGGCAAGTTGCCCAAGATCGCGCCGAAACGCTTCAACCCGACCGGCGAAGCGTGGCTGCCGGTGCTGCACGCCGAGCGCGGCGGCAGGCATTTCACGGCGCTCTACTCGAACACCGCAAGAGCGCACGAGCTCGGCCGCACGCGCGACTGGGTGGTGGTCTATTACTACGGCGACGATCACGTGGAAGGGCAGCTCACGGTGGTCACCGAAACGCGCGGTCCGCTCGCCGGCAAGCGTGTGGTGCGCGGGCGCGAGCGCGAATGTCTCGAGCACTACGGCAGGGAGGGCGGGGTGGCCTGATCGGCGCACCGGCTGCCTCGGGCTACGCGTGCGCCGGCTCGGGATGGGTGATCAGGCTTTCCGCGTCGGAATCGAACCAGCCGAGCTCCCCGCGCAGCTTCACCACCTCGCCGACGATGATGAGCGCAGGAGGCTCCAGCCCGGCGTGCGCCGCGCGCCCGGGCAACGTTGTCAGCGTGCCCGTGACCACGCGCTGCTTCCGCGTGGTGGCGCGCTCCACTGCCGCGGCCGGCCAGTCGCCCGGCAGGCCGTGCGCCTTCAGCCGCTCGCAGATCTCCGCCAGCTGGCCCACGCCCATGTAGACGACCACCGTCTGATTGCGGCGGGCGAGCATCGGCCAGTCGAGATCGCACGCGCCGTGCTTGCGGTGACCGGTGACGAACACGCACGCCTGCGCGTAGTCGCGGTGCGTGAGCGGGATGCCGCCGTAGGTCGAGGCGCCGCTCGCCGAGGTCACGCCTGGCACCACCTCGAAGGGCACACCGTGCTCGGCGAGGAACTGCATCTCTTCGCCGCCGCGGCCGAAGATGAACGGGTCACCTCCCTTGAGGCGTAGCACGCGCTTGCCCTTGCGCGCGAGCGCCACGAGGAGCGCGTTGATCTCCGCCTGCGGCAGCGCGTGGTTGGACTTTTCCTTGCCGGCGTAGATGAGCTCCGCGTTGCGCCGCACCAGCCCGAGCACGTCGTTGCTCACGAGATGGTCGTAGATGCAGGCGTCGGCCTGCTGAAGGAGGCGCGCCGCCTTGAGCGTGAGGAGCTCCGGATCGCCGGGCCCGGCGCCGACGAGGTACACCATTCCCCGGCCCCGCTGCGGGGCAACGCCGTGGCTTCCGTCCTTGCCGCCGCCAGGCGCGCGCGAGGCGGAGCCCCCGGGGCCGAATACCTGCCCGGCCGATGCAGGGCGTTTCTTGCGCGAGTCGTGCATCCATGTCTCCAGCGGCGCCGGCCGGCGCCGGACGTGTATCCACAATCTATGTGGGGGCTGCCGGAGGGACTTTGACGCGGGTCAAATGCCGGGCGCGGTGCGCACTTGATTGAGATCAAAAGCATGGACGGCGTCGCCCGCTCCAATAGCGGCTGTCTTCTGCGATCCACCTAAGTGACCGCGCCCCTGCGCATATCCCCGTCCGCCCGCTCGCACGCATCGGTCCTGCGGTTGGTCGCGGCGCTCGCAATCGTTCTGCTCCTCGCTGCCGCGCCGCTCGGCGCCGCGCGCGGGGAGGACATTGCCGCCCGCTATCCGCAGGCACGCGAGTTCTTTCCGACTGCCGACCGGTTTGGCGCGACCGAGGGGGATCCGCCTGCGGCGCCTGTGTACCGGGGCGATGCGCTCCTCGGGTACGTGTTCCTCACCAACGACGTCGTGCGGATCCCGGCGTACTCGGGCAAGCCGATCAACACGCTGATCGGATTCGATGTCGCGGGGCGGATCACCGGCGTTGCGATCGTGCAGCACGAGGAGCCGATCCTCGCGGTCGGCATCTCGGAGGCACGACTGAAGGCGTTCACCGACCAGTATCGAGGAAAATCGGTATTCGACAAGATCACGATCGGCGGGCCGCGCGAGGACTACGTCGCCGTCGACACGATTTCCGGGGCGACGATCACCGTGATGGTGCAGAACGCGACGATCATGCGCGCCGCACTTCGCGTCGCGGAGTCGCGCGGGCTGCGGCCCGGGGTCGCCACCGCGGCTGCCGTGGCTCCACCCCCGGCCGCCGCCCCAGTCGTCGAGTCGCCCGGTGCGGCGGTCCCCGAAACCGCGCGGGCGGTCGCGCCGAGCGGTACCGAGCGCGCTCCGCCGCCGCCGGCCGCAACGGAGAAGGCCGTCCGGCCTGGCAGATCGCAGCCCCCCCCGCGCCCCCAGCGGGCGGCGCCGGCGCCGATCGCCCAACCGCCGCTGCCCGCGCCGCCCGCCATGACCGGTGCGACGGGGGCCGAGGAGCCGCTCTGGAAGCAGGCGTGGCGCGAGCGCTGGGGGCGGATCGTCCTGCTCGTCGCCGGACTCGCCACGCTCACGGCGATCCTCGTCTTCCAGGATTGGCTCGCGCGGCGCCCGACGCTCCTCTGGTACCTGCGCCGCGGCTTTCTCCTCTACACGCTCTTCTTCATCGGCTGGTTCGCGCTCGCGCAGCTTTCGGTGATGCACGTGCTCACCTTCATGCACGCGTTCATGCACGAGTTCCGGTGGGAGAACTTCCTGATCGACCCGATGCTGTTCATCCTGTGGGGCTTCGTCGCGCTGACGCTGCTGCTCTGGGGTCGCGGCGTTTACTGCGGCTGGCTGTGCCCGTACGGCGCGCTCCAGGAACTCGGGAACCAGATCGCGCGCCGGTTCGGCGTGAGGCAGATCGAGTTTCCCGACGTGGTGCACGAGCGGCTCTGGGCCGTGAAGTACCTGGTGCTGATCCTGCTCTTCGGCGTATCCCTGCAGTCGCTCGGCGAGGCCGCGCGCTACGCCGAGGTCGAGCCGTTCAAGACGACCGTCGTGATGGGGTTTCAGCGCGAGTGGCCGTTCGTGCTGTATGCGGGCGCTCTGCTCCTGGTGGCCGTCTTCAATCGGAAGTTCTACTGCAAGTACCTCTGCCCGCTCGGTGCCGCCCTCGCGATTCCGGGGCGTTTCCGCGTGTTCGACTGGTGGCTGCGGCGCCGCAAGGAATGCGGTCATCCGTGCCAGACGTGCGCGCGCGAGTGCGAGGTGCGCGCGATCCGCCCCACCGGCGAGATCAACGCGAACGAGTGCCACTACTGCCTCGATTGCCAGGTCACCTATTACGACGACAACAAGTGCATGCCGCTCGTCGAGCGCAAGAGGCGCCACGAGCGTGCCTCCCGGGCGCGCGAAATGGTGCACGCCATGGAGCCGCACGCCGGGGCGATGGGCCTCGACGAGTCCGCGGAGGAGCGTGGCGGACGGGGCTGAGCGCGGCCGGCCGGGGCGCCGTGGCTGATCCCGCCCTGGCCGCCGGCACCCGCGCCTTGCCCACCCGAAAGGCATGGACGGCCGGAGGGTCATCTTGACGTACGTCAAAGAGGCCCCCCCGGACCGTGCCTACAGTTCGACCCATTCGAGGTTCGAATTTTCGTGTTCAACGAGGAGAGTCAGACCATGATGCGTGAGATGCACCGCGTGCGGGCCACGGCCGTCGCCGTTCTGGCGGCGCTGCCGCTGGCCATCGGGGTCGCCCAGGCCCAGCAGGAGAAGCCCGTGCACCCGGGCACGTCGCCGGAAGACATATTGTTCAAGGGCGCGCCGGTGCCGATCAAGCCCGGCGAAGCGCCCGAGACGATCGGGCCCAAGGCGCCGCCGATGACCGCGGACGAATTCGAGGTCGCGAAGAAGATCTACTTCGAGCGTTGCGCGGGCTGTCACGGCGTGCTGCGCAAGGGCGCGACCGGGAAGCCGCTGACACCGGACATCACGATCCCGCGTGGCACCGACTATCTGAAGGTGTTCATCAATTACGGCTCGCCGGCCGGCATGCCGAACTGGGGCTCGTCGGGGCAGCTCACCGACCAGCAGGTCGACATCATGGCGCGCTTCCTCCAACAGCCCCCGCCCGTGCCGCCGGAGTTCGGCATGGCCGAGATGAAGGGGACCTGGAAGGTGATCGTACCGGTCGACCAGCGCCCCAAGAAGAAGATGAACAAGATCAACCTCGACAACCTGTTTGCGGTCACGTTGCGCGACTCCGGGCAGGTGGCGCTGATCGACGGTGACACCAAAGAGATCGTCAGCGTGATCGACACCGGCTACGCGGTGCACATCTCCCGGACGTCCTCGTCGGGCCGCTACCTCTACGTGATCGGGCGCGACGCGCAGGTCAACCTGATCGACCTGTGGATGGAGAAGCCCGACAACGTCGCGGTGATCAAGATCGGGCTCGAGGCGCGTTCGGTGGATACCAGCAAGTTCAAGGGCTGGGAGGATCGGTACGCGATCGCCGGTGCGTACTGGCCGCCGCAGTACGTCATCATGAAGGGTGAGACGCTCGAGCCGCTCAAGATCGTCTCCACGCGCGGCATGACGGTCGACACCCAGGAGTACCACCCCGAGCCGCGGGTCGCCTCGATCGTCTCCTCGCACCTGAAGCCGGAGTTCGTGGTGAACGTGAAGGAGACCGGCAAGATCCTGCTCGTGAACTACAAGGATCTCGACAACCTCGAAGTCACCACGATCAACGCCGCCCGCTTCCTGCACGACGGCGGCTGGGACTCGACCAAGCGCTACTTCCTGGTCGCCGCGAACAACTCCAACAAGATCGCGGTCGTGGACACCAAGGAGGGCAAGCTCGCCGCCCTGGTGGACGTCGGCAAGATCCCGCATCCGGGTCGCGGGGCGAACTTCGTCGATCCCAAGTTCGGACCGGTCTGGGCGACCGGGGACCTCGGCGATGACGAAGTCGCCGTGATCGGCACCGATCCGAAGGGCCACAAGGCGAACGCCTGGAAGGTCGTGCGCACTCTGAAGAGCCAGGGCGGCGGGTCGCTCTTCATCAAGACCCATCCCAAGTCGAGGAACCTGTACATCGACAACGCGCTGAACCCGGATCCGAAGATCAGCGCCTCGGTTGCGGTGTACGACATCAAGAACCTCGACAAGGGGCCGCAGATCCTGCCGATCGCCGAATGGTCGGGCATCAAGGACGGCCCGCGGCGCGTCGTGCAGCCCGAGTACAACAAGGCGGGCGACGAGGTCTGGTTCTCGGTCTGGAACGGCAAGGAGCAGGAGTCGGCGATCGTGATCGTCGACGACAAGACGCTCAAGCTGAAGCAGGTGATCAAGGACAAGCGCCTGATCACGCCGACCGGCAAGTTCAACGTGTACAACACCCAGCACGACATCTACTGACGGGGGACTGGGGTTGGGATGCCGGCCGCTCCTCCTCCTCCTCTTGCGGCCGGCATGGAACGGGGGCGCTACGCCCCCGTTTTTTCGTACGCTCGCGAGTCTGCTCGCGCCGAGCCGCCGCTGGGAAAGCCTTGCCGGAATCGAGGGCTTCCGGGAGGGTGGAACGCGTTTGAGATGCATCAAATTCGCTCGGCCGCGAACTCCGGATGATGAGGGCGTGCACATGAGGAATGGACGCCGTGCAAGCCGCTGAAGCCCTGCTGGTTCTCGTCGCGTTCGCGCTGGCGGCTCCGGTGACCGCGGGCGCCGATCCCGGCGCGGAGCGCGAGCGCGAGCTCGTGGCGCTCGTGCGCCAGGACTGCGGGTCCTGCCACGGCATGACGCTGAAAGGCGGACTGGGTCCGGCGCTCACGCCGGAAGCCCTGCGCGACAAGCCGGCGGACAGCCTGACGCTCACGATCCTGAACGGGCGCCCCGGCACGGCCATGCCGCCTTGGCGGCCGTTCGTGAGCGAAGCCGAGGCTGCGTGGATCGTCGAGCAGCTGCAGAGAGGATTGCGCGATGGGGCGCACTGAGAGGACGTTGATCGCGAGCGCGGCGCTCGTCCTGTGCGGATGCGCTTCGCTCGGGGCGCAAGGCACGGACGATCTCGGCGTGGTCATCGAGCGTGCGACCGGAAGCGTCCAGGTGGTCGACCAGGCAAAACGTGCGAGCCTCGCGCGGATCGAGGGGCTCGGCGACCTGTCGCACGCGGCGATCGTGTATTCGCGCGACGCGCGCTACGCCTACGTGTTCGGCCGCGACGGCGGGCTCTCGAAGATCGACATCGCGGCGCGCAAGACCGTCGCGCGCACCGTGCAGGCCGGAAACTCGATCGGCGGTGCGATCTCGAAGGACGGCCGCCTAGTCGCGGTGGCGAACTACGAGCCGGGGGGCGTCAAGATCTTCGACGCAGCGACGCTCGAGCTCCTCTCCGAGATCCCGTCGACCTACGGGACCGCGGGCAAGCGGGCGAAGGTGGTCGGCATTGCCGACGCGCCGGGTGGCAAGTTCGTCTTCAGCCTGTTCGAGGCCGACGAGATCTGGGTTGCCGACGTCGCCGACCCGCGCCATCCGGTGGTGCGCAAGTTCGGGAACGTCGGCAGAGAGCCGTACGACGCGCTCATCACGCCCGATGGGCGCTATTACATCGCCGGGTTGTTCGGCGAGGACGGGCTTGCCCTGCTCGACATGCAGAATCTCGATGCCGGCCCCCGGCGCATCCTGGAGGGCTACGGGCGCGGTGGCGAGCGGCTGCCCGTGTACAAGATGCCGCATCTGCGCGGCTGGGCGATTGCGGGCGACTACGCGTTCCTGCCGGCGATCGGCAAGCACGCGGTGCTGGTCGTGAACCGGCATTCCTGGAAGGAAGTGGCGGAGATCCCCGTGCAGGGGCAGCCGGTGTTCGTGATGGCGCGTCCCGACGGCCGCCAGGTCTGGGTCAACTTCGCGTATCCGCGAAACAGCGTCGTGCAGGTGATCGACGTCGCGGCGCTCAAGCTCGTCGAGTCGCTCGAGCCCGGCAAGACGGTCCTGCACATGGAGTTCACCGCGCGCGGCGACGAGGTCTGGATCTCGGCGCGCGATTCGAACCGCGTCGTGGTCTACGATACGTCGGATTTCCGGAAGCTCGCCGAGCTGCCGGCGCAGAGTCCGAGCGGAATCTTCTTCACCTGGCGCGCGCGCAGAATCGGCCTGTGACGCCCCTCGAATTCAAGCTGCTGAACGATTTCCAGCGCGACTTCCCGCTCGCCTCGGACCCCTACGGCGTCGTGGCGCGGAAGGCCGGGGCGACGCGCGACGCCGTGCTCGAGACGCTCGCCAGGATGAAGGCTCTCGGCGCGATCAGCCGGGTCGGCGCGGTGTTCCGTCCGAACGCGATCGGCGCCTCGACGCTGGCGGCGATGGCGGTGCCGGCCGATCGGCTCGCCACGGTCGCGCGCTACGTCTCGGGTTTTCGCGAAGTCAATCACAACTACGAGCGCGAGCATCGCTTCAATCTCTGGTTCGTGGTGACCGCACCGGAGACGGGCCGTCTCGGGCAAGTGCTGACCGCGATCGGCGGCACCACGGGCATCGAGGTGCTCTCGCTGCCGCTCGAGGAGGAGTTCCACATCGATCTCGGCTTCGATCTCGCCGGCCGCGCCACGAAGCGCGTTTCGGGCGGCCCGCCACCGCGGGTGGCGATCAGTGCGGCCGGGGAGCGCCTGGTCGCAGCATTGCAGGACGGGCTCGAGCTCGTGCCGCGCCCGTACGCGGTGCTCGCCGCCCGTGCCGGGCTCGGCGAGGCGGAGGTGCTCGAAACGCTCGGGCGCTGGCAGGATCTCGGGCTCGTGCGTCGCTTCGGCGTGGTGGTCCGGCACCATGAGCTCGGGTTCGGCGCGAACGCGATGTGCGTGTGGGACGTCCCCGACGACGAGGTGAGCACGATCGGGCGCGCGCTCGCGGAGGAGCCCGCCGTGACGCTGTGCTACCGCCGCAGGCGCGCCGCGCGGCAGTGGCGCTACAACCTGTACTGCATGGTGCATGGCAAGTCCCGCCCCGAGGTGCTCGGCAAGCTCGCCGGCATCGAGGCCCGACACGGGCTGCGCAAGTATCCGCACGATGTACTCTTCAGCCTGCGGCGCTTCAAGCAGACTGGCGCGCGCTACCGCACGGCCGCGGAGAGCCGCCTTGGATGATGTCGATCGCGCCCTCGTCAACCGGCTGCAGCGCGGCATCGACGTGTGCGGGCGTCCGTTCGCGCCGGTGGCCGCCGCGCTCGGGATCGGCGAGTCGGAGCTCGTGTCGCGGGTCGCGAGGCTCCTCGGAGAGGGCAGGCTCTCGCGCTTCGGCCCGATGTACGACGTGGCCGGCATGGGCGGGGCGTTCACGCTCGCGGCGATGAGCGTCCCGGAGGCGGAGTTCGAGCGCGTGGCCGCGCTCGTCAACGCGCACCCGGAGGTCGCGCACAACTACGAGCGCGAGCACGCTCTGAACATGTGGTTCGTGCTTGCATGCGAGTGCGCCGATGACATCGGGCGCACGATCGCCGACATCGAGCGCGAGACCGGCTGCGCCGTGCTGGACCTGCCCAAGCTCGAGGAGTACCACCTTGACTTCCGGATCGAGGTCTAGCAATGAACGTGCCCGTGGACGCACGCCTCGACCCGACCGACCGCGCGATCGTCCTCGCGACGCAGGCCGGGCTGCCGCTCGTCGCCGAGCCGTATCATGCGGTGGCGCGGGCGATCGGCGTGCCGCCAGAGGAGGTGATGACGCGCGTCGAGCGCATGCGCGCGCGTGGCGTGATCCGGCGGATCGCGGCAGTGCCGAACCACTATGCGCTAGGGTACCGGGCGAACGGAATGTCGGTGTGGGACGTCGCCGACGACCGGATCGGTGCGCTCGGGCCGCGGGTCGGCGGACTCGCGTTCGTGAGCCATTGCTACCGGCGACCGCGCGTTCCGGGGCGGTGGCGCTACAACCTGTTTGCGATGGTCCACGGTGCGTCGCGCGACGACGTCGAGGCGCATGTTCGCGAGATCGCTGCGCTGCTCGGGGAGGCGGCGCGCGCGCACGAGGTGCTCTACAGCAAGCGCATCCTGAAGAAGACGGGAATGCGCCTGCGGGCGAAGTAGGGGCCATGCAGCACGCCAGCTTCCTTCCCATCCTCTCCGAGGAGGGGAGGAAAAGATCCCCTCCTTTCCAAGGAGGGGTGGCTGCGAAGCAGCCGGGGTGGTTCGGCCAGCTCACCACACCACCCCCCTGGCTTCGCCGGCATCCCTCTCGATGAGGCGGGGAACGGTGGAACGAGCGAGGTAGGGAATGTTCAGAGTTTCGCAATTCATGCAGGAGCTGGTGGGCCCGACGCCTGCCGGCGAGAGGCGCGATCCGCCCGGGCCGGTGGTGATCTGGAACCTGATCCGGCGGTGCAACCTCACGTGCCAGCACTGTTACTCTGTGTCCACCGACATCGACTTCCCGGGGGAGCTGTCGACGGCGGAGGTGTTCGGCGTGATGGACGACCTGAGGCGGTTTCGCGTCCCGGTGCTGATCCTTTCCGGGGGCGAGCCGCTGCTGCGGCCCGACATCTACGACATCGCGCACCGCGCCAAGGCCATGGGTTTCTACACCGCGCTCTCCACGAACGGCACGCTGGCGGATGCCTCGCACGTGGCGCGGATCGCCGAGGTCGGCTTCGACTATGTCGGCATCAGCCTGGACGGGCGGCGCGAAACGCACGACCGGTTCCGGCGGAAGCAGGGCGCGTTCGATGCCTCGGTCGAGGCGCTGCGGCGCTGCCGCGACGCGGGCATCAAGATCGGCGTGCGGTTCACGCTGACCGAGGCGAACCAGGGCGACCTGCCCTGGCTGCTCGAGATGATCGAGCGCGAGGGCGTCGACAAGTTCTACCTCTCGCACCTCAACTACGCCGGGCGCGGCAACGTGAACCGCCGGCACGACGCCTACCTCGCCACGACGCGCCGCGCGATGGATCTCCTGCTGGACACGTGCTGGGACTACCAGAGCCGCGGGCTGCACAAGGAGTTCGTCACCGGCAACAACGACGCGGACGGCGTCTACTTCCTGCTCTGGGTGCGCAGGCGCTTCCCGCAGCGCGAGCGCCACGTGCGCGCCAAGCTCGCTGAGTGGGGCGGGAACAGCTCCGGCGTGAACGTCGCGAACATCGACAACGTGGGCGACGTCCATCCGGACACCTACTGGTGGGACTATGCGCTCGGGAACGTCCGCGAGCGGCCGTTCTCCGAGATCTGGCAGGACGTGTCCGATCCGATCATGGCGGGGCTGAAGGCGAACCCCCGGCGGATCAAGGGGCGATGCGGCGCCTGCGCCTACTTCGATGTCTGCGGCGGCAACACCCGCACGCGCGCGCGCAGCCTCACCGGCGATGCGTGGGAAGAGGATCCCGGCTGCTACCTCGACGACGATGAGATCGGCGTCGCGACGGCGCACGAGCGGCTCGAGCTGACGCCCTACAGTCGGCGAAAGGCGACGGCGACGTGATCGGCGCCGAGCGCCGCACCCTGTGGCCGGCAATCACGCTCGGGCTCGCCGCGGCGGCAGCGCCGGCGCACCCGCAGACGAGCCCGCCCGCGCACCGGCCGGCGCCGGCGCTCTACGCCGAGCACTGCGCTGCGTGCCACGGCGCCGACCGGTTCGGCGGCATCGGCCCCGCGCTCTTGCCGGAGAACCTCGAGCGCTTGCGCAGGCCCGCCGCGGCGCAGGTGATCGCGAAAGGCCGCGCCGCCACGCAGATGCAGGGCTTCGCGGGCAAGCTCTCCGGCGAGGAGGTCGAGGCCCTCGTCGCATACATCTATGCCGAACCTGACACGAAGCCGGAGTGGTCTCTCGATCGTATCCGCGCCTCGCGCATCGTGCATGCCGACGCAGCAACGCTGCCGGCCAAGCCGGTGTTCGACGCCGACCCCCTCAACCTCTTCGTCGTGGTGGAGGCGGGCGACCACCACGTCACGATCCTCGACGGCGAGCGGTTCGCGCCGCTCGCCCGCTTTGCGAGCCGCTACGCGCTGCACGGAGGGCCGAAGTTTTCCCCGGACGGGCGCTTCGTCTACTTCGCCTCGCGCGACGGCTGGATCTCGAAGTACGACCTGTGGAACCTCCGCATGGTCGCCGAGATCCGCGCCGGCCTCAACACCCGCAATGCCGCGGTGTCGAGCGACGGGCAGTACGTTCTCGTCGGCAACTACCTGCCGCCCACGCTCGTGGTCCTCGACGCGGATCTGCGGCCGGTGAAGGTGCTCGCCGTCGCCGACCAGGAAGGCAAGCGGACGTCGCGGGTCTCGGCGGTCTACGATGCGGGCCCGCGGCACAGCTTCGTTGCGGCGCTCAAGGACATCCCGGAGCTGTGGGAGATCAGCTACGACCCGAGCGCGCCCGAGATCCCGGTCGGCCTGGTCCACGACTTCCGCTACCGCGAGGGCGCGTTCATCCCGGGCTTCCTCAGCCCGCGCCGCTCGATCCTCGACGACTACCTGGACGATTTCTTCTTCACGCCGGACTACAACGCGGTCATGGGCGCGTCGCGGGACGGGAAGAAGGGCCAGGTCGTGCAGCTCGACGTGCGCCGCAAGATCGCCGATCTCGACCTGCCGGGCATGCCGCATCTCGGATCGGGCATCACCTTCGAGCACGGGGGCAGGCGCGTGATGGCGACGCCGAACCTGAAGGAAGGCGTGGTGAGCGTGATCGACGTCAAGAGCTGGAAGCTGGTGAAGCACATTCCGACCAACGGCCCGGGCTTCTTCATGCGCAGCCACGAGGCGACGCCCTACGCATGGGTGGACGCGATGATGAGCCCGAAGAAGGACACGCTGCAGATCATCGACAAGCGGACGCTCGAGGTCGTGGCGTCGGTGACACCGTCGCCGGGGAGGACGGCAGCACACGTCGAGTTCACGCGCGACGGCCGCTACGCGCTCGTGTCGGTGTGGGAGATGGATGGGGCGCTGGTGGTCTACGACGCGGCCACCCTGAAGGAGGTGAAGCGGATCCCGATGAGGCGGCCGGTGGGCAAGTACAACGTCTACAACAAGATCACGCGCTCCGAGGGCACGAGCCACTGACCGCGGCGGAGCGCCGTCCTGCCGGCGCTCCGCCTGCTTCGCCCTCGGCTGCGGCCGGCGCTACTTCTTGCCTTTTTCCGACTTCACGTCCACCGACTTCGCGGTCATCGAGTACTCGACGGTCACCTGCGAGCCCACTTTCAGATCGCCCTTCACCTTGGTGTCCGGAGTGCGGGCGAGCTCCCACTTTTCCTTGCCCTTCTGCACGACGATCCTGGTGTCGGTCAGCTCGAGCACGGGGCCGGTCACCTGATAGGCCCAGGCCGAGCCGGCGACTGCGATGGCGAAGACTGCGACGAGCGTGCGTACGAGGTTCATGCTTTCTCCTTCCCGGGGTTGGACTGCCGCTGCAACGGATCGGGATTCTAGCGGCTTCGGCGTCTCGGTCGCGGCTTCGGCCCCGCGGCCGCATGATCCGCGGTTCAAGCCTGCGCGCTCCGCAGCGAGTGGTTCGCGAACAGCGACGCTGCGAGCAGGACGACCGCGCCGCCCTGGTGCGCGGCGCCGAGAGCGACCGGCACGCCGGCGAGCAGCGTGCTGATGCCGAGCGTGATCTGGATCGCGAGGACGGCGAGCAGCAGGTGGGCGGCGAGCCGCGCGCGCGGCGCCGGCGCGATCCGGCGCGCACGCACCCAGAACCACGGCACGAGGACGGCGAGCGCCCATGCGCCGAGCCGGTGGTCGAACTGCACCGTCGCCATGTTGTAGAAGAAGTTCTGCCACCACGGGTCGATCATGAAGAGCTCCGGCGGCACCACGTGCCCGTTCATGAGCGGGAAGGTGTTGTACGCCTTGCCGGCCCGAATCCCCGCGACGAAGCCGCCGGTTGCTGCCATGTAGACGACCATCCCGGTGATCCACCAGGAGAGCCGCGCGAGCGCGCGCTCGCTGGCCTGTCCGCTTTTCGCCGCCGCGCTCGGGACGAGGAGACCCAGCGCGACCCACAGCATCGCGGCGAAGATCAGGAGCGCGATCAGGAGATGCGCGGTGAGCCGGAACTGCGAGACGCGCGGGTCGTCCACGAGCCCGCTCATCACCATGTACCAGCCCATCCCTCCCTGCAGGCCGCCGAGCACGAAGATGCCGGCAAGCTTCCAGGCGAGCGGCCGGTCGAGCCTGCCCCGGACCCAGAACCAGACGAGCGGCACGAAGAACACGACCCCGATGAGCCGACCGAGCAGCCGGTGGAAGTACTCCCACCAGAAGATCCCCTTGAACTCGGCGAGGCTCATGTCCTTGTTCACCTGATAGTATTCCGGGGTCTGCCGGTACTTCTCGAAGGTCGCGCGCCACTGCGTCTCGGTGAGCGGGGGGACGGTACCGACGATCGGCTGCCACTCGACGATCGAGAGCCCGGAATGGGTGAGACGCGTGACGCCGCCGACGACCACCATCGCGAACACGAGCGTCGCGCACGCGAGCAGCCACAGCGCGATGGCGCGGCTCGCCGGCCGCGCGCGCCGCGGTGCGGCGTCGTTCGCGGGCAGGGCGAGTGCAGTCTCTTGCGACACAGCGAAGCCGATGATCGGGGGCGCGTGGAGGTTGATTTTGACCTGGATCAAAGGCCCTAGAGACCCTTGGGTTTATTTAAGTCAGATCAAATTCCCGCCCCGGTCCGGTACCGTAGATTCCGCTGGCGACAGGATGGGAGAGAAACGTCCTGGGCGCGGGCCGGGAATCCGGCGTGCGCGTGCGAGATCCGCTACTCGAGAGGAGAGCCATCATGGCCGACAAGAACCAGCCCATCGCCTACGAGGAGATTCCGGAAGAGCCGGTACCGTTCATGCAGCAACTGATGGACAATCCATGGGCCCTGCTCTTTCTCGGCGTCGTCATCCCGACCGTGCTGTATCTGATCTGGGGTGTGATGGAGATCGTCAGCATCCCGGTAGCGCCCTGAGCGGCCCTGTTAGAATTTCCCCGAGGGAGAGAGTGAGATGAGCGCGATTCAGCCACCGGCAAACCGGCTATGGTGGAAGGAGCCGATCGAGAAGATCGAGATCACCTGGGTCCTGATTGCATTCGTATGGGCCATGGTGCTCTTTTTCATGATGCCGTACTGGCACGTCTTCGGTAAGCAGAATCTTGCCAACGAGGCCCACCGGAACACGCCCGAGAAATACACGGCCAAGACGCAGGAGATGGTGGACAAGTACAAGGTCCGCGAGGAGACCGGCCTCAACGACCAGAAGATTCCCGTGGTGCATCCGCCGGCGGGGAGCGACGTGTACCTGATCGCGCGTCTGTGGCAGTGGTGGCCGATTCTCGAGCTCGAGCAAGGGCAGACCTACCGTCTGCATCTCATGTCGATGGACTGGCTGCACGGCTTCTCGCTCCAGCCCGAGAACATCAACATCGAGGTCCATCCCAACTACGAACACGTGCTCACCATCCAGCCGACCTCGTCCGGGAATTTCGGGATTGTGTGCAACGAGTTCTGCGGTATCAACCATCATACGATGGTGAGCCGCCTCTACGTCGTCAAGAAATAGGGAATCAGGGGAGGCGTCATGGCTGTCAATCGAATGTTCCGCACTTGCCCGGCGTCCGGTCTCAAGTTCCATCAACCCGCCGAGGCCCTGATCCGGTGGAACGCAGTCGCGGCGGTCGTTTCGCTGCTGGTCGGCGGCATCCTCGCCCTGCTCATAGTGCTCACGCGCTGGCAGGCGGTGCACCTGCTCTCGCCCGACGTGTTCTACATGGTGCTCACCGCGCATGGGTTGGACATGCTGGTGTTCTGGATCATCTTCTTCGAGATCGCCGTGCTCTACTTCGCGGGCTCGACGCTGCTCGGATGCCGGATCGCGGCCCCGCGAGTGGCCTGGGCCGGGTTCTGGCTGATGGTGATCGGCGCCCTGATGAACAACTACGCGGTGCTGGTCCGAGAGGACTCGAGCGTGATGTTCACCTCGTACGCGCCGATGGGCGCGCACTGGAGCTTCTATCTCGGGCTGATCCTGTTCGCCGTCGGCGCGCTGATCGGCTGCTTCATCTTCTTCGCGACGCTGTCGATCGGGAAGGCGGAGCGCACCTATGTCGGCTCGGTGCCGGTCGTCACGTTCGGCGCGGTCACCGCGGCGGTCATCGCCGTGTTCACCATCGCCTCCGGCGCGATCATCCTCATCCCGACTTTCCTGTGGTCGATCGGGCTGGTGCCGTCGATCGACTCCCTGATGTACCGGCAGATCTGGTGGGCGTTCGGCCACAGCTCGCAGCAGATCAACGTGTCGGCGCACGTGGCGGTGTGGTACGCGGTCGCCGCCATCGTCGTCGGCGCGAAGCCGATGAGCGAGAAGGTGAGCCGCACGGCGTTCCTGCTCTACATCCTGTTCATCTGCCTCGCGAGCGCGCATCACCTCCTCGTCGATCCGGGCCTCACCTCGAGCTGGAAGATCCTGAACACGAGCTACTTCCTCTATCTCGCGGTGCTCGCCTCGATGGTGCACGGCCTGACGGTCCCGGGAGCGATCGAGTGCGCGCAGCGCGCGAAGGGCTTCAACAAGGGTCTCTTCGAGTGGCTGCGCAAGGCGCCTTGGGGCAATCCGGCGTTCTCGGGGATGTTCCTGAGCCTGATCGGATTCGGGTTCCTCGGCGGGATCTCGGGCGTGATCCTCGGGACCGAGCAGCTGAACATCATCATGCACAACACGCTGTATGTTCCCGGCCATTTCCATGCCACCGTGGTGCTGGGGACGACGCTCGCGTTCATGGCGATCACCTACTTCCTGATCCCGGTGCTGTTCCGACGCGAGCTGGCGTTCCCGACGATGGCGAAGTGGCAGCCCTACGTGTTCGCGCTCGGCATGGCGGTGTTCACCCTGTTCATGATGGGCGCGGGGACCCTCGGCGTGCCGCGGCGCCACTGGGACGTGTCGTTCTCGGGCAATCCGCTCGGCTTCGAGTTCCCCGGCACGGCCTGGCTGATGATCGCGCTGTTCGGCATCGGCGGCTTGCTCGCGGTCGTGGGCGGCATCATGTACCTGCTGGTCACCGTGTACTCGGTGTTCCTGGGCAAGCGGATCCAGACGCCGGGATTTGCGCACGTGACGGCGCGGAGCGGTGCGGCTGCGCCGGTGACGGCGCCGGTGGGCGCGGCGCTCACCGGCACCGGGAGCGTCGCCCATCCTCAGGCGGCCTCGGGCACGTTCGTGCTGGCGATGGTGTTCTTCGTGTCCTTCGTGCTCTACTACTTCATCAACTGGAAGTACCTGTCCACCGTCTGGCCGTTGAAGTGATGCCGCACGAGCGGTGTCATCCTCGCGCAGGCGGGGATCCAGAGCAGGTCCCGCGAGAGCGGGAATCAGGGAGCGGAGCCCGGCGCGAGCCGGGCTCCGGACGGGAGGCAGCCGGGAACACGCCGCAGGAGATAAGGAGATGGGAAGCCTGACGCACGCCGCATCCGCGGGCACGGAGCAGAGGAAGCCCGGCCACCGTGCCGCGGCCGCGCTGCGGACGATCGGCGGGTTGTTCAAGCTCCGCATCGGGCTCGTCATCGGCTTCACGGCGCTCGCCGGACTGGCGATGACGCCCGGGCCGGCGCTCGGCGGGTGGCGGGTCGCGATGCTCGGCCTCGCAGTGGTGATCTCCGCCGCGGCAGCGGGCGGCTTCAACCAGTGGTACGAGCGGGATCTGGATGCGCGCATGCGGCGCACCATGAATCGCCCGTTCGTGACCGGCGAGCTGGCGCAAGATTGGCGTTTCCCGGCGCTGCTCGCGGCGCTCATCGTGGCCGCCACGGCTACGGCGGCGTTCGCCGCCAACTGGCTGGCGGCGCTCTACACGTTTCTCGGGGCCTTCTTCTACGCGATCGTCTACACCGTGTGGCTGAAGCGCCGGACCTGGTGGAACATTGTGATCGGAGGGCTCGCCGGGAGTTTCGCGGTCCTTGCCGGCGCAGCCGCGGTCGTCCCCGACGGCCTCCCCGCGGTGCCGCTCGTCCTGGCGGTGGTGCTCTTTCTCTGGACTCCGCCGCACTTCTGGAGCCTGGCGATGGTCTGTCGCGACGACTACCAGGCCGCAGGGGTGCCGATGCTTCCGGTGGTAGTGGGCGATCGTGCCTGTGCCTTCGCGATTCTCCTGCACACCATCGCCTTGGTGGCGCTATCGTTCGTGCCGCTCGCGTATGGCATGGGCTGGATATACGGGATCGGCGCAGCGGCTGGTGGGGGGCTCTTCGTGCTCATGAGCCTCCGGCTGCTGGCGCAGCCGACCCGCAAGCGGGCGCTCGGCAACTTCACCGCCTCGCTCGCGCAGCTGACCGTGCTCCTCTCGGCCGGGATCGTGGACGCGGCGCTCGCCGGTTGAATCTTCGACGCGAAGCCGCAACTACCACTATACGGGGCGGCGCATGCAAGCTGGACTCGGCTCGGCCGGAAGCGCTCCGGTCGCCGGCACCGGCCGCGAGTCGCGCATCTGCAAAGATGATCCCTGAGAGAAATCGCCTCGCGTTCGCTGGTGTTCTTCGCGTCGTTGCGTCGAGGATCCTCTGGCTCGCCGCTGCGCTCGCCCTGCCGGTAGCGGCGGCTGCGGAGCAGGTGAGCGGCGGCGCGGCCGGCGGCACGGCTTTCGATCCGGCGCAGGCGCTCAAGGTGAGCCAGGCGGCGATCGGGCGCAAGGTCGGCGATTACGCGTTTCGCGACCGCAACGGCAAGCCGGTGCGGCTCGCCGACTACCGCGGCAAGCCGCTCGTCGTCAACTTCGTCTACACCGGGTGCTTCTCGGCGTGCCCGACCACCACCGCGCGCATCGCAAAAGCGATCCGCGCCGCACAGCGGACGCTCGGCGCCGGGACGTTCAACGTGGTCTCGATCGGATTCAACCTGCCCTACGACTCGCCCGAGGCGATGCGCGACTTCGCGCGGCGCTTCGGGATCGACGATCCGCACTGGGAGTTCCTGTCGCCGTTCGAGCAGCAGGTCGACCCGCTCCTCGCCGACTTCGGCTTTCAGTACGTCGCCACGCCCGGCGGCTTCGATCACGTCACACAGACCACGATCCTCGATCCCGAGGGAAGGGTGTTCCAGCAGGTGTACGGCGAGGAGTTCGCGCTGCCGCTCTTCATCGATCCGCTGCAGCGGTTGATCACCGGACAGCCGATGCCGACGCAGAGCCTCGGCGACCTGCTCGAGCGGATTCGCATCATCTGCACGGTGTACGATCCTCGCGCCGGCGTCTACCGGTTCAAGTGGTCGGTAGTGACCTCGATCGTCGCGTTCTGCCTGATGCTCTTCGGCGGGATCTGGTTCCTCTGGCACGAGATCCGCAAGCGCCGGCGGTTCGAGCGCATGACGGCCGAGCGCGGCGCGCTGTCTCGCTCCTGAGGCCTTGGCCGCGGACGACGAACGTTAGCCCCTGAGCGGCAAGGGTTTTTCGCGCCTGCCCGCTTGATGCACATCAAGTTGCGGCGGCGCGCCGATCATTAGCATCCGCTCATACGCAAGCCGCGCGTCGCGTGCCGCGGCAGAACCGGAGACACACGAAGTGCTGAAGCTCATCCAGCGGGCGGGGCAGTGGGTATTTCACCGCGCGGACGCCCTGTTCACGCGCGTCTTCGGCGAGCACCTCAATCCGCTCTTCCACCTCGGGGCGCTCTCCTATTTCATGGTCTGGGTGGTGGTGATCTCTGGCCTCGTCGTCTATGCGTTCTTCAAGACCGGTGTGCAGGAGGCCTACCAGTCGGTCGAGTACATCAGCCGCGAGCAGTGGTGGTTCGGCGGGATCATGCGCAGCCTGCACCGGTATGCCTCGGACGCCATGGTGCTCACCATGCTGCTTCACGTCGTGCGCCACTTCGTGTTCGACCGCTACCGCAGCTTCCGCTGGTTCTCCTGGGTGAGCGGCGTGATCGTGCTGTGGCTCGTGTACGCGAGCGGCGTGAACGGCTACATGCTGCCCTGGGACAAGCTCGCGCAGTTCGTGACCGTCACGACCGCAGAGTGGTTCGACGTGCTCCCGGTGTTCGGCGGCACGCTGATCCGCAACTTCATCTTCGAAGGGGCGGTGAACGATCGGCTGTTTTCCCTGCTCTCGTTCATCCACATCGGCCTGCCGCTCGGCGTGTTGCTCGTGCTGTGGATCCACACCCAGCGCGTCCCGAGCGCGAAGATCATGCCGCCGCGCGCCCTCGCGGTCTACGGACTCGTCGCGCTGGTGATCCTGTCCCTGGTCAAGCCGGTTCACAGCCAGGGTGGGCAGGCCGATCTCTCGGTCGCTGTCATGACGATCGAGCCCGACTGGTACTACCTGCCGGTGTACGCGCTGCTGCAGCGCTGGAGCCCCGCCGGGGTCTGGTACCTCGTGGGCGGGCTGACGCTCCTCGCGCTCTTCGCGCCGTGGCTGCCGCCCAAGCGCATGCGCAGCGAAGCGTTCCACATGCTGATCCATCCGGACAACCAGATCATCGCGATCCGCGACGGCGAGCTGGTGCTGGACGCGGCGCTGCGCGAAGGGGTGAGGGTCCCGTTCGATTGCCGCAGCGGCGGGTGCGGAATGTGCAAGGCGACCCTCCTGCAGGGTGAGGTCGACTACGGGCTATACCAGAAAGAGTTCCTCACCGACGAGGAGCGCGCGCAAGGGAAAGTGCTGCTCTGCGTATGCACACCGAAGTCGGACATCGAGGTCGAGTACGTGCCGATCGAGACGCCCGGGAAGATTCCGGTGACGGTGCACACCGCGCGGGTCGCCCGGATGAACCGGCTCTCGCACGACGTGATGCAGGTCTTCCTCAAGTGCGAGGGCGAGGAGACGCCGCGCTTCTACGCGGGCCAGTACATCGACATCCTGATGCCGGACGGCGACAAGCGGAGCTTCTCCTTCGCCACCGCGCCGCACGAGCGCGAGCTGATCGAGCTGCAGATCCGGCTGGTGCCGGGCGGAAAGTTCACCACCCACGTTTTCAACGAGATGAAGGTCGGCGACCCGGTGCGCTTCGAGGGGCCGCTCGGCGCGTTCTTCCTGCGGGAGGACAGCAAGAAGCCGATCATCTTCGTCGCCGGCGCGACCGGCTTCGCGCCGGTGAAGAGCATGGTCGAGCACGCGATCCACACCGGCTTGCGCCGGGAAATGTATCTCTACTGGGGCGTGCGGTCGCTGCGCGATCTGTACCTGCCCGACCTGCCGCGCCAGTGGGAGCAGGCGAATCCGCGCTTCAAGTTCGTGCCGGTCCTCTCGGAGCCGCGGCCGGAAGATCACTGGGAAGGGCGAACGGGGCTCGTGCACGAGGCGATCCTCGCGGACTTCCCGGACCTCTCCGAGCACCAGATCTACGCGTGCGGCTCCGTCGCCATGGTGCAGGCGGTGCGGCCGGCATTCATGGCGCGAGGCATGAGCGAGCATGACTGCTTCTCCGACGCCTTCCGGTTCGCGCCGCGCACCGTGGCGCACACTGCCGAGATGGTGCGGCTGGGAGGGACGTCGTGAGAAACGTGCTTCGCTATGCCGCCCAGGTGCTGCTCTACGTGGCGTTCGGCGTTGCCCTCGGCTACTTCTCGAGCTATCCGGTGTTCCGCGTGCTCGCACCCGGGCAGGCCCTGGTGCGCCTCTCGTTCAGCCATGGCGCCCAGCCGATCGGACCGTGCCGTGAGCGCACCGCCGAGGAGCTTGCGAAGCTCGCACCGAACATGCGGGTCAAGCTGGTCTGCCCCCGCGAGCGCGCGCCGGTGAAGGTCGAGGTCGAGATGGACGGCAAGCCGCTCTACCAGGTCACGGCGGCGCCGGCAGGCCTCAAGCACGACGGAGTGTCCACGGTGTACCGGCGCCTGCCGGTCCCGGCAGGCAAGCACACCTTCAAGGCGCGCCTTGCCGACGGGCCCGACGGCGAATTCAAGTACGTCGCCGAGCAGGCGGTGGACCTTCCTCCGGGCAAGGTGCTGGTGATCGACTTCAATGTGGGGAAGGGCGGATTCGTCTTTGTGGAGTGAATCCCTGGCCCTGAAGGACGCGAGGCCAAGGCGCGAACGACGCAATCGACCCCGGGCGTGGACGACTCGGCGCCGTCCGCTGTCATGTACGGCTGGCAGCGCTGGGTCTTCTCTGCGGCACTGTGCGCTCCCCGCGGCCTCGCGTTGAGTCTTCTTGAGTCCGCCATGCCTGCCGCGAAACCCGCCCCGCCGATCGGCGCCGCATGGCGCGCCTGGGAGCGGGTCGAGCTCGCGCTCGACGCGCTGTTCGGCGCGCGCGGCAACCCGCTCCGGCACCTCGGCGCGCTTGGATTTCTCTTCTTCTGGGTGCTGCTCGCCACGGGCCTCTATCTCTACGCCCTGTACGAGAGCACGACCGACGGCGCCTATCGCTCCGTCGATGCGCTCTCCGCCACTTTGATTGGCGCCACCGTCCGGAGCCTGCACCGCTACGCAGCCGACGGATTCGTCGCCGTCACCGTGCTGCACCTCGCGCGCGAGCTCTTCGCCGGCCGCTTCACCGGCGCCCGCTGGTTCGCCTGGGTCACCGGCGTGATCCTCCTGTGGCTGCTGTACGCATCCGGCATTGGCGGCTATTGGCTCCCCGGCGACCAGCTCGCCCAGTGGAGCCTGACCGCGACCGCGGAATGGCTCGACGCGTTGCCGCTCGCCGGCCTGTCGATCGTCCGGAACTTCCTCTCCGGCGGTCAGATGACCGACCGCTTCTATGCGCTGCTCGCGTTCCTGCACGTCGCGATTCCGCTCACGCTGCTGTTCGGCATGTGGTTGCACATCCAGCGCGTGACGCGGCCCGATGTCCGTCCCAGCCGCGCGCTGACGCTCGGCACGCTGGCTATGCTCATCGCCCTGTCGCTCGTCAAGCCGGCGACGAGCATGGCGCCGCCGGATTACGGTGCGCTGCCAGCGGCGGTCCCGGTCGATTGGTTCCTCCTGTTCGTCCATCCTCTGATGGACGCGACTTCGCCCGCTGCATTGTGGGGGATGGCGGCGCTCGTCACGCTCCTCCTCGGCGCACTGCCCTGGGTCGTGCGCGTGCGGCGCGAGCCGGTTGCGCTCGTCGATCCGGCGAACTGCAACGGCTGCGGCCGCTGTTTCGCCGACTGCCCGTTCGGCGCCGTAGTGGTCGAGCCACGCACGGATGGCCGGCGCGGTGCGGGGCTTGCACGGGTGCTGCCGGAGCTGTGCGTGAGCTGCGGTATCTGCGCCGGCGCCTGCCCGTCCTCGACCCCGTTTCGCAGCGTGGCCGAGCTCGTCACCGGCATCGACATGCCGCAGCTTTCGCTCGCGGAGATGCGGGCCGCGCTGGAGCGCTCGCTCGCCGACCTCGAAGGCGGACCGCGCATCATCGTGTTCGGGTGCGACCGTGCCGCCGATGTGCGCGCGCTCGCGCGACCGGATACCGGCGTGATCAGCCTGCTCTGCATCGGCCAGCTGCCGCCGTCCTTCATCGACTTCGCGCTGCGCGGGGGCGCCGATGGCGTGCTGGTGACCGGCTGCGCCGAGGACGGCTGCTATTATCGCCACGGGAACACCTGGACCGCGCAGCGCATCGCCGGCGAGCGGGAGCCGCATCTGCGGGTTTCCGTCCCGCGCGCGCGGGTGAGGGTTGCTTGGGCTGCGGCCGTCGAGCTCGGCCGCCTGGGCGCCGAGATCGAGGCGTTCCGGAGCGCGCTCGCGAAGCTGCCGCCGGCGCAGCGCGCCGTGCGGCGCAAGCGCAAGGAGGTTGCACTTGGCTGATGCGACGGCAGGGCCCGGAAAAAGGGCTGTCGGCGTCGGCGCAGGAGGCGGCGTCCACCGCTTCTGGCGTTGGATGGCGCGCCCGCGCGGAGAGTATCTCCTCGCGGTGCCCGAAGGCGCACGCGCGGAGCTCGCGCGCGGCTGGCTGCAGCTCGCGCTTGCGGCGATCATCGGCGCCGGCGTGTACTCGCTCCTGCTCGTCGTCTCGCGTACGCCGTGGCTCGCGGGCCTCTTCCCGGTGGCGAACTTCTTCCGGGTGGCGCTCATCGTGCACGTGGATCTCTCCGTGCTGGTGTGGTTCTTCGCGATCGCGGGCGTGTTCTGGAGTCTCAACGCCACCGCGCGATGGACGGCGCTCGGCTGGGCGGCCCTCGCGCTGACGGCGGGCGGCGCCGCCCTGCTCGCCGCGGCGCCGTTTGTCCAGCGGGCCGAGCCGGTGATGTCGAACTACGTTCCGGTGCTCGACGGCTCGGTATTTCTCGCCGGGCTCGCCGGTGTCGCGGTCGGGATGGCGGCGCTCTGCGCGCGCGGCATGGTGGCCGTGCCGCGCGTCGGCACCCGTCTGGACGGCGCCGCCGCGCTCCGCTTCGGGCTCAACAGCTCGGTGGTCGCGACTGCGGTGGCGCTCGCGGCATTCGTCTGGTCGTGGATCGACGTCCCGCGCGGTCTCACGGGCGAGGCGTACTACGAGCTCCTGTTCTGGGGCGGCGGCCACGTGCTGCAGTTCACCTGGACGCTGCTCATGATGGTCGCCTGGCTGTGGCTCGCCTCGGCCATGGGCGCGCCGGTCCCGCTCACCCCGCGCGTCGCGGTTCTCCTCTTCGCCGCGGCGCTCGTCTCGGTGTTCCTGACCCCGGTGATCTATCTCGCCTACGCGGTCCCGTCGGTCGAGCACTATCGCCTCCTCACGTGGCTGATGCGCTTCGGCGGCGGGCTCGCGATGCTGCCGATGACGCTCGCGATGCTCGTCGCGCTCGCGTGCGGGCGGATCACCGACGAGGCCGCCCGGCCGCTGCGCGCCGCCCTCGCTTCGTCGCTCGTCCTCTTCGCAGCCGGTGGCCTGATCGGCTTCATGATCGCGGGCTCGAACGTCCGCATCCCCGCGCACTACCATGGCTCGATCGTCGGGATCACGCTCGCGTTCATGGGCGTCGTCTATCACCTGCTGCCGCGGCTCGGCTATCGCGCCCCGACCGGGCGTCTGGCGACGTGGCAGCCGTACGTGTACGGCGCGGGGCAGTTGATGCACGTCGCCGGCCTGCTGTGGTCCGGCGGCTACGGCGTGCAGCGCAAGGTCGCGGGCAGCGACCAAGTGCTCCGCAGCACGGCCGAGGTGATCGGGATGGGCTTCATGGGCGTCGGCGGCCTGGTGGCGATCGTCGGCGGCATTCTCTTCCTGGTGGTCGCGCTCCGCAGCATGGCGGGCGGGCGGAACCGGCCGTGAGCCTCGTGCGCACGCTGGTGTGGGTCTCCGCGATCGTCGTGCTCATCGTGAACGGTGCGAGCGCCTACGTGCGGCTTGCGCAGCAGGGCGCCGGGTGCGATCCCTGGCCGCAGTGCTACGGCCAGACGGCGCCGCAGCACGTCGGCGCCGTGCCCGCGGAGGACTCGCCCCACTTCTACGTGCGGGCGACGCATCGCGTGGCCGCGAGCCTCGCGGGCGTGCTCTTCCTCGCGATCGCTTTCCTCGGATGGGGCGAGTGGAAGTCCCGGCGCCCGCGCATCGCCTCGCTCGCGCTGCTCGTTCTCGCCGCATTCCTCGCCTGGCTGGGCAGGTATACCCCGTCGGCTGTGCCGGCGGTGACGATCGGCAACGTGGCAGGCGGCATGGCGACATTCGCGGTGCTCGCCTGGCTCGCAGCGTGGCCGCCGGCGGCCGCGCGGCGCCACGACCCGTCCGGCTTCGCGCTGCTTACCGTGGTTGTGCTGGCGGTCTGCATCGTCCAGGTCGGGCTTGGCGCGCTCGCGAGCGCGCGCTACGTGGCGGCCGCATGCGAGGGATTTCCGTCCTGCGGCGGGGCGTGGTGGCCGCCGGCGGGCACCGCGGGGTTCGATATCTTCGCTGCGACCACCGTGCCGCTCGTTGCCGCCGAGGCGGCGGGCCGCCAGGGCGTGCAGCTCGCACACCGTCTCGGCGCGGTCGTCCTCGCTGCGCTCGTCGTCCTGGTCGCGGGGGCGGCGTTTCGGCGCGCGCAGGGCGTGCGCGCGGCTTCGGGGCTGCTCGTCATCCTGGTTGCCGGACAATTCATCCTCGGCATCGTCATCGTGGGCGCCGGCGCGCCGCTTGCGACGGCTGTCGCGCACAACGTGGCGTCGAACCTCGTGCTCGGCGCGCTCGCGTGGCTGCATTGCCGGGCCGGCCGGGGAATGGGATGATCGTCATCGACGCGCGGGATCTCGAGCCGCCCGAGCCCTTCGAGCGCGTGATGGAAGCGCTCGGGGATCTGGCAGAGGGCGACCGGATCCTGCTGATCCTCAACCGCGAGCCGTTCCCGCTCTACCGGGTGCTCGAGCGAAACGGCTACGGCTACGCCTCGAAAGCGTTCCCCGACGGGCGATTCGAGATCGAGATCTGGGAGAAGTGACGGGCCGGGAGGAGGATGCCTTTCGGCCTCCGTCAAGCGCAGCAAGTCACATCGCGTACTGCTTCAACCGCTCCACATCGAGGATGCGCACGGCGCGTCCCTGGACCTCGATCAGGCCCTCGGCGGAGAGCTCGTGCAGGATGCGGGAGAAGTGCTCCTGGGTCAGGTTCAGGCGCGACGCGACGATGCCCTTGGTGGTCGGCAGGGTCACCTCGATCTCGCCGCTCGGCTCCTCGCCCGAGGCAAACTCGCGCAGCAGGAAGCCGATGACGCGCTGCGTGCCCGAGCGCATCGAGTAGGCCTCGAGATCCCCCATCAGGTGATGCAACCGGCGCGAAAGCCCGGCGATGATCCGGCGCGCGAAACGCGTGTCGCGCGCCAGCTCGTCGAACACCGCTTCGCGTTGCACGTAGAGGAGGAGCGTGTCGGCGAGCACCTGGGCGGTCACCACGTGCGGCTTCTCCATGAACATCACCGCCTCGCCGAAGCTCGAGCCGGGGCCGATGATCTCGACCACCTTCTCGTCGCCCTTCGACGAGATGAACGCGAGCTTGACCTGCCCGTACACCACCAGGTAGAAGCCGTTCGCGGGGTCGCCCCGGTGGAACAGGATTTCGCCGCGCGTCGCGCGCACCTGTCGCGTATGCCCGGCCACGCGCTCGAGCTCGTCGGGCGCGAGTTCCTTGAACAGCGGCAGGTTGGCGAGAAACGCCTGCGCCTTGATCGGTGCGGTGGCCATCAGGGCATTTGAGCCGGATTGGCGGGCGCGGTCAAGGGTAGGGAACCCCGCGCCGCTCGGCCATGCCGCGGCCGAAGCGCTCGAGCCTCTCCGGCGTGAGGCACGCCTCCGCGATCGGGATGAGCTCGTTCTCCTCGCGCCTCGTGTGCTCGATGTAGAGCGCGTGGCACCGCTCGACATCCGGGCCCCCGAGCCACGCCGCGCGGCCCTGCTGCACGGCGGCGAGCTGCGGGCGCAGGGCCTCATTCCACAGCTTCCGGAGGATGACGTGCTCCTTGCGCAGCTCTGCGACGAGCGCGCCAATGCGGGCCCGATCCGCAGGCGGGGCCGCGCCGGCGACCGAGTCGTAGAATTCGAGCTCCTCGTCCTCGTGGTGGCGGACGACGTCCTCGTCGAAGAAGCGAATGATGTGCGCGGCGGTGGCCCGCGCGTCGGCGTCGCACCCATGCTCCGCAAGGTGCTCGGCGAGCCGGCCCATCAATGCGCACCGGTGCTCGATCCGCCGGTGCACCTGCTGGATCAGCTCGACCGGGCGGTCGAACCCCGGTACCGGAATGGCGCCCATGCGGTCCTCTCCTCCACTGTCAAGAGAGCAGGCCCCGGATCGGCAAGACGTCGCGGGTCAGGGCGACCGCCACGATGTAGAAGAAAACGAGCTGCGCGACGATCCACGCCGTCGCGCGGATGCGCTTCGTCCGGCCCCGCTTGAGCGCGACCGTGCCGACCAGGATGTAGACGATGAGGCCCACCAGCTTGGCGGTCAGCCATCCGGCCGTCCCCGGGTACTGCCCGATGATGGTGGTGAGCCAGATCCCGGCCGCCAGGAGCACCGTGTCGTTCACGTGCGGGACGATCTTCACCCAGCGGCGCGTGAGCATCGGCGAGTCGGCGAGCATCCACACGCCGCGCACGAGGAAAAGAAGGTAGCTCGCTGCGACGGTGATCATGTGCAGCTGCTTGAGCGCGAAATAACTCATCCGCTCAGAACGGCTGCTCGAGGACCTCCGCAGGCGCAGCGCCGGCGCGCGGGAAGAGGACCGGCCACAGGCGTCCGGCGAACACCGCGAACGAGAGCCACAGGAGCGCGCCGCCCGCGAGTGTCGCGGCGAGGGTGCCGAGCCACAGGCCGAACGCGAGGAGGAGAACGCCGGCGTTCGCGGACGCGAGCTGCGCCCACGTCCACGGCGCCATCACGATCGGATTGCCGGTGAACCGGGGCAGCATGTGCGCGCCGAGCCCGAAGATCAGAAACACCACGAAGCCGACGCCGAAGGCGTGCACGGCCGCGCCGCGTGTACCCTCTGTCCCGGGCAGCAGGCTGCCCGCCGCAAGCAGGATCAACGCCGCTGCCACGAGGTACGCCATCGATGCCAGGATCCACAGCCGGTTGTCGCGCGAGAGCATCATCCCGGCGTGGTACGCGTGGGACTTGCGCGCGCGCGGCGGCGCGGCCGCCACCAGCCGGCGCGCTTCCTCCGGCGTCTGCACGCCGACCGCCTGCAATACACCGTCCACGACCAACGAGGGGACCGAGCGCAGATGCAGCCGTGCGATCAGCGCACGCCCCTCGGGCTGCGCTGCGTCGACCACCGCGAACTCGAACGCGCGCTCCTCGGCCACCTCGCGCCAGACTTGCTCTGCCGCCGGGCAGGTCGGGCACCACTCGGAAACGACGAGCTCGACTTTCATTGCGAGCACCGCATGCACTGCACGTTGTAGCGGTCGATCCACGCGCGCAAGCCCGCGATCGCGGCGGCGCCGGTCACCAGGTCATCGAGCGCGCGAGCGGGCTCGTCCGCGCGCAACCGGACGACCCAGGCATCGGTGTAGGGGGAGACGTTCACCAGGCCGGGCTCCGCAATCAGCCGTTCGTTGCGCGCGACGATCGTGCCGGCGAAGGGCGCCGGGATGCCGCCCGCCCACTTGCCCGACTCCAGACGGGCGAGTGGTTTCTTCCGCGCGCGATGCGTCCCGACAGCGCGAATCGTGCAATGCTGGACCCGGCCTGCCATCGTCTGCGAGGGATCGGTGAGCCCGACGGTGTACGTCCCATCCGGCTCCGGACGCACCCAGACATAGTCGAGGTCGTAGTACAGATCCTCCGGCAGCTCGCAGCCCTGGTACTCGGCCATCGCTACTTCTCCAGCGGCGACTTCAGGCGGACGGTCGCCGCCATGTTCGCAGCGAAAAGCCCCATCGCCGCCACCGTCGCGATCCCCCCGAGCGTGACCAGCCCGTTCACGGAGCCGAGCCAGCCCGCGACCATCAGCGGCAACCCCGCGTTCGCGAGCCAGAACTGCCACGTCGCAATGCGCTCGGAGCGAAGCGGGTGGCCGCCGAAGCGCGGGATCACGTGCAGGCCGATGCCGTAGATCATCATGAGGACGAAGCCGAGCAGCATCATGTGGGCGTGCGCCTTCAGCACGTCGCCCGGCACGAGCCCCGGCGCGCCGAGATTCACGAGCGCGAGCAGCCCGCCCGCCAGCCCGTAGGCGAGGGCGATGGCGATGAAAAGCCGGTTGCGTTTGTGCACGGTTTGCGGTCAGTCGGGAGCCTGCGCCTGCCGAAAGAGGGTAGGTCGGGGGCGCATCGCGGTATTGATCTAGGACAAACCTGCCCGCAGCATCCGGGAACCCGCCCGGCAGAGGCCCGGCGGCGGTTGAATTTTAACGCCCGCGCCCGCATTCATCGAGGGTCGGCCGAAGGAGCCCGCAGGAATGGAACCGATCCATGTCGTCTGTCCGCACTGCGACACGACGAACCGAATGCCGCGCGAGCGCTTGGGCGAGGGCGGGACGTGCGGCAAGTGCAAGCAGCCGCTGCTCGACGGCCGGGTCCTCGCGCTCGACGGCGAGCGCTTCGCGCACCACGTCGCGTCGAACGACATTCTGGTCGTGGTGGACTTCTGGGCGCCCTGGTGCGGGCCGTGCAAGATGATGGCGCCGCAGTTCGAGCGCGCGGCGCGGGAGCTCGCGGGGGCTGCCCGGTTCGCGAAGCTGGACACCGATCAGGCGCAGGCGGTCGCCGCGCGCTACGGCATCCGGTCGATTCCGACGCTGATCGCCTTCCGGGGTGGTCGCGAGATCGCGCGCCAGTCGGGCGCGATGGACGCGCCCACGCTCGTGCGGTGGGTACGGGAGCTGGTCTAGAACGGCAGTACCGCCACCCCGGCGATCCGGTCGTCGCGCCGTGTGAGGTTGGCCACCGCTGCTATCGCACGCTCGCCTCGGAGGATCGCGTGCGGTACGCTGCGCCCGAACGTTTCGACGAAACGGCGGTCTGAGCGCTCGCCATGGATACACTGACCCACGCGCTGAGCGGGGCACTTCTCGCCCGGGCGATGACGCCGCGGGTGCTGCGACCCGGCAGCGTGACCGGCGAACGGCGCGTCGCCGCCGGCTTCCTCGCCGCGGCATTTCCCGACGCCGACGCCGTGCTCGGTTTCGCCTCGCCCACGGCGTTCCTGCTCTACCACCGCGGCGTCACCCACTCGTTCGTGCTGCTGCCCCTGTGGGCCGCGGCGCTCGCGTGGATCTTTGCGCGCCTCGACCCCCGGCGCGCCGGCTGGCGGACATACTTCGGCGTCGCCGCCGCGTCGATCGCGATCCACATCCTGGGCGACCTCATCACCTCCTACGGAACGATGATGTTCGCGCCGCTGTCCGACCGCCGCTTCGCGCTCGACACGACATTCATCATCGATCCCTGGTTCAGCGGAATCATCGTCGTGGGACTCGTCGCATCCTTCGTCTGGCGGCGCTCGCGCCTGCCCGCGCTGGCGGGCCTGGCGGCGCTCGTCGGCTACGTCGCTCTGCAGGCGGTTGCGCAAGGAAGGGCGGTAGACTTCGGCCGGGAGTACGCGCGCGCCGAAGGGCTCGGGCCGGTCAGGGTCTCCGCGATGGCGCGCCCGGTCTCGCCGTTCAACTGGATGGTGGTCGTCGAGGATGGCGACGAGTACCGCTATTCGTTCGTGAACGTCGTGCGGCAAGACGCGCCGCCTCCGCTTGCACCCGATGCAGGGCCGATTGCGCGTCTCGATGCGGCATATCTCCCGACGGGGCAGGCCGTGTGGCATCGCGCGGAGCGCTACGGGCCCGCGGCGGCGCACGCGCAGGTGCTCGCCGCCTGGAACGCCGCGCCGCTCGGGTTCTTCCGCTGGTTTGCCGCGTACCCGGTGCTCGCCGGGATCGAGCACGCTGCGCGCGCGAGCTGTTACTGGTTCCGCGACCTGCGCTTTCTCACGCCGGGGCGCGACGGATGGCCGTTCCAGTTCGGCGTGTGCCGCAAGGCTGCCGACGCCAACTGGACGGCTTTCGAGCTCGTCGGCAACGCGAAGCGCGTGCCGGTACCATGACCGGACCGAATGCGACCATTCGTGCAGGGGCGCGCGTGCCGCGCGCTGCCGCCGTGAGCGCTCGGACCGACTCCCGGATGCCACCAGGGTGAGCCGCTCGACCCTCGCGCATGTCCTTCCGATCGCCGTTGCTGCTGGCGCAGCGATCGCGCTCGTTCTCGTGGCTTCGCCTGCATCGAGCGCCTCGTGCGTGCCGCGAGGGACCTGGGCCGCACCCGGCCCCGCGGGGCCGCGCCCGCTGCTCGCCCCCGAGCTCTTCGCCGCGCTCGCGCGGCGCCAGGTCGTGCTCCTCGGCGAGACGCACGACGACGCCGAGGATCATCGCTGGCAGCTGCAAACGATCGCCGGGCTGCACGCGCTCCGGCCGGACATGGTGCTCGGCTTCGAGATGTTTCCCCGCCGCGTGCAACCCGCGCTCGACCGCTGGGTCGCGGGCGAGCTCGACGAGGCCGAGTTCCTGCGCGAGAGCGACTGGCGCCAGGTGTGGAATGTCGACCCGCGGCTCTACATGCCGATCTTCCATTTCGCGCGCATGAACCGCGTGCCGATGATCGCGCTGAACGTCAGTCAGGATCTCGTGCGCGCGGTGCGCGAGCGCGGGTTCGACGCGCTGCCGCTCGACCGGCGCGAAGGCGTCACGCCACCGCTTGCGGCGAGCCCGGGCTACCTCGATTTCCTGTCCGATGCCTATGTTGCCCACGCGCGCGGCGATGGATCCGCGGCGAAGGACGGGAAGCGACCGCCGATGCGCGAGGACGCCGCGTTCCAGCGCTTCGTCGAATCGCAGCTCGTGTGGGATCGCGCGATGGCCGAGGCGCTCGCCGCGGCACTCAAGCGTGCGCCCGCACCGCTCGTCGTCGGGGTGCTCGGCAGCGGCCACGTGTGGCATGGGTATGGCGTGCCGCACCAGCTCCGGGATCTCGGCGTGGCCGACACGGCGGTCTTGCTGCCGTGGGGACCGGAGCGGGAGTGCTCCACGCTCGTCGCCGGTGTGGCCGACGCGGTATTCGGGGTCGCGGCGCCCGAGCGGCTGGCCCCGCGGTCGCGCCAGCGGCTCGGCGTGTGGCTCGAGCCGGACGAAGGCGGCGTGCGCATCCGCCAGATCGAGCAAGGGAGCGTCGCCGAGTCGGCGGGCATGCGCGCCGGCGACGTGGTCACGGAGGTCGCAGGGCTCCCCGCGCGTCAGCCTGCCGATCTCGCCGAGGCGGTGCAGCGGCAAGCCCCCGGCACCTGGCTGCCGCTGCGCGTGCGGCGCGGTGCGGAGTCGCTCGAGCTGATCGCGAAATTTCCGCCGGCTGAACCGCCGCGGAAATAGCGATGTGGCTGCGTGCTCTTGCCGCGTGCGCGCTCTTCGCGGGCGTCGCTGCGGGAGCATCGGCGGCGCCGTCCGTGCAATACGACGTCACCGTACGAATCGATCCCGCGACGCGCGCACTTGACGCGACGGCAACAATCGCAGTGACCGGGACCGTGGCGGACCAGGGCCCGCTGCGGATCGTCCTGGCAAGCGGCTTCACGGGTGAGAGGCTCCAGGCCGATGGACGGATGCTTCCGGCGCCGTCCGCCGGGCGCGACGGCTACCAGGTCTGGTCGCTGCCGGCCGGGCACGATGCGCACGCGCTCGACGTTCGCTGGCACGGCACGCTCGCGCCGGTCGACCGCACGATCACGCACCGGCAGACGCTCGACCGCCCGGTCGCGACGGCTGGCCTCGATGGCACCTTCCTGCCGGCGGGAAGCTTCTGGTATCCGGTGATCGTCGGGCCGGACGGGCCGCTGCTCGCGAGCTATCGCGTGACGCTCGACGTGCCCGCCGGCGAGCGCGGCATCGTTCCCGGAAGGCTCGTCGCGGAGAGCGAGGCGGATGGTCGCTACCACGCGACCTTCGCGTTCGAGCACCCCGCGGAGGGAATCGATCTCATCGCGGGACCCTATCGGGTGGAAGCGCGCACGGTGCACACGGCCGGTGGCAGCACGATTGCGCTGCGAACGTATTTCCATCCCGCGATCGCCGGGCTCGCCCCGGCCTACCTCGACGCGGTGAAGGGCTACCTCGATCTCTATGAGCGCTGGATCGGGCCCTATCCGTTCACCGAATTCAGCGTCGTCTCGAGCCCGACGCCGACCGGCTTCGGCATGCCGACGCTCACCTATCTCGGCGAGAGCGTGCTGAAGCTTCCCTTCATCCGGGCAACCTCGCTCGGCCACGAGGTGCTGCACAACTGGTGGGGCAACGGCGTGTACCCGGACGCGCGGGGCGGCAACTGGTCCGAGGGGCTCACGACCTTCATGGCCGATTACGCGTACAAGGCGCGCGAAGGTCCCGACGCCGCCCGCGAGATGCGCCTCGGGTGGTTGCGCGACCTTGCCGCCGTGCCCCCCGGGCAGGATCGGCCGCTCGCCGAGTTCGCCGCGCGCAGGCTGGCGACCTCGCAGATCGTCGGCTACGACAAGGCGGCGATGCTCTTCGTGATGCTGCGCGACGAGATCGGCACCGCGGCGTTCGATGAGGGCGTACGCCGGTTCTGGTCGGAGCATCGGTTTCGTGTCGCGTCGTGGCGCGACCTGCAGGCCGCCTTCGCGGCTGCAGCGGGGCGCGATCTCGGACCGTTCTTCACGCAGTGGCTCGAGCGCACGGGCGTGCCCTCGGTGCGCGTCGTCGGCGCCGAAAGGCGCGCAACCGGCGATCGCTACGCGATCCGGGTGACGATCGAGCAGGGCGTGCCGCCGTACGCGCTCCGGGTCCCGGTGCGCATGCGCACTGTAGCGGGCGATGAGACGCTCGTGCTCGACCTCGGGCGCAGCCGCGAGACGTTCGACGCGACGCTGGGCGCGCGCCCCATCGCGCTCGCGCTCGATCCGGAGTTCCGCGTGTTGCGGCGGCTCGCCGCCGATGAAGCTCCGCCGATCCTGCGCCAGCTGATGGTGGCGACCCGCAGCGCGGTCGCGGTGATCGGCGCCGGCGCCGACTGGAGCGCCGCAGCGCGGCGGCTCGCTCTCCGCACGCTCGATACGCGGCCCCGGTTCCTTGCGGCCGGCGACGCGCCACCCGCAGATACCGCGCTGCTCGCCATCGGCCGCCACGGCGATATCGACGCCTGGCTGGCAGCGGCGAAGCTCCCCGCGCGTCCCGCCGGGCTCGCTGACACGGCGGACGCGCAGGTCTGGGCGGCGTCGCGGCCGGGCGGCGCTCCGCTCGTCGTCGTTTCGGCACGCGACGGCGCGGCGCTCGACACGGTCGCGCGGCTGATGCCGCATTACGGCCAGCAGAGCTTTCTCGTGTTCGAGGGCGAGCGGGTTGCGAAGCGGGGGGTGTGGCCGAGCCAGGCGGTCGCGTGGCGCTTCGAATAAAGTCTATCTGAGAATCGCGGCCGTGCTTCTTCCTGAACCGAGGTCGTACGAACAAGGGGCAAATTGCCCCTTGTAAATCCCCTCTTTCACGGCCGGATTCACATTTCGAGAGATGTCCTACTTTCATCGCGGAGAGCGGCCAGGGGCCCACCCCCGGGAGTGCCAGCGCGAATCGGCCGCAGGCGTACCCCACCTCCTCTTGATTTCACAGATTTTTGCAGCCCGGACTCCCCCCACATCCCCGCGCGGCGGGTGTACCATGCACCACGATTCGAATAACCGGAGCCTGGAGGCCGGGCTCCTGCGGAGATGGCAGGGCAAGACACCATTCAGGGCTTGTCCGGCACGGCGGGCGACGCGTTCGAGGATGCTCCGACGACCTCGGTCGAGGAGCTGCTCGGGATCTTCGCCGAGCTGAGCGAGCGCGTTGCGCGTCTCGAGCGCGCGACCGTGCTCCTGCTCGCAGAAAGGAACGGCGCCGAGCTTGCCGCCGCGGCCGACCTGCAGCACACGCCGGAGGCGGCTCGCAGCGAACCGCCGCCTCGCGCATCGGCGCTGGCGCCGGAGGCCGCGCGCGAGGCGCCGGTCGCGGGCGGCGTCGACGTGACGCAGGTGGCGTTCGATCTTCCGGCCCACCAGTGGGGCGGCGAAGGCGGCCGCAGCCCCGACGCGCTCACGCCGATCCGGGATTCGCAGTACCCGGAGATCAAGTACGTCGACGAGGAAGACAAGCCCAAGCCGAAGCGTACCGGACCGGCGGAGCGCGTGTTCGTGCGCGCAGCGCTCGAGGCTTATCCGCACATCGTCGAAGCGGTGTGCATCTTCTGGGGCGGCCGCGAGTGCGACACGTACCTGAGCAAGCTCGTCATCGACACGCGCGGCGGCCGGCGCGGATTCCCGCGGGAAGTCATGGACGAGTTGCTCTTTCTCACCGAGGTGGCCACGATCCAGTCGGGCCTCAAGCCGGTGTTCACGCCCTTCGACAGCGACAAGCACCTCCAGCGGTGACCGCGTGCGCGCGCGCAGCGCGCATCCCTGCAGCAGGAAAAAAAGCGGCGGCCACACGGCCGCCCCGGAAGGCTCCCCTCCCCGAGACTCAGCCGAGTCGCAGGCGATCGACGAAGGTCACCACGCGGGGCTCGCCCGCGGATTCGATCAGCGCGAAGTAGACGGCCTCGCCTTCGTCGAGCGCGCGGCCGTGAAAGAGCAGCTCCATGATGCCGGTCCCCACGGCGGAGCCCGAATCGTGGAGGTCCTGGATGAATCCGCGCAGCGACGCGGGAAACTGCTCGAGCCCTCCCATGCCCGCGTAGACGCGCAGGTCCCGCAGTGCCGCCGGGTTCACGCCGAAGCCGGTCACGAATTTCCTGTCGCGGATGAGCGGCGCCTGCGTGCCCTCGATCGCCAGTCGCGGCCTCGAAGGCGCGGCAGACGCGATGCGTGGCCGTGCCTCCGCGGCCGCGACATCCAATGACGAGCGGGCGCGCTCGAAGTGCTGCGACTCGAGCTTCCAGACGACGTACACCATGACCCCGAGGATCAGCAGTATCTCGAGCATGGACCCCTCTCCCTTTCCGCGTAGGCCGGATGCGACCGGATATGACAAGGGCAATGCAACAACCACGCCATCCCGGCCGGCCGTTCCGGGGAGCGGGGTCCTCGCCGTGAACGACTCCGCAGCCCAGCCCGCGGCCGCCCCCGAATCGGGGTGCTCGCGACCGCGGCCGGGCGCCCGGCGCTCGGGTCCGCGCCCGGCGCGGATGCCAAGAAACGTCAACGTTCCGTCGCAGCGTCGCCAGAGCCGACGTCCGTACGAGCGGCCCGACCTGGCGCCCGGACGGCATCGGGGCTGCGGCAATCGCCCGGTCGTGGGTCTCCGAGGGGCGCGGCTACGCGAACCGGGTGAACCAGACGAGCGAGAGGAGCCCGGCCGCGATCGCCAGGACGGCTGCGGCGCCGGCGAGAAGCGCGCCGATCTCGGTCTCCTTCCGCACGAGGACCGCGCGCGCGTTCAGGCGTTCGTAGATCCTCCTCAAGTCGGTCCCGGTCGCGGCGTGGAAGTACTCGGCGCGGGTGATCTCGGCGATCGCCTTGAGGGTCTCCTCGTCGAAGCGCATGAACATCGACCAGCCCTCGAAGTCGACGGCACCGCCTCCCGCCGTGCCGAAGCCCACGGTGAATACGCGAACGCCGCGGTCGGCGGCCATCTTCGCCGCCTCGAGCGGCGGCGGTCCGGTCGTCGTCCGTCCATCCGTGAGCAGGATGATCGCGGCCGAGGAGTAGGAGCCCGGCTCGACCGGCGTGAACGGCTTCTGCTCGGTCTTCGGCTGCCGTTCGATCGCCACGCCACGGAGGCGCCGCGATGAGGCGCCGCCGAACAGCACCTCCTCGAGATCGATCCCGGCGTCCGGGAAGAGGGTGGCGAGCGACATGATGATGCCGCTGCCGATGGCGGTGTGGCGCTGGAGGTTGAACCGATCGATCGCTGCCACGAGGGCGTCGCGGTCGCGGGTCGGCGGCTGCACGACGGCGGCCGTCCCGGCGAACGACACGATGCCGATGAGCACGTCCGGCGGCTGCTCGGCCACGAAGGCCTTCGCTGCGGACTGGGCGGCTTCGAGCCGGCTCGGCTCGACGTCGCTCGCGCGCATGCTGAGCGAAACATCGATCGCGAGGATGATGGTCTGACGGAGCGAGGGCAGGGTGATGACCACGCTCGGCCGCGCCATGGCGACGATCAGCGTGATCAACGACAGCAGTAGAAGCAGCGGCGGGAGATGACGCCGGAGCCGCTGGCCGGGGCCGATCGCGGCCTTGACGAGATCGACGCTCGCGTACCGGATGGCGGCCCTCTTCTTGCGCCACATGAGCAGGACGTACGCGCAGACGAGCACCGGCACCCCCGCCAGGAGCCAAAGCATCTCAGGCCATGCGTACGTCATCGTGCGCCTTCCGGGTCGCCGCCGTGCCGCCGATCTCTCGCAGATGTCGCCTTCCCGGCGAGACCCGTGCGCCGCCGCGCCCGCCAGTCACTCTAGCACCGACGGGGCTCTCCGCCCTCGGTCGGCCGAACACGTCCCTGGGCGGCAGGCGCGCCCGGCGCGTGGAATCGCGTCAGCGGCCCGCCAGCAGTGCGGCGAGCCCGGTGCCGAGCGGCGTGAACGGCCCCGGCGCGAGGATTGCCTGCAATCGGCCGGTCGACGTCGCCGAATCAGGGATGTCGCCCGGAGCGGGCGCTTCGAAGCGCTGCTCGGCGACGCGCCCGGCCGCGCGCTCCAGCGTCGCGAGGAGTTCGAGCAGCGTGACGCTCGTCCCGGTGCCTACATTGCACACCCCCGTCGCCGTCGCGGCGAGCGCGCGCAGGTTCACCTGCGCCACGTCCCCGACGTAGACGAAGTCGCGCGTCTGCTTGCCGTCGCCGAAGATCCGCACTGGCGCGCCCTCGGCGAGCGCAGCCGCCCACTTGCTGATCACGCCGGCGTAGGGCGAGCGCGGATCCTGGCGCGGCCCGTACACGTTGAAGTAGCGCAACCCGAGGGGCGCGAGGCCGAACAGGTCCGCGTACAAACGGCCGTACTGATCGTCGATCGATTTCTCGAGACCGTAGGGCGAGATCGGCGCGACCGGCGACGACTCGGTGAGCGGCAGCTCGCGCGGGGTGCCGTAGACCGCCGCGCTCGAAGCGTAGACCACGCGCTTCACGCCCGCCGCGCGCGCGGCCTCGAGCACCGTGAGGAAGCCGACGACGTTCTGCCGGCAGGAGCCGACCGGATCGGCGACCGACGCTTGCACCGACACCTGGGCGGCAAGGTGCAGGACGTGCGTCGCGCCGTCGAGCGCGCTTCGCACGGCGGCGGCGTCGCGCACGTCGCCCGCGACCACCTTCAACCGGGCGTGTGCGCCGGGCAGGTTGGTGCGCTTCCCGTTCGAGAAGTCGTCGAGCACCGTGACGCGCGCGCCGTCGGCGAGCAGCGCATCCACCGTGTGCGAGCCGATGAAACCGGCGCCACCGGTGACCAGGACGTGTTCGACCCGGCTCATTGCCGCGCCCAGTCGCGGGCGCGACCCACGGCGCGCGCCCAGCGGTCCATGCGCGACTCGGCCTCGTCGCGGGACATGGTCGGCGCGAAGGTGCGCGCGGCGTGCCATTGAGCCGCGATCTGCTCGCGGTCGCCCCATACGCCGGTCGCGAGCCCCGCAAGATACGCGGCGCCGAGCGCCGTCGTCTCCAGCACCCGCGGCCGCACCACCGGAACACCGAGGAGATCGGCCTGGAACTGCATGAGGAGATCGTTCGCGGCCGCCCCTCCGTCCACGCGCAGCTCGGTGAGCCGGATGCCGGCGTCCTTCTCCATCGCCGACAGCACGTCGGCGGACTGGAACGCGATCGACTCCAGCGCGGCGCGCGCGATGTGCCCCTCGGTCGTGCCGCGCGTGAGGCCGACGATCGTGCCGCGCGCGTGCGGATCCCAGTGCGGCGCGCCGAGGCCGACGAACGCCGGCACGAAGAGCACGCCGCCCGAATCGGGCACGCGCTCGGCGAGCGCCTCGACGTCGACCGAGGCCCTAATCATGCGCAGCCCGTCGCGCAGCCACTGCACCACCGCGCCTGCGACGAACACGCTGCCCTCGAGGGCGTACTCCGGTGCGCCGATCTGCGCGGCGGCGGTGGTGACGAGCCCGTGCCGCGAGGCGATGCGTTCGGCGCCGCAGTGCAGGAGCAGGAAGCAGCCGGTGCCGTAGGTATTCTTGGCGATTCCTGGGGAGTGGCAGGCCTGGCCGAAGAGCGCCGCCTGCTGATCGCCGGCGACGCCGGCGATCGGCACGCGCGCGCCGAGCGCGTCCGGGCTCGAGTGCGCGAGCACGCCGGAGGATGGCGCCACCGTGGGCAGGACCGCGCGCGGCACATCGAAGAGCGCGAGCAGGTCGTCGTCCCACGCGCCGCGCGCGAGGTTGTAGAACAGGGTGCGCGAGGCGTTGGTGACGTCGGTGACGTGCGCCTGGCCGTCGGAGAGCCGCCAGATGAGCCACGAGTCGATCGTGCCGAATGCGAGCTCGCCCGCGCCCGCGCGCGCGCGCGCGCCGGGCACGTGGTCGAGCAGCCATGCGACCTTGGTGCCGGAGAAGTACGGGTCGACGAGGAGCCCGGTGCGCGTGCGGATGAGCTCCTCGTGCCCGTCGCGCACCAGCCGCTCGCAGCGTTCGGCCGTGCGGCGGTCCTGCCAGACGATCGCATTGTGGATCGGCTTCCCGCTGGTGCGCTCCCAGATCACCGCCGTCTCGCGCTGGTTGGCGATGCCGATCGCAGCGAGGTCGGTCGCGCCGATGCCGGCGCGCTCGAGTGCGCCGCGCGCGCAGTCGAGCTGGGTGCGCCAGATCTCCTCCGGATCGTGCTCGACCCAGCCCGGCTCGGGAAAGATCTGGCGGAACTCGGCCTGCGCCGCGCCGCGCACGTGCGCGTGCTCGTCGAACACGATCGCACGCGAGCTCGTGGTGCCCTGGTCGAGCGCGAGCACGTACCTCAAGTTCTCTCCTGACATCGATTCCGTTCGCGCCGATTCTAGCCCGGATGCGTTCGGTTTCTCCCCTCCTCGGAGCGGAGGGGGAGAAAAAGGTCCCCTCCTCTCCGAGAAGGAGGGGTGTCGCGCGAAGCGTGACGGGGTGGTGTCTGTCCTGTCCCCTCCTCAGAGAGGAGGGAAGCAGACTTCCCCGCCGGGTAGGTCTGCGCTCCGGGAATGTCCGTGCAGACCAGCAGTTGCTGCGGGCGGTGTCCAGGCCACGACAAACCGCTGTGCTAACATTTGCCGCTCTGCACGATCCGCAGTCGAAGCATGCCTCTGCCCGCGCCTGCCACGTCCCGCTCGCTCACGCACCGCCGCCGCGTGCAGTTCGAAGGCTACAAGCGTGCCGACGGGCTCTACGACATCGAGGCGCACCTGTACGACGTGAAGCCGGTCGACTACGTGCTCTCCACGGGACTACGGCCGGCGGGAACGCCCATCCACGACATGTGGATCAGGCTCACGCTCGATTCCGGGTACACCATCGTCGAGGCGGCCGCGCGCACCGAGGCGATGCCCTATCCGGGCGTGTGCGAGCGCATCGCGCCCGACTACCGGAAGCTCGTCGGCCTCAACCTGCTGCGCGGGTTCCGCAAGGCGGTGCACGACCTCTTCGCGCACGTGAAAGGTTGCACGCACCTGAACGAGATGCTGCTGCAGTTCCCGTCCGCGGCGATCCAGGCGCGCGCCGGCGAGAAGATCGACAACGCCGACGATGCAGGCGGCAGGCAGCCGTTCCAGCTCGATCAGTGCCATGCGCTCGATACGCGCGGCGAAATCGCGCGGCGTTACTACCCGAAGTGGTTCCGCGGCGCGAAAGCCGCCGCCGAGTAGCGCGGCGCGCCGACGCAGGTCAGATCGCGGGCGCCGGCGTTGACGCCAGTCATTGCGGGCGTACTCCGGGTGCCGGAGACTCGCATGCCTAGAGGAGGAGACCGATCTTGAAGATTCACGAGTATCAGGCGAAAGAGGTGCTGCGCAAGTACGGCGTGCCCACGCCGCGCGGCATCCCCTGCTTCTCGATCGAGGAGGCGGTGGAGGCCGCGCGCAAGCTCGGCGGCAAGGTCTGGGTCGTCAAGGCCCAGATCCATGCCGGCGGCCGCGGCAAGGGCGGCGGCGTCAAGGTCGCCAAGTCGCCGGACGAGGTGAAGACGTGGGCCGGGAAGATCCTCGGCATGCAGCTCGTGACGCACCAGACGGGCCCCGAAGGGCAGAAGGTACGGCGGCTCCTGATCGAGGAGGGTGCCGACATCAAGAAGGAGCTCTATGTCGGCATCGTCGTCGACCGCGTCACGCAGAAAGTGTGCGTGATGGCCTCCTCCGAAGGGGGCATGGACATCGAGGAGGTCGCCGCGAAGTCGCCCGAGAAGATCCACAAGGCCTTCCTCGACCCGGAGGAGGGGCTGACCGATGCCGACGGCGATGCGCTCGCGCGTGCGATCGGCGTGCCGGACACGGCCGTGGCCAGGGCGCGCGCCGTCCTGCAGGGTCTCGCCCGCGCGTTCTGGGACACGGACGCCTCGCTCGCCGAGATCAACCCGCTGATCCTCACCGGGCCGGGCGAGGTCGTGGCGCTCGACGCCAAGATGAACTTCGACGACAACGCGCTCTTCCGCCATCCGGAGATCACCGCGATGCGCGATCTCGACGAGGAGGATCCGTACGAGATCGAGGCGTCCAAGCACGACCTGTCGTACATCTCGCTCGACGGCAACATCGGCTGCATGGTGAACGGCGCCGGCCTCGCGATGGCGACGATGGATACCATCAAGCTGTACGGCGCCGAGCCGGCGAACTTCCTGGACGTCGGAGGCGGGGCGACCGCCGACAAGGTCACCGCAGCGTTCAAGATCATGCTCTCCAATGCCAAGGTGAAGGCGATCCTGGTCAACATCTTCGGCGGCATCATGAAGTGCGACACGATCGCCTCCGGCATCGTGACCGCGGCGAAGGAGGTCAAGCTCGGCGTGCCGCTCGTGGTGCGGATGAAGGGCACGAACGAGGACCTCGGCCGGAAGATCCTGGCGGACTCCGGCCTGCCGATCATCTCGGCCGACAACATGGCGCAGGCGGCGGAGCGCGTCGTCGCCGCCGCGAAAGGAAAGTGATGTCGATCCTCATCAACCGCAACACGAAGGTCATCACGCAGGGGATCACCGGCAAGACCGGGCAGTTCCACACGCGGATGTGCCGCGACTACGCGAACGGCCGGAACTGCTTCGTCGCCGGCGTGCATCCGAAGAAGGCCGGCGAGGACTTCGAGGGTATCCCGATCTTCGCGTCGGTGAAGGACGCGAGCGCCGCGACCGGCGCGACCGCGTCGGTAATCTACGTGCCGCCTGCGGGCGCCGCCGCCGCGATCTGGGAGGCGGTCGAGGCCGGTCTCGAGCTCGTCATCTGCATCACCGAGGGGATTCCGGTGCGCGACATGATCGAGGTGCGCGACCGGATGCGAAAGCAGCAGAAGAAGACGGTGCTGGTCGGCCCCAACTGCCCGGGGGTGATCACGCCCGACGAGATCAAGATCGGCATCATGCCGGGGCACATCCACAAGCAGGGACGCATCGGCGTCGTGTCGCGCTCGGGCACGCTCACCTACGAGGCGGTCGCGCAGTTGACCGAGCTCGGCCTCGGCCAGTCGAGCGCGGTCGGCATCGGCGGCGATCCGGTCAACGGAATGAAACACATCGACGCGCTGCAGCTCTTCAACGCCGATCCGCAGACCGACGCCGTGATCATGATCGGCGAGATCGGCGGCTCGGACGAGGAGACCGCCGCGCGCTGGGCGAAGGAGCACATGCGCAAGCCGCTGGTGGGCTTCATCGCCGGGGTCACCGCGCCGCCGGGCAAGCGCATGGGCCACGCCGGGGCGATCATCTCCGGCGGCAAAGGCACCGCGCAGGAAAAGCTCGCCGTCATGGAGGAGTGCGGGATCAAGGTGACCCGCAATCCGGCGGAGATGGGCAAGCTGTTGAAGTCGGTCCTCTGACCGCGCATGACGGCGGCGGAGCGGGATGACGAGCGCGGCGTGCGCGCCTGCTCGCGACGCCGCTTTCTCTTCTCCGCGGCGGCCGCGGTGCTCGCCGGATGCGCCGAGTTGCCTGCGCTTCCGCCCGCTCGCGAGAGCGGGCACGCGAGCATCAACGGCACGCGGCTCTACTACGAAGCGGCCGGCGCGGGCGAGACAGTGGTGCTCCTGCACGCGTTCACCCTCGATACGCGCATGTGGGACGACCAGTTCGACGCGCTCGCGCGGCGCTACCGCGCCGTCCGATATGACGCGCGCGGATTCGGCCGATCGGACGTTCCGCGCGCCGGCGAGCCGTACTCGCATGCCGACGACCTGGCTGCGCTCCTGGATCATCTCGGCGTGCCCGATGCGCACGTGGTCGGCGCATCGATGGGCGGACGCTTCGCCATCGACTTCGCATTGACGCATGCCGCGCGGGTGCACAGCCTGGCGCTCGTCGATCCGGTGATCGGCGGGTGGCCGTGGTCCCGACGGTGGCTGCAGAGCTACGCTCCGGTCCTGCGAGCCGCCCGGAAGCACGACGTGCAGGCGGCCAAGGCGGCATGGCTCGCGCACGACCTCTTCGCCCGGGCCCGAGAGCAACCCGGTATCGCCCGGCGTCTCGAGCAAATGGTGAGCGACTACTCCGGCTGGCACTTCCTGAACGCGGATCCGGAGCGGACGGTCGCGCCGCCGGCAGTATCGCAGCTCGGCCGCGTGCGCTCGCCGACGCTGGCGATCGTCGGCGAGCGGGATCTCGGCGACTTCCAACTCATCGCCGAACGCATCGCGGGCGGCGTTGCCGGCGCGAGGCGCGTCACGGTCCCCGCGGCCGGACACCTCGCGAACATGGAAGCGCCCGATCGCGTCCGTGAATTGCTGATCGGCTTTCTCGACGGGCAGGCGGGCTGATCGACGCATCGAGGGCCTGACCCCCGCGGCGCGATGCCCATGCATCGCGCGCGGGTTTGGTGCGTTGATCGCGGTCAAGTGTGCGCGTGCGCGCTTGGGTCTAACATGATCGACGTGCCGATGGCGCGATGCAGCAGGCCGCGCACGGGACCTGCGAAAGGCAATCGATGAACGATCGCATGTCGGGCGGAAGCGCCCCATCCGGAAAGACCAAGGTTCGGGCGGCGCCGCGGGGCCGCGGGGTGGATCCGCGAGCGCTCGCCGAAGTGCAGGCGTTGCTCGGCTCGGCGCCGCGCCGGCGCGACCTGCTGATCGAGCACCTGCACCGGATCCAGGACTGCTATGGCTGCATCTCGGGCGCTCACCTCGCCGCGCTCGCGCAGGAGATGCGCCTTGCGCTCACCGAGGTCTACGAAGTCGCCACCTTCTACCATCACTTCGACGTGGTGAAGGAAGGCGGCGCGGGGGGTGAAGAGGCTCCCGCTCAGATCACCGTGCGCGTGTGTGATTCCATCGCGTGCGAGCTTGCGGGCGCGCGCGCGCTGCTCGAGCGGCTGCCTGCAGCGCTCGGCAAGGACGTGCGCGTGATCCCTGCTCCGTGCATCGGCCGCTGCGAGTCCGCGCCGGCCGTGGTGGTCGGCCGGCACCCGGTCCTGCAGGCTACGCCGGACGCGGTGAAGGCGCTGGTCGCGAAGGGCGCGCTCGACCATCCGGATGCGAAGCCGGTGAAGGCGGCGCCGCACGTGAATGCAAGCGCGTACAGCGCGACGCGCACCGTGAGTCCTGGCTACGTCGACTACGATGCTTACCGCGCCGGGGGAGGTTATCGTCTGATCGCCGACTGCCTCGCCGGCAAGCGCACGCGCGAGGAGGTCACCAGGACGATGGAGGATGCCGGCCTGCGCGGTCTCGGCGGCGCAGGCTTCCCGGCAGGGCGCAAGTGGCGCATCGTCGCCGCGGAGCCGGCGCCGCGCCTGATGGCGGTGAACATCGACGAGGGTGAGCCCGGAACCTTCAAGGACCGCTACTTCCTCGAGCGCGACCCGCACCGCTTCCTCGAGGGCATGCTGGTTGCGGCATGGGCCGCCGGCGTGGGCGAGATCTACGTCTACCTGCGTGATGAGTATGCGGGCTGCCGCGCGCTCCTCGCGCACGAGCTCGCCCGGCTGCAGGCCGCGCCACCGTGCGCGCTGCCGCCGATCCACCTGCGGCGCGGCGCGGGCGCCTACATCTGCGGCGAAGAGTCGGCGATGATCGAATCGATCGAGGGCAAGCGCGGCATGCCGCGGCTGCGCCCCCCCTACGTCGCGCAGGTCGGCCTCTTCGGCCATCCGACGCTCGAGCACAACATGGAGACGGTCTTCTGGGTGCGCGAGATCATCGAGCGCGGGGCGGCCTGGTTCTCCGGCCACGGCCGCCGCGGCCGCAAGGGCCTGCGATCGTTCTCGGTCTCGGGGCGCGTCAACAAGCCCGGCGTTCACGTCGCGCCCGCGGGGATCACCGTGCGCGAGCTGATCGACGAGCACTGCGGCGGCATGCTCGACGGGCACCAGCTCTACGCGTATCTGCCGGGCGGGGCTTCCGGCGGCATTCTGCCCGCGGCCATGGCCGACCTCCCGCTCGACTTCGGCACGTTGAACCAGTACGGCTGCTTCATCGGCTCGGCGGCGATCGTGATTCTCTCGCAGCACGACCGCGCGGTGGACGCCGCGAGAAACCTCGTTCGCTTCTTCCGCGACGAGTCGTGCGGGCAGTGCACGCCGTGCCGAGTGGGCACCGCCAAGGCGTTCGCGCTGATGGAGAAGGAACGCTGGGACAAGCCGCTCCTCGAGGAGCTCTGCCAGGCGATGGCGGACGCGTCGATCTGCGGTCTGGGGCAGGCCGCGCCGAACCCGATCCGGTGCGTGGTGAAGTACTTCGCGCACGAGCTGGAATAGCAAGGAGTCGACATGGAACGCACCAGCGCAGCGCAGACGGCGGCGATGCCGGTGGAGTTCAAGCTGAACGGCAAGCCCGTGGTCGGCCGAGCCGACGAGACGATCCTGCAGACGGCGCGCCACCACGGCGTCGAGATCCCGCACCTCTGCTACAAGGAGGGCCTGCGGCCGGACGGCAATTGCCGCGCGTGCGTGGTCGAGATCAAGGGCGAGCGCGTGCTCGCGCCATCGTGCTGCCGCTACCCGCAGGCCGGCATGGAGGTGACGACCGACAGCGCGCGCGCGCGCGCTTCGCAGAAGATGGTGCTCGAGCTCTTGCTGTCCGACGTGGCGGACACCGAGTACACGCTCGGCTCGGAGCTCGATCGATGGGCCAAGGCGCTCGCGATCGGCAAGCCGCGCTTTCCCGGCCGCAGCCAGCCCGCGGCCGATCCTTCGCATCCGGCGATCGCGGTGAACCTCGATGCCTGCATCCAGTGCACGCGCTGCCTGCGCGCGTGTCGCGAGGAGCAGGTGAACGACGTCATCGGCTACGCGTTCCGTGGCGAGCACTCGAAGATCGTCTTCGACTTCGACGATCCGATGGGGGCTTCGACCTGCGTCGGGTGCGGCGAGTGCGTGCAGGCATGTCCCACCGGCGCGCTCGCGCCCGCGCGCGGCGTGGCATTGGTGCAGGCCGACCGGACCGTCGACTCGGTGTGCCCGTTCTGCGGCGTCGGCTGTCAGCTCACCTACCACGTCAAGGACAACCGGATCCTCTACGTGCAGGGCCGCGACGGTCCGGCGAACCGCGGCCGCCTGTGCGTCAAGGGCCGCTACGGCTTCGACTACGCGCATCACCCGCAGCGGCTGACGCGGCCGCTCGTGCGCAGACCGGATGCGCCGAAGTCGGGCGACTTCACGATCGACCCGGAGAACTGGCGCGAAGCGTTCCGGGAGGCGAGCTGGGACGAGGCGCTCGACTTGGCCGCGGGAGGGTTGCGGCGAGTCCTCGACGCGCACGGCAAGGGCGCGCTCGCCGGCTTCGGCTCGGCGAAGGGCACGAACGAAGAGGCGTATCTCTTCCAGAAGCTGGTACGGACCGGCTTCGGGTCGAACAACGTCGACCACTGCACGCGCCTCTGCCACGCGTCGAGCGTCGCCGCGCTGATGGAGAGCATCAGCTCGGGCGCGGTTTCCAACCCGGTGCGCGACGTGGCACAGGCCGACGTCGTATTCCTGATCGGCTCCAATCCGACCGTGAACCATCCGGTCGCCGCCACCTGGATGAAGAACGCGATGAAGCGGGGCACGCGTTTCATCATTGCCGACCCGCGCCGCACCGAGCTTGCCCGGCACGCGTGGCGATTCCTCCAGTTCCATCCGGATGCCGACGTGGCGCTCCTGAACGCGATGCTGCACACGATCGTGACCGAGGGGCTGGTGAACGAGGCCTTCGTGCACGACCGGACCTCCGGCTACGAGGAGCTCAGGAAGAACGTCGCGAAGTTCAGCCCCGAGGCGATGGCGCCGGTCTGCGGCATCCCGGCCGGGACGATCCGCGAGGTGGCGCGCGCGTACGCGACCTCCAAGGGGTCGATGATCCTGTGGGGCATGGGTGTCTCGCAGCACGTGCACGGCACCGACAACGCGCGCTGCCTGATCGCGCTCGCGCTCGCAACCGGCCAGATCGGCCGGCCCGGCACCGGCCTCCATCCGCTGCGCGGGCAGAACAACGTGCAGGGCGCATCGGACTCGGGGCTCATCCCGATGTTGTTTCCCGACTACCAGCGCGTCGACAGCCCGGAGGCACGGGCGCGGTTCGAGAAGCTGTGGGGTGTCCCGCTCGACCCGAAGCCCGGGCTCACCGTGGTCGAGATCATGGACGCGGCCTACGCAGGGAAGATTCGCGGCATGTACATCGTGGGCGAGAACCCCGCGCTCTCCGACCCCGATGCGCACCATGCGCGCGCGGGTCTGGCGAATCTCGAGCACCTGGTCGTGCAGGACATCTTCCTCACCGAGACGGCCTATCTCGCCGACGTCGTGCTTCCGGCCACCGCGTGGCCGGAGAAGGCCGGCACGGTGACGAACACCGACCGCCTAGTGCAGCTCGGTCGCAAGGCGCTCGAGCCGCCCGGCGAGGCGCGCGAGGACCTGTGGATCGTCGTCGAGATGGCGAAGCGGCTCGGATTGCCGTGGCGCTACGCGCACCCGCGCGAGGTGTTCGAAGAGATGCGACGGGGCATGGACTCGATCGCGGGCATCACCTGGGAGCGGCTCGAGCGTGACTCGGCGGTGACCTATCCGTGCGAGAACGAGGGCGATCCCGGGCAGCCGGTCGTGTTCGTCGACCGCTTCCCGACCGCGACCGGGCGGGCGAAGTTCGCGCCCGCCGACCTGATCTCCGCGGCCGAGCGACCCGACGAGCGCTATCCGATGGTGCTGATCACCGGACGCCAGCTCGAGCACTGGCACACCGGCGCGATGACGCGCCGCGCCGGAGTGCTCGACGCGCTCGAGCCCGAACCGGTGGTTTCGATCCATCCGCTCGATCTCGACCGGTTGCGCGCGAAGCCCGGCGACGTCGTGACCGTCGAGTCGCGGCGCGGGAAGATCTCGCTCTACGCGCGCGCCGACGAGGGGACGCCGCCGGGCGCGGTGTTCATCCCCTTCTGCTACTACGAGGCGGCGGCGAACACGCTCACCAACCCGGTGCTCGACCCGTTCGGAAAGATCCCGGAGCTCAAGTACTGCGCGGTGCGCGTGACCAGAGGCGGGCCGCAGCCGGTGCAGGCGAGCTACGGCGGCGGGCAAGCGCTCGCCGCGCCGGCGACCGCCTAGACGACCCAGTACTGCGCGACGTACGGCGCAGGAGCGGCACGCGCGGCGGCGCCGTCGCGTGCGCCGTGCGGCCGCCGCGGGCGAGGTGGAAAGATCCGCCCGACAGCGAGTAACATACCAGCCGCATACCAACCGGCGTGCAGGGGAGGCCATGGCAGAAGGCGAGCGCAAGAAGCGGACGCTCAGCGAGATCCGCGACTCGAAGCGGACGGGCGAGAAGATGGTGTACACGTCGGTGCTCGATTACACCTCGGCCAAGTGGGCGGAGGCGGCCGGTGTCGACGTGTGCGTGGTCGGCGACAGCCTGGCGATGACCTGCCACGGCCACCCCAACACCATCCCCGCGACGATGGACATGATGGTCCTGCATTCGCAGGCGGTGCGCCGCGGCGCGTCCAGCACGTTCGTGCTCGGCTGCATGCCGTACCAGAGCTACAACACGGTGGACCGCGCCCTCGTGAACGCGACGCGCTTCATGCAGGAGGCGCTCTGCGACGCGGTCAAGCCGCAGGGCGGCAAGAGCCAGGCGCACATTCTGAAGGCGCTCGTCGACGCGGGCATCCCGACCGCTTCGCACATCGGCCTCACGCCGCACACGATCGCCATGTTCGGGGGCTTCCGGATCCAGGGCCGCACCGCCGAGGCGGCGATGAAGATCCTGGAGGACGCGCTCGCGATCCAGGACGCCGGCTGCTTCATGCTGGAGTTCGAGGCGGTGCCGGCGAAGATCGCCAAGATCATCAGCGAGCAGCTCGAGATTCCGACGATCGGGATCGGGGCGGGCGGCGGTACCGACGGCCAGATCCTGCTCTCCTACGACCTGCTCGGCGTGTTCACCGACTTCAAACCGAAGTTCACGAAGCGCTATGCGAACCTCACCGAGGTCGCCGTGAACGGCCTGCAGGCCTACGTGAAGGAGGTGAAGGAGGGCAGGTTCCCGGACGACGATCACGCCTACGGCGTGGACGAAAAGGAGTACGAGAAATTCCTCGGCTTGGTACAAAAGCGCCGGCACGCCTAGCGCCGCGCGCGCGGCCCGCGCGCGGCATCGGCGCGCGCGAGGCGGCGGAGACGCTCACCGACAAGGCCTACACCGACCTCGAGGAGCTGATCGTCACGCTCCAGCTGCCGCCGGGCGCGGCGGTGTCCGAGGCGATGCTCTCGCGCCGGCTCGGGATCGGACGCACGCCGATCCGCGAGGCGCTGCAGCGCCTCGCGCGCGAGCGCCTAGTGACCATCCTCCCGCGGCGCGGCGTGATCGTGTCCGACATCAACGTGAAGAGCCAGCTGCGCCTGCTCGAGGCGCGCCGCGAGGTCGAGCGGCTGGTCGCGCGGAGCGCCGCGCGGCGCGCGAGCGCCGAGGAGCGCAAGCAGTTCGCCGAGATCGCCGAGCGCTTCGAGCGGAGCGCGCTGCAGAACGACGACACCATGTTCATGCGCGTGGACCGCATGTTCAACGACTTGAGCGTGAGCGCGGCGCGCAACGAGTTCGCCGCCGGGGCGATGGGTCTCATGCAGGCGCTGTCGCGGCGCTTCTGGTACCACCACTACAAGCAGGCGGCGGATCTGCCCGAGACCGCCCAGCTGCACGCCGACATCGCCCGCGCGATCGCCGCGGCGGACGAATCGGCTGCCGCGGCGGCGACCGACCGGCTGCTCGACCAGATCGAATTCTTCACGCGCGCCACCGTGAGCGCCGAGTCCTGAGCGGCCGCGCCGCAGCGTGATCCGCGTCAAATCCTCGCGCGGCGGCGTGGACAGAGCGCGAGATATACGCCTAGTATGTCAAGTTGCGTCCGGGTTCCCGGGCGCCCGGCGTGCAGGAGGAGAGCGATGTACACGCACAGATCGCGCATTGCCGCGGCGTTGCGCGGCGAGACGGTCGACCGGCTGCCCTACGTGCCGCGGCTCGACCTGTGGTACCTGTCGAACTCGACCACCGGCACGCTGCCGCCCCAGCACGCCGGGCGGGCGATGAACGAGATCGCGCGCGCCGAGGGCTGGGCGGTGCACCACCGCTTCGCGGACGATCAGCTCGACCCGAAGTTCCAGCCGCAATACCTGCATCGCGGCATCAACGTGTTCTACAGCCGCGACACGGTGTTCGACGTGGTGCTGCCGCGCGACGTCGAGGTGAAGGTCGCGCGGGGCGGCGCGCGCACCCGCGTCGAGTACCACACGCCGCTTGGCATGGTGAGCACCACCACGCACTACGACGTCGAATCGCAGCAGAACGGCATCACCATTCCGGCGCTGGTCGAGCACCTGATCAAGACGCCCGCGGACTACGCGCCGGCGGGCTACCTGTTCGAGCACATGGACGTGGTGCCGAACTTCGAGCGCTTCCGCCGCTGGTCGGCGGAGGACATGCGCGACGACGGCCTGCCGATCGCCATCGGATCGCTCGACGCCTCACCCTTCCACCTCATCCAGCGCGACCTCAGCGACCAGACGCAATTCTTCATCCACTACAAGGACCATCACGCGGAGATGCGCGGGCTGGCGGACCGGATTGCGCCGTTGATGGAGAAGATGATCGCGATCCTCGCCCAATCGCCGGCCGAGGTGGTGTGGTGGGGCGCGAACTTCGACGACATGCTCACGTTCCCGCCCTACTTCGAGAAGGAGATCCAGCCCTGGATCCGCAAGGCCGCCACCGCCATGCAGGCGGCCGGGAAGCTCGTGCTCTGCCATACCGACGGGGAGAATCGCGGGCTCATGGACCTGATTCGCGACTCCGGCACGCACGTCGCCGAATCGATCTGCCCGGCCCCCATGACGCGGGTGACCTTCGCCGAGTACTACCGCCGCTGGAGCCCGCGGCTCACGCTCTATGGCGGCATCCCGTCCACCGTGGTGCTGCCGGAAACGAGCGATGCCGACTTCGAGGCCTACCTCGACGGCTTCTTCCGCGCCGTGGCACCGGGCAACCGCCTGGTGGTCGGTGTCGCCGACGAGGTGCCGCCGAAGGCGATTTTCTCGCGCCTGCAGCGCATCGGCGAACGCATTGCGCGTGAGGGCGCGCTCCCGCTGAAGGCGGGGGCTGCACGCACGCTCGAGCCCGCGCTGGCGCGGCCGGGAGCGGCAGCCGCGGCGGCGCCGGCCGGCGACGCGGCCGGCAACGCGGCCGACGACGTGTACGCGCAGGTGCGGCAGGACGTCTTCAAGGGCCGGCATCTCGACATCAAGGCGCACGTGCAGGCGCTCCTCGACCAGGGCGTGCGCGCGGGCGATATCCTCGAGCACGGCTTGATCGCCGCGATCACGGTCGTCGGCAACCGCATGGCGACGGGCGACGTGTTCATCCCGGAGGTGCTGCTCGCCGCCCGCGCCATGACCGCTGCGGTGAAGCTCCTCGAGCCGCACATCGCCGCGAGCGGCGAGCAGCTGCGCGGCCGGGTGCTGGTCGGCACGGTGCGCGGGGACATGCACGACATCGGCAAGAACCTCGTCGTCACGATGCTGCGCGGCGTGGGCTTCGAGGTGCGCGACCTCGGGGTGAGCGTATCGCGCGATCGCTTCTGCGAGGAGGTTGCGGCGTTCGAGCCCGACGTGCTCGGTCTGTCGGCGCTTCTCACTACGACGATGGTCGAGATGGGCGAGATCATCAAGGCGCTCGACGCGAGCGGGCTGCGCCGCCGTTGCCGTGTCATCGTCGGCGGAGCGCCGGTGAGCGAGCAGTTCGCGGCGAAGATCGGCGCGGATGGCTACGGTGCGAACGCGGTGGAGGCAGTGCGGCTCACCAAGCGGATGGTGGCCGAAGGCGGTGCGGCGCGACACTGATGCCGGGCGACGTTCGGGAAAACGCTGCCGGACGCGCTCTTCTGACGCGCCGCAGCATCCGACGGGCGATACGCGCAGCTTGATATCGCGAACGCGCGGGGAGACAATCGCCCGCCAAGAACAAACACGCTCGTGCGCTCCAACCTCTTCGCGTTCAGCATGCCGCTTGCGCTCCTCGCTGGCGTCATGCCGGACGTCAACGTGGCCCGGATCTTCCCGATCGCAGACGGGCGCACGAAGATGGGCGACCTTCGTCGCGACCTGATCGGACACCCGTTCAACCGCTGCGGCATGAAGCACCTGAACCGCGGGCCGCGCGTGAAAATGCTGAGATGCATCAACGACCAGCCCGTCGTCACCGGAGAGGATGCGCCGGTCGCGCGAGCGACTTGAAGTGAATTCGGGGGATCCAACTACGGAAGGAGGGCAAGGCAATGGAAAAGCGTGAATTCCTGAAGGCGGGCGCGGTGTCGGCGGTGGCGGCCGCGGCAGCTGCGGCGGCGGCGGCGGCACGCGCGCAGGGCGCACCGAGCTACAGCTGGAAGATGGCGACATCGTGGCCGGGCGGGCCGCTCATGGAGATCGGCGCGAAGGCGTTCGCGCAGAACCTCGAGTTCCTGTCCGGCGGCCGGATGAAGATCCAGGTCTTTCCGGGCGGCGCGCTCGGCAACGCGCTGAAGGTCTCCGAGACGGTCAAGAACGGCGTGGCCGAGATGGGGCACCTGTGGATGGGCTACGACTGGGGCGCCGATCCGACCGTCGTCCTGTTCGGCGGCTACGCCGGCAGCTTCGACACCGAGAAGATGCTGCACTGGATCTACGAGGACGGCGGAGCCCAGATGCAGCGTCAGTTCCGCGACGAGAAGTTCGGCGTGGTCTCGATCCCGCTCTTCATCCGCACCGCCGAGGTGTTTCTGCACTCGCGCAAGCCGGTGCGCACGCTCGCCGATCTCAAGGGACTCAAGCTGCGCACGGCGGGCGCCTGGATCGAGATGTCCCAGGAGCTCGGCGCCTCCCCGGTGACCACCCCCGGCGGCGAGATCTATCCGGCGCTCGAGCGGGGCGTGATCGACGCCACCGAGTGGGGAACGCTCTGGGAGAACATCAGCCCCGGCTTCTACAAGGTCGCCAAGTACCTGATCCTCCCGGGCATCCACCAGCCGACCGCCCCGTTCGAGCTGGTGATCAACAAGGACGTGTGGGGCAAGCTCTCGCCGGCCGACCACAAGCTGATCGAGGAGACCGCGCGGCTCACCACGTTCGACACCTGGACGCGGATCGGGCAGGAGGACGCGAAAGCGCTCGAGTTCTTCCGCAAGGCCGGCAACGAGATCATCGACCTTTCGCCCGAGGTGCAGTACGCGGCGCGGCGGGTTGCGTTCAAGTGGGCTGACAAGACGCGCGCCGGCAATCCCTGGTTCGACAAGGTATTCAAGAGCCAGATCGCCTTCGAGGAACTCTGGAAGGACGCGCCGCGCTACCGCAACGTGCAGACCGAGCCGATCGCCAAGGTCCTGAAGGAACTCAACATCAAGGCGTGACCGTCCGGACGCCGGAACCCGCGCGGGCGCCCGCGCCCGCCGGTTCCGGCTTCTTGTTGCTCGAGTTCCGAGTCTGAGCCCGCCCGCGGAGCTGCAGCCCCAATGCGCGCATTGCTCAAGTTCCTCGATCTGATCTCGGGGACCACCGGCGCTGTCGTCGCCTGGCTGGTGATCCCGCTGATCGCCGCGTCCTGCTACGAGGTGTTCTCGCGCTACGTGCTCGGCGCGCCGACGCTGTGGGCGTTCGAGGTCGGCTACATGGTGATGGGCACGCATTTCCTGGTCGGGCTGGCGTACACCCTGCGCGAGGACGCGCACGTACGGGTCGACCTCTTGTACGCGCGCCTCTCGCGCAAGACCCAGGCGCTGGTCGACGCGTTCACCTATGTCGTGCTGCTGCTGCCGTTCGCCGGCTGGCTCGCGTTCGGCTTCTGGGAGAAGGTGCTGCGCGCCTACGCGAGCCACGAGCGGTCGGGCATGTCCGCCTTCAACCCGGTGATCTGGCCTTTCAGACTGGTGATGTGCGCGGCGTTCGCGCTGCTCGCGCTGCAGGCCCTCGCGCAGCTCATCCGCTGCTACCTCACGCTCACCGAGCGTGCGCCCGCGAAAGACGAGCGATGACCGAGTATCTGCCGCTGTTCATGCTGGCCGCGATGTTCGTGCTCGTCTTCCTGGGCGTGCATGTCGCGTTCGCCCTGAGCGGCACCGCGCTCGTCTTCGGCCTGATGGTGTTCAAGGGCGCGATCATCTTCCAGCTCATGGAGAAGATCGAGGACATCGCGTCGAACTTCGTGCTCGCGGCCGTGCCGCTGTTCGTCTTCATGGGCACCTTGCTCGAGCGCTCCGGGATCGCCGAGGCCCTCTTCGAGGCGGTGCACCTGTGGACCCGGCGCCTGCCGGGCGGACTCGCGCTCGGCACCGTGATCATGTGCATCATCTTCGCCGCGTCCACCGGCGTCATCGGCGCCACCGAGACCGTCGTCGGCCTGCTGGCGATCCCGGTGATGCTCAAGTACGCGTACAACAAGCCTCTCATCTGCGGCACGATCTGCGCCGGCGGCTCTCTCGGCACGATCATTCCCCCATCGGTGGTGGTGGTCGTGCTCGGGCCGGTGGCCGACGTCTCGGTCGGCGACCTGCTGGTCGGGATGCTGTTCCCGGGTCTGATCATGGCGGGTACGTACCTGGCCTATATCTTCCTGCTGTGCGTGATCCGGCCGTCGGCCGGCCCGCGCATCCCGCCCGGGCCGGACGATCCTTCGTTCGGCGAGCGGCTGCGCGTCACCGCGCACGCGATGGTGCCCCCGCTCGTCATGATCTTCGCGGTGCTCGGGTCGATCATGCTCGGCTGGGCGGCGCCGACCGAGGCGGCGTCGCTCGGCGCGCTCGGCGCGCTCCTGCTCACCGTGTTCTACCGCAAGTTCAGCCTCGCCATGCTCAACGAATCGCTGCTGAAGACGCTGCGCATCACGTCGATGATCATGGGCATCCTGCTCGGGGGCACGATCTTCACCGGCGTCTTCTTCGCCGCGGGCGGCATCACGCTGACCAACGAGCTGGTGACGCACCTGAACCTGCACGCCTGGGCGCTCCTCTTCCTGATGCTCGGCCTGTGCTTCCTCGCCGGCTTCGTGCTCGACTGGATCTCGATCCTGCTCATCTTCATCCCGATCTTCATGCCGCTGGTGAGGGGTGCGGGCTTCGATCCAACCTGGTTCTGCATCCTGTTCCTCATCATCATCCAGACGAGCTACCTCACCCCGCCGATGGCTCCCGCGATCTTCTACTTGCGCGGCATCTCGCCGCCCTCGATCACGCTGCTCGACATGTACAAGGGTGTCGTACCGTTCATCCTGCTGCAGATCCTCACGCTGGCGATCGTCATGCTGTTCCCGCAGACCGTCCTGTGGCTGCCGGCGAAGCTGCTCGGTTTCAAGTAGGACGAGACGGGGTGGACGCGGGGCCGGAGCACTCATGATCCCGACCGATCGGCGCCCGGGGTTTGCCGTCGAGGTGGACATCGCGGTCGCCGGGGGCGGCGCCGCGGGCGTGGCGGCGGCCGTCACCGCGGCGCGTCGCGGCCTGCGCGTCGCTCTGGTCGAGCGTTACGGCTTCTGCGGCGGCGGCGCCGTGGCGGGACTCTCCGGAACGGTGTGCGGATTGTATGCCGCAAGCGATGCCGCCGATGCGCGTCCCGAGCAGGTGGTCTTCGGCTTCGCCGACGAGTTCGTCCGTCTGCTCGAGCGGCGCGGCGGGATCACGCCGCCGGTGCGCTACGGCAAGACGTTCACGCGCGTGCACGATCCGCTGGTGTGGCGCGAAGCCGCCGACCACCAGCTGCGCGAGGCGGGAGTGCGCGTCTTCCTGCACGCGACCGTGACCGAAACCCTGCTCGACGGGGACCGAGTCTGCGGTCTGCTCGCCTACACCAAGCAGGGCAGGCTCACGATCCGCGCCGGGATCACGATCGATGCGAGCGGCGACGCCGACCTGCTGGCGATGGCCGGACTGCCCACCTTCGTCGGCGACGACGGCAGGGTCCAGAATCCGACCATGATCTTCCGCCTGGGTGGCGTCGACACCGACCGGTTCCTGCGCGCTTACGGTGCCGACACGATCATGCCCGAGGAGGTGTCGGAGCTCCTGCGCCGGCACAATGGGCGGGGCTATTTTCTGCCGCGGGCGAAGATCTGGCTGTTCGCGACCACGCGCCCCGGCGAGCTGCTTTGCAACTGCACGCGGGTGATCGGCCCCGACGGGCGGGAGCTGAACACGCTCGTCGCGGCCGACTTCACCGACGCCGAAACCGAAGGCCGGCGCCAGGTGCGCGAGTACGCCCGCTTCTTCCGCGACCACCTTATCGGATGCGAGGCGAGCTGGGTGATCGACACCGGCGTGCAGGTCGGAGTGCGCCAGACGCGCCAGGGCCGCGGCATCGCCCAGCTCGGCAACGCGGACGTGGTGCGCGGGACCAAGTTCGCCGACGGTATCGCGCGCTCGCCCTGGCCGATCGAGCTGCATGCGGGCGCCAAGCCGCGCGTGGAATGGCTCCTGGACGACTGGTACGAGGTGCCCTACGGATGCTTCGTCCCCGTGCGCGGTGAGGGCGTGCTCTTCGCCGGGCGCTGCCTCTCGGCGCAGCACGAGGCGGTCGCCTCGGCGCGGGTCACGGCGCAGTGTTTCTCGTACGGACACGCGATCGGCCACGCCGCGGCCATGTGCCTCGAGACGCGCTGCGAGCCGCGCGCGCTCCGAGGCGAGGACGTCCGGGACCGCCTGAACGCAGACGGCGCCCGCCTCGGCGTGGCGCGTTCGGCTGCGCCGGTCTGAGCCGAGCACCCCCGTTTCGCCTTGCGGGAGGCATTTCGCGCGATTTGTGCGGCGCGATGCGCGGATTCCAGGCGTGCATCCACCCCGGCCTTGACGCCGGTCAAGCGCTGGCCAGAAAGCAATTGACACGCTGGGCTCAATGCGTAACATATCAGTCACATACTAGGACTGGGCGCGATGGTCGCGCCTGACGCGAGGATGCCATGGCGGACGCGATCGAGGCGGTCAGGAACTGGGTGATCGGCGGCAAGCGCAAGGAGGCGCTGGAAGAGACGCAGCGGGCGCTCGCCGCCGGCGTCGACGCCGCAACCATCATGAAGGACGGGCTGATCGCCGCCATGTCGGAAGTCGGGCGGCGCTACTCGAGCGGCGAGTTCTTCCTGCCGCAGATGATGATCGCCGCGCGCGCGATGATCGAGGTGGTCCCGGTGCTGAAGCCGCACCTGGTCGGCAAGGCGGCCGAGAAGCGCGGCAAAGCCGTGGTCGGCACGGTGGCGGGCGACTTTCACGACATCGGGAAGAACATCGTCAAGATGATGCTCGAAGGCGCGGGCTACGAGGTGATCGATCTCGGCGTGGACGTCGGTCCGGAAAAATTCGTCGAGGCGGTGCGGAAGGAGGCGCCGAACTTCGTCCTGATGAGCGCGCTCATCACGCTCACCATGGAGAGCATGCGCCGCACCATCGACGCGCTCGACGCTGCGGGCATCCGCGCCAGCGTGCGGGTCGGGGTTGGCGGCGCTCCGCTCACCCAGAAGTTCGCCGACGAGATCGGCGCGGACTTCTACGGCGAGGACGCTTACACATGCGTCCAGGCCTGCAACCGACTTCTGCACTGAACGCAACCCCGGCGGGACCGGGCAAGGAGAGAGGGATGACTCCGAGAGAACGCGTGCTGACGGCGCTCAAGCGCGGGCAGCCCGACCAGGTGCCCTGGATCGAGAACGACATCGAGGAGGACATCCAGGTCCGTCTCATGGGCGGGCGCACCGACTTCACGCCGGGCGAGCTCTGCCGCGCGCTCGGCATGGACGGCTTCGGCTACCACTTCCCGAGCGGGCAGCGGGCGTCGGACGGCCAGTCGATCCAGACCACCGGCACGACCGGCAAGGAGGCGTGGTACCGGCCGAACCGGATCACGTTCGACTTCGTTCCACCCTGGATCGCCGAGATGGGCACCGACACGAGCACCGGGCGCACGTACGTGAAGCGCGGGCTGCTCACCGACCGCGACTCGCTCGCGCTCTTCGACCGCTTCCTGCCGGATCCCGACAATCCCGGCCGCTACGAGAAGGTCGCCGAGTGGCTGGAGAAGTACCGCGAGGATTTCGCGGTCTTCGCGCGCATCCGCCTCGGCAGCGCCAGCACGTTCGAGAGCATGGGGCTCGACGTGTTCTCGATCATGATGTACGAGGACCCCGACCTCGTGAAGGAGGTCCACCGCCGCTTCGCGGAGTGGTCCGCGCGCGTGGTGCAGCATCTCAACAAGATGGACTTCGACTTCATCTGGGCGAACGACGACCACGCCGACACCAAGGCGCCGTGGATCAACATGGAAATGTGGGAGGAATTCTTCAAGCCCTACCAGATGATGGTTGCGAACGAGATCCGGAAGCCGTGGGTCTTCCACAGCGACGGCAACCTCTTCCCGATCCTGGACGGGCTGGTGCAGCTCGGCATGAGCGGCGTCCATCCGGTGCAGCCCTCGGCGATGGACATCAACCAGCTCAAGGCGAAGTACGGCGATCGCGTCTGCATCGTCGGCAACATCGACCTCGACTACACCCTGCCGCGCGGCACCGAGGCCGAGGTCGAGGCCGAGGTGAAGGACCGCATCGAGAAGGTCGGCAAGGGCGGTGGCTACATGATTTCCAGCGCGAACAGCATCACCGACTACTGCAAGGTTGAGAACGTCTGGGCCATGTCGCGCGCAATCAAGAAGTACGGGAAGTACTAGAAGCGACTCCTTGGGAATGGCGCCAGTGCCGCTTCCGATCGAACTCTTGCGGCCGCTCATCCCAACCGATGGGAGGGTGGAAGGATGCTGATCGTCGCCGAGCGCATCAACGCATCGCGCAAGGCGATCCGCGCCGCGCTCGAGACGATGAACGCTGCCGCCATCCAGCGCGAGGCCGTCGACCAGGACGCCGCCGGCGCTGACTACATCGACGTGAACGGCGGCACGTTCCCGGGGCGCGAGCCCGAGCTGCTCGCCTGGCTGGTCGACACCGTCCAGGCCGTCACTGACAAGCCCCTCTGCATCGACTCGCCCGATTCCGCGGCCCTGGCGGCGGCGCTCCCCAAAGTGAAGACCCGGCCGCCGATGATCAACTCGATCAACCTGGAGCGCGAGCGCTTCGATCGCGTGCTCGCGCTTGCGCTCGAGCACCGGGCCAAGCTGATCGCGCTCTGCCAGGGCGAGGGCACCCCAGCGACGACCGTCGACGGGAAGGTCGCGCTCGCGGCGGAGCTCGTCGACCGGCTGACGCGCGCCGGTGTCGCGCTCGACGACATCTACGTCGACCCGCTCGTCTTTCCGCTCGGCACCGACTCGCAGTCGGCTCAGGTGACGATCGAGGCGATCGGCGAAATCATGCGCCGCTATCCGGGGGTGCATACGATCTGCGGCCTGACCAACGTGTCGCATGGGCTGCCCGCGCGCAAGCTGGTCAACCGCACGTTCCTGGTCGCGGCGATGAGCCGCGGCATGGACGCCGCGATCGTCGATCCGACCGATGCCCAGCTCGTCTCGACCATGCACGCCGCGCGCGCAGTGTTCGGTCGCGACGAGTACTGCATGGGCTTCATCGAGGCGTTTCAGGCGGGACGCATCGCCGCCTGAGGAGACGCCCCGCCGCCGATCCGCCGATGCCGCGCGTCACCTTCCATCCCGATTCGCGTGCCGCCGAGGTCCGGCGGGGCGAGCGGCTGCTCGCCGCGGCATGGAAGGCCGGAGTCGGCATCAAGTCCGTCTGCGGCGGGCGCGGGAAGTGCGGCAGCTGCCTGGTCGAGGTCGACCCGGCCGGCACCGCCCCCGACGCGCTGACCCCGCTCACCGACGAGGAGCGCACGCTCCTCCCGCCCGGCGGCGAGGCGAACGGGTACCGCCTGGCCTGCATGTGCGAAGTGCGCGGCGACCTCGCGCTCTCGGTGCCGCCGGAGAGCCAGGCGGTGCGCAGCGCCCCGCGCAAGCCCTACACGGTCACCCAGGTGACGCCGCGGCCGGTCGTCTCGCGGGTATGCACGGAGGTGCCCGGCGCCTACGCTGAGCCCCTGCGGCCGCTGGCGGAGCGCATACGCGGCGCGGTCGCAAGCGCAGCCCGCCGCAAGGCGGTGGAATTGCCGGTGGCGGTGCTCGCCGAGTATTCGGCCCGGCCCGGGTTCGACGGCGCGCGCGAGGTCACGGCGGTGCTCTACCAGGAGCGCCGCGTGCTCGACCTGCGGCCCGGTCGCGCGACCTCGCTCTATGGCGCGGCGATCGACGTCGGTACCACCTCGATCGTGGCGTTCCTGTGCGACCTCGCCGAGGGCACGATCGTCGGCATGCGCACCGCCGGGAACCCGCAGGCGATCTACGGCGAGGACGTCATCTCGCGCATGACGCACATCCAGAAGGATCCGGAGGCGCTCGCGGAGATGCGCCGGCTGCTAGTGGCCGAGCTCAACCGGCTGATCGCCGAGGCGGCGGCGGACGCGGGCGTGTCGAGCGCCGACATCGGCGACGCGGTGGTGGTTGGCAACCCGACGATGCAGCACATCCTGCTCGGCGTGAACCCGGAGCCGCTCGGGCGGGCACCCTACGTGCCGGTGTGGGCCGACGGCGTCGAGGTCGAGGCGGTGCAGCTCGGGCTCGAGATCCTGCCCTATGCGCGCGTGTTCGTCTTCCCGTCGATCGCCGGGTATATCGGCGGCGACACGCTCGCCGCGGTGCTCACCCGCGGGCCGGAGTTCTACCGCGGCACGCACCTCCTGGTGGACGTCGGCACCAACGGCGAGGTCGTGCTCGCCCACGACGGCAGACTCACGGCGACCTCGTGCGCGACCGGGCCGGTCTACGAAGGCGCGCACATCCGCTGCGGCGTGCGCGCGGCGCCGGGCGCGATCGAGCGTACCTGGGTGGAGCCGTCGGGGCGCATCCGCTGGGCGGCGATCCGCGAGGCCGACGGCAAGGGCGATCCGCGGCCGATCGGGCTCTGTGGCTCGGGCGTGATCTCGAGCGTCGCGGCGTTCGTCGCGAGCGGCCTCGTCGGCGAAGACGGCGCGTTCGCCGAGGCCGGGCGGCACGCGCAGCTGCGCGGCAATGTGCACGGCAACGCCGCGGAGCTCGTGCTGGTGTCGGCGCCCTACACGCGTACCGGACGCGACATCGTCCTCACGCAGCAGGACGTGAGAAGCGTGCAGCTCGGGAAATCGGCGCTGCGCGCCGGCATCGAGATCCTGCTCGCCGAGAGCGGCGTCGGCGAGATCGACCGGATCTACTTGGCCGGCACGTTCGGCAATCACCTCGAACCGGAGGATATCCTCAAGATCGGCCTCGTCCCGCCGGTACCGGTCGAGCGCATCCGCTCGATCGGCAACGCGGCCGGCGACGGCGCGCGCATGGCGCTTTTCAGCCGCAACCACCGGCGGCGCGCCGCGACGCTGGCGCGGAAGCTCCGGGTGCTCGAACTCTCAACGCGCGTCGATTTCCAGGATCTCTTCGTGACGCACACCGCGCTCGCGCCCTCGCCCGAGGCGTTCGCGATGGCCTAGCCGGGGAGGACGACGCCATGCTCGCCATGCGCAAGTGGGCCGTACGGAACGCGGGGCTGCTCGAGCGCGCATACAACGCGCTTGCCGCCGTCTTGCGCGCGGTGCGGCCCTTCGCCCGCGCGATCGGCCTCGAGCGGCTCGAGCGGCCGCTCGCCGCCGCCGAGCGGGCGGTGAAGGGCTTCCTCTTCGACTGCAAGATGTGCGGGCGCTGCGATCTCTCGGTCACCGGCATGTCCTGCCCGATGAACTGCCCGAAGCAGGTGCGCAACGGCCCGTGCGGCGGCGTGCGGGCGGACGGCACCTGCGAGGTGAATCCGCGCATGCGCTGCGTCTGGGTCGAGGGCTGGCACGGGAGCCGGAAGATGGCGGCCGGCGCCCTGTCGGCGGTGCCGAACCCGCCGGTGGAGCACAACCGAGCCGGGCGGTCGAGCTGGCTGCGGGTGATCGCCGGCAGCGACGACGTGGCGAGCGCGGGGCCGGCGCCCTCGCAACGGACCGCAGCAAGCGTGCTCGAGCGTCTGCTCGCCTCCGGCACGTTCGTCGTCACGGCGGAATTCTCGCCGCCCGACTCCGCCGATCCGGCCGACGTGCACGCGCGCCTCGCGCCGTTCGCCGGCTGTGTCGATGCGCTGAACGTGACCGACGGTTCCGGTGCGAACTGCCACATGTCGAGCCTCGGCGTGTCCGTGCTCCTCATGCAGGCGGGTTGCGAGCCGGTGATGCAGATTTCCTGCCGTGATCGCAACCGCATCGCGATCCAGGGCGACATCCTCGGCGCCGCCGCGCTCGGCGTGCGCAACCTGGTCTGCCTGACCGGCGACAACGTCGCGAACGGCGATCACCCGGGCGCGAAACACGTCGGTGACCTCGACGCGGTGTCGCTGCTCGCCACCGCGCGCACGATGCGCGACGAGGCACGCTTTCTTTCGGGGCGCAAGCTGGCCGCGGCGCCGCAGCTCTTTCTCGGCGCGGCCGACAATCCGTTCGCGCCGCCGCTCGATGCCCGCGTGGCGCGGCTTACCAGGAAGATCGCCGCCGGTGCGCAGTTCGTGCAGACCCAGTACTGCTTCGACGTGGCGCTGCTGGAACGCTACATGGCGCGCATACGCGGCGCCGGACTGCACGAGCAAGTGCGCATCCTGATCGGTGTCGGCCCGATCGCGTCGGCGAAAACCGCGCGCTGGCTGCGGACCAAGGTGCCCGGCGTGCACATCCCGGATGCGATCGTGGCACGCCTCGAGAGCGCAACTGATCCGCGCGAGGAGGGCCGGCGCATCGCGATCGAGCTGGTGCAGCGCATCCGCGAGATTCCGGGCGTCGCGGGGATCCATCTCATGGCGGCGAAGCAGGAGCACCTGGTGCCGTCGATCGTCGCCGAGTCGGGCGTGCTCGCCGGCCGGAGCCCGCTCTTCGGTGCGCAGCGGTCGCGCGCCGCATAGGAGGACAGCGCAATGGACACCGCCGTGAAATCCCCCGCCACCGTCGTGATCTCGTGTGCCGTGCTGGAGGATCTCCTCGGCAAGCGCCTGCCTGCCAGCGTGCCCACCGTGTGGCAGGACGTCATGCTGCACAACTCGCCGAAGAAGCTCGCGGACGCGCTGCAGGCGAAGATCGACGCCATCGCCGAACCGAGCACCGTGATCATCGGCTATGGGCTGTGCGGCAACGGCCTCGCCGGCGTGAAGTCGGGGCCGCACACCCTGATCATCCCGCGCACCCACGACTGCGTGGCGATCTTCCTCGGCTCGCACCAGCGCTACGTGCAGCGCTTCTTCGCGAGCCCCAACACCTACTACCTCACCAAGGGCTGGATCGACGCGCGCGACGAGCCGCTCGCCGACTACCACGATTACGTCGAGCAGTTCGACGAGGAAACCGCCGACTACCTGTTCGAGATGAAGTACAAGCACTACCGCAGGATCTGCCTGGTCGGCTTCACGCAGCAGGAGCTGGACGACTACCGCGGCCGCGCCCAGGCGGTCGCGGACTTCATGGACCGGCGCTTCGGCGGCGTGGTCTGCGAGGAGACGCTCGGATCCACGGGGCTCATCGAGGCGCTCGTCCGGATGCCGGAGCGAGTCGCCGAGGCGGACGAGGAGTTCGTGGTGGTCCGTCCCGGCGGCGAGATCACGATGGAGATGTTCATGCGCGGCGGCGAGGCTGCGCCGCAGCCACTTGCCCGCTGCGGCAAGGGGGGATAGGCAATCCGGTAGCTTCAGGGGCCCGAGCGCGCTACGCTAGCGTCGCGGCTGGCGTGCCGGCCGACAACACCAACGCAAGGAGACACGAGATGACGCCCGAGCAAGTGCTTTCTCATCCGCCGCGAGTCCTGACCCAGGCGCAGCGGGAGTTCTATTTCGGCGAGGGATATCTGCTGCTGGAGAAGATCATCCCCGACGACTGGGTCAAGCGCCTGCGCGCCGCGACCGACGAGCTCATCGAGCGCAGCCGCAAGGTGACCAAGTCCGACGCGGTCTTTGATCTCGAGCCCGGCCACCGCCCGGACGCACCCCGGCTGCGGCGGGTGTCCGCGCCGGTCGACCAGCATCCGGCCTTTTGGGAGTACGTGTCGCAGTCGCTGATCGGCGACATCGTGGCCGACCTCGTCGGGCCGGACGTCAAGTACCACCACTCGAAGCTGAACTTCAAGTGGGCGCGGGGCGGCGAGGAGGTGAAGTGGCATTACGACATCTCGTTCTGGCCGCACACCAACTATTCGCCGATCACGGTCGGCACCTATATCTACGACTGCGACATGGATCAGGCCCCGTTGCAGGTGCTGCCGAGGAGCCACCTGATCGAGCCGATGCCGACGCAATACGACCGTGACGGGCGCTGGATCGGCTGTCTGCGCGACGAGGACGCAGCGAAGCTCGACACGTCGAAAGCGGTGACGCTGCCCGGCCCCGCCGGCTCGATCACCCTGCACAACTGCCGCTCGCTCCACTACTCGGCGCGGAACCTGTCCGACGTCGGGCGACCACTGCTCCTGTACACGCTTAGCTCGGCTGACGCATTCCCCTACACCGCGAACCCGATCCGCTCCTCCAAGGACCAGACGATCATCCGCGGCAAGCGCGCCGAGTGGGCGCACCACGACCCGCGTCCGTGCCAGGTGCCGCCCGACTGGTCGGGCGGGTACACTTCGATCTTCGCGCTGCAACAGAAAGAAGACCGCGCTGCTGCCTGACACGGCTGCGGACGAACCGGGGGCGGCGTCCACATGGGCGCCGCTCGCGGGCTCGCTCGTCCGGATGGGGCTCGCGCGCGCCGGCGAGCAGCTGTGCGTCGCCCCGCTGCCGGGCGGGGTGTCTTCGGACATCGTGCGCGTCGAGGCGGGCGGCCGCAGCTACTGCGTCAAGCGCGCGCTCGCCCAGCTCAAGGTGGAGGCGGAGTGGCGCGCCCCGGTCGAGCGCAACCACGCGGAAGCCGAGTGGATGCGCGTCGCGGGGGAAGTCTCGCCCGATGCCGTGCCCCAACTCCTCGCCGAGGACCGCGAGGTGGGGCTCTTCGCGATGGAATATCTGCCGCCGGAGCAATACCCGGTTTGGAAGACGGCGCTCCGCGACGGGCGGATCGATCCGGAGTTCGCGGCCGAGGTCGGCGGGCGCATCGCGCGCATCCACGCCGCCACTGCGCGCCGTGCCGACCTGGCTCACCGATTCGCGAACGATCACATCTTTTACCCGATCCGGCTCGAGGCGTACCTCGTCGCGGCCGCCGCGCGGCACGCGGATGCCCGCGACGCGCTCGGCGCTCTCGTCGAAACCACGCGCGCGACCAAGCTCGTGCTCGTCCACGGCGACGTCAGCCCGAAGAACATCCTCGCCGGGCCGCAGGGCCCGGTGTTCCTGGACGCCGAGTGCGCGGTCTACGGCGATCCCGCGTTCGATCTCGCATTCTGTCTCAACCACATGCTGCTGAAGTGCCTCTGGCGCCCGCAGTGGCGCGACCGCTATCTCGCGTGCTTCGCCGCGCTCGCCGCACGCTGTCTCGCCGGCGTGACGTGGGAGCCGCCCGCGGTCATGGAGGCGCGGACCGCGCACCTACTGCCGGGGCTCTTGCTCGCGCGCGTCGACGGCAAGTCGCCCGCGGAATACGTGACCGCGGACGCAGATAGGGAGCGGGTGCGCCGCACGGCGAAGCCGTTGCTCGCCGCCCCGGTCGAACGGCTCGCCGAGGTCGCGCAGGCGTGGCGGAGGGCGCTCGCATGATGACCGACAGCACGATCACGCATGTGCACGGCCGGCGCATCTGGGACTCGCGCGGCCGGCCGACGGTCGAGGTCGAGGTGCACGTCGCGGGCGGTGCGATCGGGCGCGCAGCGGCGCCGGCCGGGGCCTCGCGCGGGACGCGCGAGGCGGTGGACCTGCGCGACGGTGGCACGCCGCAGGGCGGGCTCGACGTGCGGCACGCGGTGGCGAACGTCAACGGACCGATCGCGCACGCGCTCGCCGGGGTCGATGCGCGGCGCCAGGCGAGCGTCGACGAGATCCTGATCGCGCTCGACGCGACGCCGGCCAAGGCGCGTCTCGGCGGCAATGCGACCGTCGCGACGTCGCTTGCCTGCGCGCACGCCGCAGCGGCGTCCGAGCGCCAGCCGCTCTACCGCTATCTCGCCGGCGGCGACCCGGTCAGCCTCCCGCTGCCCGAGATCCAGATCTTCGGCGGCGGGGCGCACGCCGAGCGCCGGATCGACATCCAGGATCTCATGGTTATGCCGCTCGCCGCGCGGACCTTCGGCGAGGCGCTCGAGATGACCGCGGAGGTCTACCGCGCGGCAGGCGAGCTCATGACCGCAGCCGGCAAACGCGCCGGGATCGCCGATGAGGGCGGGTGGTGGCCGGTATTCGATTCGAACGAGGAGGCACTCGGCATGCTGGTGCGCGCGATCGAGCGCGCCGGCTTCACGCCCGGCGGCGAGATGGCGATCTCGCTCGACATCGCCGCATCGGAGCTGGGATCGGGTGGCCGGTACCGGCTTGGACTGGACGGGCGCGAGCGCGACACCGACGGGATGATCGAGCTGCTCCTCGGCTGGCTCGACCGCTATCCGATCGCGTCGATCGAGGATCCGCTCGGCGAGGATGACGCCGCCGGCTTCCAGCGGTTCATGCGCGCGGTGGGCGACCGCGTGCAGGTGATCGGCGACGACTTTCTCGCGACGAGCGCCGCGCGGGTCGCCGCCGCCGCGGGCGCATGCAACGCCGCGCTGATCAAGCCGAATCAGGCCGGGACGCTCACCGAGGCGCACGCCGCGCTCGCGGCCGCGCGCCAGGCCGGCTGGGGCACGATCGTCTCGGCACGCTCGGGCGAGACCGAGGACACGAGCATCGCGCACCTCGCGGTCGGCTGGGCTGCGGGACAACTGAAGGTCGGGTCCTTTGCGCGGTCGGAGCGGATGGCAAAGTGGAATGAGGTGCTGCGCATCGAGGAGGCGCTGGGTGGGTCGGCGCGCTACGTCGGCCGCGCGGCGCTGCCGCAGTACCGGGACGAGGCGCGCCGAGCGCGCCGCGCGTCCGGGCGCTCTTGACCGCCGTCAATGTGACGGTGCGAGCGGCGCACCTATAGTGTCGGTGTTCGTCCGGCGCCGCGCGCCGCAGCCACGAGTTCCGGGAGAATTCAATGCCCTCCAACATCGAGATCGCCCAGGCCGCGAAGCTCCAGCGCATCGCCACCGTGGCCGCGGAGAAGCTCGGCATCGCCGAGGAACACCTGGAACCCTATGGGCACTACAAGGCGAAAGTCTCGCTCGAGTACCTCGATTCCCTCAAGCGCCGGCCGAATGCCAAGCTCGTCCTGGTCACCGCGATGACGCCGACCCCCGCGGGCGAGGGCAAGACGACGACCACCGTCGGCCTGGGCGATGCGCTCAACCACATCGGCAAGCGCGCGATGATCTGCGTGCGCGAGCCCTCGCTCGGGCCGGTGTTCGGCATGAAGGGCGGGGCGGCGGGCGGCGGGTACGCGCAGGTGGTGCCGATGGAGGACATCAACCTGCACTTCACCGGCGACTTCGGCGCGATCCAGCTCGCGAACAACCTGCTGGCGGCGCTGCTCGACAATCACATCCACCACGGCAACGCGCTCGGCATCGACCTGCGGCGCATCACCTGGAAGCGCGTGCTCGACATGAACGACCGCGCGTTGCGCGACATCGTGGTGGCGCTGGGCGGTCCGGCCAACGGCTATCCGCGCGAGGACGGATTCGACATCGTGGTCGCCTCGGAGGTGATGGCGATCTTCTGCCTCGCCACGTCGCGCGACGATCTCAAGCAGCGCCTCGGCAACATCGTGGTCGGCTACACGCGGGAGCAGAAGCCGGTGACCGCGCGCGAGCTCGGGGCGAACGGCGCGATGACGGTGCTCCTGAAGGACGCGCTGCAGCCCAACCTCGTGCAGACGCTCGAGAACAACCCGGTCTTCATCCACGGCGGGCCGTTCGCCAACATCGCCCACGGCTGCAACTCGGTGATCGCGACCGCGAGCGCGATGAAGCTCGCCGACTACGTCGTCACCGAAGCGGGGTTCGGCGCCGATCTCGGCGCCGAGAAGTTCGTGGACATCAAGTGCCGCAAGAGCGGCCTGCGGCCGAGCGCGGCCGTGATCGTGGCGACGGTGCGTGCGCTGAAGTACTGCGGCGGCATGGACGTGAAGGCGCTCACCACCGAGAACGTGGAGGCGCTCGCGAAGGGCATCGTCAACCTCGAGCGCCACGTCGACAACGTGAAGAACAACTACGGCCTTCCCTGCGTGGTGTCGATCAACCAATTCACGAGCGACACCCCGGCCGAGATCGATCTCGTCAAGTCGCGCATGGCGAAGCTCGGGGTGCCGGTCGTGCTCGCGTCGCACTGGGCGAATGGCGGCAGGGGCGCGGTGGAGCTCGCGCATGCGGTGGTCGGCCTGTGCGAGCAGACCTCGTCGGTGAAGTTCGTTTACGAGGACGGCGACACGCTCTGGGAGAAGGTCAACAAGATCGCGAAGAAGATCTATCGCGCCTCGGAGGTGACCGCCGACAGCAAGGTACGGACGCAGATCAAGCAACTGCAGGACGCGGGCTACGGGCACTATCCGGTGTGCGTCGCCAAGACCCAGTACTCCTTTTCCACGGACGCGCAACTGCGCGGGGCGCCGGAAGGCCACTCGATCAACGTGCGCGAGGTGCGCCTTGCCGCCGGCGCCGAGTTCGTCGTGATGGTCTGCGGCGACATCATGACGATGCCGGGCTTGCCGAAAGCCCCGGCAGCGGAGAAAATCGACCTCATCGACGGCAAGGTCGTCGGGCTTTTCTGATCCCGCTGATCGGGGACCGGCGGCAGCGTCCCCGCAGGCCGATCGGGCGCGCGGACGTGGGAGCCCGCGGCCCGCACACGACAACCGTGCACCCGGGCGTCCAGCCATGATCGAAATGCTTTCCGACCAGCGCTTCTGGGTCGGACTGGGCCAGATCATCCTCGTCAACATCGTGCTGTCGGGCGACAACGCGGTGGTGATCGCGCTCGCGGCGCGCTCGCTGCCGCGGCGGCAGCAACGGCAGGCGGTGTTCTGGGGCAGCGGCGCCGCGGTAGTGATGCGGATCGTGCTCACGATCGTCGCGGTCGAGCTGCTCAAGCTCCCTTACCTGAAGCTCGTCGGCGCTGCCCTGCTCCTCTGGATCGCCGTGCAGCTGCTGCTGCCCGAGGACGACGGCGGCGACAACATCGAGTCGAGCAGCAGCATGATGTCGGCGATCAAGACGATCCTGATCGCCGATCTCGTGATGAGCCTGGACAACGTGATCGCGGTGGCCGCGGCCGCGAAGGGCGACCTGACGCTCCTCATCGTCGGGCTCGCGATTTCGATCCCCCTCGTCATCTTCGGCGCGACCCTGCTCCTGAAGGTGATGGACCGCTTCCCCGTGATCGTCACGCTCGGTGCGGCCTTGCTCGGCTGGGTCGCGGGCGAGATGGCGGTCACCGATCCCTCGATCATGGAATGGGTGAACGCCAATATGGCATGGCTGCACCACGCAGCGCCGGCGGCGGGCGCGGCCGGGGTCATTCTTGCCGGGCGCTGGATGGCGCGCAGGGCGGAGCGCCGCATAGCGGCCGCGCCCGTGGCGGTCGATCTCGCCACTGAAGAGGAACAACCGAAGGCGTCGCGATGAGCGTCGCGCTCGCGCGGCCCCGCGCACCGGGCGTGGGCAACGAGATGGGCGAAGGAGGCGAGGAATGCTGAAGATCCTGGTGGCGGTCGACGGCTCGGCATGCTCCGACCGGGCGGTCGACTTTCTGCTGAGGCAGGCGCGGTGGTACCGCGAGGGGCTCGAGATCCACGTGCTCACCGTGCGGCACCACCTGCCGTACGGGCGCCTCGCGGCCGCGATCGAGCAGCAGAAGGTCCAGGAGTACCAGCACGAGGAGGGTCTGAAGGCGCTCGCCTCGGCGCGCGCGAAGCTCGATGCCGCCGGCTTGCCCTACGCTTTCCACATCGGCATCGGCGAGCCCGCCGAGATCATCGTGCAGTACGCGCGGGACAAGCAGTGCGACCAGATCGTCATGGGTTCGCACGGCCGCGGTCGCCTCGGCAGCATGGTGCTTGGCTCGGTCGCGGCGAAGGTCCTGCACCTCACCGAGGTGCCCGTGCTGCTGGTCAAGTAGCGCTGGCATCGGATGCAGGTCCGGCGCCAACGCCTGAAGGCCGTCGCCTTGCCGGCGCGCGTTCCGGGAAAGTTGACCGGGATCAACGGCGCTCGATCGGCTTCCGACCCACAATGGCGTGGCGGGGGATAATGCCGCGCCAACCTTGGCAGTCGCATGAAATCGGGGCCCCGCCCGCCGGCAGCAGAGCACGCGGCAGGGTCCGGTTGTCACCGAAAGGAGGAGCCATATGTCCAGCAAATTCAGCAAGCTGCTGCGCGTGTCCGCCCTGTCGCTCGGCGTCCTCGCGCTTGCATTGGCGGGGAGCCCCGCCCGCGCATGGGAGCCGACCAAGACGGTCGAGTTCATCGTCCCGGCCGGCACCGGGGGCGGCGCCGACCAGATGGCGCGCTTCATCCAGGCCGTGGTGCAGAAGCACAACCTGATGAAGGAGCCGCTGGTCGTCATCAACAAGTCGGGTGGTGCGGGCGCCGAGGGCTTCCTCGACGTGCAGGGTGCCAAGGGCGATCCGCACAAGCTCATCATCACCCTTTCCAACCTGTTCACGACGCCCATGGCGACGGGCGTGCCGTTCAACTGGAAGAACCTGACGCCCGTGTCGATGATGGCGCTCGACGAGTTCGTGCTCTGGGTGAACGCCGACACGCCGTACAAGACCGTGCAGGAGTACACCGACGCGGCGAAGAAGGCGGGCCCGGGCAAGTTCAAGATGGGCGGTACGGGTTCGAAGCAGGAGGACCAGATCGTCACCGTAGCGCTGGAGAAGGCCACCGGCGCGAAATTCACCTACGTGCCGTTCAAGGGTGGCGGCGCAGTTGCGACCCAGCTGGTCGGCAAGCACGTCGACTCGTCGGTGAACAACCCGATCGAGGCGGTGGCGCAATGGCGGGCCGGCAAGCTGCGCCCGATCTGCGTGTTCGACGACGCCCGCCTGCCGTACAAGGACAAGGTCACGGCCGACATGGCGTGGGGCGACATCCCGACGTGCAAGGAGCAGGGCGTGAACATGTCGTACGTGATGCTGCGCGGCATCTTCATGCCGGGCGGCGTGCCCGCCGAAGCGGTGAACTACTACGTCGACCTGCTCGCGAAGGTGCGCGCGACGCCCGAGTGGGCGGACTTCATGAAGACCGGCGCCTTCAACCAGACCGCGCTGACCGGTGAGGCGTACCGCAAGTGGGTCGCCGATGCCGAAGTGCTGCACCACGAGCTGATGAAGGAAGCCGGCTTCCTCGCGAAGTAACCGGCGTGCCCGGCGCTCCCCGGGCGCTCGAACCGCTCCGCCGCCGGTGTTCCGGCGGCGGAGCTTCATTGGTGGGCATTTCGATGAACGACGAAAAGCACGAACGCTCGGCGGCGTCGATGCGAGCCGCGGAGGTCGCGGTCGCCGCCTTCCTTTTCCTGCTGGGCGCGCTCGCGATCTGGGACAGCGTGCGCATCGGGTACGTCTGGGCGGAGGACGGGCCCCAGGCGGGATACTTCACCTTCTACGTCGGCCTCTTCATCTGCATCTCCACCGGAATCATCATTTTCCGGGCGCTCGCCGACCGGGCGATGGCGGCGAGGGTGTACGTCACGCGCGGCGCGCTGCAGCAGGTCATGCAGATGTTCGTCCCCGCGGTGGTGTACGTCGTGCTGATCAGCCTGATCGGCATCTACGTCGCCTCGACGCTCTTCATCGGCTACTTCATGCGCCGGCTGGGCCGCTACCCGTGGGTCACCACGATCGGCGTGGCGGTGGCGACGAGCGTGTTCGTCTTCGTGCTGTTCGAGGTGTGGTTCAGCGTCCCGCTCCCGAAGGGGCCGCTCGAGGCCTGGCTCGGGCTCGACTGAAAACAGGCAGCAACCGCGAGGAGGGCGCTTGGAAGAGATCAGCTCGCTCATGCACGGGTTCGGCGTCGCGCTGACGCTGTTCAACCTGGGCCTGATGTTCGTCGGCATCGTGCTCGGCGTGATCATCGGCGTGCTGCCGGGCCTGGGCGGCGCAAACGGGGTCGCGATCCTGCTGCCGCTCACCTTCACGATGCCGCCGACCTCGGCGATCATCATGCTGTCGTGCATCTACTGGGGCGCGCTGTTCGGGGGCGCGATCACGTCGATCCTGTTCAACATCCCGGGCGAGCCATGGTCGGTCGCGACGACTTTCGACGGCTTCCCGCTCGCGCAGAAGGGGCGCGCCGGCGCAGCGCTCACCGCCGCGTTCACTTCCTCGTTCGTCGGCGCGCTGGTCGCCGTGATCATGATCACGTTCCTCTCGCCGGTCATCGCCAACTTCGCGCTGGAGTTTGGACCGCCCGAGTTCTTCGCGGTCTACCTGCTGACCTTCTGCGCCTTCGTGGGCATGAGCAAGGGCCAGGCGCTGAAGACGATCGCGTCGATGATGGTCGGCTTCGGCCTCGCTGCGGTCGGGATCGACACCGTGACCGGCCAGGTGCGCCTCACGTTCGGCTTCACCTCGCTCCTGCAGGGCTTCGACTTCCTCATCGCGGTGATCGGCCTCTTCGGCATCGGCGAGATCCTGCTCACGCTGGAGGAAGGCCTCGCGTTCAAGGGCAAGAGCGCCAAGCTGAACGTGAAGGTGGTGCTGGAGACCTGGCGCGAGCTGCCGCGCTACTGGCTCACGTCGCTCCGCAGCTCCGTGGTCGGCTGCTTCATGGGGATCGTCCCCGGCGGTGCGACGCCCGCGTCGTTCATGAGCTACGGCGTGGCGAAGCGTTTCTCGAAGGACGGCGAGCGGTTCGGCACCGGACAGGTGGAGGGCGTGGTGGCGCCGGAGACCGCAGCGCACGCGGCCGGCACCTCCGCGCTCCTGCCGATGCTGACGCTCGGTGTGCCGGGCTCCCCGACCGCGGCGGTGCTGCTCGGCGGCCTCCTGATCTGGGGCCTGCAGCCCGGACCGCTCCTGTTCCAGGAGCAGAAGGAGTTCGTGTGGGGCCTGATCGCGAGCATGTATCTCGGCAACATCGCCGGCCTCGTGGTCGTGCTCACCTGCGTGCCGCTCTTCGCGGCCATCCTGCGCGTCCCGTTCTCGATCATCGCGCCGATCATCATCGTGGTCTGCGCGATCGGCGCCTACACCGTCCACAACAACATGCTGGACGTCTACATGATGATGGTGTTCGGGGCCGCCGGCTACCTGATGCGCAAGCTGAATTACCCGCTCGCGCCGCTCGTCCTGGCGCTCGTTCTCGGCGATGCCGCCGAGAGCTCGTTCCGCCAGGCCATGCTGATCTCCGCGGGCGACGTGTCGGTGTTCTTCTCGAACTGGCTGGTGGGCGGCATGACCGGGCTCGCGCTGCTGCTGCTCTTCTGGCCGACGATCACCGTGCTGCTGAAGCGACTTCGGGGAGGCTGACATGCCGGTCATCGCGATGACCATGGAGGTCGGGACGCGCGGCTCGGAAGTGGCCGCCGGGCTCGCCCGCGCGCTGAACATCGCCTCGGTCGGCCACGAGATCGTGGACCGGGTCGCCGACAAGATGCAGGTGAAGAAGAGCCTGCTGCAACGCCTGCGCGAGGGCAAGGCGAGCATGCTCGAACGCCTGGGCACGAGCCAGGCCGAGATCGGCGTGTACACCGCCGAGGAAGTGCTCGCGATCGCGCAGGGCGGGAACGTCCTCGTCCGCGGCTGGGGCTCGACGATGCTGCTGCGCCCGGTGCCGCACATCCCGTGCGTGCGCGTGTGCGCGCCGTTCGAGCTGCGGGTCCGCTCGCTGATGCAGCGCCTCGACACCGACGACGAGGAGTTCATCCGCGACGAGATCCAGAAGAGCGACGAGGCGCATGCGGCCGCGATGCAGAGCCGCTTCCACGTCAAGTGGGGCGACCCGCTGCTCTACGACCTGACGCTGAACACCGAGCGCGTGTCGATCGAGAGCTGCGTGGAGCAGGTCATCGCCCTCACGCGGCGGCCGGAGTTCCAGGAGTCGCCGGAGTCGCGCGCCAAGCTCGACAATCTCGCGCTCGAGGCACGCGTGCGCGCCGCCTTCATGGCGCACGAGGAGACCGCGGACGTGCAGGTGGTCGTCGCCGCGGACGGGTCCAGGGTCGCGCTGCGCGGGATGGTGGAGTCGGACAGCGAGCGCAAAGCCGCGGTGCGCGTTGCACAGGGCGTCGCGGGCGTCGGCGAAGTCCACGCCGAGCTGCGGACGATGACCCGGCCCCGCAGGTGAGCCTGGCCGGCGGCGTCACGCCGGCTCGTCCGCGCGCTGCTTCAGGCGGGACAGCGTTTCGGGCGTGAGGTTGAGGTAGGAGGCGAGCTCCTTGTTGGGGATCCGCCCCAGCAGCTCGGCGTGCTTGCGCCGGAACCGCCTGATGCGGCCGGGCGCGTCCAGCAGGTGCAGCGTGATGGTGTGGGCCATCACCTCCGACATGAGCCGCATGACCTCGTACTCGAAGCGCGCCTTGATTTCCGGCTGGTGCTCGAGGAAGTCGACCCACTGCGGCATCGGCAGCTTGGCCACGCGCGCCTTGACGACCGCGACGATCGAGTAGGGAACCGGCGTCTTCAGCCGCCACGCGGCGTACGAGGTGTCCATGTCCCCCTCGGCCGCGAAGCGCAGGATCATCTCCTTCCCGTCGGAGTTGGAGACGACCCGCTTCAGGATCCCGCTGAGGACGAAGAACTGCTCCATCTCCCGGCTACCCTGGTTCACCAGCAGATCCCCTTTGCGGACCTCGGCGATCTCGACGCGCGGCTCGAGATCGTCCCAGGCCGATTGCGGCACGCGGCGCAGGATCAGGTTCTGCCTGAGCTCGAGGCAGAGCGCGTTGCGTTGCGGATGACGGGTCAGTACGGCGGACATATCGAACGTTACTGCCAAACGTGACTGCCGTCGCGAAGCAGGGAGTGGCCGGGGGTGCGCTCCCCGTGCCCGTTCGACCCCACTTCAATGAGGGAGTCCGACCGCGCTCCCGAGACGGAACTGTCGCGCCGATTTAAGCCGGAACCTTGACCGCAGTCAAGGCTCGCCAGGCGCCCGAATCCCTACCATAACGTACTCATTGTCCAAGCGTTTCTTCGCCACCGCCATCAGGAGGCTCACATGGGTGGAACCGTGACAACACCCCAATTCGCCGGCGAGGCGCAAGCGGTTACCGATGGGTTCAACCTGGTCATCGACGCGCTCAAGCTGAACGGCCTCGACACGATCTTCGGCGTTCCCGGCATTCCGATCACCGACCTCGCCCGCAAGGCGCAGGCCGCGGGCATGCGCGTGATCTCGTTCCGCCACGAGCAGAGCGCAGCCTACGCCGCCTCCATCGCAGGCTTCATGACGGGCAAGCCGGGCATCTGCCTGACGGTCTCCGCGCCCGGCTTCCTGAACGGCCTGACCGCGCTCGCCAACGCCACCACCAACTGCTTCCCGATGATCCTCATCAGCGGGTCGAGCGAGCGCGAGATCGTCGACCTGCAGCAGGGCGACTACGAGGAGATGGACCAGCTCGCCATCGCGAAGTCGTTTGCCAAGGCGGCCTTCCGCGTACTGCACGCCGAGGACATCGGCGTCGGTGTCGCGCGCGCCATCCGGGCCGCCGTTTCCGGCCGACCGGGCGGTGTCTATCTCGACCTGCCGGGCAAGCTTTTCCCCCAGACCATCGACGCGGAAATCGGCAAGAATTCGCTGATCAAGGTGGTCGATCCGGCGCCGCGCCAGATTCCGGCCCCCGACGCCGTGCAGCGCGCCCTCGCGCTGCTCAGGGAGGCCAAGCGTCCGCTCATCATCCTGGGCAAGGGCGCCGCCTACGCCCAGGCCGATGCCGACATCCGCGCGCTCGTCGAGCGCACCGGCATCCCTTACCTGCCGATGTCGATGGCCAAGGGCCTGCTGCCCGACACGCATCCGCAGTGCGCCTCCGCGGCCCGCTCGTTCGTACTGCCCGAAGCCGACGTGGTGATGCTGGTCGGTGCGCGCTTGAACTGGCTGCTCTCGCACGGCAAGGGCAAGACCTGGGGCGGCAAGGATGCAAGAGCGTGGGGCGGCCAGAAGTTCGTCCAGATCGACATCTCCTCGCAGGAGGCGGACAGCAACGTCCGGATCGACGCCCCGGTGGTCGGCGACATCGGCTCCTGCGTGGCGGCGCTGCTCGCCGGCATCGACGCGACCTGGCCCAAGCCGCAGGCCGGGTGGCTCGCCGCCGTCGCCGAGCGCAAGAGCAAGAACATCGCCAAGATGGCGGAGACCCTGGCCAAGAATCCGGTCCCGATGAATTTCCACAGCGCGCTCGCCGTGGTGCGCGACATCGTCAAGGCGAATCCGGACGCCTGCCTCGTCAACGAAGGCGCCAACGCGCTAGACTTCACGCGCAGCATCGTCGACATGTTCAAGCCGCGCAAGCGCCTGGACGTCGGCACCTGGGGCGTCATGGGCATCGGCATGGGATTCTCCGTCGCGGCCGCCGTGGTGAGCGGCGGGCAGGTGATCGCGATCGAGGGCGACAGCGCCTTCGGCTTCTCCGGCATGGAGGTCGAGACCATCTGCCGCTACGACCTGCCGGTGTGCGTGGTGATCCTGAACAACAGCGGCGTCTACCGCGGCGACGAGAAGAATCCGACCGGTGGCCGCGATCCGGCGCCACTCGCGTTCGTCAAGGACGCGCGCTACGAGAAGCTGATGGAGGCCTTCGGCGGCGTGGGGGTGCACGCGACGACCCCGGCCGAGCTGCGAAGCGCGATGGAAGAGGCGATCCGTTCGCGCCGGCCGACGCTCGTCAACGCCGTGATCGATGCGACCGCCGGGACCGAGAGCGGCCGCATCACGAGCCTCAACCCGGCCGCGAAACGGCAATAGCAGCGGAAGCATTGGAGATCAGCATGGAAGCATTGAAGGGCGTACGCATCCTCGACATGACCCACGTCCAGGCCGGGCCGACGTGCTCGCAGCTGCTCGCGTGGATGGGCGCGGACGTGATCAAGCTCGAGAACCCGCAGGGCGACGCGACGCGCGGCCAGCTGCGCGACGTGCCGAACGCCGACAGCCTCTACTTCACGATGCTCAACTGCAACAAGCGGTCGATCACCGTGAACATGAAGAGCGCCGAGGGCAAGCAGGTGTTCGTCGACCTGCTCAGGAAGTGCGACATCATCATGGAGAACTTCGGCCCCGGGGTGCTGGACCGCTTCGGCTTTTCCTGGGAGAAGATCCACGAGCTCAACCCGAAGATCGTGATGGGCTCGATCAAGGGGTTCGGCTCCACCGGCCCCTACGCCGACTTCAAGGCCTACGAGAACGTGGCGCAGGCGATGGGCGGCGCGATGAGCACGACCGGCGTGCCGGACGGCCCGCCCTTCGTCACCGGCGCGCAGATCGGCGATTCCGGCACCGGCCTGCACCTCGCGATCGGGCTGCTGGCGGCGCTCCGGCAGGCCGAGCGCACGGGGCAGGGGCAGTACGTCGAGGTGGCGATGATGGACGGGGTGATGAATCTCTGCCGCGTCAAGTTCCGCGATCACCAGCGCCTCACGCGCGGCGAGCTGGCGGAGTATTCGGTGCCCACCTACCAGGGCATGGGCGAGGTGCCGCGCGCGGGCAACGATTCCGGCGGCGGGCAGCTCGGCAACGCGATCCACTGCAAGCCGCACGGCGCCAACGACTGGCTGTACATCGTGGTGCAGGAGGCGGTGTGGGACCCGCTCGCGAAGCGGATCGGTCCCGAACTCGGCATGCCGGACCTCGCTACCGATGCGCACTTCGCCACCATCGCCGAACGGCGCAAGAACCAGGCGCTGATGTGGACGCTGATCAACAAGTTCGCCGAGAAGCACACCAAGCGCGAGCTGATGGCGATCCTGAACCCGCTCGACGTGCCGTGCGGACCGATCATGTCGACCGAGGATCTCGCGAACGACGAGCACGTGCGCGGGCGCGAGATGTGGGTCGAGCTCGACCACCCGCAGCGCGGCAAGTGGTGGAACGTGGGCATGCCGATCAAGCTCTCGGCCTCGCCGGCGGCGATCCGGCGCTCGCCGACGCTCGGCGAGCACACCGACGAGATCCTGAAGGAGGTGCTCGGCTACGACGCCGCACGCATCGAGTCGCTGCGGAAGACGGGCGCCTTCAGCGCGCCGCCGAAAAAAGCAGCCTAAAACCGGCAGTGGTCTGAAAGTCTTTTTGGACAGGTCCTCGTCATGCGCATCGCGATCATCGGGCAGCAGGATTTCGGCAAGGCCGTCTTCGAGGCGTTTCTCGCGCGGGGCGACCAGGTGGCGGGGGTGTTCTGCGCGCCGGAGAAGGAAGGCGCGCGCGCCGACCCGCTGAAGGCGGCGGCCCAGGAGAAGGGCATCGAGGTGTTCCAGTTCGCGTCGCTGCGCGGCGTCGAGGCGCACGCAGCGCTGAAGCGCCTGAACGTCGACCTTGGCGTCATGGCCTACGTCCTGCAATTCGCGCCCGACTCGCTCACGCATCTTCCGAGGAAGGGCACGATCCAGTACCACCCGTCGCTCCTGCCGATGTACCGCGGCCCGTCGTCGATCAACTGGCCGATCATCCGCGGCGATACCCGCACCGGGCTCACCATCTTCCGCCCGAACGAGGGCCTGGACGAAGGCCCGGTGATCCTGCAAAAGGAGACGCCGATCGGCCCGGACGACTCGCTCGGCAGCATCTACTTCGACCGCCTCTTTCCGATGGGCGTGGCGGCGATGCTCGAAGCCGCCGACCTGGTCATGGCCGGCCGTCACACCGAGACCGTGCAGGACGAGACCCGGGCGACCTACGAGGGCTGGTGCCGTGCCGCCGAGGCGGAAATCAACTGGCACAACCACGTCGACTTCGTCCACAACTTGATCCGCGGCTGCAATCCGGCGCCGGGCGCGTGGACCACGCTCGCCGGCAAGAAGATCCAGATCTTCGATTGCCGCAAGCATCCCTTCCGCACCTACGGCGCGGTGAAGGGCAAGGTGGGCGAGGTCTCGGACATCGCGCCGACGAGCCTCTTCGTCACGGCGCAGGGCGGCCGGATCGAAGTCCTCAAGGCGAAGGCCGAGGACGGGAAGAAGGTCGGTGGGGCCGAGCTGGCCGGCCAGCTCGACATCGGTCCGGGCACCCTCCTCGGCACCTGATTTTCCCGGCGTCGGCTTCCCCGGCCGAGCCGCCATACGCCGGCCGGCGCCGCGAGCCGCCGTCCACGGCCGGATGGCTCTCCCTCGTCGCAGCGTGTCGCGCGCGCCGGCGCACCGGGCGCATCGCGCGCGGGCGGTCGCACGGCCTTCTCCCCCGGTTCAGCAGGAGGCGGAGCGCCCACGTCGTCTTACCGGATCGAAGGACGCGGCGGGCACTGACGAGAACTCGGCGAAAACTTGACTAATTTCATACCGGACTGTAGGAATGCACATTATGCTGCTGTTTCTTCAGGGACTTGGGGTGTCCATGCACGCCTGGACCCGGATCGAGGCCGGGGCGCGAGGATTCGATCGGAGCCGAACCCGCCGTCATTGAGGCGCAGCGTGGAGACGTGGGATTTCCCCCCGTCCCCGAGGCCGCGCGCGGAAAGGGTGCGAAACCGTAAGCGTAGAATGCCGCGGATGCCGGACGAGAACAGCGAATAACGACAAAAACACCAATCGGGGAGCGGGCTCGGTGCAGAAGGCGGGATTCTGGAGGAGGGACTGGTTCCTCGGGCTGGCGGTCGCGCTCGTCCTCGCCCTTTCCGCGAGCTCCGATCTCATCCAGAGCCTCGAGCGCAAAGCCTACGACCTCGGCGTGCGCGCGACCACGCGCTCCCCGAGCGAGCGGATCGCAGTGATCGCGATCGACGACCCGAGCATCGCGAACATCGGCCGGTGGCCGTGGCCGCGCGACGTGCACGCGAAAGTCACCGACCTCCTCGCCGCCGGCAAGGCGAAGGTGGTGGCGAGCCTGGTGTTCTTCACCGAACCGCAGCTCGACCCGGGCCTCGCTTACGTGAATGCGCTGCTCGGCGAGTACCAGCGGGCGGTGCCCGACCGGAGCGCGCTCGATCCGGGCGCGCCGCTCGCACGGATGGGCGATGTGCTCGCGCAAGCCGAGCAGGCGCTCAACACCGACCGCAAGCTCGCCCGCAGCTACCAGCAGGCCGGCAACGTGCTGCTCCCGATGCTCTTCCAGCTCGGTGACCCGCTGGGGCCGCCGGACCGCGCGCTGCCCGATTACGTCGCCAGGAACGGGATCTCGAACATCGCCGGCAGCGGGTCGGAGCCGCCATTCGCCACGACCGCCAACGTCATCTTCCCGATCGAGGCCGTCGGCCGGCAGGCCGCGGGCATCGGACACCTGAACGCGCCCAGGGACGTGGACGGCGGCATCCGCGCCGAGCCGCTCGTCCTCGCGCACTACGACCAGCTGTTCCCGTCGCTCTCGCTCTTGATCGCGGCGAAGAGCCTCAACCTCGGCGCATCCGACATCGAGGTCGACCTCGGCAAGGGCGTGAGCCTCGGAAAGCTGCGCATCACGACCGATCCGAAGCTCGAGATGCAGACGTACTTCTACCAGGACCGCGACGGCCGGCCCGCCTTCCCGGTCGACTCGTTCTTCGACGTCTACACGGGGAAGATCCCGGCCGAGAAATACCGCGACAAGATCGTCCTGATCGGTCCGACCGCGCCGGGACTGGGAGCGACCTCGGTGACCCCGGTCTCGCCCGCGATGGCGCCGGTGCTGACGCTCGCCCACTCGGTGTCGTCCATCCTGCAGGAGCATTTCTTCGTCGTGCCGCAGTGGGCGCCGTGGGCCCAGGCCGGCATCTTCGTGGCGATCGCGCTCTACCTCGTCGTGCTGCTGCCCCGGCTCGGCGCCGGCACGGCGGCCGCGCTCACCGCCGTGCTGTTCGTCGCGCTCATCGGCGCCCACTTCGGACTGATGGCGGGCAAGGGCATGTGGCTGCGGCTGATGCTCCCGGCCACGCTGCTCCTGGTCGGACATCTTCTGCTCACGACGAAGCGGTTCCTCGTCACCGAGGCCGGCAAGCTCAAGTCGGATGCGGAGTCGGCGGAGTCGAACCGGATGCTCGGGCTCGCCTTCCAGGGCCAGGGCCAGCTCGACATGGCGTTCGACAAGTTCCGCAGGGTGAGGCCGGTCGACGACGTCGTGCTCGACAATCTCTACAACCTCGCGCTCGACTTCGAGCGCAAGCGCCAGTTCAACAAGGCCGAAGCGGTCTACCGTTACGTCGCGGAGCACAATCCCAAGTTCCGCGACGTTGCGGAGAAAGTCTCGCGGGCGAAGCAGCTGTCCGAGACGGTGATCCTGGGCGGCGCGTCCGGCGGCGGCCGCACGAACGCGAGCATCGTGACATCGGCCACCGTCGAGAAGCCGATGCTCGGGCGCTACCGGGTCGAAAAGGAGCTCGGCAAGGGCGCGATGGGCGTCGTCTACCAGGGGCGCGATCCGAAGATCGGCCGGATCGTGGCGATCAAGACGATGGCGCTCGCGCAGGAGTTCGAGCCGGACGAGCTGGCCGAGGTGCGGGAGCGGTTTTTCCGCGAAGCGGAGACCGCGGGGCGGCTGAATCACCCGAACATCGTCACCATCTTTGATGCGGGCGAGGAGCACGACCTCGCGTACATCGCGATGGAGTTCCTGAAGGGCCGGGACCTCACGCAGTATACGAAGCCCGGCAAGCTGCTGCCGCTCGACAAGGCGATCTCGATCGCGATCCGGGTGGCCGATGCGCTCGGCTACGCGCATCGCCAGAGCATCGTGCACCGCGACATCAAGCCGGCGAACATCATGTACGAGCCGGCATCGGACACGGTGAAGGTGACCGACTTCGGCATCGCGCGCATCACCGATTCCTCGAAAACCAAGACCGGCATGGTGCTCGGCACGCCCTCGTACATGTCGCCCGAGCAGCTCGCGGGCCGCCGCATCGACGGTCGCTCCGATCTCTTCTCGCTCGCCGTGAGCCTCTACCAGCTGCTCTGCGGGCGGCTGCCGTTCGAGGGGGAATCCATGGCCCAGCTCATGTTCAAGATTGCCAACGAGCCGGCACCGGACATCCTTTCGATCAATGCATCGCTCCCGCCGGCGGTCGGCGCCGTCCTCGCGAGGGCCATGGCGAAGGACGCGGCCGCGCGGTTTCAGACCGGGGAGGAGTTCGCCGCCGCCCTGCGCGTCTGCGCCGCGCCCGCGGCAGGCATCCGGACGGTGGACATCAGCCTTTAGCAGAGCCCCCGCAGACGACCCATGAACCTGAGCCAGGCCATCGAGATCGCGAGCTGCACCGACCCGGGCGTCGTGCGCTCGCACAACGAGGACTCGATCGCGGCAGACGCCACGAAGGGCCTGGTCGTGCTCGCGGACGGGATGGGCGGCTACAACGCTGGCGAGGTGGCGAGCGGCATGGCCACCACCATCATCACGACCGAGCTGCAGCATCTGCTCGAGGATCGCCCGCCGTACCGTGCCGATCCGCTGAACGGGCGGCCTTACGCCGAGCAGCTGCTGCGCGAGCAGATCGAGAAAGCGAACACGTCGATCTTCCAGGCGGCGCAGAGCCAGCCGCAGTACGCGGGCATGGGCACGACCCTGGTGGCGGCGGTGTTCTACGACAACAGGGCGATGATCGCGCACATCGGCGACTCGCGGGTCTACCGGCTGCGCGACGACGCGTTCGAGCAGATCACCAAGGACCACTCGCTCCTCCAGGAGCAGATCGACAGCGGCATGATCACGCCCGAGCAGGCGCGGTTCTCGCAGAACAAGAACCTGGTGACGCGCGCGCTCGGCATCGATCCGACGGTGGAGCCCGAGATCCGCGAGTACGACACGAAGCCGGGCGATGTCTGGCTGCTGTGCTCGGACGGCTTGAACGACATGGTGAGCGACGAGGACATCGGGCTCACGGTGCAGACGCTGTCGGCGAACCTGAAGCTCGCCGCCCAGCAGCTGGTGCAGATGGCGAACGACAACGGCGGGCGCGACAACGTGTCCGTCATCCTGGTGCGAGTGCTGCGCGATTTCTCGGTCCCGCGCGGTTGGATGTCGCGATTGTTTGGCTGGTTGAGATAAGTGGGGATACTGCCATGGCGAAGCTGATTCTCAGTATGGACGGGCTGGTGCTGAAGGAGATCACGCTCACGAAGGAGCGCACCACCATCGGCCGCAAGCCGCATAACGACATCCAGATCGACAACCTGGCGGTCTCCGGCGAGCATGCGGTGATCGTGACGATCCTGAACGACTCCTTCCTGGAGGATCTCGGGAGCACCAACGGCACGCTCGTGAACGGCCAGCCGATCAAGAAGCATTTCCTGCAGAACTCGGACGTGATCGAGCTCGGCAAGTACAAGCTCAAGTACCTGTCCGACACGCCGGCCGCGGCCAAGGGCCCGCAGGATTTCGAGAAGACCATGGTGATCCGGCCGGGCGGCATGCCGAAGCCGGGTGCGGCGCAGCCCGCCGGCCCGGGCGCATCGCAACCGGCGAGCACGATGTCGACGTCTCAGGGCATGCCGTCCATGAACACCTCGCAGGGCATGCCGACGTTGGGCGCTCCGCACGGCAAGCCCGCGCCGGCGATGCCCGCCCCGGGCGCGTCGCAGGCGGCGCCGAGCATCGGCACCTCCCAGCCGCAGCCCACCATGGCGAGCTCGCAGCCGATGGCCGCCGGGCGGGTGGCGGCGATCCAGATTCTCTCCGGGGCGAATGCCGGGAAGGAGATGGAGCTCACCAAGGCGCTTACCACCCTCGGGAAGCCGGGGGTGCAGGTGGCGGTCATCACCCGCCGCCCGCAGGGCTACTTCATCACCCACGTGGAGGGCGCGAGCTTCCCGATCGTGAACGGCAAGACGCTCGACGCGCAGGCGCATGCCCTGAGCGATCACGACGTGCTCGAGCTCGCCGGGGTGAAGATGGAGTTCTTCTTCAAGGGCTGAGGGGCGGCGTCCGGGCGCACGACCCGTTCTTGGCGCGAAGAATCGAAAGTCGAACTGGCGGGACGGCCCGTAGGCGGACGAGGTGAGAAAGCATCTCGTCAGGGTCGTGCCGGGGCTCGCCGCGCCGCTGCCCCTGCGCTCGCCCCTCCGGGCCACGGTCGCTGCCGCGGTCGCGCTCGCGGTTTACGCCGGAGTGAACGTCGGGGTGTGGCAAACGGCGCACATTGCATTACCTCTGGCAAGCAGTTTGCTTGTGACGCTTGCTATGTTCGCGCTGAATATGCCGTTCGGCCACTTCGTCGCGTCGTGCTCCAGGCGCCAGTTCACCGAGCGCTCCGGCCAGTACGTCCCGCCGGAGCGGGTGGACCGGATGGCGCGCGACCCGAAGGAGCTCTCCCAGCTGCTGAGCGAGCACCCGACCGAGACGAGCCGCGTCATCGCGGCGCACCGCGGAACGCTCGACGAGTACAGCGGCGACGCGATCATGGCATTGGAGGAGCACTAGACGGGCATGCGGCTCCGGGTTCTCGGCTGCAGCGGCGGCATCGGCGGGCGCCACCTGCGCACGACGTCGATGCTGCTCGACCAGGACGTCCTCGTCGACGCCGGCACCGGGGTCGCCGATCTCACGCTCGCGGAGCTGACGCCGATCGATCATGTCTTCCTCACGCACTCGCATCTCGACCACATTGCCTCGATTCCCTTCATGGTCGACACGGTCGGTCAGATGCGCCACAAACCGCTCACCGTGTATGCCATTCCGGCCACGATCGAGATCCTGAAGAACCACATCTTCAACTGGAGCATCTGGCCCGACTTCACGCAGATCCCGAGCACCGAGGAGCCGTTCCTGCGCTATCGGACGATCGAGCTCGGCGAGACCGTCGAGCTCGACGGCCGGCGCATCACCGCGCTGCCGGCCAACCACGTGGTCCCGGCGATCGGCTACCAGCTCGACAGCGGCGGCGGGAGCCTGGTGTTCACCGGCGACACGACCGCGAGCGACGAGCTCTGGCCGATCGTCAACAAGATTGCGAACCTGAAGTACCTGATCATCGAGTGCGCGTTCTCGAACAAGGAGCGGCAGCTCGCCGTCATGTCGAAGCACCTCTGCCCGAGCATGCTCGCCGAGGAGCTCGCCAAGCTCGAGCGCAGCGCGGAGATCTTCATCACCCATCTGAAGCCCGGGGAGATCGAGCTTTCCATGGAGGAGATCGAGGAGTTCGCCGGCCAGTACCGCCCGCGGATGCTGCAGAACAACCAGGTATTCGAGATCTAGCGCAGCGATGCCGCGCGACCCTCGCCCCCTCTGGCCAAATGGAAGACGTGGATCATGTCGAGCGACAAGGTAAAAGTTGAGGCGCTGCGCGGTCTCGAGCCGATCGCAGCGCTGTCCGGATCGCGACTGGGCGAGCTCGCCGAGCTGACGTTCATCGAGCGCGTCTCCAAGACGCTCGACCCGTTTCGGGTCAAGGGCGTCTCGGGTCAGCTCGTCTACCTGCTCAAGGGCGAGCTCGCGCTCATCCTCGGGAACGGCAGCTCCGAGGTGGTGGTCGGCGGCACGGCCGAGGCGAGGCACCCGATCGGTCGCAAGACGCCGTTCGCCTCGGCGAAGGCGATCACCGACATCGAGGTCATCCGCATCGACGACGACCTGCTCGACATCATGGTGACCTGGGACCAGCTGGCCGCGGCCGAGGAAGGCGCCAAGCGGACGACCGCCGCCGAGAGCCCCTCGATCGGCAACTGGGCGATTCTCACCGGCCTCTTCAGCATCAACAACCTGAAGTCGGGCGGGGCGTTCTCCCAGCTCCCGACCGCGCACATCAACGAGCTACTGAAGCGGTTCAAGCGCGTGACGACGAAGCGGGGCGAGGTCGTGGTCCGCGAAGGCGCCGAAGGCGACTACTACTACGTCGTCGAGACCGGAAAATGCCTGGTCGAGCGGTCGGTCGGAGGCGTCAGCATGCGGCTCGCGGAGTTGAAGAGCGGCGATGCGTTCGGCGAGGAGGCGCTCGTCGCGAACGCGAAGCGGAACGCCACCGTCACGATGCTGACCGACGGGACGCTCCTGCGCCTCGACAAGAACGACTTCAACGAGCTGCTCAAGAAACCGTTGCTGCACGGTGTCAACATGGACGTCGCGCGCGCGAAGGTCGCCCAGGGCGGGCAGTGGTTGGACGTCCGCTATCCGTCGGAGTACCAGTACGACAAGCTGCCGGGCGCGATCAACATACCGCTCGCCGAGATCCGGAACGCCGTCAAGATTCTCGACAAGTCCCGGGAATACGTCGTGTACTGCCAGACCGGCCGGCGCAGTTCGGCGGCCGCATTCCTGCTCGCGCAACGGGGTCTGCGGGCCTACGTGCTGGAGGGCGGGTTGGGGGGAGGGGAGGCACGTGCCCGCTAGACCGTCCCCCCCTCGCCGAGGCGGGTTGGACGCGAAGCGGCCGGGGTGGTCGGGCGTCCGGGGGAGAGGTGCGATCCGCCGGCTGAAAAAAGCCGCATCTCGACCGATGGGCAGGTTGCCTGGCGGAAGCACCGGGACTAGCATCACTCGTTCCGCCTGCAGCAGCGATGCGGCTGCGTTGCGGGCACACTTTGCCGTGCCGCGGCCGGATCGGCTCCGGCCGCACACCACACAGGATGCGATGAGATGAGCGCCGTGCTGAGCCCTGCGTCCGCCGCCTCGGGTGACGTCAACTCCCGGCTCGCCTTCCAGAAGAGCCTGCAGACCGTCACGAACCGCATCCACGCCACCAGCAACATCGACGAGATCATGCTGGAGGTGAGCGCGGACATCTGCCACCTGTTCAACGCCGACCGGCTCACCATCTACGCGGCCGGCGACGACAAGGCCACGATCGTCTCCAAGGTCAAGATCGGCCTGAATTCGTTCCGCGACCTGAAGCTGCCGATCGCCGAGCACTCGCTCGCGGGCTACTGCGCGATGTCGAAGAAGATCCTCAACGTGCGGGACGTGTACGACGAGGCCGAGCTGAAGAAGCTCCATCCGTCGCTGCGGTTCCTCCAGGAGGTGGACAAGCGCACCGGCTACCGCACCAAGCAGATGCTGTGCGCGCCGATCCTCGACGCCGAGAAGGGCGACCTGATCGGCGTCGTCCAGCTGATCAACAACAAGTCCGGGCAGCCCTTCGGGCAGCTCGCGGAGGAGGGCGCGACCGAGCTCTGCCAGACGCTCGCGATCGCCTTCCGCCAGCGCCAGAAGCCGGCGCTCCTCAAGACCAAGTACGACTTCCTGGTGGCCGACGCGGTCATCTCGGCCGCCGAGTTCGAGCTCGCCGCGCGCTCGGCGCGCAAGAAGGCGGTCGATGTCGAGGCCGTGCTGATCGAGGAGTTCAACGTCAAGCTGCCCGCGCTCGGCGCGGCGCTCTCCAAGTTCTTCGGCGTTCCGTACGAGCCGTTCAAGCCGGATCGCGTGAAGTCGATGGATCTGCTGAAGAACCTGAAGCGCGAGTACGTCGAGGCGAACCAGTGGATCCCGCTCGAGGAGAACAAGGACGGTTTGCTGGTGATGTGCCTGGATCCCGAGCGCACCAAGGGCTCCCGGATCGTCAACAACGTCTTCCAGAAGGGACGCATCAAGTACGTCGTCACCACCCAGCGCGAGTTCAAGGACACGCTGAACCAGTTCTTCGGCGCCGATCTCGACATCGGCGACATCGGCGACCTCCTCTCGGGCATGGACGAGGAAGGCGGCGAGGACGCGGGCAACGACGATCTCTCCGCGGCGGCCGACAACGAGCTCGTCAAGCTCGTGAACAAGATCATCATCGAGGCGTATCAGCAGGGCGCCTCCGACATCCACATCGAGTCCTACCCCGGCAAGGCCAAGACCGAGATCCGGTTCCGCAAGGACGGCTCGCTCGCGCCCTACATCGAGGTGCCGGCGTCGTACCGCAACTCGCTGATCGCGCGGCTGAAGATCATGTGCGACCTCGACATCTCCGAACGCCGCAAGCCGCAGGACGGCAAGATCAAGTTCAAGAAGTTCGGCCCGCTCGACATCGAGCTGCGGGTGGCGACGATTCCGACTGCCGGCGGCGTCGAGGACGTGGTCATGCGGATCCTGTCAGCCGGCGAGCCGATCCCGCTCGACAAGCTCGGCCTCTCGGCGTACAACCTCGAGGCGCTGAAGAAGACCGTCGGGAAACCGTACGGGCTCTTCTTCGTGTGCGGGCCGACCGGCTCGGGCAAGACGACCACGCTGCACTCGGTGCTGAAGTATCTCAATACGCCGGACACCAAGATCTGGACGGCGGAGGATCCGGTCGAGATCACCCAGAAGGGCCTGCGCCAGGTCCAGGTGAACCGCAAGGCGGGCCTCGACTTCGCCACCGTGATGAAGGCGTTCCTGCGCGCCGATCCCGACATCATCATGGTCGGCGAGATGCGAGACAAGGAGACAACCGCGATCGGCATCGAGGCGTCGCTCACGGGCCACCTCGTGTTCGCGACCCTGCACACCAACAGCGCGCCCGAGTCGATCATCCGCCTGCTCGACATGGGGATGGATCCGTTCAACTTCGCCGACGCGCTCCTCGGCGTGCTCGCGCAGCGGCTGGCGAAGCGGCTCTGCGCGAACTGCAAGCAGGCGTACACGCCCGGCCAGGAGGAGATCAAGGCGCTCATCACCGAGTACTGCCAGGAGCTCCTGTACACCAGCGCCTTCAAGAAGGACGCGAAGACGGCCTACGAGGGGGTGTGGCGCGACTGGGTGAAGAACTTCGGCAACGAGCAGGGCCAGTTCACGCTCTACCGGAAGACCGGCTGCGACGCGTGTGGCGGTTCCGGCTACAAGGGACGGGTGGGCCTGCACGAGCTCCTGGTCGGCAGCGATCACACCAAGAAGCTCATCCAGGAGCATGCGCGTGTCGCGGAGATCCTGGCCGTCGCGCTGGAGGAGGGCATGCGCACCCTCAAGATGGACGGCGTCGAGAAGGTGCTGACGGGCATCACCGACATGGCCCAGGTGCGCGCGGTCTGCATCAAGTAGGAGGGCGCGATGTCCGGCACGAACGTTGCCCCGATGGCGGAGCAGGCGGCCCGGCGAGCGGCCGACACCTCGGACGACCTCTTTCGCCGGCTCGATCAGCTGAACGAGATCGGCGCCGCGCTCTCGCTCGAGAAGAACCTGGATGCGCTCCTCGAGAAGATCCTGGTCGCCGCCAAGACCATCACGCGCGCCGACGGCGGGACGCTCTACCTCGTGAAGGGAGTGGATGGCCATCCGGAGCTCCACTTCGAGATCATGCGCACGGCGTCGCTCAACATCGCGCTCGGCGGCACCACCGGCAATGCGATCCCGTTCTTCCCGATCCAGCTCTACCGCGACGGCGAGCCGAACAACTCGATGGTCGCCGCCTACGCCGCGATCCACGGCACGACGGTCAACATCGCCGACGCCTATACCGAGAGCGGATTCGACTTCTCGGGGACGCGCCGCTTCGACCAGAAGACGGGCTACCGGTCGAAGTCGTTCCTCACCGTGCCGATGAAGAACCACGAGGGCGAGATCATCGGCGTCCTGCAGCTCATCAACTGCCAGGACGTCGCGACCGGCGAGATCGTGGCGTTCTCGAAGTCGGACCAGCGGCTCGCCGAGTCCCTCGCCTCGCAGGCGGCGATCGCGCTCACCAACCGCGCGCTGATCATCCAGCTCGAGGCCCTGTTCGAATCGTTCATCGAGCTGATCAACACCGCGATCGACGAGAAGTCGCCCTACACCGGCGGGCACTGCCAGCGCGTGCCGCAGCTCACGATGATGCTCGCCGAAGCCGCGGATGCGGCCCGCGAGGGGCCGCTCGCCGACTTCAAGATGACCGACAAGGACCGCTACGAGCTCAAGATCGCGGGCCTGCTGCACGATTGCGGCAAGATCACGACGCCGGTCCACGTCGTCGACAAGGCCACCAAGCTCGAGACGATCTTCGATCGCATCCACCTCGTGGATACGCGGTTCGAGGTGCTCAAGCGCGACGCCGAGGTCGAGGCGATGCGCCGGAAGGTGGAGCTCGCCGGCCGCCGCGGGGTGGACGAGATCACCCAGCGCGACCAGCTGTACGAGATCGACCAGCAGCTGCGCGAGACACTGCGGCAGCTCGAGGAAGACCGCAAGTTCCTGCGCCGCTGCAACATCGGCGGGGAGTCGATGTCGTCCGAGGAGCAGGAACGCGTGCGGCGGATCGGCAGCGGATACAAGTGGCGCGACACGACGGGCGGCACTTCAGACTTCCTGTCCGGGGACGAGATCAAGAACCTGACGATCACGCGCGGCACCCTGACCGCGGAGGAGCGCGGCATCATCAATCACCACATCGTCTCGACCATCAAGATGCTCGAGGCGCTGCCGTGGCCGAAGCACCTCAGGAACGTGCCCGAGTACGCCGGTGGGCACCACGAGCGGATGGACGGCAAAGGCTACCCGCGCGGTCTCACGCGCAACCAGATGTCGGTGCAGGCGCGCATCATGGGGATCGCCGACATCTTCGAGGCGCTCACCGCGAAGGATCGCCCCTACAAGAAGGGCAAGACGCTCTCCGAGTCGTTGCGGATCCTGGGCCAGTTCAAGGAGAACGGCCACATCGACGCGGATCTCTTCGACATTTTCGTGCGCGGCAAGGTCTACCTGCAGTACGCGCACCAGTTCCTCGACGCGGACCAGATCGACGAGGTCGAGGCGAGCCGGGCGCCGGGCTACCTCGGCTGATCCGCGCACCGGCCGGCCGGGTGCCGGGCGTCGCGCCGCGCGGGAGGGCCGCGCAGCCGCGTCGGGTCAGTTGGGCTGCTTGCCCTGCGAGGAGGCTGCCGTCGACCCGCGCGTGATGTAGACCATCAGGCCTTCGGTGGCGACGTCGATGAACTTCTCGGTGTAGCCCATTTCCTTCAACTGCCACCTGAACTCGTTGCCGAGTTTCGCCTTGCCGAACATCCCGAGCCTGTGCTTCTGCTGGAACTCGACCGCTTGCGCGAGCGTGTCCTCCAGCACCCGGGTCAGCCGGTTCTCCGACACGCGCTTCTCGGGGTTCACGTCGAGCGCGGGCGGGTAGCGCTTTGCCAGGTTGGACGCGAGGTCCTTGGCGAAATTGTTGATCTCTGCCTTGGAGAAGATCGAAAACAACCCCATGCGTACTCCGTTTGGACTTCCCCCATCCGATGGAGAATTCTAGCATCGGGACACGGCGTTTCGGCGGCCCGATCGCGAGCTGGGGCACAATTTCACGGGTTCAGCCGACCGCGTGGCGCGGTCGCGCAACACGCAGGTAATTATGCTTGGGAGGATGCTGAAATGGGTGCTCAGTCGGGGGCGCGGCGGCGCCGCCGAGGGCGCGCGCGCGCTCGCCGAGGCGCTTCGGCTCGAGGCGAGCGGGCGGATCGGGGAAGCCCGCGAGCGTCTGCGGTCGGTGCTGGCCGCGGAAGACGACGCGAGCGTGCCCCTGCTGTCGCTGCTCGGGCGGCTCGAGGCGCAGGCCGGCGAACCGCGGGCGGCGCGCGAGCTGCTCGCGCGCGCCGCGCGGCTCGATCCGCGCTCGGCCGACGTCCAGGCCGATCTCGGCAACGTGCACGCGATGATGGGCGAGTCGTCCGCCGCGACGCGTTGTTACCGTGCAGCGCTCGCGCTGGATCCGCAGCATGTCGCGGCACACTGCAACATCGGGTTGCTCCTCGCCCGGGACGGCGAGCGCAACGCCGCGCTCGATCACTTCCGCGCCGCGGTCGCGGCAAATCCGGAGTTCACGCCAGCGATTCGCAACCTCGTCGCATGGCTTCCGGACGACGCGGTTCCGACCGCCGACATCGCGATGGTCGAGCGAATCGTCGCGCGGTTCCCGGATCTTGCTGAAGCACACGCCGCGCTCGGGGCGCTCCACCTGCGCGGCGCGTTCGATGCGCAGCCTGCGCTCACAGCGCTCGACCGCGCAATCGCGCTCGGGCTCGACGAGGCCGATGTGCACACGCGCCGCGGGGTCGCGCTGCACGAGCTCGGGCGTTTCGACGCAGCACTCGAAGCGTTCGGGCGCGCGCTCGCGCACGATCCTGACCATGTGATCGCACGCTTTCACCGCGCGATCACGCTCCTTGCACTGGGGCGCTTCGCCGCAGGCTGGCCGGACTACGAGCTGCGATTGCGCTCGGAGGATCGGCCGCAGCGCGCGATGCCCGGATCGCCCTGGCGCGGCGAGCCGCTCGATGGCCGGACGGTGCTGGTGCACGCCGAGCAGGGCGTCGGCGACGAGATCCTGTTCGCCTCCTGCTTGCCGGACCTGATCCGGGCTTCCGGAACATGCATCGTCGAATGCGATGCGCGGCTCGCGGCCCTGTACCGGCGGTCGTTTCCGGACGCCACCATCGTCGGCGGGAGCCAACACGAACCGATCGCGCTCCCGCCGGAGGCGCGCGTCGACTTCCACGTCCCGATCGGGAGCCTGCCTGGCCATCTGCGATGCCAGCCGGCGGAATTTCCGGCGCACGCCGGATACTTGCGCGCGGATCCGCAGCGCGCGGCGGCCTGGCGCGCGTGCCTGACGCAGTCGGGGCGGGGACCGGTCGCCGGCATCGCATGGCGCGGCGGCACGCTGCGATCGCGCGGGCCAGGCCGCTCGATCGAACTGGGCCGACTGGCGCCGATCCTGGCGGTGCGAGCCGTGACGTGGGTGTGCCTGCAACGGGGCGCGGCGCCGGTTGAACTCGAGACGATCGAGCTCACGAACGGCGTGCATGCGCAGGCGTTCCCCGATGCGCTCGAGGATCTGGACGAGACCGCGGCGCTGCTCGCAGCGCTCGATCTGGTGGTCACGATCGACAGCACGGTCGCGCAGCTCGCAGGCGCGCTCGGCCGGCCGGCGTGGGTGCTGCTGCCAGTCGGCGCCGAGTGGCGCTATGGGGTCGACGGGGAGCGTATGCCCTGGTATCCGAGCGCCCGGCTGTTCCGGCAGTCCCTTCCGAACGACTGGGCGCCGGTCGTCGGCAACGTCGCGCGTGAACTTTGCACGTGGGCGGGCGAGGCGCACCGGTCATCGGTCGGCTGCGTTGCTAGAATGGGCCGCGACGACAGCGACGCGCCGCGAACCGGATGACCTACAGCCGACAGAACCCGAGCCCGCGCTACAGGGAACTCACTGCTCTGTACCGCACCATGCACGCCGAGGGCGAACGCTTCATGAACCTCCCGTCCGAGCGCACGTTCCCCGGAGTGAGCCTGCCGCCGCAGGCCATCCGCATCAAGCGCCTGATCGACGTGACCGGGGCGACGAACATCCTGGATTACGGCAGCGGCAAGGGCATGCAATACGACGTTCGCGACATGCAGCTCTCCGACGGACGGGTCGTGCCGAGCATCGCCGACTATTGGAACGTCGACTACGTGCATTGTTACGACCCGAGCTTCCCCCCGTTCAGCAAGCTCCCGCAGGGCAAGTTCGACGCCGTGATCTCGACCGACGTGCTCGAGCACTGTCCCGAGGAGGACGTGTCGTGGATCGTCGGCGAGCTCTTCGGCTTTGCCGAGCGCTTCGTCTTCGCCACCGTCGCGTGCTACCCGGCGCGCAAGCGGCTGCCGACCGGCGAGAACGCGCACTGCACCATCCGGCCGGCGACATGGTGGGCCGAGCTCGCAAGCGCGAGCGCGGCGCGGCATCGCGGCGTGGCCTGGGAGTTCTGGGTGCAGGAGCGGGAAGGCACGGGTGACGGGGCGCGAATGGTCGAGAGCCGGATCGGCTCCGAGGGAGCCGGCCGGTGATGCGCGTCTTCATCGGCTACGATCCCCGGGAGGCCGTCGCATTCAGCGTGCTCGCGCACAGCATCCACGTGCGCGCGAGCGGGCCCGTGAGCGTGGCCCCGCTGATGCTCTCCGAGCTCAAGGGCTTGTTCACGCGCGAGCGGCATCCGCTCCAGTCCACCGACTTCGCGTTCAGCCGGTTCCTCACTCCGCATCTCTCGGGCTACGAGGGCTGGAGCGTCTTCCTGGACTGCGACATGCTCGTCCTCGACGACATCGCGAACCTGTGGCGGCTGCGCGACGAACGCTACGCGGTGATGGTGGTGAAGCACGACCACCAGCCGCGCGAGACCATCAAGTTCCTGGACCAGCCGCAGACCGCGTACCCGAAGAAGAACTGGTCGAGCGTCATGCTCTTCAACAACGCGCGGTGCCGCGCGCTCACGCCCGAGTACGTCAACACCGCGAGCGGGCTCGAGCTCCACCAGTTCAAGTGGCTGTCCGACGAGGGACTGATCGGCGAGCTGCCGCGGACGTGGAATCACCTGGTGGGCTACTACAAGCCCGCGCCGGGAGTATCGCTCGTGCACTACACGCTGGGCGGCCCCTACTTCGACGAGTACCGGGACTGCGAGTATGCGGAGGAGTGGCGGCAGGAGCTTGCGCGCATGCTTGCCTGCACGCAGCGCGTCGCGCGCTAGCAGCCGGTTGGCAGACATGTGTGCCGCAAGCGCCCAACCCCGCCCGGCAGGCAGATGAGGATGTTGCGCGTCTTCGTCACTGGAATCTCGCGACGCTCTGGGCGTCGCTCGCGTGACTGGCTCCTGACCGAAGCGGTGCGCGTGCGCGAGGCGGGCGATCCGGCCGCGGCTGCATCCATCCTCGAGCCGTTCGTCGCCGATTGCCAAGACGACGCGGACGCACAGTTGCTTCTGGCGGACATCCGGCGCGAGCTCGGCGACACGGCCGGGGCCGAACGCATCGTGCGCGGAGTGATCGCCGCCGAGCCGGAGCGTGCCGAGGGCTGGGTCCTGCTCGGTGCGGTGCTGCGCGATGCAGGCGACGCGCGCCGCGCGGCCGAGGCGTACATGCGCGCGCTGTCGCTCGCACCCGAGGATCTCGCCCCGCGCATCGAACTCGCCGTGCTGCTGATCGGGCTTGCCCAGGCGACCAACGCGATCCCGTTGCTGCAGTACGTGTTGAACCGGGATCCCGACTCGGCCGAGGCGCACGGCAACATGGGCATCGCGCTGCAGCGACTGAATCGCCTCGCTGAGGCGGTTCCGCACTTCGAGCGGGCGGTCGCGCTCAATCCCGCCGATGCGCTGCTGCAGAACAATCTTGCGCTTGCATACCGCGAGCTCGGGCGCCTCGACGAGGCGGCGCACCTGCTGCGGGCCGCACACTCTCGAAAACCCGGCGATCCGACCACGATCAACAACCTCGCGATCGTGCTGGCCGACCTCGGCCGGGCGGCTGAGGCGCGCGCGCTCGTCGAGCCGCTCGTCGAAGCTCGACCCGAATTCCACGAGGCGCGATGCACACTCGCGCACGTTCTGCAGGATCTCGGTGAGCTCGACACGGGGCTCGCCCATATCGAGCGGGTTCTCGCGCGGCAACCGCAGAACGCGGACGTCCGGATGATGAAGGCGCTTCACCTCCTTTCGCTCCGCGACTTCGAGCGCGGCTGGCGCGAGTACACGGCGCGCATGACTTCGGCCGAATCGCCGCGGCGCAGCTTTCCGTTTCCGGAGTGGCAGGGCGAGTCTTTGTCCGGGAAGTCGGTTCTGGTCTATGCGGAGCAGGGGATCGGCGACGAGATCATGTTCGCCAATTGCTTCGGCGACCTGCTCGAGGAGGCCCGGCGCGTGGTGATCGAATGCGATCCGCGGCTGGCGCCGCTCTTCGCCCGCTCCTTTCCCGGAGCGGAGGTTTTTCCAGGCCGGCTGCCGGGGCCGCACCCGTGGCTCGAGCAGGCCGGCGAGATCGATGTGCAGGTTCCCGCCGGCAGCCTGCCGCGCCGCTACCGGTCGAGCTGGGCGAGCTTCCCGCGGCACCGTGGCTACCTCCGGCCCGACCCGGAGAAGGTTGCGCACTTTCGGGCGCGGCTCGCCGGCCTCGGGTCCGGGCGCAAGATGGGGATCGCGTGGCGCGGTGGGCTCGCCAAGACCCGCCGCGCGCTGCGCTCGATCGAGCCGCGCGAGCTCGAGGCGCTGCTCGGTCGACCCGAGCTGAGCTTCGTCTGCCTCCAGCACGCCGCGACGACCGAGGACACCGCGGCGATGGGTGCCTTCGCGCCGGGGCGTTTTCACCATTGGCCCGAGGCGCTGGTGGAGGCCGACGAGACGGCCGCGTTGATGAGCGCGCTCGATTGCATCGTGACGGTCTGCAGCTACGTCGTGCATCTGGGCGGCGCGCTCGGCCTCGACGTGCGCGTATTGGTGCCTGCGAGCCCGGAATGGCGTTACCTGCGCGCGGGGCAGGAGATGCCGTGGTATCCCGCTGCACGACTCTTCCGCCAGCGGCCTGGAGAGCGCTGGGCTAACGTCGTTCGCGCCGTGGCGCCGGGAGTGTGAGCGAAATGCCACAAGGCAGCTACGCCCGAGCGGGAAAGAGGGTATCGGCATGCTGAGGCGGTTCCTCTCGGGCATCCTCCGCGGTCGGCGCACACCCGCTGCGGCCACCCCGGCGGAGGTGGACGACGACGGCGCGCTGGCGGGAATGCGCTTTCACGTCTGCTCGAATCTCGCTGACTGCCGCGGCATCTGTTGCCGCCGCGGCGTGCAGATGCTCGAGAGCGATGCCCTTCGCATCATCGCCTTCGTCGAGAGTCACCCCGCGCACTTCAGCCTGCTGCAGCGCGTGGAGGCACCGCTCTACAAGGCCGAAATCCTCCAGGGAATCCCGGTCTACTCCACTGAGGTGGTGACGCCCGATGGGCCGGGCAGGACGGGCGTGAACCGCGCGCAGCGCGCCGGCGTGACGGTTTCCGAAGAGGACCGCAAACGGGGAAGCTGCGTGTTCCGCTATCCCGACGGGCGCTGCTCCCTGCAGGTTGCGGCGGTCGAGCTCGGCTACCACAAGTGGGAGTTCAAGCCGAAGCCGTGCTGGCTGTTCCCGTTGCAGCCGGCGTACGCGGGCGACCGGGACGGGGTGCGCCATTTCCGGCTGCGGTTCGCCGGAGGCCATCCGGACTTCGCCGACTACCCGTGCGCCCGTCTCGACGAGAGCGGTCTCCCCGCGGGGGAGGCATTCGCCGAGGAGATGGCGTACTTCCGGCAGCAGTTGCCGGGCGCGCCGGACGATTTCGTCAGTGTCGTCGACGCGGATGGCAATCCCGCGGAGACCTCCTGAGATGCGCCGCAGACTGTGGTTGCGGGGGGCCGCACGCGCGTGCCGCCGTCCGTACTGGTCTCGTCCGCGTGAACATCAGCGGCTTGCGCCGCCCGCTGCATGAAGTGGCGGTTCGGTCGTACGCGGGCGCCGGAACCGCAACTGATTGCGGCCAAACCGCCATCCGTTTCCGCGGAGCTTGCCGCGCATGCGCGAGCGGCCGTCCGGGATGTCCTCGCACGGGGCGACGCCGAGGTGGCGGCGAGCGCCGCGGCCCGGGCGCTCGAAATGCATCCGGACGATCCCGAGCTCAATACGCTTGCGGGCGAGGCCGATGTCGCGCGCGGCGACGACGAGGCGGCGTTGGACGCCTTCGTTCTCGCGCTGCACTACGATCCGGCGAATGCGCGGGCCCTCGCAGGCCGCGTCCGCGCCCTGAGCCGCCTCGGGCGCACCGCCGAGATTCCCGGGGCCTGGCGGGAGCTGCTCGCAGCCGTGCCGACGCACCGGCAGGCGCTCTATGCGCTTGCACGGCATGCCGAGCAGATCGGCGCCTTTGGCGACGCGATCGCGTTGCTCGAGCGGCTCCTCACCCATCATCCGTCCGCGTCCGACGCGCGCAACATGCTCGGCCTCATCCGCGCGCGCGAGCTGGGCGACTTTTCCGGGGGCGAAGCGCTGCTGCGGCAGGCGCTCGCAGCCGAGCCCGACAACGCGGATGCGGCCGCGAACCTTGGCTGGGTGCTCGCCGAGGCAGGGAGGCCAGTGGATGGGCTCGCGCTGCTCGATCGCGTGCTTGCGCGGCAGGCCGGCGATGCGGAACTGCGGCTAACGCGGGCGGTGATCGAACTCAAGCGCGGGAACTACGCCCGCGGGTGGCAGGACTACCGCGCCCGCATCGAGAGCACGCTCTTCGTGCCGCGCCCGTTCCGGTTCCCGGACTGGCGCGGGGAATCGCCTGCCGGCAGGCGGGTGCTCGTCTACGGCGAGCAGGGGCTGGGCGACCAGGTCATGTTCGCGTCCTGCCTGCCCGATCTGCTGCGAGAAGCAGGGTCTTGTGTGCTCGATTGCGAGCCCCGGCTCGCAGGGCTCTTCGCTCGCTCGTTCCCGGGCACGCGTGTCTTCGGCACGGTGCAGAACGATCCTTCTCCCGCATGGCTTGACACCATCGGTGCGATGGATATGCAGATTCCCGTCGGCGATCTGCCGCTCCGCTACCGGGGCCGCCGCGAGGACTTCCCCGCGCACCGGGGCTACCTCTCGCCCGACCTCGAGAAAGTTGCGGGGTACCGGCGGCGTCTGGCGGCCCTCGGGCCGGGCCCGAAGATCGGGCTGTCGTGGCGCGGCGGCACCAGGACGTCGCGGCGCGATCTCCGCTCCATCGGTCTTTCCGCGCTCGCGCCCCTGCTCGAGCGCTCCCATGCCCACTGGATCAGCCTTCAGTACACGTCGTGCATCGACGAGATCGTCGCCTTTCAGGAGCGCACCGGCATCGCGGTGCACCACTGGCAGAACGCGATCGATGATTACGACGACACTGCCGCTCTGGTGACTGCGCTGGATGCCGTCGTGAGCGTGTGCACCGCAGTCGTCCATCTCGCCGGCGCGCTTGGCCGACCGGCGCTCGTGATGGTGCCGGTCGCGGCCGAGTGGCGCTACGGCGCCGCCGGCGATGGGATGCCCTGGTACCCTAGCGCCCGGCTTTTCCGCCAAGTGCGTGCGGGCGAGTGGAGCGATGTCCTGGATCGAATCGCGATTGAGCTCGGGAACTGACGCGGAGCGGCACCCCATCACGCAGGACGGTGGGCCGCCCCGCAGCTTGCAACCGGGGGAGCGTGATTTGCGTCACGGAGGGTCGGATCATCCTGAGGTGGAGCGCAGACCCAGACCGGAACGATGTCACGGAATGGCGCGAGTCCGCCGATCGCGGACGCGCTTTGCCCGAAGCATCTCGCGTGAGCCGCGACGCCCCGGGGACCCCCGCGGGCTGTCTCGGGGGGTTGTTGACGGCATTCATTCTTTCCGCGAGCCCGGGTCGCCGAGCGCCTGCCGCTGGCCGTCACTTCGTCTACGCGGCCGGGCAATCCGAGTGCTGATCTTTGGTGGGAAACCGGAGATTCACGCGGGGTCTTAGGATAAAAATACTGAAATATCAATTGCATACATTATCATTCTCGCCTTCGAGCGGGCTGGCACACCGCTTGCGTAAAAGGGATCGGCGGGTAAGCAGCCTACTCTCAACGATCTAGAGGAGAAGTGCATGAAGGCAATCCAAAAGGGCTTTACGCTCATCGAGCTGATGATCGTCGTCGCGATCATCGGTATCCTGGCGGCGATCGCGCTGCCGGCGTACCAGGACTACACGATTCGCGCACGGGTATCCGAGTTGATCCTCGCGGCGAGCGCGTTCCGCACGGCGGTCACCGAGAAGTACCAGGCCGACCAGACGCCCGCCAGCGCGGGCGTGGGGCTTACGGTTACGGCCACCGGCAAGATCGCATCGGGCACGGTGTCCGACGGCGGCGTGATCACCATCACGGGTAAGAAGGTCCAAGGCGTTCAGGACCAGAACATCGGCACCGCGGTGACCATCACCCTGACGCCGTCCTACAATACGCAGACGGCGGTGTGGAGCTGCGTCGGAACGCCTTCGAAGTACATGCCGGCAAGCTGCCGCTGATCGGCATCGCGCAGGTCACGAAGCCCCTCCCAGCGAGGGGCTTTTTCTTTTCTGCGTCTCCTTGTTTCACCATGCTGCGCTAAGATTCGCGCGATGCAGATATGTTGAGCCGATTGCTCGCCGGATGGGCAGGCCGCCGCCGGCGCGGTCCACGGGTACCCGTCGGCGAAGGCGTCGAGGCCCTTCTCGCCGAGGGCGTCGCTCTGCACCGGAGCGACCGTCTGGCGGACGCCGAGCGGTGCTACCTCCAGGTCCTTACCAAGGATCCGCAGAATGCCGACGCCTTGAATCTGCTTGGCGCGATTGCCCAGGCCCGGCTCGAGTATGACAGCGCGCTCGACTATTTCCAGGCGGCGCTCGGACTGAGCCCCGCGCAGCCGCTCTTTGTCCAGAATCTGGGGCTTGCGCTCGGCGATCTCGGGCGGCTCGACGAGGCGCTCGCGGCCTTGCGGCGCGCGCACGCGCTCGATCCAGGGAACGAGCGAATCGAGGCGAACCTGCTCTTTCTGCTGCGCGTGCATCCGGCGGTCGAGGAAGCGGAATGCTTTCGAGCCCATCGGGCGTGGGCTGCCCGCCATGACCAGCCATCGGCGCGCCTCCCTCCGGTCGTCGGGCGTTGCACGCAGCCGGAGCGCCGCCTGCGACTCGCGTACGTGTCAGGAGACCTTCGCGCGCACGCCGTCGCCGCGTTCCTCGAGCCCCTGTTCGAGCGCCGCGACCGGTCGGCGTTCGAGCTCTTTTGCTATCGCACCCTGAACAAGCAGGACGCGGAGACGGAGCGGTTTCGTGCCCTCGCCGATCACTGGCACGACGTCTTCGATCTCTCCGACGAGGCATTCGCGAACCTCGTGCGTGGCCATGAGATCGATATCCTCGTCGACCTGGCCGGAATTACGCGTGGCCACCGTGCGTCCGCCCTGGCGCTCAAGCCAGCTCCGGTGCAGATCGGCTACCTCGGTTATCTCGGGAGCACGGGAATGCCGGCGATGGATTACCGCATCACCGATGCCCTGGCCGATCCGCCCGGACACAGCGAGCGGTTTCACACCGAGCGGCTGCTGCGACTGCCGAGGGCGCAATGGGCGTTTGCGCCGCATCCCGAAATGCCCGAACCCTCGCTCGAGAGCGGCGTCGCAGGGATCGCGTTCGGATCGTTTCACCGCCTCGCGAAGCTGCATGCCGCTCAGCTGGCATTGTGGGCCGAGCTCCTCGAGCAGGTTCCCGGTTCGCGGCTCGAGGTCGTGGACGTTCCGGGCGACGAAGTGCGCGAGCGCGTTCTCGCGCCCTTTCGAGAGCGGGGCATTGCTCCGGAGCGGGTCGGCACCCACGGGCGGCTCGAACGTGATCGCTATTGGGAGCTCATGCGGCGGACGGATATCGCGCTGGACGCTTACCCATACAACGGCGGTGCGTCCACGTGCGAGGCCCTGTGGATGGGCGTTCCGGTCGTCACACGGGTCGGCCGTCACGGGTTCTCGCGATCGGGTGCGAGCATTCTCGGCGTCCTCGGTCTGGAGGATCTCGTCGCGTCGAGCGACGCCGATTATCTCGAAATCGCCGCAGCGCTTGCCGCGGACTCGCCGCGCCGCGCCGCCCTGTGCGCTACACTGCGCGACCGCATGCGCGCCTCCCCGCTTCTGGACGTACGAGGGCTTGCCCGCGAGCTCGAGCAGGCGTATCGCCAGGCTTGGCGCGAGTACTGCGCATCCCACCCTTGAGCGCCGGGAGGTGTGGCATCGTTGACTGCGCGGGACTGCCAGACGGGATCCCCGGCGACGCACGGCGGCGACGCGTGAGGGATCGGGGCACGTGCGCCTCTCTCTGCCGCCCGACTCGTGGGCGTGGCGCGCGCGCCGGCTGAGAGAACTCGAGCCGTATGCTGGACAGACTCTTTTCGCGACGAGGCGCCTGGGCACAGGGCGGCGGGGCGCGCCGGACGGGCGCCGAGAGCCGGTTCCTTGCGTTCGTCACGGCCAGCGGGGAGATGCAGCGGGTCGACGCGGGCGTGCGCCTGTACGCGCCGCTAGCGAGCGATCGGCTGCGCATGCTGATTCCCGCCGAGCAACTTGCTCGCCTGCTCCCGGTCTATCTCGTGCCGCTCCCCCTGTTCCTCGGCGATCCGCAGATCGGCACACTCGGGACGCCGGCCGCGATAGTCCTTGCAAAGCTGTCCGTCGGGCTGGTCGCGGCGAATCCGGGACCGCTGCGGGCGCTCATCGACGTGCTCGACTGCGCTCCGGAGCTTCCGGTATTCGCCGATCTGTCCGACAACTATGCGTCGCTCGCGACCGTGCTCGGCAACGCGTTCCTTGCCGAGTACCAGGAGGGTCTTGCCAGCCATTGCCGGCTGATCGTGCCCTGCGCGGAGCTCGAGCGCCAGCTCGCCCCGTACGCGAAGCGGGGCATCCACCTCATCGAAGATCCCTACGAAAGCGCAACCGCGCAGCCGGTGCGTATGCGACCGGGCGAGACGCTCCGGCTCTGCTGGTTCGGCAATCTGGGCAAGCCCAATTTCCGCCTGCTCGAGGCCACGATCCTGGGGGTTGCGGCGCATCTGGCGCCGCGCGTTCGATCGATCGATCTCGCGCTTGTGTGCGGGCCCACGGGCGAGACTCTTGCGGCGGGACTACAGGCCCGGCTGACCGGTCTCCACGCAGGGTTCGGGCTTCGCCACGTTCCGTGGTCGCTGGACGCGATGGCGGCGGCGCTGGCCGCCGCGGACATCGTTCTCCTCCCGCAGGAGACCGGCACGGATTGGGGGCGGGCCAAGTCCCACAATCGGGCGGTCGAGATCCTGCGCGCGGGACGCTTCGCCGTGGCATCTCCGATTCCGGCGTACCTCGAGATGGCGGAGTTCCTTTGGGTCGGCGAGGACCTCGCCGCCGGTGTGGGCTGGGCGCTTGACCATCCCGGCGAAGCTGAGGCCCGCATTGTGGCCGGACAGCAGTACGTCGAACGACGTTTTGCGCCGGACGCGGTAGCGCAGCGCTGGATCGCTGCCCTCGGAATCCAGGCGTGACCGCGTCGCACGTGGCACGGCTCCTCCGGTGATGCGCAAAACGCATGCAGAATGCCGTACATCAGCGGATCGAGCGCGCGGCGAACACGTGAATCCCCGTAATCGATGGAGCAGGTCGACGGAGATCCAACCATGTCGAGCGCCGGCGAGGCCTATTTCAAGTGGTACTACGACACCGGGGTCTGGAAGGGTGTCCAATACCGAGGCGTGCGCACGCTGAAAAGCGTGGCGGACATGTGGAGCTACCAGGAGATCATCCACGATCTCGACGTCCAGTGGATCATCGAAACCGGCACCCGGCACGGCGGCTCTGCGTTGTATTTCGCCGATCTGCTGACCTTGCGCGGTGCGCGGGGCAAGGTGGTGAGCATCGACGTGGACGCGGAATCGAACTGGGTCGGCGAGCATCCCAAGATCGAGTTTCTCTACGGCGACAGCGCAGCCCCGGACATGGTGCGCCTCGTCGAGAGCATGCTTGTCGAGCCGCGTGGGCGGCTGTTCGTGATCCTCGATTCGGATCACTCCCGCGACCACGTGCTGCGCGAGCTCCGTGCATACGTTCCGCTGATGCGCTCCGGCGACTACCTCGTGGTCGAGGACACCTGCATCAACGGGCATCCCGTGCGGCCGGAGTTCGGCCCCGGTCCGTGGGAGGCCGTGGACGAGTTCCTCGCCGAGTGCCCGGGCCTGCTGCGACACGATGTCGGGCGCGAGGCGAAGTTCGGCTTCACCTGTGCGCCGCGGGGCTTCTTCGTCAAGGCGTGAGCCGGCGGCGCACGAACGGTGCGTTTGGCGTCGGGCGTGGCGAATCACCCCGAAATCCCGGGCTTCCGGTTGACCCGCGCGGCCGGCCTCTAAATAATCGGTCGACGCCGTTTCAATGCCGCACGCCGATCGTCGAACGATGAGAACCGTCGCTGGAATGGCCACCATCCCCGGCCGGGAGGCGGCCTGCCTCGAGGCGCTGGAGAGCCTGCTCGAGCAGGTGGACGAGATTCATCTCGCGCTCAATCAGTACGAGGCGCTCCCGGACTGGGTTCCCTCCGGAGTGCGCGCAGTCCTGACCGGCGGTGGGGACGAGGAGAAATTCAGGAGTTGCCCCGAGCTGGAACCGGACGTCTTTTTCTTCTCCTGTGATGACGACCTGAACCGGTCCCCAAAGTGCGGACACTACGAAGCGCTGCGGTGAGCGTTGTCCACGGACGGCCGGTTCGGTCGCTTGCGACGAACCGGAACCGGCCGGCGGTGGTCAACGCGGGTCAGTGCGCCGA
>JADLAV010000006.1 GCA_020848075.1 Burkholderiales bacterium
CAATAGCCGCACCGACACGGTGGGCTCGATCGCCGGGGCCGGGGCCATCACCACCACCAGCGGCACGCTGACGAGCGGCGGGGACGGCACCTCGACGACCTACTCGGGGGTGATGAGCGGGGCGGGCAGACTCACCAAGATCGGCGCCGGCACGCTCACCCTCTCCGGGGCGAACACCTACACCGGCGCGACCACGATCAACGGTGGGACGCTGGTGGCGGCGAACAACACCGCGCTGGGCAGCGCGGGTACGGGTACGACGGTGGCCGCGGGGGCCGAACTGGACATCAGTGGTGCGGCGCTGACGATCGCCGAGCCGTTGACGCTGAACGGCACCGGGGTGGCCGGAGGCGGTGCGCTGCGCAACCTCGCCAACAATAACACCATGACCGGTGCGATCACGCTCGGCGCGGGTGGGGCGCGGATCAACTCCGACGCCGGGACGCTGACCATCTCCGGGGCGGGCAACATCACCGGCGCGGGACAGCCGCTGGCGGTGGGCGGGGCGGGCAACACGACGATCAGCAAGGTGATCGCGACCGGCGCGGGCGCGCTGACCAAGGACGGCGCCGGCAGGCTGACGCTCTCGGGGACGAACAGCTACACCGGCACGACGACTATCAATGCCGGGACGCTGAGCATCGCTGCCGACAACAACCTCGGCACTGCGCCGGTCGCCCCGACGGCCAACCGGCTGGTCTTCGACGGCGGCACGCTGCAGACCACGACGACGTTCACGCTGAATGCCAACCGCGGCGTCACGCTCAACGCGGGCGGCGGCACCTTCGACACCAATGCCGCGACGACGCTGACCTACGGCGGCATCGCGGCCGGCGCAGGGTCGCTCGTGAAGGCGGGCGCCGGAACGCTCGTCCTGTCGGGCAACAACACCTATGCCGCCGGGACCGCCATCAACGCCGGCACACTCACCGCCTCCGGCGGGAACGCGATCCCGGACGGCTCGCAGGTGACGCTCGCGAACGTCGCCGGCGCGACCCTGAATCTCGCCGCGGCCGAGACGATCGGCAACCTCGCCGGCGGAGGCGCGGCCGGCGGCAACGTCACGCTCGGCGCGAACACGCTCACGGTGAACCAGACGGGGACGACCAGCTACGCCGGCGCGATCAGCGGCACGGGCGGGGTCACGAAGGCGGGCGCCGGAACGCTCGAGCTCGCCGGCGCGAGCGGGTACTCGGGCGCCACCAACGTCAGCGCTGGCACCCTCGTCGCATCGAACGCCGCGGCGCTGGGCGCGACCACCGGCGGCACGACGTTAGCGGGCGGCGCGACGCTGAACGTCAACAACGTCGCGATCGGCGCGGAGAACGTGACCATCAACGGCAACGGCGTCGGCGGCGTGGGGGCGCTGGCCGGCACCGGCGCCGCGTCCCTCGGCGGGGCAGTGACCGTCGCCTCGGCGAGCCGGATCGGCGCCGCGGCCGGAAGCTCGCTCGCGCTGAACGGCGCGGTGAACGGCGCGAACGCGCTCGACGTCGCGGGCGGCGGGGCGATCACCTTTGGTGGTGCGGTCGGCGGCGTCACGCCCCTCGCGTCCCTCGCTTCCGCGGCCGGAACGACCCTCGACGTCAACGGCGGCCTCGTGCGCACCGCCGGCACCCAGACCTACGACGGTCCGGTGACGACCGGCGCGCCGACGACTCTCCAGACGACGAACGCGGCCATCGTCGCGAACGGCGCGGTGACCGCGACCGCTGGCACGCTGACGCTCAACACCGGCACCGGCGCCGTGACGATGACGAACGGCGCGAACGACTTCGTCACCGTCACGATTCCCAGCGGTGGGGCGGTGAGTATCGTCGACCAGAACGCAATGGCTCTGGGCGCCTCGAACGTCGACTCGCTCCGGGCCCGGACGCTCGCCGGGAACCTGACGCTGAACGGCGCGGTGAGCGCGACCGGCGGCGGCAACTCGATCGTGCTCGCGTCGGGCGGGAATTTCGTCAACAACGCGGGCCCCGCGGCGCTCAATCCGGGCGCCGGCCGCTGGATCGTGTACTCGACCGACCCGGCGGCGAACACCTTCGGCGGCCTCGCGAGCGGCAACCAGGCAATCTGGAATGCGACGTTCGCCGGCAGCCCGCCGGGGACGATTCCCGCAGGCAACCGCTACGTCTTCAGCATGGGTGGCTCGCCCGCGACTCTGACCTTCACCTCGACCGACGCCGCCAAGGTCTACGGCGACGTCGCGAACGTCTCCGGCAACTATACCGCGAGCGGCCTCGTCAACGCCGCGGCCTACGGGAACGTGTTCACTCAGGACACGACGGCCAACGCCTTCACCGGCACGCCGAGCGTCACGTCGGCCGGCACTCCGGCGACCGCGGACGCCGGCCTCTACCCGATCGCCGTCGCTGCGGGTTCGCTCACCGCGAGCACTGGCTACGTCCTCGCGTTCAACTCCGCCGGCCAGCTCACCGTGAGTACGCGTCCGATCATCGTGACCCCGGGCCCGCTCTCCCGGCCCTACGGTGACCCGAACCCGGCCACGACCGGCACGCTGACGGTCGGCGGCTCGGGCCTCGTCAACGGCAACACGATCACGCAGGTGGACGTGGCGAGTCCGGCGACCGCCGCCGACCCGGCCGGCAGCGCGCATGCGCTGAACGCCTCCAGCGCGGTGTTCGGCGGCGGCGGCCTCGCGTCGAACTACGCGATCACCTACGCACCGGGGGTGCTGACGATCAGCCAGCGCCCGATCTCGGTCCAGGCGAACGACCAGACGAAGGTCTACGGCCAGCCCGACCCGGCGCTCACCTTCACCGCGCCGACGGTGAACGGCGACGTGCTGAACGGCACCCTGACCCGCACGCCCGGCGAGACCGTCCCCGGCTCGCCGTACGCGATCACGCAGGGCACCGTGAGCAACGCGAACAACCCCAACTACAACATCGCGTTCGTGAACGGCCAGCTCGTCATCACGCCGGCGCCGCTCACCATCGCGGCGGACGACGCCGCGCGCCGCTTCGGCGAGCCCAATCCGGCGTTCACCGCGACCGCGACCGGATTCAAGCTCGGGCAGTCGATCGCGGACCTCGACGGGGCGCTCTCACTCGCGACGCCGGCGACGGTGCTCTCCCCGGTGGGGACGTACCCGATCGTCCCGTCGGGCGTCTCGTCGCCCAATTACACGATCACCTTCGTCGATGGCCGGCTCGTGATCGGGCTGGGCCTCCCGCCCGCGGATCAGGCCCTCGTCACCGCCACGCAGCGCAGCGCGGACAGCGAAGACGAGTTTGCGCCGCGAGCGGCAGAAGCGCAGCGCACCGATTGCTTCACGCTCGAGCGCGGGGGCGAACGGCGCGTGCTCATGCGCTGCTTCTAACCGAAGAGGGCGCGCAGCCCGGCCTCGGTTGGGGGCTGCACCACCCCGCGCTCGGTGATGAGCGCGGTCACGAGCTCGGCCGGGGTCACGTCGAACGCCGGGTTTGCGACTGCGACGCCGTCCGGCGCCCAGCGCACGCCGCGAAATCCGGTCACTTCGCCAGGCGGACGTTCCTCGATCGGTATGGCGTCGCCACCACGGATCGAGAGGTCGATCGTCGAGCACGGCGCGGCGACGTAGAAGGGGAGGCGGTGGCGAGCCGCCAGCACCGCGAGCGTGTACGTGCCGATCTTGTTCGCGACGTCGCCGTTCGCCGCCACGCGGTCCGCGCCCACGACGACGAGATCGACCTTTCCGGTCTGCATGAGGTGGCCGGCCATGCCGTCGGTGACCAGGGTGACCGGGATCCGCTCCTGCACCAGCTCCCACGCCGTCAGGCGCGCACCCTGCAGGAACGGGCGGGTCTCGTTCGCGATCACCGAGATCCGCTTGCCCGCATCCCGCGCGGCACGCACGACACCGAGCGCCGTGCCGTAGCCGGCGGTCGCGAGCGCCCCGGCATTGCAGTGGGTCATGATGCGCGCGCCGTCGCGCACGAGGGCGGCGCCGTGCCGGCCCATGGCGCGGTTGATCTCGATGTCCTCGGCAGAAATCCGCTGTGCCTCCGCCGCAGCCGCGGCGGCGATCTCCGCACCGCTGCGCCCCGCGACCGACGCGAGCACTGCCTGCATGCGATCGAGCGCCCAGAACAGGTTGACGGCGGTCGGCCGGCTGGCGCGAAGCGCGGCGAATGCCTGGTGCATGCCTTCGGCGCGCGCAACGTCTGACGCATCGCGCAGCCGGGCGGCCTCCAGCGCCACGCCGAACGCCGCGGCACAGCCGATCGCCGGTGCGCCGCGCACAACCATGTCGCGGATCGCCGCCGCGGTCTCGGCCGCGCTCGCGCACGCGACGTACTCGAGGCGCTGTGGCAGCGCGCGCTGGTCGATCAGCTCGAGCCGATGGCCCGTCCAGCGCAGGGTCTCCACGCCGCCGCTCCGTGCCGCCATCAGATCACCCGCTCGTTGCCGCCGTCCACCGGCACCTGCGCGCCGGTGGTCTTCGCGAAGAGCGGGCCGCACATCTCGGCGGCGAGCTCGGCGACGTCGCGGCTCGTCACCTCGGTCCGGAGCACGTTGTTCGTCTTGTACTGCTCGACGGTGAGTCCGTAGCGACGCGCGCGTTCGGCCAGCACGCTTTCCGTCCAGATGCCGGTGTCGAAGACCTGATTCGGATGCAGCATGTTGATGCGGATGCCGTCGCTGCCCCACTCGAGCGCCGCGACGCGCGCGAGCTGCACGAGCGCCGCCTTGGACGCCGAGTATGCGGCTGCGCCCGGGCCCGGAGCCGGGACGTTCTTGGAGCCGATCACGACCACGCGTCCGCCGCGCGGCGCGAGCTTGAGGTACGGATGGCAGGCGCGCATGAGCGCGAGATTGGCGTCGAGGTTGACGTCCATGGCGCGCCGCCATTCTGAAGACGAGAGCTCCGCGATGCTCTGGCTCGCGCCGAAGATTCCGGCGTTCAGCACCAGCATGTCGAGGCCGCCGAAGGCGAAGGCCGTCCGGGCGATCGCCGCGCGCACCGCCGCCTCGTCGGTGAGGTCGCAGCGGATGCCGAGATAGTCGGGCCGATCATGGAGCGCCTCGATCGACTCCGCCTGGTCGAGCCCGACCACGGCGGCGCCCCGTGCCAGGAGCGCCGCCACGGTCGCTCTTCCGATGCCGCTCGCGGCTCCGGTCACGAGCGACACCTCGCCCGCGAAGACGGGCGGCTTGCCCCCCTTCTTGAGCTTGGCCTGCTCGAGATCCCAGTACTCGACGTCGAAGATGTCCTGCGCCGGCAGCGCTTCGTAGCGCTCGAGGGCGTCGGCGCGGAGGATCACGTCGATGGTGTGCTCGTAGATCTCCTCGACGATCCGCGCATCCCGTGCAGTACGCCCGACGCTCGCGAGGCCGAAGCGCGGATCGAGGACCACGCGCGGTGCGGGGTCGAGCATCGTCTTCGGCTCGCGCGCCAGCGGCGCGTGCCGCCCGAAGTACTCGCCATACGCTGCGACATAGGCCTCGACATCGCTCCCGAGCATCGGTATGCGCTTGGTCCGGATCACGTGATCGGGCGTGGCCGGACCCTGCTGCGCGAGCCGCTCCGCTTCCGGATGGCGTGCGAAGGCGAGCGCCTGCGCGGTCGAGCGCACGCGCAGGGTCGCGAGGAAGCCGGCCGCCGCGCAGATGCGGCGCCGCAGGGCGGCGATCTCGAGCGGCGTCGCCTCGCTCTCGGCGGGAGCGGGCGGGGCGGCGAGATCCCGGGCCCCGTGTCGGGCGAGAAACTGCTCGGCGCGGGAGACGAGGTCGATCATGCGCTCGTAGGACTCGCGCGCGGTCTCGCCGAACGCGAAGATGCCGTGCTTCAGGAGGACGAGGCCGATCGTCTTCGCCGTTGCCTGGCGCTCGAACTCGCGCGCGACCGCCTGCGCCAGGTCGAAGCCCGGCATCAGGTACGGAATCACGATCACGGCGTCGCCGTAGATCTCCCGCACGTGCCGCTCGCCGCCCGGCGTGTTGGTCACCGCCAGCACGGCGTCCGCGTGCGTGTGGTCGACGAACTTGAACGGCACGCAGCCGTGCAGGATGGTCTCGATCGAGGGTGGGGGCGCCGCGGCGCGCGTCATGTGGGTGACGAGCTCGTTCACCATGTCCGGATCGGACAGGCGCTCGAGCGCGGCGAGGCGCTGCACGTGCGCGAGGCGCACCGGCGAGAACCCGGCCGGCTCGATCGTCTCGAGATCCCAGCCGCTGCCCTTCACGTAGAGGATCGCCTCGTCCTCGCCGAAGCGGTTGCGCTCGACGAGCTTGACCGACGTGTTGCCGCCGCCGTGGAGGACGAGCGACTTCTCGCGACCGAGCAGCCGGGACGTGTAGACGCGCAGGCCGAGCTCGCCCTCGAACCGGCTCGCTTCGTCGTCCCGCCAGAGACTCTCCATCGCTTCCTGCTTCGCGTGTGACCTCGTATTATACCGAGCGCACCTCGGCCCTCTCCCGATGCCTCATGCTTTCACCGTCGCAATCATGGACTGGCCGGCGGCCCGCGCCGCGGCCACGCGGATCCGCTTTGCCGTGTTCGTCGAGGAGCAACACGTGCCCGCGGCGCTCGAACTCGACGAATGGGATGCGCGCTGCGAGCATGCGCTCGCCCGGAATGCCGAGGGCAAAGCGATCGGAACCGGCCGGCTGTCGCCGGACGGTCACATCGGCCGGATGGCGGTCGTGCCGGATTGGCGCGGGCGCGGCGTGGGCGCGGCCATCCTCGCCGCGCTCGTCGCGCGGGCGCGTGCGCACGGCATGGCCGAGATTGCGCTCAACGCGCAGACGCAGGCGCGCGGCTTCTACGCCCGTCAGGGATTCGCCGAGCGCGGACCCGAATTCATTGAGGCGGGGATTCCGCACGTGGCCATGGTGCGGCGCCTGGGCGGATGAGCGCCCCCGCGGAGCCGCCTCCGGCGCAGCCGCGGGAACCGCTCAAGCCGCGCGAAAGGCGAACGCGCGGGTGCCGTTCAGCGCGCCGCCGGCGGCATACGTCCACTCGTTGAACGTGACCTGGCCGTCCGTGCCGATCGCGAGCGCGGTCGTCGAGCGCGTCCCATAGCCCTCGGCGACGACGAAAGCCGCCGACAGCGCGCGCTCGCGCTCGAGGCCGACGCCCGTGTCCGGAAGATCGCGATCCGCCGCGACCGTCCGGTCGGACAGGATGCCGCGGATCTCGTCGGGATCGAGCGGCGTGCGCAGGGCGATGCCGAACCGTGGCTTGAGCTCCGCGACCTTCGGCCACGGCGTGTCGAGCAGGTGGTTGCTGAGCCCGAAGATGCCCGAGCCGAGCTCGCGGACCGCGCCGTCGCGATTCGAGAAATAGTAGAGCCCGTGCGCGTCGGCCACGAAGAGGTTGAACCCGTTGTAGGCGCCCGCGTTGCGCCGGACGCCCTCCATGTATTCGGCGGCCGGCACTTCGCTCTTCAGGAAACCGCTCGTCAGCCCGCCGCGCGAGCGCGCCCCGGTCGATCGCAGCGCTGCGGGATCACGAAAATTCGTGACCGCGGCGAACCGCAGACCGCGCGTCACGCCGAGCCAGGTGCCCGAGGCCTCGAGGTCGCGTCCGGCCAGGATCTCCGGCGCGTCCTGCCAGAACTCCGCCGGCGCGGTGGGCCGCGCGTAGAACTCGTCGCGGTTCGCGCCGACGACCAGGCGGTAGGCCGGGTGCGCCCGATGGGCGATCAGGATGAGGCACATCAGGTCAGATCGCGACGAAGCACTCGGTGTGCCGCGCAGCGCCCGTCGCGAGGAGCGACGCGAAGGCGTGCCGCGCAAGGGCGTCGCCCAGGGCGAGCTGGAATGCATCCACGTCGTGCACGCCCTCGTACACCTCCATCCACGTGGCCGGGTCGTCGCGCCGGCGGAGCAGCCGCCCGGCGATGCCCGTGGCGCGCTGCACATCGGCTTGCAGGGCAGCGACGAGCGCGCGCCCCGCCGGATCCTCGGCGTTCGCGACCTTGTAGTACACGTAGAGAGAAGCGCTCACTCGACCGGGTAGGGCAGCGGCCGGAAGGCGAGCGGGGGGCCGTCGGGGGCGCGCAGCCGCACGTCGCCTGCGGCGACGCTCGCGGTCTGCACGACTGCGAGCACGTCGGCGCCACCCTCCGGCGCCGGCGCGGCGTTCACGATCATGCCGTGCGCCTCGGCACCGCCGGCGTCGCCCGCTTGGCCGGAGAACACCGTATCGCCCGCAGCGGCCGCAGCATCGGGAACGTGCGCGAGAAACATGCGGCGCTTGACCTTCCCGAGGTGCTGCGAGCGCGCCACGATCTCCTGTCCCGGATAGCACCCTTTGCGAAAGTTCACGGCGTCGAGCAGTTCCAGATTGACCATCTGCGGAACGAATTGGTCCTGCGTCGCGACGGTGACGAGCGGGATGCCGCTCACGACCTCCAGCCACTGCCAGGCGGCCGGGCCGGTCGGCGTCAGTCTGGCGGCGAGCGCGTCCCAGAGCGCGGCGGCCGGTTCCCGGCGCGCAACGAGGAGGAAGCGCTCGGCGGCCAGGCGCACGACGGTCGCCCGGTCGTGAGCGATGACGTCGTGCAGCTCCCGCGGAACCGCGCCGAGCGCGCTGTGCAAAGCGGCTTCGCCGTCGGGCCCGTTCACGCCGAAGATCACCTCCGCATCCTCGGCATCGGAGATCACGACCCGCGCACGGAGGACGTACATCTGCAGCCGCTTCCCGATCGGGGCCGCGAGATCGCTCGCGAGCGCCATCCGGAACGCCTTGCCATCGTTCCAGAGGAGGAAGCTCGCAAGCACGCGCCCTTTGGGCGTGCAATAGCACCCGCGTACGCTGCGTCCGGCCGCGAGGTTGGCGACGTCGCAGGAGAGCTGGCCGTGCAAGAACGCGCGCGCGTCGTCTCCGGAGAACTCGAGCACGCGGAGGTGCGCCAGCGCGGCGACGATGCTGCCCGAGCGGGCGGCCGCGAGCGCGTGGGCAGCGTCGGCTAGACGCGCCGACCCGGCGCGCGCCCCGCGCGACTCGAGGAATTCCGTCCACGTTCGGGTCATGGTCATGTGGCGTCCCAAGACGGCAGGCGATCCATGCGCCTGCAGTTGGCGCACGAGACGGTCCGCGGCGCCGATGTCGACTGACCGTTATTATATCGGCACCCCGCGCCGGCGCCTCGCGCCGTCGCCCTGTTTCGACGCGTCGTCTTCCGCACCTGCACCGCAGGCTTGCAAGTCATGCTGAAAGCCCTGATCGGCCTGCTCGTCACCGTTACCCTCGTGATCGCCGTGGGCGCAGGCTGGCTCGCGTGGTCCGCCGCGCAGCCGCTCGCGCTCGCAACGAGTCCGCTCGAGTTCACGGTGCAGTCCGGCAGCTCGGCCACGGGCGCGGGACGCCAGATCGCAGCGGCGGGCGTGCGTTTGCACCCCATCCATTTCGCCCTGCTCGCCCGCATCTATGGCAAGGAAGGCAGCCTCAAGGCCGGCACTTACGTCGTGGAGCGGGGAATCACCGCGCGCGGACTCCTCGACAAGCTCGACCGGGGCGACGTCGCGCAGGCCGAGATCCTCTTCGTCGAAGGCTGGACGTTTCGGCAGATGCGCTCGGCGCTCGATGCGCACGCGCAAGTGAAGCACGAGACGACGGGCCTCACCGCGGCGGAGATCATGCGCCGCATCGGGGCCGAAGGCATGGCCCCCGAGGGCCGTTTCTTCCCCGACAAGTACCGGTTTGCGCGCGGCGCGAGCGATCTCGAGATCCTGCGTGCGGCGTACCGCGCGATGCAGCGCCAGCTCGACGCGGCATGGGCGGCGCGGTCCGAAGGGCTTCCGCTCGCCTCGCCGGACCAAGCGCTGATTCTCGCGTCGATCGTCGAGAAGGAAACCGGGCGCCCGGAGGATCGCGCGGCGGTCGCCGCGGTCCTGAACAACCGCCTGCGTGCGGGCATCCGCCTGCAGGCCGATCCGACGGTCATCTACGGCATGGGCGAGCGCTTCGACGGCAACCTGCGCAAGCGCGACCTCGAGGAAGACGGGCCGTACAACACGTACACGCGCGCGGGCCTGCCGCCGACGCCGATCGCGATGCCCGGACTCGCGGCGTTGCAGGCAGCGGTCAATCCGGCGCAAAGCGAGGCGTTCTACTTCGTCGCGCGCGGCGACGGCTCGAGCGAATTTTCGCGGACGCTCGATGAGCACAACCGCGCCGTGACAAAATATCAGCTCAAGGGCCGGTGATCGCCGGCCGCACGGACGGCGCGGGATCGGGGAGGGCGGTGCGCGGCAAGTTCATCACGTTGGAGGGCATCGACGGTGCCGGCAAGAGCAGCCACGTCGCCTGGATCGCAGAGTGGCTCGCCGAGCGGGGCCGGCGCGTGCTGGTCACGCGCGAGCCCGGCGGCACGCCCCTCGGGGAGCAACTGCGCGCGCTGCTGCTCGGCGAACCGATGGACCTGCGGACGGAGACGCTGCTCGTGTTCGCCGCGCGGCAGGAACATCTCGCGAAGCGCATCCTGCCCGCCCTTGCGCGCGGGGAATGGGTCCTGTGCGATCGCTTCACGGACGCGACGTTCGCGTACCAGGGCGGCGGACGCGGACTCCCGCTCGCGGCAGTGGAAGCGCTCGAGCGATGGGTACACGAGGCGTTCCAGCCGGACCTGACGCTGTACTTCGATTTGCCGATCGCGGTGGCACGGGAGCGCCTCGCCGCGGCCCAGGCGGCCCCGGACCGCTTCGAGCAGGAAGGCGCGGAGTTCTTCGAACGGGTCCGGGCGGCCTACCTTGCCCGGGTCGCGCGCGATCCCCATCGGATCCGGATCGTCGATGCCACACCATGCCTTTCTGAAGTTAAGAAACAAGTTGAAGACATACTCATAACATTCTGTGGATAAAGAGCTATTGCCTTGGCAGCTCGAAGCATGGCGTCAGTTGAACGCCCGCCGTGCGGCATTGCCGCACGCGCTCCTCATTCAGGGTCGGCCGGGCCTCGGCAAGACGCACCTGGCACGGGCATTCGCCCAGTCGGTCCTGTGCGAGCGCCCGCGGGAAGCGTATGCGGCGTGCGGCGCGTGTGCGGCATGCGGCTGGTTCGAGCAGGGCAATCACCCGGACTATCGCCAGCTGCAGCCCGAGGCGCTCGACGAGGGGGCGCGCGACGAGAGCGCGAGCGGCGAGGGGAGCGCGGCGAGCCGCCAGATCAGGATCGACCAGGTGCGCGAGCTCCAGCCTTTCCTGCGGATCGGCACCCACCGGGGTGGGCTGCGCATCGCCCTGATCCGACCCGCCGAGGCGATGAACGTCGCGACCGCGAATGCTCTGCTGAAGAGCCTGGAGGAACCCCCGGAGGGGACGCTCCTCCTCCTCGTCTCGAGCGATCCGCAACGGCTGCTACCCACGGTGCGAAGCCGCTGTCAGGCGGTGACCGTCGCGCCGCCGGATGCGGCATCGGCTGCCGCGTGGCTGCGCACCCAGGGCATCGCCGACCCGGAGGGCGCCGCGAGCTTCGCCGCCAACGCCCCGCTCGCCGCGCTCGAGCAGGCAGGTTTCGCCGAGGCCCGTCGCACTCTGACCGATCTCCTGGCCGAGCCGGACCTCGATCCGGTTCGCGGAGCGGAAAAGTTGCTCGGTCAGCCGGTGAACGAAGTTGTCATCTGGTTCCAGAAGTGGATCTATGACCTCCTGCGGATGCGATGGGGCGCTCTGCCGCGCTATCATCCGGGCGCATCCACGAGGCTGGCACGGCTCGCGGGGCGGCTGGACCCGATCGACCTGACGCGCGTTGCGCGCAAGGTTGCGGAGGCACGCGGCCTCGCGCAGCATCCGCTCAACCCGAAGCTGCTGCTGGAGGACCTGTTGATCCAATACCGCGATCTGGCGGGAGGGCGAGATGTCTGAAGAGAGCAGCAAAGGGGGCCTGCGGCCGAGCGTCCTGTCGCTCACGATCAGCCAGCGCTCGGCGCTGTACGCGGCCTACATACCGCAGCTGAAGCGGGGCGGGCTCTTCATTCCGACGACGCGCCAGTACCGCCTCGGCGACGACGTGTTCATGCTGCTCAGCATCATGGACGACCCGAACAAGCTCCCGGTCGCCGGCAAGGTCGTCTGGGTGACGCCGCCGAACTGCCAAGGGAGCAAGACGCAAGGCGTCGGCGTGCACTTCACCGACGACGAAAGCGGCCAGGCCGCGCGGCGCAGGATCGAGTCGTTGCTGAGCGGCCTCCTGCAATCGAGCCGGACCACCCACACCTACTGAAACGTCCCTGGAGCGGCGCGCTACGCCGCCCGCGAGCGCATCCCGTGCTCGCGGGAGCGCGCGCCCCCGCAATCGTGAACTTCGCGGATGCTCGTCGATTCCCACTGCCATCTCGATTTCGAGGCCTTCCATGGCCGCATCCCGGAGATTCTGGCCACGATGGCGGCGGCAGGCGTGTCGCATGCGCTGTGCGTGAGCGTCACGCTCGACGGCTTCCCGCGCGTCCTCGCGCTCGCCGAGGAACACGCGAACCTGTTCGCATCGGCGGGCGTGCATCCGGACTACCCCGAGGCGCCCGCGGTGACGCCCGAGGAGATTGCGGCACTCGCCGAGCATCCGAAGGTCGTGGCCATCGGAGAAACCGGGCTCGACTACTATCGCCTCACCGGCGACCTCGAGTGGCAGCGCGAGCGCTTTCGCAGCCACATCCGGGCGGCGCGGCTCGCACGGAAGCCGCTCATCGTGCATACGCGCGCGGCGGCGGCCGACACGATTCGCATCATGCGGGAGGAGGGGGCCGGAGAGGCAAGGGGCGTGATGCACTGCTTTACGGAAACGCGCGAGGTGGCGGAGGCCGCGATCGATCTGGGCTTCTACGTCTCCTTCTCGGGCATCGTGACCTTCAGGAACGCAGCGCCGCTGCGGGAGATCGCCGCGCGCATCCCGCTCGACCGGCTCCTCGTGGAGACCGATTCCCCGTATCTTGCCCCGGTACCCCACCGCGGAAAGACCAATCAGCCTGCGTTCGTGCGGCACGTGGCGGAGGCGCTCGCCCCGATCCGGGGGGTCGGCTTCGAGGAGATCGCAGCCGCAACCACTTCAAACTTCTTCCGCCTGTTCGAGGCGGCTCGAGTTAATGTTTAGGATGAAAGATGAAAGCTAAACCACTGTTTTACCTATTGTTGCTACTAAGCACCGCTGTGCTGGCCCAACCGACGCTGGACGATCTCTTCAAGGCGGTCCGGCTGGGAGACGTCGCGGGCGCCCGCGGCCTGATCGATCGGGGAATGGACGTGAACTCCACCGACCGGACCGGAACGTCGATCCTCATGGAGGCCGCGCGCGAAGGCCATCTCGACGTGGTTCGGATGCTGATCGACCGGAAGGTCAAAGTGAACGCGCGCAATGCCGTTGGGGACACCGCCATCATGATTGCGGCGCTGAGCGGACGTCTCGAGGCCGTCCGGATGCTCCGCGCCGCGGGGGCCGAGATCGCCGGCCCGGGATGGACGCCGCTGCACTATGGCGCCTTCGGCGGGCACGTGGCCATATGCGAGTTCCTGCTGAAGGAGCACGCGCAGGTGAATGCCCGCGCCGAGAACGGGAGCACGCCCTTGATGATGGCGGCGCGCGAAGGTCACGCGGGCGCCGTGCGGGTTCTCCTGAGCGCGGGCGCAGATCCCAACCTGAAGACCGATACCGGCCGCAGCGCTTTGCAGTTTGCCCAGGCGACGGGAAACGCCGAGATCATCGGGCTTCTCAAGCGGGCCGGCGCGACCGAATAGGCGGGCTGGACCACGTCGGGAGTCCTCCGGCCAGTATTTGACATAATACACATTATGCGCAATCCTGGCTCACGATGCCCGGTCCGCGGGTGACCGAGCGCTATTGCCAGCCGTCCTTGGGCGGAATCGGAAGCTGCATCACGGGAACGCCTTCGTCCACGAGCTCCTCGGTCTCTCCCCGGGTGGCCTCGCCGCGAATGCTGCGCTTCGCGACCTCCCCGTAGTGGATCCGCCGCGCTTCCTCGGCGAAGCGCGTCCCGACGTCCTCGGTATTGGCGAGGACGTGATCGATGAACGCCGCCAGGACCGCCGTCTTCGTCACAGCGTCGCCGCGGGGCGCTGCCGGCTCGGATGCCGGCGAGCGCTCCGGTGGTCGCTGTGCCCCCGAAGAGGCCTCCGGGCTCGCCACCGGCCGCTTCGCCCTCGGCTTGGTGACGCGGGCCGACGGGACCTTGCGCACGTCGGGGCTCGCGCACACGGGGCACGTGATCTGCCCGTGAGCGGACTGGCGGTCAAAGGTCTCCGCCGACGCAAACCAGCCCTCGAAGCGATGCCGCTTGCTGCAGATAAGCTCGAAAACGATCACGCGCGCTCCATTTCGTTCAACCATTCTACCTTGCGCCGCACGGCCACTTCCTGCGCGAGGTCAATCCCATTGCAGCAGGGCTCTGGCGCGGCCCGGACTCGCCTCGCTGGCCGCCGCAGAAAAAGTCACGGTCCTCGGCCGATCGCGCGTGCGGATCGGAAATCGAACCGTGCGGGAGATCACCATTCGTCCTTCAATCAGAGCGTTACGCGCTCAATTTAATGTTAGGCTCTGCATCGTTGTCGCTGCGCGTGCGCCCGGTTCCAGCGGCGGGCACAGGCGTGTCACCTGCCGTCGAGACGATGAATCCCATGCGTATCCTTCTGGCTGCGCTCGTGCTCTCCTTCACGGCGCCGGCCTTTGCACAGACCGACGGGCAGTTCGACTGCATCATCGAGGCGCGCCAGATGGTCGACATCCGCAGCCCGGTCGAGGGGCTCATCGAGAAGGTCCCCGTCGACCGCGGGGACGCGGTGAAGCGCGGCCAAGTGGTGGTCACGCTCGAGTCCGGTCCGGAGCGCGCCGCGCTCGCCGTGGCGAAGTCGCGCGCTGAGCAGCTCGGTCAGGTCAAGGCCGCCGAGGCGAAGCTCGAGCTCGCACGCCGCAAGGAGACGCGCGCCGAGGAACTCAGCCGGCAGAACTTCGTGTCCAACAACGCGCTCGAAGAGGCGCGCACCGAGCGCATGCTCGCCGAATCGGAGCTCAAGGTGGCGCGCGAGAGCCAGCGGCTGGCCGAGCTCGAGGTGCAGCGCGCGAACGAGGCGCTCGCCCTGCGCACGATCCGCAGCCCGATCAACGGCGTGGTGGTCGAGCGGATCATGAAAGCGGGCGAGCTCGCCTCGACCAACGTGAAGGATCCCATCATGCGGCTCGCGGAAATCGATCCGCTGAACGTCGAAGTGATCCTGCCCGCGAGCCTGTACGGCACCATCAGGATGGGTGACAGCGCCGAGGTCTCGCCCGAGACGCCGCGCGGCCGGTACGCCGCGCAGGTCGTCGTCGTCGACAAGGTGATCAACGCCGCCAGCGGGACCTTCGGCGTGCGGCTCGAGCTGCCCAACAGCAAGTACATCGTCCCGGCGGGCGCGCGCTGCAAGGTGCGTTTCACGCGCTCCGCGCCCGTGTCGGCCGGTGGCCGGCCGAACCAGTAGCCGCATCCGATCTTTCTCACGCGCGCGCTCCGCGGCAGGCGAGGGGCGCGGGAGGGGCCACTCCCCTACTCCCCCCGTCCGGAGAACGCGAGCATGTCGCCGAGCTGCTCGTCCAGCCGCAAGAGCTCGCGGCGAATGCGTGCGTGGCTCGCCTCGGCGCGGCGCTGCGCAGCACGCAGCAAACCGCGCAGGACGCGCTGCCCGGCGCGGCTGGCGGCGATCCCGCGATGCCGTGCCGTCCAGCGTGCAGCCGCTCCGAGGTAGGTGCGCATCAGCTCGTCCTCGGCCGCCACGATCGCCTCGAACGAGCCCGGATCGCCCTGGCGCGCACAGCGGCCGAAGAGCTGCCGGTCGATGCGGCGCGACTCGTGCAGCTCGGTCGCGATGACGTGCAATCCGCCGCGGTCGACGACTTCCCGCGCGAGCATGATATCGGTGCCGCGACCGGCCATGTTCGTCGCGACCGTGACGCGACCCGGCTGACCCGCCTGCGCGACGATCTCCGCCTCCTCCTTGTCCTGGCGCGCGTTCAAGAGCTGGTGCTTGACGCCATGGGTGGTCAGCAGGGCGCTGAGGAGCTCCGATGCCGCCACCGAGCGCGTGCCGATCAGGACCGGGCGCCCTTGCTGGTGGAGCTCGCGCACGCGCCTGGCGATCGCGGCCCACTTCTCCCGCTCGCTCACGAATACGCGCTCGCCGTGGTCGTCCCGGCGCAGCGGCCGGTGGGTGGGCACCTTGACGACCGGGAGCCGGTACACGGACCATAGCTCGCCCGCGATCTCGCTCGCGGTGCCGGTCATGCCTGAGAGCCGCAGGTAGCGGCGGAAGAACCGCTGGTAGGTCATGCGCGCGAGCGACGCCTGCTGGTCGGTGAGCTCGACGCGCTCCTTCGCCTCGATCATCTGGTGCAGCCCGAGCTCCCAGGAGCGGTCCGGCAGGACGCGTCCGGTGTACTCGTCGATGATCTGGATCTTCCCGTCGTGCACCAGGTAATGCTTGTCGCGCTGGAAGAGATGCAGCGCCGTGAGCGCCTTGGCGACGAGCTCTTCGCGCCGCCGGCGCCCGCTCCAGACGCCAGGCAGCGCCACCGCCCACTCGTCGAGCTTCGTGCGCCCGGCTTCGGTGAAGTGCGCCTGGTGCTCGCGGCGGTCGAGCACGAAGTCGGTCTCGGGCGCGAGCCGCCCGGCGAGCGCGAGCGCGCCCTCGTACATCTCCTTCGCGCCACTCGCGTCGCCCCGGCCCGCGATGACGAGCGGCGTGCGCGCCTCGTCGACGAGGACGCTGTCGGCCTCGTCGACGATGGCGAAGTAGAGCCCGCGCAGCACGAGCCGCGCGCTCCGCGGCTCGGACCCGGCCAGCTTCTCGACCTGCAGCTGGACCCGATTGGCGCCGGCGCCGAGCGCGATGCGGTCGCGCAGGTAATCGAACGTGAGCTCCTTGTTGGTGCAGTAAGTGACATCGCAGGCGTAGGCAGCACGGCGGCTCGCCGGATCGATGCCGCTCACGACGGCTCCGACCGACAGTCCGAGCGCCGCGTACACCGGGCGCATGAGCTCGGCGTCGCGCGCGGTGAGGTAGTCGTTCACCGTGATCACGTGCACCGGAAACCCGGCGAGCGCGGCGGTGCATGCGGGCAGCGTCGCGGTGAGGGTCTTCCCCTCGCCGGTTTGCATCTCGGCGATCATGCCGTGCAGGAGGATCCAGCCGCCGCGCAGCTGCGCGCCGAAATGGCGCATGCCGACCGTGCGCCCGGCGGCTTCGCGCACCAGGGCGAAGCTCGCCGCCACGAGCTCGTCGCGCAGCCCGTCCCGGCGCAAGCCGGCGCGCAGATGGTCGGCCGCGCGGCGCAATTCGTTCATGCCCATGCTCTTGAGCTCCTGCCCGGCGCGCTCGACCATCTGCTCGATCGGCGTGTGGAGCGCGCGGCGCGTGGCGAGCTTCCGCTCGATCGGCGCGATCAGGCGCTGCGCGGCCCGCTCGAGCCAGCCGTCCCGCTCGACGTGCTGCTCGGGATAGGCCGCGAGCGGCGAGGCGCTGGCAAGCGACAGCTCAGACATTGAACCGCGCGAGGAAGAGCTGCCGCGCCTCGCGGTACCACTGGAAGGCGATCGGCGCCCAGCCGTGGTGGAAGCGGACGTAGACGCGGCCGCCGACGTTCGGCGTGCGGCTTCCCTGCGGCAGCTCGAGGTCGACCTGGAAGAACTTCTGGACCGCCTTCTTTCCCGAGGAATCGGTCGGATCAACGGCCACGTGCCCGCCGCCGGCGGTGCCGAGGGCCGCGCTCGGCAGCTGTTCGCTCGCGCCAGGCACGAGCCGCGTGAGCTCCGCCCGGACCGTGCCGGCGAGGTGCTCGGCGAGCCGCACGTCGACCCGCCTGGTCTCGCTGCGCACGAGATCGATGTCCTCCTGCGGGACCACGGCGCGGACGGTCACGGTCTCGATATTCACCACGTGCGCGACGAGCTCGCCCTTGCGCACGTAGCGGCCCAGGAGATCGCTCGCGCGCGGCAGCACGAAGCGCCCGTCGGCCCCGGCGGTGACGGTGAGATCGCCGGTGCGCTCGTGCGCTCGTGCGAGCTTCGAGCGCACGTAGCCCATCTCCTCCTCCAGGATCTGCGCTTTCACGCGGTCGAGCACGACCTGCTCGCGGTGGCGCGCCTGCAGCTCTTGCAAGCGCGCCTCGAGGACCTGCACCTCGGCCGCGAGGTCGCGGTCGTAGATCTCGAGGAGCGGAGCGCCCCGCTTCACCCAGTCGCCCGGCTTGGCGAGCACCTTCTGCACGAACCCGTCGGCGCCGGCGCGCACCAGGCCCTCCTCCGGCACCCACACCACGCCTTCGGTCATGGTTCGCTGCGGCATCGGGAGCGCAAAGAGGGCGAGGGCGATTCCGGCGACCACGAGCCCCGAGGCGACCATCGCACGCGAGCGAACCCGGCGGATGCGCGGGCTGTGCGCGAGATAGTCGACGATCTTGAAGGCCGGCAGCAGGAACCACATCGTTGCGGTCATGACGGCGAAGATCACGCCGAGCAGCAACGACACCTCGCCGACGTAGACCAGGATGGCGAGGACCACGAGGATCCGGTAGATGAACGAGGCGACGGAGAAGCCGACGAACCACGCCCGCTCGCCCGGGGTGGAGACGGGCGGCTCGGAGTCCTCGCGCCCGAAGAGGGTGCGCTCCGCGAGATAGGCGAGATACTGGTTGGCGCGGGTGCGCAGGTTCGGGATCTCAAGGAAATCCATCAGCATGTAGTAGCCGTCGAACCTGAGCAGCGGGTTGGCGTTGAAGAGGAGCGTCGAGACGCCGGCGATCACCATCGTGTTGTGGGCGAGCGAGCGCACCGTTCCCGGCTCCGCGTTCACCCAGATCGTGAGCGCGATCGCCGCCACGACGAGCTCGATCGCCATCCCCGCCGCGCCGACGACGACCCGCTGCCACTTGCTGCGGAATGCCCACGCCGCCGATGCGTCCACGTACGGCACGGGCGTCAGGACGAGGATCATGATGCCCATCTCGTGGACTTCCCCGCCGAACGCTTTCACCGCGAACCCGTGGCCGAGCTCGTGGAGCGCCTTGACGACCGGAAAAAGCAGCCACAGCATGACGAGGTTGCGCGGCGCGAGCATCTGGTCGAGCGTGCCCTGCGTGAGCTCCGACCAGTGGGCGCCGGCGACGAGCGCCGCGCCGCAGACGACGATGAGCCAGACGGCGAATCCGACCGCCGTGAACGCGGACCGCACCGGTGGCAGGAGTGCCGAGAGAAACCGCTCCGGATCGACGAGCGGAATCTGCCAGGCGAACACGCTCATCAGCCGCTGCTGCCACTTCTTCGCGCGCACCTGCTCGCGCCTGCGGAACATCTCCTGCGTGTCCGGCGGAACGTCGCACTGCAGGACGTCGGCTGTGTGCAGCTGCGACAGGAGCTGGATGAGCTCGTCCTGGGAAAGCGCATCGTCGCCGAGCTTGCGCAAGGCGAGGTCCCAGATCATCTGCACGGTGCGCCGCCCGTCCATCAGCCCGATCAGGTAGTGGGCTGCCGGTGCGAACCGATGGTAGCGCTCCGAGGCGGCATCCTGCAGCACGTACCAGGTCTCGCCGCGGTATTCCTGGCGATGGATCTGCGCGTGCGCGCGGAGCCGCGGCGTCAGCTCGGCGACGCGGTACCAGGACGGGCTGAAGAGGGACTGCGACATCGGCGCGGACGGCGCGAGCGGCCGTCAGGGGAGCCACTTCCAGGCGGCGAGACGGAGCCAGTCGGTGACCTCGCGCGTCCAGATCCAGAGGTAGCGCGCATTCCCGATCTCCACCTTGCCCACGCCCTGCATGCCCGGGCGCAATCGCGCCTCGGCGGCGCCCGCGAGCTCGCCCTCGACCCGAAACGTGTTGCGCCCGTCCTTCGGATCGGACACGGGCGTGACCTGAGTCACGGTGAAGCTCATCGCCGTCTCCGGGAACGCGGAGAGCAGCAGCGAACCGCGCTGGCCCGGCTTGACGTAGGCGATGTCCCGCTCGTCGACCTTGATGACGAGCCGGAACGATGCGAGCGGCGCAACCTCGAAGAGCACCTTGCCCTTCTCCACCGGCGCGCCGAGCTGCTGCGTGAGGTCGCCCGACACGACGATGCCGTCGAACGGCGTCGCGACCGTGGTTCGCTGCAGCTGGTCGTTGACGCGCGCCGCCTGCGCGCGGGCCTGCTCGAGCTGCGCGGTGACGATCTGCACCTGGGCGGGGTTGCGGTCGGCCATCGCCTGCCGGAACTGCTTCGCGTATTCCTCTTCCTGCGACATCCACTTCAGCCGCTCGAGGCGCAGCTCGCGGTCGTCCAGGCGCGCGAGGACGGCGCCCTGCTTCACGGTGTCGCCCGCGCGCGCCGGCGCCTCCCGGATGTAGCCATCGAAGGGTGCGACCGCGGCCTGCTGCACGAGAGGCTCGAGCAGCGTGTTCGAGGACACCCGGAAGGTGCCCTTGGCGAGCGTCATGAATGCGAGCACGGCGACGAGGACGATCGCGCCGAGCTTCAGGCCGGCGTGTCGCGGACCGAAGAGCTTGCGCAGCGTGTCGCCCGATTTCTCGACCGCGCGGCCGAGCAGCCACTGGTCCTCGCGCCGATGCACGTCGAGCATGGGTCCGGCGAGGCCCGCCACGGCCTCGCAGATCTCGAGGGTCTCCGCGTCGAACGGCCGCTCCGCGGGGCGCTCGAGGGTGATCGCACCGCTCGCGCGGCGTCCGGCCATCAGCGGTACGGTGAGGCAGGCGCCCGTCCCGTGCCCTTGCATCAGCGCCTCGTGGGCGCGGCTCACCGCGGGCGTGCCCGTGCCGACCGGGGGAAACGCGACCGTGACAGCCTGGTCGGTCGCCTCCTCCATCGCGGCGGCCGCCGCCCGCATCAGGTTCGTGCGCTCCTTGAACTGCGCGCTGTGCGACACCGCGTCGATGCGGAGCTTGCGGCCGCGATACAGCCCGATGCTCACCCGGTCGCAGCGCAGCCGCGTCGCGAGCTCGTTCGCGATCGCCATGGCAGCTGCGGAAAAGCGCCCCTGTACCGCGCCGGCGGCGACCACCTCGAGCACGCCCTGGAGCCGCTCGCGGCGCGCATTCATCTTCGCGACCGCGTCGCGGGTGAAGAGCAGCTCCAGCCCCGACGCACCCCAGTGCAGCTGGCGCAACGCCGCCTGCAGCTCGGCCTCGGGGCGCAGCGCGAGATCGAGAACCACCACGCCCTGCAACAGGCCGACGGCCTGGACGGGCCAGGCGGCGTAGTGCCCGCCGGTCGCACCGCCCTCCCCCGGCCGCGGCATCGCGAAGCCGCGCCGCTCGGTGAGCGCGCGCTGGGCGACCGGCGTCAGATAGCGCATGTCGCGACGCACGTCCGGCCACACCGCGGCAGGCGCGAAGTTCCCGTCACGCTCGGAGCGCAGGAGCACGATGCCACCGGCGACCGCGGGAATCAGCCGGCACTGGATGGCCAGCCAGCTCTGCGCGAAGACCTGCGCGTCGCCCGTGCCGACGAGCCCCGCCCAGAGCGCCGATTCCTGCCCGGCGTCGGCCGGGCGCGGCGCGGCGGCGATCCCGGTGACGTTACCGGACCCGGGACTGCCGAGTGCGGGTGGAGGCATGGGTGGCGCGAGGCTCCTGAGAATTCGAGGCGAGGTTTGTAGTAGCGGACTCCCCGCGACCCTACTTCAACTCGCCGTAGCGGGTCTCGTACTCGCCGACGAGCTTGGAGAGGAGCTGCGCGAGGCGCTTCGCCGCGAATGGCGACAGCACCACGCGGTGCGAGAGCTCGATCTCCATGTCCTGCGGCTGGCGTTCCCAGTCGTGACTCACGCCGAAGTTGAGGACGACCTCCTCGCGCGTGCTGGAGGCGTTGCAGAAGTTCGCGTACGCGCTCTTCAAGCTGTCGGTCTTCCACCGCACGCGGGTCGCTGCGGCGGTGCCGCCAGTCGCCTCGCCTTGCCCAGGGGCGGTCTTGTCCGGCGTCGCCATGGATCCAGCCTTGGTCGCCATCGATTTCTCCTTGATTTGACAGCGGGTTGGGCGAAAATCTTCGGGTCGATACTAGCGACCGGATGGCGTACGCAGCAAGCGGAAATGCGAGGCGCGTGCCCAATGTGGCACGGGGCAGTGCCGACTGCCGTGGGATACGCTCTACCCGCTCGGGAGAGCCCTGGCCCCGTCCGGCATCACGGGCTGGAGGGTTGCGAACGTGGTGCCGGAATGACCTGCTGGCCGCACCGCGCATCGGCGGGCTGAGCGTGTCGCTGATGGTCGGCGCCTGGGCGCTCGTGATCGGCATCCTGCGGGTGGTGTTCGCGTTTCGCGTGAGGAAACTGGTGCGTGGCTGAGGAGACCGGACATCGCCGTGTCGAACGAGGACACTCCATCATCCCTGTCAGGAGGTCTCATGAAGATCGCGATTATCGGTTTGGGACACATGGGAATGGGCATGGCCCGGAACCTGGCCAAAGCCGATCACCGCGTCACCGCTTTTCACCTGTCCAGGGAGGCCATGCATGCCGCCGCTGAGGCCGGCATGGCAACGGCCGCATCGGGGCAAGAAGCCGTGGGCGATGTCGAAGTCGTCATCACCGTGCTCCCCGAAGGCAAGCATGTGCTGAGCGCATATCGCGGCGAGCATGGTGGCGACGGCCTGCTTGGCGCTGCGAAGAAAGGCACGTTGTTCATGGACTGCTCCACGATCGGCGTGGACGAGACGCGCGAGGCTGCCCATGGCCTCGGTCAGCGGCTTGACGGTCTCGAAATCAGCTCTTCGGTGCCATGGCTCAGATGCGTTACACCGAGGCGGTGGCCACGCTCGACGCTGATGTCCTGGTTGCCGTCGCGTCTCCGGACCGGATGGATGTCCTCGCAGAAGTCTATGAGTTCTGCACCCGGCGGGGCTTCCGCGCCGAGGGCGAAGCGATACGGGTCGGAGCGTGGCCCGTGCAGTTCGTGCCCGTGTTCAGTCCGGAGGTGTCCCAGTGGTAGTTGAAGGTTGAGGGCGGCGGTTTTCCTGGTGAATCCGAGAGAATCGGGTTTGCCAACCATGAAAACTCACGGAAAGGAAAACCGCCATGAAGGATCGTACGGGAAACACCGCTGGCAGGAAACCGCGACTGGCCCTCGTCGGGCAAGAGGACATCGCCGGCGCAGTACGCGCCGCCTTCGCCGACCAGAGCCAGGTGCTGCTGCCGATACTGGAGTTGGTCGAGAACGCCAGGGCGAGCATCGATGAGCTGATGAACGGCGCGGCGCGCGGGTTCGTGGAGCAGCTGCTGGCGCTCTCGGCGCAGGAGGTCGCTGGGGCCAAGCATCCGGGTCGGCGGATGGGCGAAGTCCACTGGCATGGCAGCCAGCCGGGGCGTGTCGTGTGGGCCGAGCGGAAGCTTGCCGTGAGGCGGCCGCGTCTTCGCCGCCGGGCCGCTCGCGGCAAGGAAGTGGCCATTCCGGTCTACGAGCGGCTGCAGGCCGAGCCGCGACTGGGCAGCCGCATCCGCGACATCCTGGTTCGGGGCGTCTCGACGCGCAAGTACGCCGAGGTGCTGCCGCGCATGGCAGGCACCGTGGGCATCGCCAAGAGTTCGGTGTCGCGCCGGTTCGTTCGGGCCTCCCGGGATGCGCTGGAGGCGCTGATGGGTCGTCGCTTCGAGGCGGTCGACATCCTGGCCGTCTGGATCGACGGGATCGTCGTCGACGATCACCACATCCTGGCCGCCGTCGGCGTGGACGCCCAGGGGGAGAAGCACCTGCTGGGGCTGCGGCAGGGCTCGAGCGAGAACGCGCAGGTGGCCAAGGATCTGCTCTCGGGCCTCGTCAAGCGCGGGATCGGTCCGGATCGGGTGCGCCTGTTCGTGATCGACGGCTCCACTCCAAGGCCTTGCGAAGCGCGATCGAGGAACTCTTCGGGGAGCGGGCGAAGATGCAGCGCTGCCGTATTCACAAGATGCGAAACGTCACCGAGCGGCTGCCCAAGCCGATCGCCGCGCAGGTCAGAGCCGTGATGCACGCGGCCTACAAGCTTCCTGAGAAGGACGGGATGGCGAAGCTGAAGCAGCAGGCATCGTGGCTCAAGACCGCGCACCCCGACGCCGCGGCAAGCCTGCTCGAGGGGCTGGAGGAGACCTTCACCGTCAATCGGAGGGAGCTCACGCCCTCGCTCATGCGCTGTCTCGCGAGCACCAACGTCATCGAGAATCCGAACGGCGCGGTGCGTCGGGTGACGCATCGTGTCGTCGCTACCGCGATGCCGAGATGGCGCTACGCTGGACGGCGACCGGATTCCTGGAAGCCGAGAAGTCCTTCCGCAAGATCCAGGGTCATCGCCAGCTCTGGGTGCTCGCCACCGCACTCGGCCGATC
>JADLAV010000007.1 GCA_020848075.1 Burkholderiales bacterium
CAGCGGTTGCGCTCGCCCGGCGCCTTTGGCCGCGCCGTCCGTCGCGGGTGGTTTGTGGCGGCCAGTCGTGTGTTGACTGGCCGCCGCCCCGCAGGAGGGCGTTTGCGGCCTCAGGCGCCGGGCGGGCACAGCCGCTGGCGCGTCGGAGTGATTCGGCCCAACCACCCCGCCGCGCTGCGCGCGGCACCCCTCCTTGAGAAGGAGGGGACCGTCTTTTTCCCCTCCTCTTCGAGGAGGGGACTTGGCGCGGTCAGGCCGTTCCGCCGACGGTGAGCGCGTCGATCCGCAGGGTGGGCTGGCCGACCCCGACCGGCACGCTCTGACCTTCCTTGCCGCAGGTGCCGATACCGGTGTCGAGCTGCAGGTCGTTGCCGATCATCTTGACGCGGGTGAGCGCGTCCGGACCGTTGCCGATCAGCGTCGCGCCCTTCACCGGATGGGTGACGCGGCCGCCCTCGATCATGTAGGCCTCGGTGCAGGAAAAGACGAACTTGCCGTTCGTGATGTCGACCTGCCCGCCGCCGAAGTTGACCGCGTAGAGGCCGCGGTCCACCGACGCGATGATCTCGCGCGGGTCCATGTGTCCCGCGAGCATGTAGGTGTTCGTCATGCGCGGCATCACCGTGTGCGCATAGCTCTCCCGGCGGCCATTGCCGGTGACCCGCATCTTCATCAGGCGCGCGTTCAGGCTGTCCTGCAGGTACCCGCGCAGTACGCCATTCTCGATGAGGACCGTGCACTGCGTCGGGTTGCCCTCGTCGTCGACGTTGAGCGACCCGCGGCGCATCGGCAGGGTCCCGTCGTCGACGACGGTGACGCCCGGCGCCGCCACGCGCTCGCCCATGCGGCCGGAGAACGCCGACGAGCCCTTCCGATTGAAGTCGCCCTCGAGGCCGTGCCCGACCGCCTCGTGGAGCAGCACGCCCGGCCAGCCGGGGCCAAGCACCACCGTCATCGTGCCCGCGGGCGCGGGCCGCGATTCGAGGTTGACGAGCGCCTGGTCGACCGCCCTCGCCGCGTACTCCGCGAGCCGCGCGTCGGAGAAGTAGCCGTAGTCCGATCGCCCGCCGCCGCCCGCGGTGCCCTGCTCGCGCCGGCCGCCCGCTTCGGCGATGACCTGCACCGACAGCCGCACGAGCGGCCGCACGTCGGCCGACATCACGCCGTCGGAGCGCGCAACGAGCACCACTTCGTACACGCCCGCGAGGCTCGCCATCACCTGGACGACGCGCGGGTCGCGCGCACGGCAGAGCCGCTCGAGGCGCTCGAGCAGCTTAACCTTCTCGGTGTCCGCGAGCGACGCGATCGGATCGAGCGGCCGATAGAGGTCGAGACCGCGGCCGGCACGCACTGCGGGCATCCTGCCGTGCTTGCCGGAGCGGGCGATCGCGCGCGTGGCGTTCGCCGCATCGGTCAGCGCCTCGAGGCTGATCTCGTCGGAGTAGGCGAACGCGGTCTTGTCGCCCGAGACCGCGCGCACGCCGACGCCCTGGTCGATGCTGAAGCTGCCCGACTTGACGATGCCCTCCTCCAGGCTCCATCCCTCGCTGCGCAGATACTGGAAGTAGAGGTCGGCGTAGTCCACCTTGTGCGCGAGGATCGCGCCGACCACGTGGCCGAGCGCCGGCGCCTGCAGGTCATACGGGGCGAGGAGCGTCGCCTGCGCGGTCGTCAGAAGCTGTTCCTGGGTCTGCATGAGCATGTGCCGGTGCCGTCCTAGTTGAGCGCGCGATGTTCCAGCGCCGGGAGCGCCGCACGGACTTCCTTGAGGTAAGTGGGGTCGATGTCCGCGAGCACAACGCCCGGCCCTGCGGGCAGGCAGGCGACGACCTTGCCCCAGGGGTCGACGATCATGCTGTGGCCGTAGGTGACGCGGCCGCTCTCGTGGCGCCCGCCCTGGGCGGGCGCCATGACCCACGCGAGGTTCTCGATGGCGCGCGCGCGCAGCAGCGTCTCCCAGTGCGCCTCGCCGGTCGGCACGGTGAACGCGGACGGCACGCTGATGATGTCGACCGGTCCGAACCCGCGGTAGAGCTCCGGGAAGCGCACGTCGTAGCACACCGACAGGCCGATCCGGCCGAACGGCGTGTCGACCGCGACCGGACGCGTTCCCGGCTCGATGGTGTTCGATTCGCGGAACTTCTCGGTCTCGAGGTCGAGGCCGAAGAGGTGGATCTTGTCGTAGCGCGCGACGCGGCGTCCGGTGTCGTCGAAGACGAGGCAGCTGTTGCGCACCTTTCCCGGATCCGTGGCGGCGAGCGGCAGCGTCCCGCCGATCAGCCACACGCGGAACTTCGCGGCCAGCCGCGCGAGCGCGGCCTGGATCTCGCCATCGCCGTCGCGCTCCCGGAGCGCGAGCTTGTCGCGATCGGACGCGCCGATGAAGCAGAACCACTCCGGCAGCGCAACCAGCCGCGCACCCTGATCGGCGGCATCGCCGATCAGCTCCTCGGCGACCGCGAGGTTTCGGGCCACGACGGGGCCCGCCACCATCTGCAGTGCGGCGATGCGGAAGGGTGCGGCAGTCGATTCGGCGACAGGCATCGGTCGGAGCTGAACGGCGGCCGGCGGCATCCTGCGCACGACCGCTCCATGTGAGCCGGGGGGAGCCCCGGAGTTCCGAGAGGAGCGTGGGATTCTAAGTCAGGACGCCCGCCCGACGCTGGCGCGCGCGCCGTACCGGGCGCACCCGAAGGACGACCAAAGACAAAAGATCAATGAAGTTAGATAGTTAACGCCAGCGCGGTCAGTTCGGCGCGCTCGGGGCGGTGCCATCCGCGGCGGCAACCTTCGTCACTTTGGGGTCGCCCCATGTTCCGGTGACGATGTACTCGTACGCGAGCATCTGCCCGATCGGATTCTTGAGCAGCGCCTGCGCGAGCAACGTGCCGGCCCCGATGAGCGGGTTGAGGAGCGCGATGCCGGCCGCCGCCGCGACCCCGCTGCCCACGTCCGGCACCACTCTCAGCTGGAGATCCTGCGTCTCCCTGGCGATATCGGTGCGTCCCTTCATCGTCACGGCCGCCGAGGGCCCGATCATCACGAAATCGTCGGTCGTCATGACGCCCCCCGCGATGCGCGCGTTCGCGGTGATGGTGTCGAACGCGAACCCGGCGCTGAACACGTCGCGAAAGTCGAGCGTGATCCGGCGCGGCAGCGACTGCAGCGAGAGGACGCCGAGCAGCTTGCCGAGACCGGGCTCGATCTTGAGGAACTGCCCTTTCTCCGCCTTGAGCGCGATGTCTCCGGCGAGCGTGACGTAGTCGAGGTCGTACGGCGGGCCCGCCCAGGCGAGGCGCCCCTCGAGGGTCGCCGTGCCGCGGGCGAGCGCACCGGGAAACCCGAATCGCGTGAGGTATGCGCCCGCGTCGGCGGTCGCGATCTTGAACCGCATATCCGTGAGCTCGGCCGCGGGGCCCGCCGGCCGCCAACGTCCCTCGGCCGAGATCGATCCGTCCGGCGCGGCGAGCAGGAGGCGCTCGATGCGCCAGTCCTCGCCGGCGTTCACGGCGACCAGCGAGAGCTTGCCGAGATCGCGATCGTCGTCCACGAGACTGTCGGCCACGACATCGAGTGCCGGCAGTTCGCTCAGTCTTCCGCGGCTCGCGCCCGGAACGGGCTCCGGCAGCGCGAGGCGCGATAGGCGCGCTACGAGCGAACCCCGCCCTTCGGACCGCCATGCGAGATCGCCGGTCACCTCGCGCGACTTCACCTGCGCCTGCCAGCCGTCGCTTTTCTGCTGCGCACGCACGGTGACGTCGTTGAACCGCCGGCCCAACGCAGTGAGCGCGCCAGCGCGCACGCTGACGGCCAGCGGCAGACGGCCTTCCGTCGCGGGCTGCCGTGCGCCCGGCGTCTGTTCGTCTTGCTTCTGTTCGCCGGGCTTCCGCTCGCCCGCACCCTCGCCGGCAGCCTGCGGTAAGAGCGCGCGGAACCGATCGAGATCGACATCCGGAACGTTCACTGCCACGAGCACCCCCGGCTCACGCGGCAGGGCCGCCGCGACCCCGCCGACGCCGACCGCCGCCCGCTCGAGGGCGAGTCCGCCGTCGATCTCGCGCAGCTGGGCGGTCGCGCTCACCTGCGCGCCGATGGCGAGCGACACCGTGTCGCGCCGTACCGGCCGGCCGGCTGCATCTGGCGCCGCGCGGCTCGTACGCTCCAGCCTGCTCGGCCAGCGCTCGCCCGCGCTCTTGGCGAGCGGCGGCGGCAGATCGAGCGTGACGCCTGCGAGATCGGATTCGATGGCGACGTCGGCGATGCGGCCGTGATAGGTCATGCGGAGCTGGTACGCGGCGTTGCCCTGGAGGCGCTCGGCGAGCGGCCATCCGTTCTCGCGGGCGAGCGCGGATGCGTCGAACGTGCCCTGACCGGAAAGCGCGACCGCGCCGTCCTCGCGCGTGGCGAAGCCGAACGCGAGGGGCCCGCCAAACACCTGGGCGCGGATGTCGGTCGCAGCGACACCCGCTTCGGTGAACGTCACCGTGCCGTTCGTCCGGGCGAGCGCCGGCTCCTCGAGGCCCGGCGCAATGCGATTGTCGGCAAGCTCGAAGCTCCCCGCGACCTTGGTCGCTGCGATGCGATCGAACGGCATGTCGATCCGGAGCGCGAGCTTGCCCGGCCCCTCGGCGCGCCAACCTTCGGTGAAGCGGCCGATCATCTGGTTCACCGGGCTCACCTCGATGAACCTCAGAAACTCGCCCGTCGGTCCGGTCGCGGTCCCCTCGACGTGCAGCCGCTCGTCGTGGAAAGTGTCCGGAATCGCCGCGAGCGTGGGACCGATGCGCGCGCCGAGGACGCTCCCGCGCTCGACCCGGATCTGGAGCCCCGGTCCGGTCAACTCGATCTCGCCGTCGACCCCCGTGATCTCCGGCCACCCCTCGGCATAAGCGACCGTCGCCCCGGTCGCCCTGCCGGCGATCCTGAACACGCCGTCCGTCCCCGCTCGAAAGGGGAAATCCTTCAGGTCGCCGCGCAGCGTGAGCTGCGCGCTCGCCACGGTCCCGGCGCGGATGGCGCGCTGCAGGTATCCACGCGTCGTCGGTCCGAGCATCGGGATGTAGCGGTACACGCTCGGTCCCACGATCCGGCCGAGCTCGGCGGTGACGTCGACGATGCCGGGCGAGCCCGGTGCGGTACGGTAGGTGCCGGAGACGCGCGCGGTGACATCAGCGTTGGCAAGCGCGAGACTGTCGAGCCTGATCTCGATCCCGTCCGCCTGATTGCTCCAGGCCACGCGCGCGGTCATCGCGTCGAATCCGAGCGCCGGCTCGGCGAAGAGCCGTGGCGCCTCGACGCGCACGGGCGCAGCATCCAGGATCGCCGTGCCGCCTCTCTCGGTGGCGTCGACGCTCCCCCCGATCCCGGCGAAGCCGGGCATCCCCGCCCAGGGCTGCATCCCGAGGCCCGCAAACCGCGACTGCGCGCGAAAGCTCCGCGGTTGCTCGACCTCACCGGTCCAGGTCACCCGGACGTCGTCCAACCGGCCCCGTGGCGCGATGTCCGCCAGAGCGTGGCGGGCACGGGCGGGGAGCGGCACGTGCTCGGCGACGTACGCGAGCGACGTGAGTTCCAGCGATCGTGCGCTGAATTCGCCGCGGGGCGGACCGCCTGCCTCGTCCGGATCCCAGCGCACCGTGAAATCGGTGGGCGGCAGCGTGGCGCCCGAGCGAGTCGCGAGCGCGACCCGCTGGGCGAAACCCTCGTAGCGCACGTCGTGCCGCCCGAGGAAGTCGAAGAGATCGGCCGCTCGCCGCACCTCGCGCACCCCGAACCGCCCCTGCATCGAGGCGAGCTCGAGGGGTGAAAGGTCGGGCGCGAGCCGTGCCGCGACGTCCGCGAGCGCCGCGTCCAGCGTGACTTCGGTGAGTTGTCGCCCATCGAATCCCAGCCAGGCCTTGAGCGCACCCCGTCCGCGGGTCACGTCCACCGGGTAGTCGATCCACGGCCGCCAGGCGGCGAGATCGATGTAATCGCTGGCCACGTAGAGGCGGCCCCGCCAACCGTCGATGCCGCCGGCAGAGGTGCCGCTCAGGTCGCCGCGCACGTCGAGCGGGGCAGCCTGCTCGCGCGGCGGATGTGCGCGGAACGCAAAGCGGCGGCGCGCGCCGTCGCTCTCCAGCGCGAAGCTCACGTGGTCGAACCGCAGCGGCGGCGCACCGCGCAACTCGTCGGTCCACTCGAGACTCGCCTCGCGGATGAGGATCTCGTCCTGGCCGAGCACCCAATCGGCGATGGTCGTCCGCCCGCTCTCGGGCAAGCCCAGGCGCAGCGCGAGCCCGGCGATGAAGAACCGGCCGTCGGCGTCGCGCCGCATGCGGAGCTCCGGCCGGTCGAGCACCAGCGACCGGAACCGCGGCTCCATGTAGAGGATCGAGCGCCACGCGATCGTCGCGCCGACGTACGGCAGCACCAGCGCCTCGCCGCCACGCGGGTCGTACACGCGCACGTTCGACAGCACCAGGCGCGGGTGCAGCGCAAACCACTCGGCCTCGATCGCGCCGATCTCGACGCGCGCTCCGACCGACGCCGAGACGAGCTCCGCCACCTCCGCGCGATACTCCGAGACACGCGGCAGGAGGTAGAAGCGCAGCCCGAGCATCGCGAGGGCCGCCGCGAAGTAGCAGGCGACCAGCACCCAGCCGATCACGCGCGCGGCCCGATACCAGCGCCGCTCGCGCGGCGCAAGCAGCAGCTCGGGGGTCGAGGTCTCGCTCGTCATCTAGGGTCGATCCGCACGCCCTGGATTGGACAGCGGGCCACCCGATCGTTCGCGCGCGCCCGCTGGCCCGTCGCGAACCGACGCACTAGACTAGAATAATACGAGCCTGCGAGTACGAGCTTGCCCACACGAGCCTGCAATCGAAAGACCACCGCGGCTGCGCCCGGCGCCGTCAGCGCCCCCTCGCGCCTCGGCCGATTCTAACAGGCCCTCGAGGACGAATTCCGGCATGGCTTTCGCGCGCAGTCGGGGTCCCGTCTTCCTGCCCTCGATCGATTCCCGGAGCACCGCGCCCGCGCCGACCGTGGCGGCTGCGCCCGCGGCAGCGCTGCGCTGTTCGCGCTTTGCCGGGCGGCTACTCGCGGCCCATCCCGAGCTCGTCGCCGAGGTCGACCAGGCCGCGCACGTCGGCTGGGACGCCCAGGCGATGCGCGCGTTCCTCGCGGTCGCCGCGCCGGCCGACGAGAGCGCCCTCGGCGCTGCGCTGCGGCGCTTGCGCCAGCGCGTGATGCTCCGGCTCGCTGCGCGCGACCTGTCCGGCCGCGCGCCGCTCGCCGAGGTGGTCGCCACCATGAGCGACCTGGCGGAAGTGGCGCTGCAGGCGGCGCACCGGGTCCACACGGCGCGGCTGGAGGCGGAGCTCGGCGTGCCACGCGCGGCCGGCGGGCGCCAGGAGCTCATCGTCGTCGGCATGGGCAAGCTCGGCGGGCGCGAGCTCAACGTGTCCTCGGACGTCGACCTCGTGTTCGTGTACCCGGAGGAAGGCGAGGTCGAGGGACCGCGCGAGCTCTCCAACCACGAGTTCTTCACGCGGCTCGGCCGGAAGATCATCGCCACGCTGAACGAGATGACGCCCGAGGGGCAGGTGTTCCGCGTGGACATGCGGCTGCGGCCGTGGGGCGACGGGGGGCCGCTCGCGTGCAGCTTCGATGGGCTCGAGCAGTACTTCATCACGCAGGGCCGCGAATGGGAGCGCTACGCGTGGATCAAGGCCCGTGCCGTCGCGGGCGCCCGTGGCGACGAGCTGCGCGCCCTGGTACGGCCGTTCGTATTCCGCAAGTACCTCGACTTCGCCACGATCGGGGCGGTGCGGTCCCTGCACGCGCAGATCCGCCGCGAGGTGGCGCGCCGCGATCTCGCCGACCACGTGAAGCTCGGTCCGGGCGGAATCCGGGAGATCGAGTTCATCGCGCAGGCCCAGCAGCTGATTCGCGGGGGTCGCGACATCGCTCTCCAGGCGCAGCCGACGCTCGCAGTCCTCGCCGCGCTCGCAGCCCGCGAATTGCTGCCGCAGGATGCGGTGGACGAGCTCACGCAGGCATACGTGTTCCTGCGCCGCCTCGAGCATCGGCTCCAGTGGCTCGACGATGCGCAAACGCACCAGCTGCCATCCCGCCCGGAGGACCGGGCGCTCGTCGCCGAGGCCATGGGCTACGCCGGCTGGCCCGAATTCCTCGCCGCGCTCGGCGCCGAGCGCGCCGCCGTCACGCGCCACTTCGAGCGCGTTTTCGCCGAGAGCGCGGAGGACTCCGCGTCCACGCCGCTCTGGCAGGGAACGCTCGAACCCGAAGTCGCGCGCGCGCAGCTCTCCGCGACCGGGTTCCGCTCACCCGAAGAGGCCGCGCAGCGGCTTGCGGCCTTTCGCGCGGGCCCCCGCTATCAGCAGCTGCCGGCGTCCAGCCAGCAGCGCCTGGATGCGCTGGTGCCGCGCGTCGTCGATGCCGCCGCCAGGACGGGTGATCCGAACACGACGCTCGCCCGCTGCCTGGACTTCATGGAGGCGGTGAGCCGCCGCGCCGCGTACCTCGCGCTGCTGCAGGAGCACCCGCAGGCGCTCGAGCGCGTCGCGGGCATGCTCGCCTCCTCGAGCTGGGCGGCGACCTATCTCACGCGCCACCCCATCGTTCTCGACGAGCTGCTCGACGCCCGGGTGCTGCACGCGGCGCCCGATCTGGCGGCGTTCGCGCGCGGGCTGCGCTCGGCGATGGCCGAGCACGCAGCCGATCCCGAGGCGCAGATGAACCTCGCACGCGAGCTGCACCACGCGCTCGTGTTCCGCCTGCTCGCGCAGGACCTCGCCGGCGCGCTGTCGGTCGAGCGGCTCGCCGACTACCTCTCGCTCGCAGCCGACGTCGTGCTCTCGACCGCGGTCGAGCAGGCGTGGGCGCGCGTGGCGAAGCGCCATCGCGAGACGCCCTGGTTCGCGGTCATCGGCTACGGCAAGCTGGGCGGCAAGGAGCTCGGCTACGCCTCGGACCTGGACTTGGTGTTCCTGTACGACGACCCGCACGAGGCGGCGCCGGAGAACTACGCGCGGCTCGGCCAGCGCATCAACACCTGGCTGACGGCGGCGACGCCGGCCGGCGTCCTGTTCGAGACCGATCTGCGCCTGCGCCCGAACGGGGCGTCGGGCCTGCTGGTGTCGTCGCTCGAAGCGTTCCGTCGCTATCAGCGCGAGTCGGCATGGGTCTGGGAGCACCAGGCGCTCACCCGCGCGCGCTTCTGCGCCGGCGACGCCCAGATCGGCGCGCTCTTCGAGGAGGAGCGCAAGGCGATCCTCACCGCCCAACGCGACCCCGCCGCGCTCTCGGCCGAGGTGCTCGCGATGCGCGGCCGCATGCACGACGGCCATCCGAACCGGAGCGGGCTCTTCGACCTCAAGCACGATCGCGGCGGGATGGTCGACATCGAGTTCGTCGTCCAGTTTCTCGTGCTCGCGCACGCGCACCGGCACGCGGAGCTGACCGCGAACCTCGGCAACATCGCGCTGCTCTCCATCACGGCCGGCCTCGGCCTGATCCCGATCGCGCTGGCGCAGCGCGCGGCCGACGCGTATCGCGCATACCGCCGGCTGCAGCACGGCCTCCGGTTGAACGGCGCCGCCTACGCACGCGTGCCGCTCGCCGACGTGGACAAACACGCCGCGGCAACGCGCGAGCTCTGGAAGGCCGTCTTCGGCGCCGGCGGGAGCGACGCGGCCGGATCTGCGTGAGACCACGGCCCGGCGGCGAGGCGCGCAGCCGGGCCGCGTCGAGCGCTCGCCCGCCGCCGGCATCTGCCGTCGCGATGGGGCTTTTGCCGTCGCGATGAGCCTTTTCGCGCAGGCAGGCCGGAATGCGTTCGAATTCCAGTAGAATTTCCGGTAACGGCGATTCGGGCAAGGGAGCGAACCCACATGTCAATGTCAGACCGGGACGGCCAGATCTGGTACAACGGCAAGCTCGTGCCCTGGCGCGACGCCAACACGCACGTCCTCACCCACTCGCTCCACTACGGGCTCGCGGTCTTCGAGGGACTGCGTGCATACAAGACTCGCGACGGCACTGCGATCTTCCGGTTGCAGGAGCACACCGACCGCCTGTTCAACTCCGCGCACATCTACCGGATGAAGATCCCGTACAGCAAGGCGGAGCTCATGGAAGCGCAGAAGGAGGCGGTGCGCGCGAACCGGCTCGAGGAATGCTACATCCGTCCGATCGCCTTCTACGGCTCGGAGAAGATCGGCGTCTCGCCGAAGGGCGCCCGCGTGCACGTGGCGATCGCCGCGTGGCCGTGGGGCGCGTACCTCGGCGCCGAAGGCCTCGAGAAGGGCATCCGGGTGAAGACGTCGTCGTTCGCGCGCCACCACGTGAACGTCTCGATGTGCCGCGCGAAGTACTCGGGCACGTACGCGAACTCGATCTTGGCGAACCTCGAGGCGACCGAGCACGGCTATGACGAGGGGCTGCTCCTCGACGTGGAGGGGTTCGTCGCCGAGGGCGCGGGCGAGAACCTCTTCGTGGTCAAGGACGGCTGCGTCTACGAGCCGGAGATCGCCTCGGCGCTCACCGGCATCACGCGGTCCACGGTGCACACGCTCGTGCGCGAGGCGCTCGGCCAGGAGGTCATCACCAGGCGCCTCACGCGCGACGACATCTACATCGCCGACGAGGCATTCTTCACCGGCACCGCCGCCGAGGTCACGCCGATCCGGGAGCTCGACGGCCGCGCGATCGGCATCGGCAAGCGCGGTCCGGTCACCGCCAAGCTGCAGAAGGCATTCTTCGACGTGGTGAGTGGCCGGAACGCGAAGCACAAGGCCTGGCTCGCGCCGGTGTACCCCGGCAAGAAGAAGGCGAAATAGGAGCGCGCGAAGCATGGCCGCCACGGCACGAACGGAGCACCGGGTCGAGGTCGGCGACGCCGACCTGCCGCTGCGTTGCCCGACGCCCCGGACGCCAGTCTGGTGCTCCCACCCGCGCGTCTTCCTCGACGTGGCGCGCGCTGGCGAGGTGCGCTGCCCATACTGCGGCACCATGTACGTCTACCGGGGCAAAGCCTCGACAGGGCACTGATGCCCCGAGTCCTCGTCGTCGCTCCGAGCTGGATCGGGGACACACTGCTCGCGCAGCCCCTGCTCGCGCGCCTGCGGGAGAAGCTGCCGGGGCTCGTGCTCGACGCGCTCGCGCCGCCGTGGACCGCGCCGGTGCTCGCGCGCATGCCCGAGGTCGATGCGGTCATCGAGTCGCCGTTCGACCACGGCGAGCTGAAGCTGCGCGCGCGCTGGCAGCTCGCGCGCGAGGTACGCGCGCGCGGCTATGACCAGGCGATCGTCCTGCCCAACAGCCTGAAGTCGGCGCTCGTCCCGTGGTTCGCGGGCGTTCCCCGCCGAATCGGATTCGTCGGCGAATCGCGATACGGCGTGCTGAACGTGCGTCACGCGCTCGACGCCAAGGCCCTGCCGCTCATGGCCGAGCGCTATGCACAGCTCGCGGAAGCGCCCGGCGCCCCGCCGATGCGACCCCTCGCTCCCGTGCGGCTGGAAGTCGACGAGGCCAACCTGCTGATCACCGTGGCTCGGCTCGGGCTGGACCGCTCGCGCCCGGTGGCCGTCCTGTGCCCGGGCGCCGAATACGGGCCAGCCAAGCGCTGGCCGGCCGCGCACTTCGCCGCGCTCGCCTGTGCGCTCGACGAGCGCGGAACTGCCGCGTGGCTGATCGGGTCCGCCAAGGACCGTCCGATCGGCGAGGAGATCGCCGAGCGTTCCCGGGGCGCGGCCCTGAATCTCTGCGGGCGCACCGATCTCGGCGCCGCGATCGACCTGACGTCGGTCGCGAGCGTCGTCGTCAGCAACGACTCCGGGCTGATGCACGTCGCCGCCGCACTCGGCCGGCCGCTCGTCGCGCTCTACGGCTCGTCGAGTCCGGAACACACGCCGCCGCTCGATCCCGCGGCGCGCATCCTGCGGATCGACATCGAGTGCAGTCCGTGCTTCGCCCGCGAGTGCCCGCTCGGCCACTTCCGCTGCATGAACGAGCTCACTCCGCAGATGGTGCTGTCGGCGCTGGAATCGTTCACGCGGACTCCGCGCACCTCGCGCGACGAGCGCGCACGCTGAGCCTTCCCCCGGGACGCCGGGCCGCCTCCGATCGTCAACCAGCTCGCGTGCTGCCTCTCCGCGGCGAGGCTCGCCGCGGAGTTCAGCCCGGCGGCCTGCCCGCCTTCCTTTCCGGCCACGGCTTCCATCGCCGGTGCACCCACCACCACTGCTCGGGGTGGCGCAGGATCATCCGCTCGAGGCTGGCATTGAAGAGCCGCGTGTTGCGGCGGATCTCCTCGCCGGCGTTCTCGCACTGCACGAGCTCGAGCGGCGCCTCGAACCGCAGCACGTGCCGGCCGTCGGGCTCACGCCAGCTGGCGCCGGGAATGACCGGCGCGCCGGACGCCTGCGCGATGAGGGCGACGCTACGAAACGTGCCGGCCGCATGGCCGAAGAAGTCGACGCGCACGCCGTCCTTCGGACCAGCGTGCTGATCGAACGGAAATACGACGACATCGCCGGCCGCGAGGCGCTCCAGAATCGCATCCAGCGATCCGCTCTTCGGCAGGACGCCGAAGCCGGCAGCGCGGAACCGCCGGATGATGATCGCGTCCAGCCACTGCGGCTTGAACGGACGGCGCACGAAGTAGAACTTGCCGCGCGCCTGCGGAAAGCTCGCGATTCCGGCCGCGGTCGCGACCTCGAAGTTGCCGAAGTGCCCGGTGACGATGATGACGCCCTTGCCCCGCGCGTGCTGGGCGACGATCGTCTCGAGGTTCTCCACGCGCGCCATCGCCGCGCGTCGCGCCGGCGAGAGCCACGGGAAGACCACGAACTCCCGGATGAGCCGCGCGAGGTGCGCATAGTGCGCCTGTGCGAGCCGCACGATCTCGGCGTCGGAGACGGTCTCGCCGAAGACGCGTCGCAGATTCTCGAGCACCACCCGGCGGCGCACCGGGAACAAGCGATAGAGGAGCTTGCCCGTCCACGGCACTTCGGTGCACGCCAGTTCGGCGAGCGCCACCGCCGACGCGCTCGCACGATCGTGCGTGAGCGAGAGCGCGATCGCGCCGATCCGGTGCCGGTCGAGCGCTTCGCGCGCCGCAGGCGAGCATTCGATCCGCGGCGCACCGTAGCTGTCCCGCGCCACCGAGAAGTCGGCGGGCGCGAGCGCGCCGAGCGCGGTCTCGCGCGGAAAGAGCTTGAGGCAGGCTTCCTTCGCCGCGAAGCGCGCGGCGAGGCTGGCGGCCCGGCCCGCGCGGCTCCCGCTGTCGGCGAGCTCCGCGGCGGAGAAGATCCTGCCCAGGTCCGCGGGCGGCGTGTCGGCGAGCAAGCGCTCGATGCGCCCGATCTCGACCGTGTCGATGCCGCAGCGTGCCGGCGGTGCGGCGCCCCCGGCCATCAGCTCGACAGTGCGATGCAAAACGCGAAAATGGGTGTGCGCAAAACCACGCGACAGCCGTCGCTTCGAGGGGAATTCGCGTTTTGCATCGCTGGAATTGGGGATTCAAAAGGGGGTGTGGCCCCTTTTCCATCAACCTGCTAAGCGCGCACGAGCAGTGCGGCGTTCGTTCCGCCGAAGCCCCGGGAGAGCACGAGCGCCACTTCGCTCGTGGGCGCCCGGGCCTCCGACGAGACCGGGAAGTCCCCGAGCGCCGGATCGAGCCGCTCGAGCGTCGCCACGCCCGGGACGACGCGTTCGCGCAGGGCGCGGAGCGCGAGCACCGTCTCGATGGTGCCGGACGCGGCAATGAGGTGCCCGAACGCCCACTTGAAGCCGGTGACGGGGGGCGGCGCGGCGCCGAACACGGCGCGGATGCCCGCCGCCTCGGACGCGTCCGACTGCCGCGTGCCGTTCGCGTGGCCCACGATCATCCCGACGTCGGCCGCACGGATGCCCGCATCGTCGAGGGCGGCCGCGATCGCGCGCGCAAGGCCGTCGCCGTCGTCGCGGATCGGCAGCAGACCCTGCGCCTCCGAGGCATAGCCGCTGCCGAGAATCGCGCCCTGCACCGTCGCGCCGCGCGCGGCTGCCGCCGCTTCGGTCTCGAGCACCAGCGCCGCGGCGCCCTCGCCAAAGAGGCTGCCGCTGCGCGCGACATCGTAGGGCCGCAACACCTCGCCGCCGAGCAGCCCGAGCTGATGGTAGTAGAGGACCATCTGCGGCTCGATCGGCGCGTCGTGCCCCACTGCGACCGCGCGGTCGGCTTCCCCGGCACGAAGACCCTCGACCGCTTCGATCAGCGCGAGCGTCCCGCTCACGCTGTGGTTCGTCACGCACGCGTTCGGTCCCTTCAGCGTATGCCGGATGCCGATGTGGCAGAGGACGTTGTTCGGCAGCGTGCGCAGCAGCCACATGGGGTTGACCGTATCGCCAAGCTCGCGGCCGAACGCCTCGATGCTCTCGCCGGCGCTCGTGAGGAGCGGAAAGAAGTCGTACTGGCTCGCGTAGCAGCCCCCGCCGGCGCCGACGTAGACGCCGGTGCCGTCGTTGAACGCCGTGGCCGCAGCCTCGTCCAGCCGCTCGCGGTGCGCGGGGAGCCCCGCATCCTCGATCGCCCGGTCGGCCGCATACAGGCCGAAGACGTCGGAGCGGCGGATGAGCTTGTGGAGCTTGCGGTCCGTGACGAGCTTGAAGGGCTCGAGGCCGGCGATCTCGCCCGCCACCCGCGCCGGCCAGCGCGCGGCGTCCCATTGCGTAATCGGCCCGATCGCGCTGCGCCCAGCGCGAACGGCGTCCCAGATCTCGGCCGGGCTCTGGCCCGCCGCGCACAGCGCGCCGCAGCCGGTCACCACGATCTTCGCCGCCGCGGCCATCAGCGCACCTCCTCGGGGTTGCGCAGCACGAGGCAGCTGTTCGAGCCGCCGAAGCCGAGCGAGTTGGACATCGCGAGCCGCACGCGCCGCTGCCGCGGGACCTCCCGCACGATGTCGAGGTCACAGTCCGGATCGAGCTCGCGCAGGTTCGCGTTGACCGGCAGCCGGCCATGATGAATGGCGAGCGCGCAGACCGCCGCCTCCACCGCGCCGGCGGCGGCGATCAAGTGGCCCATCACGCTCTTGGTCGAGCTCACCGCCACCTGCTTCACTCGCGCGCCGAACACGGCCCGGGCCGCGGCTGACTCGCTGCGGTCGTTCATCGGGGTCGAGGTGCCGTGTGCGTTCAGGTAGTCCACTTCCTCCGTCGTGGCGCCGGCGCTCGCGAGCGCCTGGCGCATCGCCTGGATCGGACCGTCGCCCGACGGGTGCGAATCGGTGATGCGGTAGCTCGAGAGCGAATTGCCGTCGCCCGCCAGCTCGGCGTAGATGCGCGCCCCGCGGCGGCGCGCCGACGCCCACTCCTCGAGCACCACGAAGCCGGCGCCCTCGCCGAGGACGAAGCCGTTGCGCGTCGCGTCGAACGGTCGGCTCGCGCGCTCCGGCGCATCGTTGTCGGGCGACACCGCGTTCAGCAGGCAGAAGCCGGCGAGCCCGATGGGCGTGATCATCGAGTCGAATCCGCCGGCGAGCACCCAGTCGCATACGCCCCGCCGCACGAGCTTCATCGCCGTGCCGACCGCCTGACCGCCCGATGCGCAGGCGGTGTGGACCGAGGTCGCGTATCCCCCAATGCCGTAGCGCTTGAGGAGCAGCGACGCCCCCGCAGCCGACTGGCTGCGGCAAAACACCATCGGGTCGCGCGCGATGTCGTCGGTGAGCAGACGCTCTGTGTCGAGCGTGCCCTCGGCGCCCGAGTGCCGGTGCAGCGCCACGAGTTCCGCGAACTCCACACCCATCATCCCGGTGCCAACCGCGCAGCCCCAGCGCGAGCGCGTCGCGGGCGTCGGCCGGATGCCGGCGTCGCGCATCGCCTCGTCGGCGGCCGCGAGGGCAAAGCGATGGGAGCGATTCGCGGACTTGAGCACCCGGCGATCGTCGATCGCGTCGAGATGGGCGGTGCCCTTCACCTCGGCGGCGATGCGCACCGGGAAGCCGCTCGCGTCGAACAGGCTGATGGCGGACACGCCGCTCCGGCCCGCCAGCAGCGCTTGCCAGGTGGCCGCGACGTCGCTCCCCACCGGCGTGACGAGCCCCAGTCCGGTCACCGCGACCCTGCGCTCGCCCGCCATCACGCGCTCCGCACGGCGGCGAGCGCGGCGGCGCCCACCGGCAGGATCTCGGCGCGCGCGGTCGCGACGGTCGCCCCCTCCACCTGCGCGGTGAGCTTCACCGTCGCCGCGTCCGAGCCGGAGGCAGCGAGAGCGGCGCGCAGCGCGACGCGCTGCCCGGGCAGGATCCACGCGCGCACCTTCACGTCGCGCACGCACGCGAGCGTGAGCTCGCGCCCCGCCCGCCACGATGCGGCGCCGCGGGCGAGCTCGAGCGCAAGCGTTGTCTGCGCGTCGAGCAGCAGCGTCGCCGGGAAGACCGGCCGCCGCGGGAAGTGATCGCCGAAGAACGGGGCGCTCGCCGGAACCTCGAGCGTTGCCTGCAGCCATTCGCCGGCGACGCCACCCGCGGGGATGACCTCGAGTGCGGGCACCCCCGGGAATCGATCGACCGTGGCGCCTGCCCCGCGCAGCACCGCGAAATCGGCGCGCATCGCGTCGGGCGCGTCGAAGTCGTCCTGCGGCAGCATTGGCCCGAGGCAGCGCTCGAGCCCCAGGATGCGCGCGCCGCCCACGCTCGCCCAGCCACCGTACGCGACCCCGTCGGCGTCGCAGTTCTCGATCTCCACCGCGAGCTCGAGCGTGTCGCCCGGGGCGACCGCGCCCAGGAATCGCGTTTCACCGGCGAGCGCCGCAACCGGACGGCGGCCGAAGTCGACGTTCGCCATCGCGACCCAGGCGGCGAGCTGCCCGACCGCCTCGGCAACGAGGGCGGGCGGGAAGCGCCCGACGCGGGCCGGGACGCGAAAACGCCCCGCTGCCCGCTTCGCCGGCTCGAAAGCCGTGATCCGGTCGACGAAGGAAAACGCGCTGAACCGCGCGGCCATCGATTTCCGCGCTCAGCCGCCGGCCTGCGCCGCGCGCTGCGCGCGGACCACCAGCTTGCAGAAGGTCTCGGGCGTGAAGAGGCGCGGGATGTCGGCGACTCTCATCGGCGTCTTGAACCGCTCGGGCGGCACCTCGCTCAGATACTCGCGGAGCTGCTTCACGCCGACCTCGGTGACGATGCCCTTCTGCTCGAACTCCGCCTCCGGCAGGTCGCCGCGCGCGTCCTCGACGATCTTGCCCCGCGGGATCTTGATCTTGAAGGCCCGCTCGAGGCGGAACACCATGTCGAGGAAGTCGATCGATTCGGCGTCCAGCCCCTCGATGAGCGAGACGTCGAGCTTGATCTGGTCGACGTCGCATCCGAGCGCGTCGGCCATCGTCTCGGCGACGGTCGGAAACACCGCCATGATTTCCTGTTTCGTGATTTCCGCTGGTGCCATGTTGGCTCACTCCATCTTGAAGCCGCCGTCGACGTGCAGGACCTGCCCCGTCACGTAGTCCGCGTACCGGGAGGCGAAGAACCAGACCGCGTGCGCGACCTCCTCCGGGGTGCCGAAGCGGCGCAGCAGGATGCGCGACTTTACCTCGTCGGGCGCCTGCTCCCTCACCGCCGCCGACATCTCGGTCTCGATCACGCCGGGCGCCACGCAGTTCACGGTGATCTTGCGCGACGCCAGCTCGACCGCGAGCGAGCGCGTGAACGCGTTGATCGCTCCCTTGCTGGCGGCGTAGTTGGTCTGCCCGCGCCCGCCCTTCTCGCCGGCGACCGAGCTGATGTTGACGATCTTGCCCGCGCGCCGCGAGATCATGTGCGGCACGGCCGCGCGCGTCGCGTTGAAGACCCCGCCGACGTTCGTCTCGAGCACCGTCCGCACGTCGTCGTCGCCGAGCAGGGCGAGGAGATTATCACGGATCACGCCCGCGTTATTGACGAGCACGTCGATGCGGCCGCAGCGCTCGGCCACCCGCTCGACCGCCGCGGCGCACGCCGCCGAGTCGCGGACGTCCACCTGCTCGGCGGCGATGGCCCGACCCGACGCGCGCCCCGCGGTGATCACCTCGGCGGCGGCCGCCGCGTTGTCGCGAAAGAAGAACGTGACGTCGGCGCCCTCGGCGGCGAAGCGCTCCACGATGGCGCGCCCGATGCCGCGGCTGCCGCCGGTCACGATCACCGCCTTCCCGGCGAGACCGGAGTCCGAATTCATCAGCCCGCCCGAAAGAGCTTCACCGCGTCACCCCGAGATGGCGAATCCGCCGTCCACCACGAGCGTATGGCCGTTGATCATCGCCGCCTCCGGAAGGCAGAGCAGGTACACGGCCCCGGCGACGTCCTCCGGCGTGAGGGTCGGCCCCGCAGGCGTGCGGTGGGCGAAGTTCGCGAGGAGCTCATCGCGATTGGGGAAGTACGCAAGCGCGTCGGTGTCCACGACGCCGGCGCTCACCGTGTTCACGCGGATGCCCCGCGGTCCGAGCTCCTGGGCGAGCGTGCGCACCAGCGACTCGAGCGCCGCCTTCGACGCGCCGACGAAGCCATAGCCCGGCATGGCGCGCGCAGCGCCGAGGCTCGACATCGCGATGATCCGCCCGCCGTTCGGCATCATGGGCACGGCTTGCTGTGCGAGCAGATTGAGCGCCAGAGCGTTCGTTTCCATGCACCAGCGCCAGTGCTTGAGCGACATCGCGAGCGCGGGCTTGAGCACGCCGCTCGCGGCGTTGCTGACGACGATGTCCACCCGCTGGAATTCCTGGCGAAGCCCGTCGAACATCTCGGCGACGCTCTCCGGGACCCCGACGCTCGCCTGCAGCGCACAGGCGCGGCGACCCAGCGCGCGGATCTCGGCGCAGAGCGCCTCGGCCTCGTCGTGGCTGTTGTAGTAATTCACCGCGACGTCGCAGCCGGCCGCGGCGAGCTTGCGCGCGATCGCGCGGCCGATGCCGCGGGCGGCCCCGCTCACCAGCGCGATCTTTCCGCTCAACGGCTCCGACATGGATGGCGCCCGGCTCCCTGGCTCTCGGCATCGGCGGCGCGCCCTGGCGGCGCGCGGCGCAACGCGCGCGCGGCTCGAGGACCGCGCGCCGAAGGCGCTATTGTAACCGGCCGGGTGCGGCCGCCGCGTGCGGCGCGGTGCGCTCGGCCCGTCGGGCGCGGATGAGCCGCTGCGCCTCGAGGCACCAGTGCTTCTTGATGCTGTACCAGACGTCGGCCGCCCAGAGTGCGTTGTCGTTCGGGCCCTCGGGCACCGCGGGCAGCTCGCCAGTCGCGCTCGGCACGTATGCATCGATCCAGCGCCGCATCATCGGGTCCTTCGCGAGGTGCGCGGTGACCGGCACGAACACGTGGTTATACGCTGCCGGGAGCGTCACGTTGCGCACGATGGCCTTCCCGTTGGCGACGTAGCGCGAGGTGCGGGCCGAATCCGGCCCGTCCCATGCCCACAGATCGACCTCGATGAAGAAGCCGGTGAACTCGTCCACCGTGTCGGGAATCGACCGGAGCCGATCGACCATGCTCCACTGGTTCGGCAGCAGGAGCGCGGCGCCGCCCGCAGCAACCGCGCTCGCGTAGGATACCGACAGCCCGACGACCGGACGTCGCCGTCCGGTCAGCGGATCGACGATACTGGTGCGGGACTCGGCCGCGTCGGTGAGCGGGTTCCACACCGGGACCCGATCGTCGAAGTCGCCGGCGAGCTCGTGCAGCACCTTCACTGCCTGGATGCCGCCCTGGCTGTGGCCGATCAGCATGGGCCGTGCGCCGTCGTGCTCATAGAACCACGCGACGAGACCGGCGAGCGCTTCGCTCGATTCGTAGGGGCTGTACGAAAAGCGCCCGTCGCCCGGATCGCGGATCTTCGCCTCCGGATAGCCCATCGCGACCAGGAACTCGGCGAAGTCCGTCATCGCGAGATGGACCGGGTAGATCCCGCCGTGAATGTTCATGATCTGCGGCGTCGGCCCTGCCGCCAGCGTGTCCCGCACCTCCTCCGCACCGATCCGCTCCGGGTCGAGCGCGAGAATGCGGTCCTCCGTCGCACGGTCCGGTTGCGGCGACCGCGCCGCGCCGGGAATCGCGCCGCCCGTCGTCCCGGTAGCGCACCCGGTCACGAGAAGCGCGAGGGCGAGCGCCAACGCGATGTTCAGGTTTCTCGACGAGCAGCGCATGCTGGAAGCGTCGCAATCGTACGGAGACACCGCTCTGCCACGGCGCCCACCGCCTCCCGCGAGACGGCGGCGCTGCGGAATGAGACGCCGACCTGGAGCGTCTCGCCGAGCGTCGTGATCGCGAACACGAGCGGGGCGAGCGGTCCGGTGGACACCGCCCTCAGGTACTCGATCGATGGGAATCGCTCCGCCGCCCGCGCCCAGAGTGGATTGACGTTGACCGCGCTGACGCCCGCCCAGAGCGCATAGTGCTTCGCGAAGAAGCGATCCCGCTGGTCGTCCGAGAGGAAGGGCCAGGCGAGTGCCGGCACGACGAGCGCGAGCAGGCTCTGCAGGTACAGCTTCCCGCGCTTGATCCGGGCGGTCTCCGCGTGCACGTCGCGGGCGAGATCGCGCAGCGCGACCTCCGGCGGCACCGCGTGAGCGATGCGGAAAGAGCTGAGGAACTGGCCGAACGTGTGGCGCGCGTCGGGCTGGTACTCGCCGCGGATGTTCATGATCGACGCGATGGCGAGCTGCGTGCGCCGCGGCGCGCGCCGGCGCTCCGCGGCAAGCGGCGACACCGCCTGCAGCACGATCGCCATGAAAAGATCGTTCAGCGTCACGTCCCAGGCAGCCGCGGCCCGGCTCATGGCGCGGAACCCCGGCGGGTCGATGCGGAAGCTCTCGAAGCCGTTGTGCCGGCCGCCCCCGGCGGCGGTCGGCGGACGAAACGACCGGCGGCAGCTCGCCGCCATCGCAGGCAGGTCCGCGAGCCCACGCACGAAGCAGCCGGGAAAGCGCGGGAACAACCTCGCGTAGGTGTCCGGGTAGACGTCGAGCGGCCGGTCGATCGCGGGATGGCGCCCGGCAGCCGCACCGCGGCTCGCACTACTCCCGGCGTACTCCTCGACGAGCTCCGCGAGCAGCACGACGACCGAGTCCGCCGCCGCGATGAAGTGGTCGTACGCGAGCCCGAGATGAAAGGCACCCTCCGCCTCGATCGCGAAGAACCGGAATGGCTCGCTGCGTCCACCGGCCGGGAACGGGGCGTTGAGCTCGGCCTCGATATGCCGATCAAGCGCGCGGCGCGGATCGGCGCCGCCCGGGAGCACCGTCAGCGCCGCCGTGGCAGGTCCGCGATCGAAGCGGAAGCGGCGGCGATCCGGCGAAAACACGAATCCGGTCAGCCCGAGCTGCTCGAGCAGGCGCCGGATCTCCGCCTCGAGGCGCTCCCGCTCGAGCGGCGCCGGAACGCGGACCACGTGCACTGCGAGGTACGGGTGCAGCGTGCGCCAGCGCACCATCATGGCCTGGAAGATGTTCAGCCGTCCGGACATGCCGAGTCGAGTTTCGCGGGGCGCCGTCAGCGCTCTTGCGGCCCGATCTTACCGCTGCGCCGATGCATTCCTCCGGCAACGCCGTTTACGCGTGGCCAGCTCGGGCGCGTGCGGCGCGGATCCGGCGTTGTGTCTCGATGCACCAGTGCTTCTTAAGGCCGTGCCAGAGCTCCGCCGCATGCAGGATGTTCGAGGTATCGACCCCGTCGATGCTTGGCGGCCGCGGCCGGCGCGCCGCGGGCACGTATCCCTCGATCCACGCGCGCGTGACCGCGTTCGCGGCAAGATGGCGCGTGAGCGGGATCCCGATATGGCTGTACTCCGCCGGCAGCGTCACGTTGCGTACGAGGGCCTTACCGGTCGCCCGGTACGGCTCGGCGGTGCCGAGCGTGCCGGCGACGAGATCCCACGCGATGAAGAAGCCGGCGAACTCCTCGACCGTGTCGGGCACCTGCCGGAGGATCGGGAGCACCTCCCACTGCCCGAGCAGCACGCGCGGCAGCTTGCCGGTGGCGATCGCGGCGGCGTACGGGACGCGGAGCCCGACGACCTGGCGGCGCGCCCCGGTCACCGGGTCGGTGATCGCGGAACGCGGCTCCGGCGCATCCGCAAGAGGATTCCAGACCGGGATCTCGCGCCGGAATTCGCCGGCGAGCTCGTGGAGGGTCTTGACGACGAGCATCCCGCCTTGGCTGTGCCCGATGAGCATCGGCACCATGCCTTCTTTCTCGTAGTACCAGGCAAGCGTCCCCGCGAGCGCCGCACTGTCGCCGAAGCTCGATTGCGAGACCGATCCGTCGCGGGGGTCCCGGAGCCGCGCCGCGGGATAGCCCATCGCGACGAGGAACTGCGCAAACGGCTCCATGGTGACCGGTGCGATGCTCCCTTGCAGCAGAATGACCCGGGGCGCCGGGGCGCGCGCGAGGACGTCGTGCACCTCCGCCGCCGAGATGTGGTCGGGGTCGAGCGCGAGGATGCGGTCTTCGGTCGCACGGTCGAGCGGCGCCGGCCGCGTCAGGGCCGCCGACGTCGGTACCGCCGCAGGCGAAGCCTGAGGGGTCGGGGTGGACGCCGCGCAACCCCCGAGCGCGGTAATGAGCACCGCCCATGCCCACGTCGCACGCCAGGCCGAACGCCCGCGCAGCGGGAATTCTCCGCGCGCCACGTGGCGCCAGCGCCCGCCGGCCGCAGGTGGCCGAATCACGGTTCGCGCGCGCGCGGCCGCTGCGCGCCCGGGCGCGGCACGAACCGCCCGGTCGACGCGAGATACGCACGGTATGCGTCACCGTGCGTGCGCACGAGATGCCGCTCCTCGTTCCGCGCCTTGACGTTCATGAGCCCGACGTGCACTGCGCCGACCGCGAGCATCGGCAGCGTGGCAACGATCGCGACCGAGCACAGCATCAGCAGGATGCTGAGCGCGTAGATCGGATGGCGCACGTGCGCGAAGAGGCCCTGCGTCACGAGGTCGGTCTTGCGATCGAGGCTCACGCCCATCCGCCAATTGCTGCCCATGCGCGCCCAGCAGTCGATGGTGAGCGCGAGGCATGCGACGCCGCAGCCCGCTGCCAGCCAGCGCACCGCGGCATATGCCGAGTCTCCGCGCGCGAACTCGGGGACCGCGAGGAGCGGGTGCGACCGCGCGAGTGCGAGGTAGGGCAGCACGTTCCACGCGACGATCAGCGGCACCCACAAAACCCACATGTGGCGTTCGAACCGATCCTCGGGAACGACCACTTCGCGCGTCCGCGCCTGGCGCCGGACACGATGGATCATCACCCCGACGCCGAGCCAGTAGGTCGAGACCGTTGCCGCCAACACGATGCCCGGGATGTCTCTCATGCGTCTCGCGCTCGGCAACCCCCGCCGGCCATTCGCGGATGGGCCGCTCCGGGTCGCGAGGAGCGACCCGGAAACGGGAATACAGGTGAAGCTGGCCGATAAGCCGGGTTCTGTCCGGCGCCTCGCGGCGCCCCGGCAGCCATTCGTCTGGGCCCTGGGTCGCCCCAGGACTCAAGCGACCAACCCGCAGGCATCGGACGAGCAGCCCTCGAGCGCCTGCCTATTCGGTCTTGCTCCGGGTGGGGTTTGCCAGCCAGCCCTGTTGCCAGGACCGCGGTGCGCTCTTACCGGCGGCGCGCCCAACCGCGCCACCCTCGCCCTTCCGGGCGAGGCACCATTTCACCCTTGCCGCCCCGAACCTGAGCCGCACGCCTTGCGGCGCGCGCTCGCTTGGGGAGCTGCGGCGTGCGCCGCAGCTCGATCCGGGGAGGCGGTGTGTTTTCTGTTGCACTTTCCGTCGCCTCGCGGCGCCCGGCCGTTAGCCGGCACCCTGCTCTGTGGAGCCCGGACTTTCCTCTGCGCGCACGGAAAGTGCGTGCAGCGACTGCCTGGCCAGCTCCGCTCGTTATGATAGCAAGCAGCCACTCCGAATCCAAACCCTTCGAGCATCGCGCGTCGCGTGTGCTTCCGGTCTTGACTTGCCCCGCCGCCGCAGCTATCAAGAAAGGGCAGTTTCCGATTTGTGCGCGCGCGGATTGCGCGCTCGCGCTTCCACCGCGGAGCGGCACGCTCCGCCGACAAGCGCCGTAGCCACGGCGCCTGGGCGTCCCTGGGGCCGTGCCCCGCCGCCCGAAGCCCCGCTCCGGCGGGGCTTTACTTTGGTGCGTTCCGGTGTGGCGTTCCGCCACTCGCGAGGACGCGAGTGCGCAACGCAAAGCCCGGCCGCACGAGGAACGGGACTGATCTACCCCGCGGCCGCGTCGCGGGGATCGCCCGTCCGGCGCCCCGGGCGAAACTGCGCCACGTCGTCGTAATACGCCGGATCGGCATTGTCCGGCGCCCAGCCCGGGATGCCGAGGACTGGCAGCGGCGAGAGCAGGCGAGTCGAGCCGAGCGACTCCGGGCGGCTGAAGTACTCCGCGGCGGCAGCGTCCAGCGCCACCACCTGCGCCTCCGCCGAGTGCGCGAGCGCCTCGGGCGCCACCGCGATCACGAGCGCCTTCGCAGTGACGCCGCGAAACGGCGCGAGCGACTTCTCGTGGATCGCGTGCCCGAACGCGAGAAAGCGCATGCTCGTCATCGTCGCCGCGCGCCGGCGCCAGAAGAGCTCCTTCCACCGGAACCCCCGCAGGAGCTCGGCGAGCGCGGGATCGGCGCAGGCGACCAGCATGCCGCCCTCGTCGAAGAGCGTGAGCACGTCGCGCGCGGTACCGCGCGAGGTACCGCGCAGGGCGTCACCGCACAGCGCGCTCGACGCCTCGTAGTGGCGGCGATTGAGCACCGCCTTGGTCCGCGGGAAAGCGAGCCACACGAGCGCGTTGAAGAGGTCGTGCCAGCTGCCTGCGCGTGTCGGGACCTCGCCCGAGCGAAAGATGCGCACTTCGTACTGCGCATCGAAGCCGCGCGCCTTGCCGCCGCTCGCCACGAATCGGAGCAGCGCTTCGCCGCCGCTGCGGACGCCGAGATCGAGGGCGAGCGCGTTCAGGTCCGCGAGCGTCGGGAACCGCTCGTCGGCAAGCTTGCGCAGCGTGCCGTGCAACGCGCCGAGCCACGGCGAGGCGAGGAGCGCCGCGCGGTCCCAGTGCGGGGTGGGCCCGGCATGCAGCCGCTCCGGTCGCCCTGCGTCCAGCCCGCGAATCCGCTCGCGCCGGACGCCGCTCACGCGAGCCGCCAGGCGAGGCGCTCGCCCGCCCGCAGCGGCACGAGCGTCTGCGCACCGAACGGCAGCTCGCCGGCCACATCCTGCGGCGCCTTCACGAGCGTCACGCGCTCGGTGTTGCGCGGCAGCCGGTAGAAGTCCGGTCCGCGCAGGCTGGCGAAACCCTCGAGGCGATCGAGCGCGCCCGCGGCTTCGAATGCTTCGGCATAGAGCTCGAGCGCCGCGTGCGCGGTGAAGCAGCCGGCGCAGCCGCAGCCGGACTCCTTCTCGCCGCGCGGGTGCGGGGCGCTGTCGGTGCCGAGAAAGAACTGCCGCCCGCCGCCGGTCGCCGCGGCGACGAGCGCCTGCCGGTGCTCTTCGCGCTTCAGCACCGGCAGGCAGTAGACGTGGGGGCGCAGCCCGCCCTGGAACAGCGCATTGCGATTGTAGAGGAGATGATGGGCCGTGATCGTCGCGCCGACGCGGGCACCGGCGGCCTCGACGAAGGCCACGCCGTCGCGCGTCGTGACGTGCTCGAGCACGACGCGCAGTCCGGGGAACCGCCGCACGATCTCGGCGAGGACGGTGTCGAGGAACACGCGCTCGCGGTCGAACACGTCGACTCCGGGCGCAGTCACCTCGCCGTGCACGGCGAGCGGCAGGTCGTGCGCTTCCATCGCCTCGAGCGCCGGAAATGCCCGCTCGAGGCACGTCACGCCGGAATCGGAGTGCGTGGTCGCGCCCGCGGGATAGTACTTCGCCGCGTGGACGAAACCGCTCGCGCGCGCACGCGCGATCTCCGCGGCCGGAGTGTTGTCCGTGAGGTAGAGCGTCATGAGCGGCTCGAACCGCGCTCCGGCGGGCAGCGCCGACCGGATGCGGCTGCGATATTCGGCGGCCGCCGCGACGGTGGTGACGGGCGGCTTCAGATTGGGCATGACGATGGCGCGCGCGAAACGCCGCACCGTGTGCGGCAGTACGCTCGCGAGCGCAGCGCCGTCGCGCAAGTGCAGGTGCCAGTCGTCCGGCCGGATTATGGTGATGGCGTGGGTCATGACGGTCGTCATTGTTTCACGGCTGGACGGATCTGCGCATTCACGACCGTCCTCCTCCAGGGTCCGCCTCGCGCCGCCCGCTGCGGCCCTCCTCGCGGTCTTCGAGCGCGAGCGCGTACAGCGCATTGCGGGGAGCGCCGGTGATCCCTGCCGCGAGCCGGACCGCGCTCTTCAGCGGGAGCTCGGCGAGGAGCGCGGCGAGGACGCGCCGCGCCTCTGCCGACACCGGCTCCCGGCTGGGTGCGGCGGCCGCCACCACCAGCACGAACTCGCCGCGCCTCCGATCGGGATCTGCCGCGAGCCACGCCACCGCCTCGCCCAGCGCGCACTCGTGCACCGACTCGAACATCTTGGTGAGCTCGCGCCCGATGACGACGCGCCGCTCGGGGCCCAGGACGAGCGCGAGATCGGCAACGCAGTCCAGGATGCGGTGGGGCGCCTCGTACACGACCAGCGCGTGCGGAAAGTCGCGCCAGCCCGTGAGCGTCTCCCGGCGCGCCGCGGCTTTCGCGGGCAAGAAACCGATGAACGCGAACGGGCCCTGCACTCCGGATACCGAGAGCGCCGCGGCGAGCGCACTCGCCCCCGGGATCGGCACCGCGTCGAAGCCGGCGGCGCGGACCGCGGCGACGATGAGCGCGCCGGGGTCGGAGATGCCCGGCGTGCCGGCATCGGTCACCAGCGCGACGTCCTGGCCCGCACCGAGCAAGGCCGTGAGCTCGGCCGCGGCTCGCGCCTCGTTGTGCGCATGGACCGCCTTCAGCCGGGCGTCGACGCCGTGGTGACGGAGCAGCTTGGCGGTCGTGCGCGTGTCCTCCGCGCACACCACGTCCACGGCGCGCAGCACCTCGAGGGCGCGCAGGGTGACGTCGGCGAGGTTCCCGATCGGCGTGGCGACCACATATAATCGGCCGCGTCCTCGCCCGGCCTCCCGATGCTGCCCGCGCATTGCCTGCGTCACGTCTTCCGTGTGCTCGTTACCGCCGCCTGCTCGAGCGCGGCATTGTGCGCGGCACAGGGTGTTCCGGCAAGCACCGCTGCGGGTGCCGGCGCGGGGACACAGGCGCGCGCAATCGGGCTCGTGCTGCCGTTTTACGCGGCGGATCTCAGCGCCGCGGCGGAAGCGGTCCGCCAGGGGGTGGAGACCGCGAATCGCGTCTCGGGCAGCCGCTATGCGATTCAACTTTGGCACACCGATGCGTCGCCCGAGCGCATCGTCGCCGCCTATGACTCCGCGATCGCCGCGGGCGCGCGGGCAATCATCGGGCCGATGACGCGCGCCGGGGTTACGGCGCTCGCGGCGGCAAGGCGCGAAGGGCCACCGGTCGTTGCGCTCAACCAGGCAGACGCGGGCACCGAATTGCCGCCGCGATTGTTCGCCTTCGGTCTCGCGCTCGACGCCGAGGCGCGGGTGGTCGCGCACCTGATCTGGCGGCAGGACCTGCACAAGGTCGCGGTGGTGGGTGCGCAGTCGCCGATCGCGCGCCGCTCGACCGAGGCGTTCGTCGACGAATGGCTGCGGCTCGGCGGCACAATCACCGACGTGTACGAGGTGCCGCAGAATGCGGACTTCATCGTGCTACGGGACCGGCTCGCCGCCAAGCCCGCCGAAGCCGTCTTCATGGCCGCGGATCCGGGTCGTGCCGCCACGCTGCGCCCGTACCTCGGCAACCAGACGCTCGTCTTCGCGACTTCGCAAGTGAACGCGGGTGGCGCGGCGCAGCTGGGCGCACTCGATCTCGCCGGAGTGAGCTTCGTCGACATGCCTTGGCTGCTGCAGCCCGATCGCCCGGCCGTCGCCGTCTACCCGCGCGCACCCGGGCTCTCGGGCGACCTCGAGCGGCTGTTCGCCCTCGGCATCGACGCCTTCCGGATCGCTGCCGCGCTCGCCGAAGGCGCGCGGTCGGGCGAGATCGACGGCGTTACCGGCCAGATCCGCTTCTCGCCGCCCAACCTGATCACGCGGGAGCCGCTCGCGGCGACATTCCGCGGCGGCGCCGCGGTTCCGCTCGAGTGACGATCGATCGCGGCAGCGAGCGCGCGCAGCGCGATCGCGCGACAGCCGGACGCGCCGCAGAGGCGCTCGCGGCCCGCTTCCTCGAAGGTCACGGATTGCGCGTAGTCGAGCGCAACTACCGGTGCCGCCGCGGCGAGATCGATCTCATCGCGCGCGACGGCGCGACGCTGGTGTTCGTCGAGGTGCGGCTGCGCACGGGCGAGCGCTTCGGGGGCGCGGCCGCGAGCGTCGACGCGCGCAAGCGCGCACGGGTGCTCGCCGCAGCGCGTCATTATCTGGCGCGCCGCCCGGACACGCCGTGCCGGTGTGACGTGGTGCTGCTCGATCGCCTGGACGCCGAACGCGTTGAATGGATACGCGACGCCTTCTCCGAGTAGGGGGCGTGCAACGCGAATCCGGACGCGCGGCTGGTATAGAATCGCGGACAGTGAATGGCGGCACATGGGACCAGGCAGATGATCGCTGCGCGGCGCATGTCGGGGCCGCCCGACGCCGCACCGCGCCGGCCGTTCGCGCAACGGCCTGGATGCGGGCTCCGGCGTTCAGCCTGCGCATCGCCGCCGATCTAGCCATGGATCTCGCCGCCCGCATCACGCAGCACTTCTCCGACAGCGCCCGCACCAAGCTCGCGGCAGCAGCAGCGCTCGCCGGGCCCGTCGCGCGCGCGGCCGAGCTGATGGCGGGAAGCCTGCTCGCGAACGGAAAGATCCTCGCCTGCGGCAACGGCGGCTCGGCCGCCGACTCGCAGCATTTCGCGGCCGAGCTGCTGAACCGCTTCGAGCGCGAGCGGCCCGGGCTCGCCGCGATCGCGCTCACCACCGACACCTCGACGCTCACCTCGATCGCCAACGACTACGAGTACCGTCAGGTGTTCTCCAAGCAGGTGCTGGCGCTCGGGCAGCCCGGCGACGTGCTGCTCGCGATCTCGACGAGCGGCGGCTCGAAGAACGTGATCGCGGCGGCGCAGGCGGCGCACGAGCGCGACATGCGGGTGGTGGCGCTCACCGGCCGCGGCGGAGGCGAGCTCGGGCGCGCGCTCGCCGAGCGCGATGTTCACGTGTGCGTGCCGCACGAGGTGACCGCGCGCATCCAGGAAGTGCACCTGCTGGTGCTGCACTGCCTGTGCGACGGTATCGACTGTCTCCTTTTGGGATCGGAGTGACGCGGATGAGACTCGTATGGATCTTGGTTGCGATGCTGGCGGCAGCCGGCGTGTCCGGCTGCGTAGCGGTCGCCGTCGGCGGCGCGGCCGCCGGCGTGATGGTCGCGGCCGATCGCCGGCCGCCGGACGTCATGGCGAGCGACGAGCGGATCGAATGGACCGCGCAAGGCCGCATCAGCGACAAGTTCAAGGACCAGGTGCACATCAACGTGACCAGCTACAACCGGTACGTGCTGCTCACCGGCGAAGCGCTCACCGAGGCGATCCGCGAGGAGGCAGGGCGCATCGCCGCCGCCGTGCCCGACGTGAGGGGCGTGGTCAACGAAATGAGCGTCGGCGCGCCGAGCGCGATGTCGGCGCGCGCGAGCGACAGCTACATCACCAGCGAAGTGAAGGCCCGGCTGGTGGGCGTGCACGAGAAGGTGAACCCGATCCACATCAAGGTCGTCACCGAGGCCGGCGTCGTCTACTTGCTTGGGATCGTCACCGAGCGCGAGGCCGCGGCCGCAACGCGGGTCGCCCGCACCACGGGCGGCGTGAAGCGCGTCGTGCGCGTCTTCGAATACATCCCGGAATCGGCCGCCAAGCCGCCGCCGCCGAAGAACCAGTAACCAGCGCCGTTGGACCCGCCGTCGAGTCCGCTCGACGGCACCGCGCGGCGACCGCGCGCGCTCGCCGCAACGTCGAGCCATCGAGAACGGGCCGCGGTACCATGCCCGACATGCCCGCCCCCCCGGCGTTCGAATCGAAGATCTGTGCACCCGAGCGACTCGGCGAGCGGCTGGCCACGCTCGCCCGCCCGCTCGTCTTCACCAACGGCGTCTTCGACATCCTGCACCGCGGCCACGTCACCTATCTCGCGCGCGCGCGCGCGCTCGGCGCGAGCCTGGTCGTGGCGCTGAACTCCGATGCCTCCGCGCGCCGACTCGGCAAGGGGGACGACCGGCCGCTCAATGCGCTCGCGGACCGCGCCGCGGTGGTCGCGGCGCTCGGTGCCGTGGATCTGGTGACGTGGTTCGAGGACGACACGCCGCGTTCGCTGATCCTTGCCGTGCACCCGGACGTGCTGGCGAAGGGCGGCGACTGGCGGGTGGAAGACATCGTCGGCGCCACGGAGGTGCGCGAATGGGGCGGCGCCGTCCGCGCGATCCCGTTCGAGCATCAGCGCTCCACGACGGACCTCGTGCGCCGCATTCGCGGGAGCTAGGCGAGCTCCGAAGAAGTCGGTCATTCCCGCCCCCGATGACACCGCTCGGAAGGCGAGCTTCGCCGGGATGACTCGACGTGCGGCTCGCTCGGTCAACCCTTGCCGTCCGTGGACGGGCAGTCGCGGACTTCGCTTCCCGGAAACGCGCTGCGCAGCTCCGCGATCCGCGCGCGCAGCGGCTCGGTCACCATCTGCACCTGCAGGTATACGCGGCGCGCGCTGCTGTCGCGCTCCGCCAGGATGGCGTCGCGGACACCGAGCTGCTGCAAGGCGTCGAAGCGGGCCTTCGCCGCGTCCGCACTGCGGAACACCCCGAGCGATATGGCATATTTGAACTTGGGATCCTCCGGGATGATGAAGAAGTCCTCGACGCCGAGCCGGCGCAACTCCGCGACGCGCTGGTTGGCGGCCGGCCGGTTCGCGACCGGCGGGATGTACACCCACCATCCGGCCGAGTCCTCGGGCCGGCGTGCGTCCACCTTCAGCCCGGCCTGCAGCCCCGCGATCGCGTCCTCCGCGCGCGGCACGTCGTTCGGTCCGATCGGGCCGAACTCGACGCACGCAGGGCGCCGCAGCCGCGCGAGCCGCGCCACCTCGTCGCGCGACACCAGCCGGACCTTGTCCGGATCGAGCTGCTGCGTCACGATGCGCTCGCCCTGCGAACCGAGGGTGCGGTCGTAGTACGTCCAGGCGAAGAAGGCTACGTTCGCGAACAACAGCAGGAGAAACACCGTTCTCATGTCGCCAGCCTGAGCACGCCCTCGAGGACGAGATGCTCGACCTCCCGGGGCGTGAAAGCAAGCAGGGGAACGAGCGGGCGGGCGCCGCCGCCGCTCAGGAAGCAGGGCGAGCCGGCGGGGAGCCGCGCATATGCGCGCTCGATCGCTCCGGACTGCGCCGCGAGGCAGCCGCTCTCGATCGCATCGGACGTGTTGCGCGGCTCGTCGCGATATGCGCCCTGCGCGAGCGAAAGACCGGCCGTCCCGCGCGCGAGCGCGCGCTTCATGAGCTCCAGCCCCGGCAGGATCATGCCGCCGCGAAACGTGCCGCTCGCATCCAGCCGATCGATGGTCGTCGCCGTTCCCGCCATGACCACCAGGCAGTCGCCCGCGTGCCGCGCCCGCGCCGCGACCAGCGCAGCCCAGCGGTCGATGCCGAGTTGCCCGGGATCGTCGTATCCGTTCGTGACGCCGCCGGCGGCGGGACCCGGGCGCAGCCAGGCGACCGGCGTCCCCGCAAACCGCTGCGCGAAGAGCTGTTGCAGGCGTGCCTGCACCGCGCTGCCGGCCACGTTCGCAACCGCGATGCGCTCGGGCGCGGGCAGTCTCCCCCAGGCCTCCCTGGCATCCCGGTCGAACACCTCGACTGGCGCCGTACCGAGCGCACGCCATTCCGCGCCCTCGGCGAAGCCCCACTTGATTCGGGTGTTCCCGGCATCGACCGCGAGAACGTTCACGCCGCGCTCCGCAGGCTCACCTCGCCCGCATGATGCTGCTGCACGCCCGTAGCGGTGGCGAGAAGGAGGGCGCCGTCCTCGGCCACGCCGAGCGCAACGCCGTCGATGGCGGCCCCGCCTGGCAGCAGCAGGCGCACGCGCTCGTCCTGCAGCGCGTGGCGCCGCAACCACGCGTCCCGGAACATCGCGAAGCCGTGGGTGCCGAACGCGTCGAGCGTCGTACCGATCTCCGCGAGCAGCCCGCCGAGGAGCACCGTGCGCGGCGGAACGTGCGGCGCGAGGGCAGTCAGGTCGGACACGGGCTGGCCGACGCTCTCGGCGAAGAGATACGACCGCCGGACGTTGATCCCGACGCCAACGGCGGCGACCGTCGGACCGCGCGGTTCCGCAGAGGCCTCCACCAGGATGCCGCCCAGTTTGCGCCCGGCATGCACGAGATCGTTCGGCCACTTCAACGCGACCTCTGGGATGCCGAGCGCGTCGAGGGCGCGCACGCAGGCGACCCCGACCGCGAGCGGCAGGCCGGCGAAATCGGTGCGGACCGGCTGGTAGCGCCACAGGACCGAGAACGCAAGGCCGGTCATGAGTCCCGAGCGCCACGCCGCGCCGCGCCGCCCGCGCCCCGCGCTCTGGAGCTCGCACGCAAGGGCGGCGCCGGCTCGCGCGCCCGAGGCGGCGCGCGCGAGCAACACGGCATTGGTCGATGGACACTCGTCGACGACCTCGAGCGAGATCGGCGAACCGCGCGCGGCGAGGTCCGCCGCGATGGCCGCGCGATCGAGAAGGTCCGGCGCATCTTGCAACGCGTATCCGCGCCCGCGAATCGCGCGCACGTCCACGCCCAGCGCCCGAAGCTCGCGCACCGCGGTCCTCACCGCAGCGGGCGGGACCCCGGAGGCGCTGGCCAGGCGCGCGCCCGAGCATGGCGACCCGCTCGCCAGGGAGCGAAGAACGTCGAAGCTGAAAGCGCGCATGAGCCGGCGAGGGCGTGCTCGTGTTGCAGTGCGGAGGATAGAGAAGTCGCGGATTGCCGGCGGTTGCTCGGCGCGGGCGGACGCGCCGGCCGTGCGCGATGGCGCAGATACTATCACGCAAGAATCAGTGGGTTGCGATATGGTCGGTGGACCGCCTGCGGCTCCGCATCGTTATGACTTCGTCATAATTGTGGCAAATCCCACACCGCGGGCTGCCGCCACGACTATACTGCCTGCGTGGTCCTCGTCCGCCCGCCTCCAAGGCAGGCCGCAGGAACCGCGCGACGGCAATAGTGCCGCACCTGTCGGGCGCCGCCCGGCGGGCACTCCAGACCGGACAAAGCACCCGACGCCATGAAAGCCAGCACACTCTTGCTCGCTCTCCTCACCGCCGCAACGACCGCGGTCGCGGCGCCTGCCCCGGCGCCCAAGGCAACCGATATCCAGTTCTGGCACGCGATGGACGGCGCGCTCGGCGAGCAGGTCGATAGGATCGTCGCCGAATTCAACGCTTCGCAGTCCGAGTATCGGCTCGTGGCGACGTACAAGGGCAGCTACGACGAGACCCTCGCCCTCGGCATCGCCGCGCACGCCAAGGGGAAGGGTCCCAACATCTTGCAGGTTGTCGACGTCGGCACGGCATCCATGATGGCCGCACACAATCTCTACCGGCCGGCGTACGAGATCCTGGAGCACGCCGGCGTGAAGCTCGACTCGCGCGCGTTCGCGCAGCCGGTCGCGAGCTACTTCTCCGACGGGAGAGGCAGGCTGCTCGCGTTCCCGTTCAATACTTCGACGCCCGTCCTGTACTACAACAAGGATGACTTCGCCGCCGCTGGCCTGGACCCGGAAAAGCCGCCGCGGACGTGGTACGACCTCCAGGCGCAGGCCCTCAAGGTGTACGAGAAGCAAGCTGCGAAGTGCGCCCTCACGACGACCTGGCCCGGCTGGATCATGCTGGAGAACGTGCTAGCGCTGCACAACGAGGAATTCGCGACCGGACACAACGGGTTCGACGGCGCGAACGCCGAGCTCTCTTTCAACACGCTGCTCGCGATGCGGCACGTGTCGCTGCTCAACTCCTGGGTGAAGAGCCGGCTCTTCTTCTACACCGGGCGGCGCGACGAGGGCGAGAAGCGATTCATCGCGGGCGAGTGCGCGATGCTCACGAGCTCCTCGGCCTCGTACGGGAAGATCCGGAAAGGCGCGCAGTTCAAGTTTGCGGTCGCTCCCCTGCCCTACTACGACGACTTCAAGGGCGCGCCCTACAACACCCTGATGGGCGGCGCGGGGCTGTGGGCGATGTCGGGCAAGAAGGCGGTGGAGGATCGCGGCGTCGCCAGGTTCTTCGCCTTTCTTGCACGGCCGGAGGTCCAGGCTGCGTGGCACCAGAACACCGGATATCTGCCGATCTCGCGGGCCGCTTACGAGTTGACGCGCGAGCAGGGCTTCTATGACCGCAACCCGGGAACCGACGTCGGCGTGCGCGAGATCATGCGCGGCGGTTCGCCGGCCGCGTATTCGCGCGGCATCCGGCTGGGCAACTACATCCAGGTCCGCGCGATCCTCGACGAGGAGCTCGAGTCGGTCTGGGCGGGCAACAAGCTGCCGAAAGCGGCGCTGGATGAAGCCGTGGTGCGCGGCAACGTGCTCCTCAAGCGCTTCGCGAACTCGGTCCGCGGCGAGCGGCGGACGGCGTCGGTGCAGTGAGGCGCGAAGCGCCTCGCTCCTCGCTCGCCGCTAGAACGGCAACGCCACGTCCGGCTTCGCCGCGCGCAGCACGCGGCGGAATTCCTCCTGGATCCGGCCGAGACCGGCCGGATCCTGCGCCTCGAAGCGCAGCACCAGTACGGGCGTGGTATTCGAGGCGCGCGCCAGCCCGAACCCGTCGGGGTACTCGACGCGCAGTCCGTCCAGCCTGATCACTTCCGCCGCGCCGGGGAACCGGGCCTCGCGCTGCAGCCGCTCGATCAGTCGGTGCGGCTCGCCTTCGGCGAGCGGCAGGTGCAGCTCCGGCGTTGCCACCGAGTCGGGCAGGGACTCCAGGACCGCGGCGGGATCGGCGCTCCGGGCGAGCACCTCGAGCAGCCGCGCGCCGGCGTACACGCCGTCGTCGAATCCGTACCAGCGGTCGGCAATGAAGATGTGCCCGCTCATCTCGCCGGCGATCGGCGCGCCGATCTCCTTCATGCGGGCCTTGATGAGCGAATGCCCCGTCTTCCACATCGCTGGCCGGCCGCCGTGGCTGCGAATCCACGGCGCGAGGTTTCGCGTGCACTTGACGTCGTACACCACGTCGCCTCCGGGGTGCCGCTCGAGGACGTCGGCGGCGAGCAGCATCAGCAGCCGGTCGGCGTAGATGATCGAGCCGCGCGGCGTCACGACCCCGAGTCGGTCGCCGTCGCCGTCGAACGCGAGCCCGAGCTCCCCCGCACCCGATGCGAGCGCGGCGATCAGGTCGCGCAGATTCGCCGGCTGCGTCGGGTCCGGGTGATGATTGGGAAAGCTTCCGTCCACGTCGCAGAAGAGCTCGGTCACGGCGCAGCCCAGCCGGCGGTACAGCGCAGGCGCGACGAGGCCCGCTACGCCATTGCCGCAATCCACGGCGACTGCGAGCGGCCGCGCGAGCTTGACGTCGGTGGCGATCCGCGTGAGATACGCGTCACGGATATCGGCGGTCCGATACCCGCCCGCGCCGGAGGCGAGATCCCCCTGCTCGATCCGGCGCGCGAGACGCGCGATCTCGTCCCCGGCGAGCGTACCGCCGGCGAGCACCATCTTCAGCCCGTTGTACTCGGGCGGGTTGTGGCTGCCCGTCACCATCACCGCCGAGCCCGTGCCGAGCGCGTGTGCGGCGAAATAGCACATCGGCGTCGTCACCATGCCGACGTCGACGACGTCCACGCCGCCCGACTGGATCCCGCGGGCGAGCGCGGCCGCAAGTTCTGGCCCCGACAGGCGCCCGTCGCGGCCGACTGCGATCGCGGCGCCGCCCCGTGCGCGGCACTCGGTCGCCAGGGCGCGACCGATCGCCTCGACCGCCGCCGGCGTGAGCGTGCGACCGACGACGCCGCGAATGTCGTAGGCCTTGAAGATCTCGGGGGAGATGGTGGTCATGGCGCGGAGGTCGACACGCGGGATTATCCCACGGCGCCCCCCGGCGTGAGGCGATGCGCGACGGACTCGCTGTTCAGCAGGTCTCTTTCCCCTTCTCTCCGAGGAGCAGGTCCCTCTCCCCTCCTCCCCGAGGAGGGGTGTCACGCGAAGCGTGACGGGGTGGTGTTCAGCGTCGGCGAGCGGCGGCGTTCGCAGCTCAGGACAAGCCGGCACGCCCTGCCCTACGAGGGTTCGAACACCCTACGCACACTACCTGCGTCGATGCGCCAGCGGCTGTGCCCGCCCGGCGCCTTTGGCCGCGCCGTCCGTCGCGGGTGGTTTGCGGCGGCCAGCCGTGTGTTGACTGGCCGCCGCAAACCGGGTCCCGCAGGAGGGCGTTTGCGGCCTCAGGCGCCGG
>JADLAV010000008.1 GCA_020848075.1 Burkholderiales bacterium
GTCAACGCTTCGACGCCGCCCTTGCGAGCGGCTCCGCATGACTCGGGGCCGGTGTGGGTCGCTACACCTTCACCGTATGACTCTTTCATTCACAACACCTCGCCGGTTTAGCCGGCGCACAAGGAGACGAGCCATGATCGCGAACCTCTTGAACACGCTGCTCGGACTGTGGCTCGTATACGTCGCGGTGCTCGACCCTGCCTGGGCGAGCGCGAATGCATGGAAGCTGCCGCTCGCCGGGGTCATCGTTCTCCTCCTTGCGCTCTGGGCGCGCGCGAGCGACTTCAGGAAGTGGCAGAGCAGCGCCAACTTCGTGCTCGGCGTGCTGCTGGTCGTGCTCGCGGCGCTTCACTGGCTGGATGCCGCGCCGCGGCTCGTCATGTTCTGGGGGGTGTTCTGGCCGGGGATCCTGGTCGCGGTGCTCGCGCTGTGGGCCGCGCTGTACCGGCCGGCGGACGGAGCGCGCCAGACCGAAGGAGGGTCCGCTGCCCCGCACTGAACGGTCCGGCGTGCAGCGTGCGGGGCCACGAGCCGGCGCACGCCCCGCACGTCACCGGGCGGCCACGCAGAAGACGGCCGCCCGGCCCGCCGCGGATGGCGTCGTCCTCACGATCGGCCACTCGACCCGAAGCCTCGCCGAGCTGGTCGAGCGGCTGAAGGCGCATGGCGTAGCGGCCGTGATCGACGTGCGCACCATTCCGCGCTCGCGGACGAACCCGCAGTTCAATCGCGATACCCTGGGTCGCGACCTCGAAGCCGCGGGCATCGGCTACCAGCATGCCCCTGGACTCGGCGGCCTGCGCCACGCATTAGCGGACTCTCCGAACATGGGGTGGCACAACACCTCGTTTCGCGGCTTCGCCGATTACATGCAGACCCCCGCGTTCACCGAAGCGTTGCGGGAGCTCGTCGAGCACGCGCACCGAGAGCGGCTCGCCCTCATGTGCGCGGAGGCGGTGCCGTGGCGCTGCCACCGCTCGCTGATCGCCGACGCGCTCACGGTGCGCGGCATCGCGGTCGAGCACATCGTGGGCAAGGGCCGGACGCAGCCGCACGCGCTCACGCCCTGGGCTTCGGTCGAGGGCACCGCCATCGTCTATCCGCTCGCGAAAGCCGAACGCTACGAGGCTGCGCGCGCCGCGGCGGTGCGCGGCGCGGGGAAGCCGGGGCATGGCGATGCGGCAGGCTGAGCCGAAAGACGTGCCCCTGGTGGTCGAGCTGACCGCGCACGACCTCCCGGCATATTGCCCGAATCCCAGGATGCCGATCTGGTCGTGGCATCCGAGAGTGTTCCTGGATGTCGTCAACGAGCCCGAAGCGATGTGTCCGTACTGCGGCACGCGCTATCGGCTGGGAGCGGGCGTTCGCGACGGCGACTTCGACACGCTCGGCCTGCACCAGCACCACCGGGCGCCGCCGCTCGAGCCTGAGACGCAGACCTCCGCTGGAGGACAGGCCAGTCCTCCGGAGGCACCGAATCTCCACGCCGACGCGCGGGGCAGCACGACCCTCGAGCAGATCACTCGCTGGCTCACGCGCCGCGGCTCCGCTTGACGCCGCAGCGCGCGGCGTGGGATGTTCGCACAGCCCGCTCGTGGCGGTGGGGCACAGTGTTCACCATCCTCTACTTCAGCGACATCCACATCGAGATCCGCGAGAAGCTCGGCCGGCTCGGGTGGACGGAGCGCTATCCCCTCGATCTCGGCCCGGATCTGCGTGCCTGCGCTGGGAGCGCGGATCTGCTCGTGCTCGCCGGCGACATCGGTCGGATGCGCTCGCGGCGTGACGTCTCGACGCTCGCATACGCCGCACAGGCGGCCGCGTTCCTCGCGTGCCCGGCGGTCGTGGTGCCGGGCAATCACGAGTACTATCGCGGCTCGTTCGACGAGGAGCGCGAAGGGCTGCTCGGCGCACGCCTCGAGGGCGTGACGGTGCTCGACCGGGGCGAGGCGCGCTATCCAACCGCGGCCGGCGAGCTGCGCGTCCTCGGCGCGACGCTCTGGACCGACTATGCCGCGAACGGCGATCCCGCCGAAGCGATGCGCCGTGCGCAGGAGGAGATCGTGGATCACCGCTTGATCGTGCGTCGCGACGGCGCGCCGTTCCGGCCGGAGGATGCGCTCGCCGAGCATCGGCTTTCGCGCGCCTGGCTCGCGGCGCGACTCGCCGAGCCGCACGCAGGGCCGACGCTCGTCGTCACGCACCACGTGCCGCACTCGGCGGCCCACAATCCGCGCTTCGGCATCACCCCGCTCTCGCCCGCGTTTCACAGCGACTGCGACGAACTCATCGACGCCGCGGCGCGCGCGCAAGTGCTCGCCTGGGTGTTCGGGCACCATCACTGGTCTCACGAGGTCGCGCTGCGCGGCGTGCGCCTCGTTTCGGCGCAGACGGGCTATCCGGATGAGGCCACCGGCTGGACCGGACCGGGCGTGCTGTCGATTACGGGGCCGCGGTCCTAGGTATGATCCATCGCCTTACCGTGAGAAGAGCCCACCATGGCAACGCTCGTTGAAGTCCACGAAGCTCCCGTGAGCCTGATCCGCTGGCATTATCTTTGGTATGTCGCGATCGCACTCGCCGTGATGATCGCGGCGATCGGCATCGGCAATATCTGGTTTCTCGACTGGGTCCACGTCATGTCCGGCGTCCTGTGGACCGGCATCGATCTCTTCATGGGATTCGTCATCGGCCCGATCCTGAGAAGGGTCGACGTTTCCGTCAGAAAGGAGATCCTCACACGGCTGACGCCGGTCACGCTCTTTCTCCTGCCGACGCTCTCCATCCTCACCGGTACCACTGGCTGGTTCCTCGCCGTCGACCTGGGTCTGACCCAGCTCCCCTGGCCCCAATTCGGCTGGATCGTCGCGGCGCTGGTTCTCGTCACGCTGATGACGATCCAGGGCATCGGCTATCTGCTGCCGACGAGCCTGCGCATTTGCTTCGAGTTGCAGAAGCCCCGGCCGGACAGCCAGAAGATCGGACGGATGATGAGCCGCTTCTATTATGTCGTCGCCAGCCAGGGCGTCATGCAGGTGGCGATCATCATCGTCATGGCGCGGCTCGCGATCGGCGTTTGAGGGCGCCGCCGGCGCGGCGCAAGCCGACCTCGGATAAGCGCTTATCCGCGCGACTGGCCGGTTCAGAGCAACCGAACCCTGCGCACGGGCCAGACATTCCAGAATCATGAACGCTCATTCGGCCGAGCATCCTGAAGGATGCGGAAGATGCGCAATATGATTGTCCCGCATGATGCCCGGCGGGCCGGCCAGTCTCCGGGTCCTGCGGAAGAGGATCGGCCCGTCCGGCGCGTGCTGGTGTTCACCATCGTCGCGCTCGCATTGCTGATGATGTCGATCGACTCGACAATCGTCGCGACCGCGCTGCACGCTCTGCAGCAGGGTCTGGGAACGTCGATCAACTGGACCGGGTGGACCATCACCGCATACTCGTTCGGCTTCGTGTTGATGCTGCCGATCAGCGGCAAGCTGAGCGAGCGGTACGGCCGTCGCAGGGTGTTCGTCGGCTCGGTGGTCGCGTTCACCGCGGCATCGCTCTTCTGCGGACTGGCCGACAACATCTTCGTGCTCATCGCGCTGCGCGCCGTGCAGGCGGCCGGCGGGGCGGGCTTCACGCCATCGGCGACCGGAATCGTCGTCGATCATTTCGGCGACGCACGCGATCGCGCGGTCAGCCTCTTCGGCAGCATCTTTCCGATCGGCGCCATGATCGGGCCCATTTTCGGCGGCCTGTTCGTGTCGTATTGGAGCTGGCGAGGCGTGTTCTTCGTCAACGTTCCGATCGGGGTTGCAATCATCGTGCTGGCGTTGCGCTACATACCGCGCGACCGGCCGCGCGCGGAGAGGCCTCGCTCCGGAATGGACCTCACCGGTATGGTGCTGCTCGGCGTCGGTCTCCTCGCGGCCATGCTTGCGCTCACCTATCTGGGCGAGCGGGGCGAACACTTGTGGTCGCCCGCGTTTGTGCTGCCCGCCGCCATCGCGATCGTCGCCACGTGGGCGTTCTTGGCGCACATCCACCGCTCCGCGCACCCGTTCATCGCCCCGCGTCTGGTCCACGGACCGGGCTTCGGCCCCGTCAACCTCGTCAACGCGATCTACGGCGGGGTCACCCTGGGCGCGGTGGCGCTCATTCCGCTGTACGCGACCAACCGCTACGGGATCGACGCGCTCGGCTCCGGCACACTGCTGATCGCCCAAGGGGCCGCGGCCATCATGCTGTCGGTCGCAGCTGCGCTGGCGCTCCGGCGCACCGGCTACCGACCGCCGATCTATGCCGGGGCCATTGCGATCGCGATCGGAATGCTGCTGCTCGCGCTCGATCCTTCCCCCCGCATTGCGCCGTACGCCTGGCTGGCGGGTTCCGCATTCCTGGTCGGCGCCGGCGGTGGGACACTCAACCCGGCCAGTCGGAACGCCGGGCTACAGCTCGCGCCCGAACATTCCTCGACCCTCGCTGCATTACGCACCGCATCTCTCCAGATCGGGTCGATCACCACGGTCTCGATCGTCACTGCGATCCTCGCCAGTTCCGATGACCCCGGCAGCATCCAGGCCTGGCTCTACGTGATGACGGCTCTGCTGCTGGTCGCCGCCCTGCCCGTGATCACCCGGATACCGGAGCACCGCGGTTCCTGGTAACTGAACCGCCCTGGGAACCTCGCGCGGCCAAGCGGGTCGGCCTTCCTTCGAAGGCCCAGCCCGGAAGGCGCCCGGCGGGCGCTTCTTCCCTTGCAAAGCGCCCGGCTACCACGGCGTGAACGGGCGCTCCGCGTGTGAAGGCGGCACATGCTCAGCCCGCGGCGCGCGATGCCCATGAGGCCTCCAGAATGGCGTCGTCGAGGATCGCCACCGCGCGCGTCCAGCCGGCGGAGGCGCCGCGTATCTTCACCGGGAAGCACGCGATGACGAAGCCGTCGGCCGGCAACGCCTCGAGATTGTGAAGCTTCTCGAGGTGGCAGTAACCGATGTCGCGCCCGGCCTTGTGGCCCTCCCAGATCAGCTTCGCGTTGCCGGTCTGCTTGAACTTCTCGGCCGTGTAGACGAACGGGGCGTCCCAGCTCCAGGCGTCCGTGCCCGTGAGGCGGACGCCCCGCTCCAGCAGATACATCGTGGCCTCGTAACCCATGCCGCAACCGGCGGTCACGTAGTCGCCGGTCCCGTAGCGGCTGCCCGCACGCGTGTTCACGACCACGATCTCGAGCGGCCTGAGCTCATGGTCGACCCGCACGAGCTCGCGCTCGACGTCCGCAGCGGTGGCGACGTAGCCGTCGGGGAAGTGCCGGAAGTCGAGCTTGACGCCCGGCTGGAAGCACCAGTCGAGATCCACCTCATCGATCGTGATGGCGCGCTCGCCGCGGTTCATGGTGGAAGCGAAGTGATAGGGCGCGTCGAGATGGGTGCCGTTGTGCGTGATCAGCTCGATCTTTTCCACGGCCCAGGCCTCGCCGTCGGGCAGATCGGCGGGTTTGAGGCCCGGGAAGAAGGGCAGCATCTGGGCGAGCGACATGGTGTGGTCCACGTACTGGATCTTGGGCGCGAACGGCGGCGGGTCCGACACGACGTCGTTTTCCAGCGGGATGGAAATATCGATGATCTTGCGCGGCATGACCGACCTCCTTCTGAATCCCAACGAAGCCCGCAGCGACGGAGCCAACGCCACCCGGCCGCTGGTCGAGTCCCCGCACGCTCTGTCACCCGGGCTCCCGCTTACAACAGCACCAGACTCAGCCTCGGAAACGCGATCAGCAGAAGCAACACCGCGAACATGATCACGGTGAACGGCGTCGTGCCGCGGAAGATGTCGCCCAGCCCCACGCGCGGATCGTTGAGCGTGCTCTTGATGACGTAGACCGAGAGTCCGAAGGGCGGGGTGAGCAGCCCGATCTCCACCGCCACCACCGTGACCACCCCGAACCAGACCAGGTTCAGCTGGAAGGTTTCCGCGATCGGCAGCATCAGCGGCAGGCAGATCAGCATGATCGAGGAGGAGTCGATGATGGTGCCGAGCAGCAGCACGATGAACACGTAGATGCCGATGAACCCATACACGCCGAGCCCCGCCCCGGCCATGGTCTCGACCAGGAACTGGGGCGTGCCCGACATGGCCAGCATGCGGGTGTAGACGTTGGCGCAGATGATGAGGAAGGACACCGACACGGTCACGTGCCCCGTCTCGACCAGCACCTGCCAGAATTTCGCGCGGTCCATGCGCCGGCGCACCAGGGCGGTGACGAGCGAAAGCAGCGCCCCCACCGCGCCGGCCTCGGTGGCGGTGAAGGCGCCGGCGTAGATGCCGCCCAGGCACACCACGATCAGCAGCGTCGCCGGACCGAGCTTCGCCAGCATCTCCCACGCGCCCATGAGCGGACCGTCGTCCTCCGCTGCGCCGGCGCTGCCCCCGACGTAAGAAGGAACGAGATGAGCCATGATTAGGATGCCGATGCAGTAAGCGAGCGCAAGCAGCAGCCCCGGCACGATGCCCGCAGTGAACATGGCGCCGACCGACTGTCCGGCGAGGAAGCCGTACAGGATCATCAGCAGCGACGGCGGAATCAGCATTCCCAGCACCGAAGACCCAGCGACGACGCCGACGGCGAAACTGGGCGTGTAGCCGAAGCGCAGCATCTGCGGTACGGCCACGCGGGTGAAGACGGCGGCCGACGCGATCGAGATGCCGGTGATGGCCGCGAACACGGCGTTGGCGGCCACGGTCGCCATGCCGAGCCCGCCGCGGACCCGGCGGAAGATCTGGTTGGCGACCTCGAAGGCGTCCTTGCCGATGTCGGCGATCGCGACCAGGAAGCCCATCAGCACGAAGAGCGGCACGACGCCGAAGATGTGGCTCGCGATGGCGTCGCTCGCCGCCTGTGCAATCAGGTTGGCTGCGATCTCCACGTCGGACTTGATCAGCCACACGCCGACGAAGGAAAGCACGCCCAGTACCACCGCGACGTGCATGCCGCAGTAGATGAGCACGAGCATCAGCGCCAGCGACCCGAGCGACACTGCGATGTTCCAGGTCATCGCGGCCGCCCCGCGGCTCGAAAATCGTCCCAGGCGAGGAAGAGGAAGGAAAGCGCGGTGCAGGCCGAGCCGACGATGATGATCAGCCGCACCGGCCACATGGGCGCGGTGAAGTCTCCGACCGCGCCCACGTATTCGCCGATCTGGATCGCCTCCACGAGCGGCGCCCAGCTCGCCCACAGGATCACCAGCAGCAGCAGCGCCCCGACCAGGTGGAACACGCCCTGCAGCCCGCGGGCGGCGCGCGGGTGGTGTTTCTGCAGCCAGCCGAGCAGCACCTCGGCGCGGGTGAAGCGGCCGGCGCGCAGCGTGTCGGCGAGCTGCATGAACACGATCCCGACGATGGAGATCGACACGATCTCGGTGACGCCTCGCACCGGCGCGCCGAACAGGTCGCGCCCGATCACGTCCGCGTTGATCAGCACCATCAGGACCAGGATCCAGACCGTGCCGATGGCGTTCATGACGCCGGTCAGGCGGTGGAAGCCGCCCGGCTGCGGACGGTTGTAGCCGTCCACCGAGGACGGCGGCTCGGCCAGCTCGTTCAGCTCAGCCATGGCGGCAGCGGGCGGCGCCGCGCTGCGGCGCCCCGCGTCGCGTCAGTCGGCCCAGTCGCGGGGAAGCTTTGCTCCCGCCTTCTTGAGCGCGTCCATGTAGCCGCGCAGCACCTCGGTGGCAGGCAAGCCCTTCGCCTGCATCTCCGCGCCCCAGATCTTGCCGATCGGCGGAAGGGCGTCCGCCCAGCGCTTGCGCTCGGCGTCGGAGAGCTCGATGATCTTTCCACCCGCTTTCACCATCTCCTGCATGCGTTGGCTGGCGAGCTCGGTCTGGGCCTTGGCGAACTGCGTGCTGTACGCCTGACCCGCCTCGACGAAGGCTTTTTGCACTTCCTTCGGGAGCCGGTCGAAGCGGCGCTTGTTGACCGCGATGCCGCCCGCGTACTGGGAGCCGAAATTCACTTTGACGATGTACGGCGCGACCTCCTGCAGCTTCACGCTCCAGGCGCCGGTGGCGAAAGTGAGCGCACCGTCCGAGACCCCGGACTTGATGTCCTCATAGTACGTGTTGAGGTTGCCTGCCACCCCGACTGCGCCGGTGTTCTTCACCCAGTTGGCCGAGGGTCCGGGCGCGTTGATCTTCTTGCCCTGCAGGTCCTCGTAGCGCGCCACGGGAAACTTGGCGAACAGGTGATAGCTGTCCAGGGCCGCGCCGCCCAGGTACACCAGGCCGTTCTTCCCCCAGGCGTCGTTCATGGCCGGAATCCTCTTCTGCAGGTCGGCGATGGCGTTGGTCACCACGGCGATGTCGTCGCTGCCGAAGGGCGCGTAGTAGCTGACGTTCTGCAGCGGAAACTTCGACGCTTCGAAGATCGTCGCCACGAAGCCGACGTCGCTGATGCCGTCCTTCATGGCCGTGCTCTCGTTGCCGAGCTTCACCAGGGTGCCGCCGTAGGCCCGGGTCCACTCGATCTTGTACTTGCCGCCGGCCGCGGCGAGGCGCTTGTCCACTTCGGGGATGAAAACCTCGTCCAGGGTCTTCACCCACAGGAACACCGGCGGGTGGCCGGCGGCGGCGGTCATCTTGATCACCTGCTGCGCCTGTGCGGGCACGGCGGTAAACAGGACGACGACCAGGGCGAACGCGCCCAGGAGCGTGCGGCAAAAAGCGGTACGCATGCGAGCCTCCCGAAAAGATGGTCGTTGGCGTGGGTTGGATGGACAAAGCGCGGCCCGAGTGTAGAAGCAGACTCGAGCGAGGGTCAAGCCGCGGAGTCAAGGCAGCCGTACAGTCAAGGTATATGAGTCGTGAAAGTCGGCGCCGCTTGACACCCGCAGCGTGGATGGACAGACTTACTTGCAAGAATGCGCATTCAACGGGGAGGGATTCGTCATGCCGGTACGCACGTCGACGACACGTCGAAAATTCATCGCTGCATCCGCCGCAGCCGGCGCGCTTGCCGCGCTTCCGGCGCCGTTCGTTCGTGCCCAATCCAGGATGAAGCTCCGGATCGGGATCGTTCCGCTGATCTCGTCGGGACCGATCTTCCTCGCCGAGGCGCGCAAGTATTTCGACAAGGTCGGTCTGGACGTCGAGATCTAGTATTTCAAGGATGGTGCGCTATCGATACCGGCACTCGTCGCTGGCGAGATCGACGCGACGGGAACCACGCTCAATGCCGGCGTCTTCAACACCATTGCCAAGGGGGCTCCGTTCAAGGCGATGCTCGACCGCGGTATCGAGAAGCCGGGTTCTGGCTCGATGACGATCGCGGCCAGTAACGCGCTGGTTGAAGCCGGCATGACGACGCCCGACAAGATGGGCCTGCTCAAGGGCAAGAAGATCGCGATCCAGGCGCCGGGTAGCATCGACCAGTACCTGCTCGGCAAGGGCATCGAGCGGGTTGGCCTCAACCCGCGCTCCGACGTCGAGTGGTCCACTGGCCTGAGCTATCCGGACATGGTGAAGGCGATCGGCGTCGGCCAAGTTGATGCCGCCAACGTGCCGGTGCCGCTCGGTTTTCTCGTCGAGAAGAACAAGTTCGGCAAGCTCGTGTTTTCCGGCTGGGACATCGAGCCCAACTGCCAGCTTGCCTGCTGGGTGATGTCGACCAACTACCTCGCCAACAACAAGGAGGCTGCGATCCGGTTCGCGATGGCCCACATCCATGCGGGTCGTGAATTCAACAAGGCAGCGGCCGAGAAGAATGCCGATGCCGTCAAGATCATCTCCGAAGCGACCAAGGTTCCGGTCCCGCTGATCGTCGAAGCGGCGCCGCGCTGGACGTGGTTCACCGACGACGGGGTGCCGAACGTTGCCTCCTGCATGGCGCAGGGCAAGTTTTGGACCGATACGCTCAAACTTGTCTCCGGCTCGGTGAGTGAGGCTCAGTTGCTCGATCTCTCCGTTGCGAGGGAAGCCGCTGCCCGCCTCAAGACCGCCAATCCGTTCAGTTGATGGCTGGCGGCAATGAGTAGTGTCCCAACGTTCTCAGCCGGCTCGCTGGCAAGTTGGTGACCTGAGGAGACCGGTGCCCGCTTCTTCACCTTCACCCGGTTGCCAGCGAGCCCGTGGAGAGAGGCCGGGGCCACCAATGCCATCGAACTTCCGCCCGAGGATCTGAAGCGTCGTTTCCAGACCCGGACGGTACTGCCTTCGGCCGAAACTGCGGGCATCTCGGTGTGGGGGCTGATGGCACCTGGCCGGGTCTTCCCCCGAAAGATCGACGGCAGGCAGGCGCTTCCTGCCAAGCCGCTCGCTCAGCTGATTGACCTCGCCGCACAAGCCGATAACATTGAGCCGTTGGAGGCGGCTCGGCCGAATTCCAGCACAATCCGCTACGGCACCTTTGCCTGACGATGGCCGCGCCACAGATCGCGTTGACGTTCAAGCACGTCGGAATCGTCTTCTCCTCCGAGGACAGTGCGCCCGTCATCGCGCTTGCAGACGCAACCTGCCGGTTCGCACCAGGACGGGTCACCGCCATCATAGGTCCGAGCGGCTGCGGCAAGAGTACCCTCCTACAGATCGCCCGCGGTTTCCTGCAGCCGACACGCGGCACGCTCGAATTCGTCGATGAGGCCGGCAGCAAGACGGCGCGACCGGCGATGTCGACGGTGTGGCAGGCGTTCAACCTGTTTCCCTGGCTCACCGTGATCGAGAACGTCACGTTCGGTCTCGAGCTGCGCGGTGTGCCGCGCAAGGAGCGCGAGGGGCGAGCGCGCCAGGCGATCGCAGCCGTCGACCTGACCGGCTTCGAGCGAAAGTATCCGCGGCAACTTTCGGGGGGCATGCGACAGCGCGTAGGCATCTGGTCGACGACAATCATCTTGGCCGGTTGACGACAACCATCTTGGCCGGTAGGGCGCGATCGCCGGGTGCGCTCGGGTGACGGGGGCTTACAGTGATTCCTCAAACGAGAAGGATGAGGAAGCACGGTGCCCGGCAAACGCATAACGGATCATCAAGTGAACCGATACAAGGAGTTGCGCAGGCAGTTCAAGCAGGAGGCGGCGGCGGCGAAGGTGGGCGTGAGCGTTCGCAGCGCCCGTCGTATCGAGCAGACGACGAGGCTGCCGTCGCAGCGAGGGTTGCGCCGGTGGCGCACGCGGGCCGATCCGCTGGCCGGGGTGTGGGAGACGGAGCTGGTGGCGCTGTTGCGCCAGACGCCGGGGCTGACGGCGGTGACGCTGCTGGAGGAGCTCGAGCGGCGCCATCCGGGGCGGTTCGACGCGCGGGTGCTGCGCACGTTGCAGCGGCGGGTACGCGGTTGGCGCGCGATCGAAGGCGAGGAGCGCGAAGTGTTCTTTGCCCAGGCGCATCCGCCGGGCCGTCTGGGGCTGTCCGACTTTACCGATGCGGGCGAGCTGGAGGTCCGCATCGCCGGGGCGTCATTCGAACACCGGCTCTATCAGTTCGCCCTTGCCTACTCGGGCTGGCGCCATGCGGAGGTCGTGCTGGGGGGTGAGAGCTGGGTGGCGCTCTCCGGTGGCCTGCAGAACGCGCTGTGGCGGCTCGGAGGCGCGCCGGCGGAGCATCGCACCGACAGTCTCTCGGCGGCGTTCAACAACCTGGCCGAGCGCGAGGAGCTGACGCGTCGCTATGAGGGGCTGTGCGAGCGCTACGGTATGCGCGCCACGCGCAACAACCCGGGCGAGAGCCACGAGAACGGCTCGATCGAGGCGCGCCACGCGACGACCAAGCACTTCCTCGAGCAGGCGCTCTTGCTGCGGGGGAGTCGCGAGTTCAAGTCTCTGGAGGACTACCGGCGCTTCGTCGCCGAGGTCGTCGAGCGGGCCAATGCGCGCCTGGTGAAGGCGCTCGCGGTGGAGCGTGCCTGCCTGCGGGCGCTGCCGGCGCGGCGCGCCGCCGACTATGAGGAGCTCGATGCGCGGGTGAGTAAGTTCGCGCTGTTCACGGTGAGGAAGGAGTCCTATACGGTGCCCTCGCGGCTGGTCGGGCATCGGCTGAAGGTGCGCCTGTACGACGATCGGGTTGAGGCCCGCCTCGGCGAGAGTTGCGTCTTCGAAGCCCCGCGGGCTCGTGCTGCGGGCGAAGGCCGTGCGCGCCTCATCGACTACCGGCATCTGGTGCCGGCGCTCAAGCGCAAACCCGGGGCGCTGGTGCGCTGGCGGTTTCGCGACGCGCTGTGGCCGAGAAGCGAGTACGCGGCGACCTGGCAGCGTCTGATCGAGCGGCTGCCCGAGCAACGGGCCGCGCGGGTGATGGTGGGACTGCTCGAGCTCGCTGCCGGCCACGGCTGCGAGGCGGCGCTCGCCGTGCGGCTCGCCGAGATCGCCAGCCGCGATGAGCTGCCCGATCTGGATCGGCTCGTCGAGGAATTCGCCCCGCACCAGGCGAAGATGCCCGTGGTATCGGTGGAGCTGCCGGCCCTTGCCGTCTACGACGCGCTCGTGGAGGCCGCATGAACGCCCCTACGACCTTTGATGCCGACGCCGCACGCCTGTCGATCATGCTCGCCGAGCTGCGCCTGCCTACCGTCAGGCGGCTCTGGGAGGCAATCGGCGCGCAGTCCGACCGCGAGGGCTGGCCGGCGGTGCGGCTGCTCGCGGCGCTGTTCGAGCACGAGATCGCCGAGCGCGAGAGCCGGCGCCTGGCCCGTCACCGCCTCGAATCCAACCTCGCCGCCGACAAGACGCTCGCCAACTTCGACTTCGAGCAGGTGCCCACCGTCTCCAAGGCTCACGTCGCCGCACTCGCCGAGGGCGACGTCTGGATCGAGAAGGGCGCGAACCTGCTGCTCTTCGGCCCGCCCGGATCGGGGAAATCGCATCTGGTGAGCGCCATCGGCCATGCGCTCATCGATCGGGGCTGGCGGGTGCTGTTCACCCGCACCGGCGATCTCGTCCAGCGGCTTCAGGCGGCGCGGCGCGAGCTGCGGCTCGCTGCCGAGCTCGCCAAGCTCGATCGGTTCGATCTGCTCGTCCTGGACGACATCAGCTACGTGCGCCGCGATCAGGCCGAGACGAGCGTGCTCTTCGAGTTGATCGCCGAGCGCTACGAGCGAAAAAGTCTCGCCATCACCGCCAACCAGCCGTTCTCGGCCTGGGAAGGAATCTTCCCGGACGCGGCGATGACGCTGGCCGCGGTCGACCGGCTCGTGCACCACGCGACCATCTTCGAGATGAACGTCGAGAGCTATCGACGCAAAGCGGCCCGTCCGGGGCGCGCCCCGGACGGGCCAGAACGAACCAAACCGGAGAAATAGGTCAATTCCGCGATTCCATTCCCCGTTACACCGGCCAGGTTAATTGGCGGCGAGCGGACAGGATAGTTGACGCCGAGCAGGCATCGCCCGCGCGCTTGTGATGAAGCCAGACGTGCTCCTGCTCGATGAGCCGTTCGGCGCACTCGATGCGCAGACCCGCCTGGTATTGCAAGAACAGCTCGCGACGCTGGTCGAAGTGAGCGGCATCACTGTAGTCCTGGTCACGCATTCGATCGAGGAGGCCATTCTGCTCGCCGACACCGTTATCGTGATGTCGTCACGACCGGGTCGCATTGTCTCCGAAATCGCGGTCGAGTTGCCGCGTCCACGCAGCCTCGCGACCACGCAGGACCCCGAGTACCCGCGGCTATTCAACCGTATCTACGGTCTGCTGCGCGACGAGGTGATGACGGCAATCGCCACCGGGCGTGGCGACTAGGATGCGCGAAGAGCCCAACCGCTCCGGCCCCGCTGCACCGGGCGAGGTCAGGTCCGTTACAGCCGTGCCGAACGATCTGGTGCCGCCGCCAGCGCCTACCTCGCTCATCGACAATCCGCGCGTACTCGGCTGGGGTTCGATCATCCTGGCGCTTGCCGTCTGGGAGATCGTGGCGTTGCTCAGCGGCATCAATCCGCTATATCTGCCGCGACCCTCGCAGATCTTGCGTGCTTTGGTCGAGATGTTTCGCTCCGGCGGCCTGCTCGCCGACCTGCTGATGACGCTGTACCGCATCTTCGCCGGCTTTTTCATCGCGCTCGTCGTCGGCACACTGCTCGGCGTCTGGATCGCCACCTCGCGGCGGGTGCGCTCGATCGCCGACATGTGGATCGCTGCGCTCTACCCGCTGCCGAAGATCACCCTGATCCCGCTGCTGATCATCTGGCTTGGCACCGGCGGGCCGTTCATGCTGGCGATCAGCGCGCTTGGCGCGATCTTCCCGATCGTGATCAACACGGTTCTCGGTGTGCAGCAATGCGATCCCGGCCTCGTGCTGGCGGCGCGCGATCTGGGGGCCACGCCGCGGCAGATCGTGCGCCGTGTGCTGATCCCGAGCGCCATTCCGTCGATCTTCGCCGGCGTGCGGCTCGGCCTTGGCGTGTCGATCATCCTGGTGGTCGCCGCCGAGATGGTGGTGGGCAAGACCGGCCTCGGCGCCCGGCTCTATCTCGCCGGCCAGATCCTCGAGACCGAACAGGTCTTCGCAGTATTGATCGTGCTCGCCACGCTGGGCATTGTCGTGACTAAGGCGCAAGACGCGGTCGACGCCGCGCTCGGCCGCTGGCGCATTTCTTGAAGCTCGCAAATCGCGCCAAGTAGCTCGAAGGTGAAGCCCATGGCACCTGCCGAAACCAAGCAGTACGGCTGAAGGTAATCCTTCCCTCGCCCGCGGAAGCCTCCAAAATGCCCTATGGAACCTCTGATCAAGTCATCCCCGCGAAAGCGGGGATCCACCAAGTCGCTGATTGCACTTGCACTGGATTCCCGCCTTCGCGGGAATGACGACGTTCCTCAGAGTTTCCCTATGTGCCTCCTGACGGAAGCTGCCTTGCCGTAATCTATTGGTTTCTTGGCGTCCCCACGGGGATTCGAACCCCGGTTTGCGCCGTGAAAGGGCGATGTCCTAGGCCTCTAGACGATGGGGA
>JADLAV010000009.1 GCA_020848075.1 Burkholderiales bacterium
AGGGGTGCCGCCCGCGGGGCGGCGGGGTGGTTGCGCCTCACCCCGCACTTCTCACTCCTCGCGCTTCTTGAAGTACTTCTCGAAGTAGAAGTCGCGCTGGTTGAGCGCCTGCAGCTCGCGGGCGCGACTTTCCACGCTCTCGGCGAGGATCGCGGCGAGGTGCGCCCCCTGCTCCCCGTCGAGGATGTGGATGTTCTGGAACAGCTCCTCGTCGATCATCAGGCACCGCGCGGCGAGCCCTTCCGGCCGCTCGACATAGAGCAGCCATGCGCGGTTGTCGACATCCTCCGGATCGAGCGGCGAGAGCACGATGCGGCCGAGCCACGCGAGCCGCGCCGCCTGGTTGAACTGGCGGATCTCGAGCTTCTTGCCCTTCTTGTACTTGGCGAGCTCGTTCCTGAGCGCGCTGACGTCGGTCGGATTGGTGGGCTTCATCGTTCCCCATTGCGCATGTCGCTCACCACGGGGAGTGTGGACCAGCAGCGCCTGCATCGCAATCATGAAAAAGCCCCGCGCAAGGCGGGGCTTTTTCGGGCCGGTCTGTGCCGGCTCAGAACTTGTAGCTATAGGCGACGCCGAGGGAATTCTCGTACATCTTGATCTTCTCGGTCGTCGTGGCAGGGAACATGCCGCCCGATATCGGCACGAAGAGGCTCTGACCGGTCACGTCGTTGCTGAAGGCGTGCATATAGGCTGCCGTGATTTCGTGGTTCACGCCCCATGCATAGGTCGCGCCAAGGGTGAAGTGGTCCTGCACCACGCCAGGAGCGAGGATGTTGAAGGTCACATCGCTCGCGCGGATCGGATTGTCCGTATGGCCGTACCCGATTCGAACCGTCCAGGCCTGGTTCACGCGCCAGTCGGCGCCGACCTTCCACACGTTCACGTCGTGCCAGCCAAACCCCGCGCCTGCCCCACCGCCGAGACAGTTGGCCGCACTCCCCCCGAAGCAGTTCAGGATCAGGTTGCTCGGGTTTCCGACGGAGTCGACTTTTCTGTAGTTGATCCGCTTGTAGTCGACCCCGACCGTGAGTTGCGGCACCGGCTTGAAGGAGACGCCCAGGCCGAAATTCTCCGGCATGTCAAAGCCACCCTGATCGGCGAACAGGCCCTTGTACTTGTCGAAATCCTGCATGCTGACCTTGGTCGAGTACGCCGCGCCGACCCCGATCTGGGGCGTGATCTGCCCGTAGTAGCCGATCCGCACACCGAAGCCCCAAGCGCTGTCGGTGCCCCGGTTAGTCACGCTTCCAGGGCTCGTCGACGCGAACGGGTTGTCGAATGCCTGGAGGCCCTCGGCCGAGAAGCGCTGATAGCCGATGAGCGGGGCGATGCCGACCGAGTGGTCCGGATGGAACTTCCACGCCAGGGTCGGCGCGATGAGGAGCTGGCTGAGGTTCACACCGAGCTTGCCGTTGCCGCACAGGAGGTTGTACGGGCCGGGGATGGGATTGAAGCCCGCACAGGCGCCGCCCGCGGGAAGCTGCCCGCTCGGGTAATCGGTGTTCATTCCGCCGTTGCCGTACACGCTCACGCCAAGCGAGAGCGTCGGGCTCAGCATGTGGTTGTACGCGATCTCCGGGACGAAGAAGTTGGTGCTGTCGCTGTCGGCTTGACCGTCAATCGAGAATGGGCCGAAAGCAGATGTGCCGGTGCGTTCAGCCGAACGCTGCGGGCTGAACCATTCGATCCCGACGTCGAGGCGCCGGCCCGCCCAGACCATCGTGGCAGGGTTGTTCGCACCGCCGAACGCGTCGTCCGTCATTGCCATGGACACGCCGGCCCGGCCCTTCGCCTTCATGCCGTAGCCGTGCGAGAAATAGCCGTCGGTCGCGGCCGCCGAGAACGAGAGCGCGAGCAGACCCACGCCCACCAACACACGTGACTTCATGTTCCCCCCTAGGGTTGCTGAAACGCCTCGAACGCTAGATCAAGTCTTGCGTCCTGGATTTGATCCTGATCACGTCATCAAATGAACAGGCCGACATCGGCCTTCTGCGCCATCGGCAGGAAGGTCGCGGCGCCGACCCACTCCTTCACCTCCGGGATGAAGTCGGACTTGTCGTAGCCGAAGAGATCCACGGTCATCTGGCAGGCGATGAGCTTGACGTCCGCCTCGATGCAGGCGGCACGCAGCTCCGGGATGCTCGCCACCCCCTTGTTCTTGACCGTCATCTTCATCATCGAGGTGGCGAACGCCTCGAAGCCGGGAATGATCGACTGCACCGCGTTCGGGATGTTCCACTTGATGCCCTGGAACCACCCCGGGCCGAACGGCATCTTCATCGGCATCGCCGGGTTGCCGAGCGGGCTCACGTGCAGGCCGGAGATGTCCTTCTTGAGAAGCTCGAGCCCGTAGAACGTGAAGAATATCGAGACGTCCCAGCCGAGCGCCGCCGCGGTCGACGAGAGGATGAGCGGCGGGTAGGCCCAGTCCATCGTCCCCTTGGTCGCGATGATGCACATCGACTTAGTCCGCGCTTCCTCGCGCTCCGCGAGCAACTGCTCGAGCTTCTGCGGCAGGAGCTCGTCGAGACGCTGCTTGATCAGGCCGTCGATCAGGTTCTTGTCGTCCGGGGTGGCGCCCATCTCTCAGTCCCTCCTCGCTCGCCGCGCTACGCGCGCTGCATTAGAAGATTACGGAATTCCGCTTTATCTCAAATATCCCCCTAGTCTGCATAGGGGATCGCCGAAAGAATTTCTTTATCTTGCCAACAGATTGCCTTACTCCTCGACATCCAGCGTCCCCGCACGGACCTGCTCGCCGGCGAGCTGTTGCCGCACTGCAGCAACGTCCCCGGCGGCAAGCGCAAAAGGGAAGGACAGGATGTCGGTCGGACTGGAATCGCCGTACGGACGGTTGCACGCCGAGATCTCCTCGTCGTCCTTGCCGGGGCATCCGGACGTCCTGAACGGCTTCCCTGACCCGATCAGCGCCTCCAGATCGTCCGCAGGAAGTCCGAAATCGATTACGCGTCCGGCCGCGTCGAAGCGCATCTCGTCGACCCGGCCGTTGCAGAAGTCGATGACGAAGCGCCCGAGCTGCACGCGGCGCCACTGCCCGCGGTCGACCGGCGGCCAGTCCTCCATCATGGAGCCGCGCTCGGGGTAGAAGGCGAACATGTGATTGTGCCCGCCCATGTCCTTGATGCGCTGGCAGGCAGCGAGGATCTCCTGCTCGGTCTCCCCCATCCCGCAGATGAGGTGCGCGCCGAACCGCTCCGGCCCGAAGAGCTCGGCGGCCCATTCCATCGCCAGCCAGTACTTGCCCCACTGGTGCGGGCTGTCGACCCCCGCCCCGCGCGTCCGATCGAAGAGCTCGGGCGTGACCGCGTCGAGCGCGACCGTAAAGATGTCCGCGCCCAGTTCACGCATGCGCGCAAGATCATCCTTCCCGAGCGTGGTCGGGTTGGAGAGGATCGACACCGGGACCTGCGGCACCTCGCGCGTCCAGCGCTCGAGCAGCACGAACGTGTCGTCGTTCGAGCGCGGGTGAGTGATCATCGAGATGCACATCCGCTCGAACGCGCCCCGATCGCCGCCCGCCTTGACACGCTCGATCACCTCGTCGTAGCGCGCGGTCGGCCAGTCCACCCGGATGAAGTTCCGGTCGGCGTAGTCGCGCGCCTCCTCGCGGTGGCGGGCAAGGCCGCAATAGGCGCAATTGGCGCGGCAGCCTTCCGGATAGGTCACCAGCAGGTTGAGGCAGTGGGTGCAGGCGGTACGATGCATGCGGCCGGGGACGAGCCCGAGCGTGATCGCCGCCGCCGTGCTGAGCTGCACGTACTCCGGCGAGCGCATCGCGGGCGTGCGCACGTGATAGTCGGGCCGGTAGAACCGGATCGGCTGTGCATCGCGCGCCTGCGCATCGTTCGCCTGTGCATCGTTCGCCTGTGCATCGTTCAATACCGCGCCCATCGCTTTCCCCGTTCCTGAATTCGCTCATCCGGCGCGCGCCAGGATCTCCTTGGCCGCCGCGTGGAAGGCCTCGGCCTTGCGCTCGTCGATGACGAGCCGGATCAGCTTGTGGCAGCCGTCCACCGCCCCGGCAAGCTCCGCCGGCGAGTCGCCCGATTCGCCCAGCTTCTTCACCACCTTCCCGGCCTGGTCGCCGAGGACCTTCTCCGCCAGCGCGATGAGCGACTGCTTCGCAGAAGCCCCGCCGCCGACCCCGCTCGCCGCACCGGCCGCTCCGCCCGCGGCGCGCACGAACCCATCCTGCAACAGCGCCTCCAGCGCCTCGGTGATGCCCGGGATCATCGATCCCTTCGCGAGGAGCTGCGCGACCGTCGCGCGGCCGTCGACCAGAATCAGCGCATGCCGCATGGCCTGCGACAGCCCGTACCGGCGGGCTCCGATCTCCTCCTTGCCCTTCTCGGTCTTGGCGAGTACGACGCCCGGATCCATTTGCTCAGGCAGACAGTTCCTCGATGATGCGGTAGATCAGTTTCACCGTGATCACCACGTAGATCGCTCCGAACAGGAAGATGAGCGAGACGATCAGGCTGATCAGGCTCTGCGGCAGCATACCGAAGAACGGCGTCGTCAGGTATCCCACGGTGAAAAGCACCACGAGCACCGTGAGCAGCCGCCACTTCTCGCCGACCACCCCGCCCGGGACGTTCCGCTTGAGCGACAGCACGAGCCATAGGCAGTAGAACATCACGAGGATCGCCGCCACGCTGATCACCATGTTCACGTCGAATTTCATCTTCCTCTCCCTCGTCGGCCGCTGAGCTCTAAAGTTCCAGACTGTCCCTGATTGCGGCGATGCCCGCGACGGCGCACGCTTCGTCCTCCTTGCCGCCGGGTGCACCCGAAACTCCGATCGCGCCGAGGATCGCGCCGCCCGCCTCGATCATCACGCCGCCGCCGATCGCCACGACGCCCGGCCGCTGGCGGATGCCGCTCTGCGGCTGACCTGCCTGCGTCATGTTGGCGAGGTCCGAGGAGTTCGTGCGGAAGCTCACCGCCGTCCATGCCTTGCCCTGCGCCGTCTCCGGCGTGTGCGGTCCGGCGAACCGGTCGCGCAGCATGACTTGCGGAATCCCCATGCGATCGACGACCGCGACTGCCACTTGAAAGCCGCCGTCCCGGCACTTCTTCAGCGCCGCCTGGGCCGCCTTGAGCGCGGTCTCGGGCGTGAGGAGCTTCACCGAGAAGGTCGGGTCCTGCGCGGCGACCATCGGCGAGGCGATGACCGACCCGATGACGACTGCTGCGAATGCGAGTCTCTTCATGGCTTCCCCCCTTATCTCCTCAAGCCGCGAGCGAGCGCGGCAACGCCACGTTGGACGAATCGTCGAAAGCGTCGTCGAGCGTGTCGTCGAAGTACTCGCGGAACGCGATCCAGCCACGGCGATGGAAACGGTCGGATCGGGCGGCGGCGGTCGACCAGAACCGCGCAAGCGAGCGCCGCCGGCGGACCGCCCGCGCGAGGCTCGCCTCGAACTGATCCCGGATGTCTTCCTCGTAGTCGCGCCATGCGTTCGCATCGCCGGCGCACCATGCGCCCGCGGCCGCGCCGGCCCGCTCGCCCGAGATCACCGCCGCGGCGATGCCCGCTCCGCTGATCGGATGGGTGAGCCCGGCCGCATCGCCCGCGAACACCACGTCGCGCTCCACGAGACGCGCGCGCAGGCCGCCCACGGGAATCGGTCCGCCGGTGCGCGCCAGGATCTCGGGGCCGACGCGCCCCGCGGCGACGAGCCCGGCGTGCAGGCGATCGAGCGGGGTCCTCATGTCGCCCTCCAGCCGCGCATCCATGCCGAGCCCGAGATTCGCGCTGGCGCCCTTCGGAAAGAGCCACGCATATCCGCCCGGATATTCCGGCGCAAGCCAGATGTCAGTGTCCGCATGGGCGTGTCGCAGGGGCACCGTGTACTGGCGTGTGCATACCGACGCGAGTCGTGGCAGGCCGAGCACGGCCGCCGTTCGCGAATGCGGCCCGTCGGCGGCAACCAGCACGCGATAATCGATTGTAAGCGGGCCGTGCGGATCGCGCAGCGTGGCCTGCTTCGATCCGGCATCGAGCCCGATGAGCGCGGTTCGCATCAGGATCTCCGCGCCTGCGTCGCGGGCGCCATCCGCGAGCGCCTGATCGAACCGTGCCCGGTCGATCATCAGGCCGGGAAAGTCCGCGCGGTGCGCAACGCCGGACGGCAGCACGCTCGTCATCCCCGCGATGCGCTGCACGAGAACGCCCGGCGCCTGCGCGTAGCTGCCGAGCGGCAGCGGAATGAATTCCGCGCACTGCACCGGAACGCCGACCGTCTCGCGGCGATCGACCGCGACCACGTCCAGCCCCGCTCGCGCGGCCGCCGCGGCGGCGGCCGCGCCCGCAGGGCCGAGCCCGATCACCAGTACGTCGCACTTCCGCGCCGGGGCCATCACGCCGCCTGCGCCGCCCGCGTCACCGCGACGGCGAAATCGGCAGGCGCGAGCCCGGGCATCTCAATCGGGCGGCCTTGGAAGAATCGCGCGACGGCCGCCGGCACGTCCTCGATCGCGCAGTCCCTGAGCGCCGCCTCCAGGTCGGCCACGGCGCGCGGCGGGTTCACGAAGAAGTCGCCGCTGAAGCACACTTGCCGGATGCGTCCGCCCGCGCGGTCGTAGGCCGCCGCGGCCCGGAGCGTTCCGCCCGCGAACCGATGAATCGCCTCGACCACCGGCAGGCCGCCGCGCGGCTTTCGCACCATCTCCACCCACTCCGGGGAGTCGATCTCGGCCAGCGCTTCGCGGAAGAGGCGCGCCTCGAGCGGCGACAGCTCGCCCGGCTCGAACGACACGCCGAGGGTCTCGGCAAACTCGTCGGCGATGCGGCGCTTGATCTTTTCGAGCGGCGGCACGACGCCGAGCAGCTCGCCCAGGTTGACGACCCGCGCGCGCGCACCTTCGATCGCCTGCGGCGAGAGCATCTCCGCCGGCAGCCGGAGGCAGCGCAGCATCCGCTCGATGTCGAAGTCGAGCAGCAGCGTGCCCTGGTAGAGGAGCGCCGCCCCGTCGAAAGCGCCGCCGGTGCCCGCGATCTTGCGCCCGTCCACCTCGATGTCGGTGCGCGGGCGATAGCTCGCGCGAACGCCGAACGCCGACACCCCGCGCGCCGCGGTCTCGCACACCCGCTGCGAGATCGCGGCCATGTCCGGCGTGCCGAGGTCGGACTTGCCGAGATACAGCTCCCAGCCGAGAACCGACTCGTCCATGTAGATCGCGCCGCCGCCGGTGATCCGCCGCTGCACCTCGATGCCGTTCGCCCGGCAGTAGTCGAGGTCGAGCTCCTGCTCGGCACTCTGGTGATAGCCGAGCAGGGCCGACGGGCCGAACTGCAGGAAACGAAGCGTGCTCGGCGTCATCCCGCGCTTGCGCGCTTCGAGGATGGCCCGGTTCAGCGCGAAATTCTCGGCGGCCCGCCGCGTCCCGGTGTCGATCAGCCGCCAGGTCGGCAACATCGGTGCCTCGTCAGGCGGATACGACGGGAATGCCCGCCAGGCCCGACGGCGCACGCGGGCGCGTGCCGTCGCGACGCAGGTATTCGCACACGTCGATCGCCACTGCCCCGCCGCCGTCGTCGAGCGCGAGCACCTCGTCGCCGACACCGATCGAGCAGCACGAGGGCGTCACGCGCACCGAGCGGCCGAGCCGCGCCGCGAGCGCGACGGTGCCGTCGCTCGGATGCGCGATGCCGTTCAACCCCGCCATCACGGCATAGGCGTCGATCTCGACCTTGGCGCGCCCCGGGGGGCGCGCGCAGCCGAGGAGCACCGGAATGTCCGGGAGCGCCTCGCGCGCGTCCATGAAGAAGCGCCCGACCTCCCGGCCGCTCGGCACGGCGAATGGGCGCTTCGCCGGCGCGTAGAACGGCATGATCACCACGAGCACCACGGCCGCCGGCCGGTGGCGGCGGATCATCTCGAGCGCGTTCCACTCGCCGAGCAACCGCCCGAAGTGCAAACCGACGACGATGTGGGGCACCACCTTGAGCGACGTCCCGGTGAGATGGGCGAGCGAAGCCTCGAAGTCGGCGACCGGCCGCCGCAGGTGGTAGACCTGCGTCACCGTGTCCTGCGCGCCGATGATGTCCAGCATCGCCGCATCGATGCCGGACTCTTCGATGCGCCGGGCCTGGTCCCGCGTCACCAGGGCGGTGTGCATCGCGATCCGGAAGCGCGGGAACGCGTCCTTGATGCGGCGGATGGTCGGAAAGAACGGCCCGTACTCGACCTCGTCGCGGTGGTTCGAGCCGCCGGTGAGCAGCATGCCCTGCGCGCCCGCCGCGACCTGCTCGTTGACGACGCGCCACAGCGCATCCGGGGTGGTCGCGGGAATCATCGGCGCGAGCAGCTTCGCCTTGCAGTGGTCGCACTGCAGCTTGCACTCCGGGCCGGTGATCGAGATCGCGGGCCACGCGCTCTTGCCGCATCCCGCGATCTCGGAGGTCGCGTACGCCTTGAACGTCGGCACGTAGAAGTTGATCTCGCGCGCCGCGGTGCCGGGCAGCCGCGCGAAACGCGCCTCGAGCGCGCGCACGACCGCCGGATCGAACTCGGCGACTTCGAGCGCCTCGATGCCGGCGAGCGCGTCGACCCAGGCGGACATTCAGCAGCCCGCGAACCCGTCGGCGTTCATCTTGGCCTCGAACTCCTTCGCGACGGCCGCGCCGGTCACGAGCGCTTCCGACTCCGCGTCCCAGTTCGACGGCTTCAGCTTGATGAGCCAGCCCTCGCCGTAGGGATCCTTGTTGATCGTGCCGGGCTTCGCCGTCACCGCGTCGTTGATCGCGATCACCTCGCCGGCGACCGGGGCCTTGACCGGCCCGACCCACTTGCCGGACTCGACGGTCGCGCAGGACTTGTTCAGATCGATGGCCCGGCCGACCTTCTTCGGCGTGTATGCGACCACCTCGCCCGCGAGCGCGCAGGCGTAGGCGGTCATGCCGACGGTGACCGCGCCGTCGGCCTCCTTGCGGGCCCAGACGTTGTTCTCGACGTTGTAGTACAGATCATCCGGAAGGTTGCAGTTCTTCACCGATGCCATCGTGTCCCCCTTCGCGCGATCGTTACGGGCGGTCGTTCAGAAAACCTCTCGAACCACTATGCCGGCACGTTCGCGCGAGCCATTGTCCTGGATCAAAAAAACAGCACCTTATCAGAAGTCAGAATCATGTCGGCGAGCGCGCCGCCGCTCGAGACCTCGTCCACCTCGGGAATGAGATCGGCCTTGTCCATCTCGTAGCCGGGCAGCGCCGGCGTGCAGGCATGAAACCGCACCCCGGCCGCCTTGGCATCGCGCATGAATTCGATGATCCGCTTGCCGCCCTCCATGGCGACGAGGTGCTCGGGCACCCCTTTGCGCACGAGCCGCACGCCTTCCATGGTGAAGAAGACCGTCACCCTCGCGTCCATCGCCGCAAGCAGCGCGCCGATGTAGAACGGCGTGGCGCATCGGTGCGGGGTCGACGGCCCGCTCGTCATCACGATGACGACCGTCTTCTCGTCGTGGTCGACGAAGTCGCGCTCGGCCACGGGCTAGCCTCGCAGGTCGCGCGCACGAGCGCCGGTCGCGCCGTGGCCGGGCGGGCTCATGACGCGACGCGCTTGCACTGAATGTCGTCCCGCCGGACCCGCTCGCAGAAGCCGGCCTCGGCGGCCGCTCCCGTCAGCAGCCCTTGCAGCGCCTCCGCGACCGGCCGGCTCGGCCTCACCCGCGCCACCCAGTGGAGGTACGGATCGCGATTGAGCAGGCTGGGATCGTCGAGGACGGCCTTGTTGCCGGTCTCGATCACGCAGTCGAAGGGATTCGGCACGGGGCCGGCCCACTTGCCCGTCTCCACCGTCGCGACCGGCTTGCCCTTGGGCCGGATCGCGCCGGGCCGGCGCACGCGCACGTGCAGCACCTTGCCGGCGATCGTCTGCGAGATGTCGGTCATGCCCACCAAAACCGTTCCGTCGTTCTCCGGCCGCACCCAGATCTGGTAGTCGCTGTCGTAGTAGAGCTCCGGGCGGAACTCGCAGCCGTTGCACTGCATCTGAGCGGCAGGTTGGAGTTGAGGCGCGAGGACCGGAAGATACCAGATGCCCGGGCCGGAATCCGCGCCGGACCCGCCTCGCCCTCCCGCCCGCGCCTAGACGCCCGCGTCGTGCGCCTCGCTCAGAGGATGCCCTTCTCGTGCAGCAGATCCAGCGAGTCCGAGATGTTCTCGTGGATCGCGAGCTTGCGGGCCGACAGCCCGAGCGCGAGCCCGAGGAGCTGGGTGAAGTAGATCACCTTGACGTTCGTCTTGATCCCGAACTCCGTTTCCGCCCGGATCTGGTGCAGCTCGAGACCGGAGTGGCAAGTCGGGCATTCGGTCGCGATGACCTCGGCGCCGCACTCGTCGGCCGCCTGCAGGAGGTTCAGCACGAGCTGCGTCGAGGTGTCGGAGTCGGAGAGCGTGTGCGCCCCGCCGCAGCAGGCGGTCTTGAGCGGATACTCGACGTTCACTGCGCCGGCGGCGGCGAGCAGATCGTCCATGAAGTGCGGCGCGTGGCTCGATTCGGATCCCGGCCCCTGGTCCTTCTCGGGGAAGATCTGCCGCGGCCGCGTGTACATGCAGCCGTAGTAGTTCGCGATCTTGATCCCCTTGAGGGAGTGCTTGATGCGCGCCTTCAGCCCTTCCGGCCCGAGCTCCTCCATCAGCCATTCGAGCAGATGGATGGTACGCACGTCGCCCTTGTAGACCGGATCGTCGGCCTTCCGGGCGAGGCTCTGCACGGTGTCCATCGCCTCGGACGAGGTCGCGCACTCGTACTCCGTCGTCTTGAGGGCGTGGTAGCAGCCGTTGCACGGCGCCATCACCGTGTCGCAGCCCATCTTCTCCCCGGCGATCGCCATGTTGCGCGCCGACATGTAGGTCTGCAGCATCGGATGGATGTTCTTCACCTCCATCGCGCCGCAGCAGTTCCAGTCCTCCACCTCGACCATCTCCAGGCCGAGCGCGTCGACCAGCGCCCGCGTCGAGCGGTCATACGGGCCGCCCGATCCTTCGAGCGCGCAGCCGGGGTAATAAGCAACCTTCGCCATCCGTGACCTCGAACGACTCAATCGGTTTCGATCAATGCGCGCGCGCCGCGATCTTCGCGTGCGCGGCCCGCTTCTGCTCCTCGACGTACTCGCGCAGCACCTCGCCCGTGCGGCCCCAGGAGCGCGTGCGCGGGCGAAACACCATCGCCCAGCCCATCTTGAGGCCCTGCCTCATCGGCAGGCGCGCGAGGAATTTGCCGAGCTCGCCGCGCCGCAGGAGATGGATCTTGTTCATCCGCTCGATCATGACCCGCAGCCAGCCGGCCCGCAGCATGCCGCCGATGCTCTGCCCAGTCTGCCGGAAGAAGTTGAACATCACCTCGGTGTCCTCGATGCGCCCGCGCTCGAGACACTGCCGGGTGAACTCCTCGTCGAAGACCGTCGACTTCGACTTCGGCGTGTGGCCCTCCATCTCGAGCCAGTGCGCGAGCGCCTTCATCACGCCCTCGGGGCGCACGTCCTTCGGGCAGATGTTGGTGCACTTGTTGCACGACACGCACTGCCAGATGATGTCCTTGTCCTTGACGATCTCGCTCTTGAACCCGAGGTTCGTCAGGTAGATCCAGTAGCGCGGGTTGAAGTCGGTATTGATCGCGTACATCGTGCACGAGTTCGTGCACGAGCCGCATTGCCAGCAGCGGTGCACGTTGTCGCCGCCCGGCAGCGCCTGGATCGTCTTGTAGAAATCCGGATCGTAGTCGGTCATGGTCCGCGGCAGGACCATCGTGTTCCAGTGACCGGACACGTCCACCCCGTCCACCACGAGGTTGTCGGTCTGCAGGAGCTGCTTCGGATCGATCAGCGTCTTTTCATGTATCGGCATGCCAGGTGCTCCGTTTCACTCGCGACTTTCCTCCGCGCCGCTCGGGCTCGATGCCGAGCAGCTTCTTCATGCTCTCCTCCGGGCCGCCCGAGCGGGTGAAGTCCGAGCCCAGCACGCCGCCCGTCATGGCGCGGAAGTAGTGCGCGTAGGCGGCGGCCTGCACGAGATCGACCCAGAACGGGACGTCGCGGTAGATCCCCTGCGCCTCGACCCCGGCGGCAATCCAGCGGCGGGCCGCCTCGAAGGTCTCCGGGCGGGCGTCGAGCGCGAGGCGGCTCGTCGACGCCGCACCGGGCACGAACTCGCGCAGCGCGCCGCTCGTGGTCGCGTCATCCCACACCCAGCGCGCCATCAGCGGATAGCGCACCGGGTCGGCGAAATGCAGCACCTCGGCCGCAAGATCGTGCGCCGCACGACGCAGGCGCGCGGCGCGGGCCCTCGCCTCGCGCCCCTCGCCGTCGCGGATCGGCAGGCGTGCAACGAAGTCGTGCATGCGCGTTCCGAGCGGCGCGCTGCCGTAGAGCAACTCGCGCAGCGCCGCGGCCGCGCTCGCTGCGCCCATTTCGGCGAGCACCGGGAAGAGCTTGCGCCGCGCGGTGAACACGGCGCCGAGCAGTGCCTCGATGCCCGCCTCGTCGAGCGCCTCGATCGCGTCCTCGGCGAGAAGGCCGCCGAACAGGCGCCGCTTGGCCTCCAGGCTCTCCAGATACACCGCCACGCCGCCGTCCGCTTGCGCGGCTTCGAGGAGCGTGGTCAGGTGCTGGCGGAGCAGCCCCTCATCGAACGCGACCGGCAAGGCCGCGGGCTCGATCGGGTCGCGCGCGCGAGTCCGCTCAGGCTGCTTTGGGTGCCAGAGCATTCAGGTCGCCCACCGCCCGCATCGCCATCGCGAGACCGTGCGAGATGCAGGTATCGATGTCCTCCGGCGCGAGCGCGGCGCCGCCGACGTAGACGCCCGGTCGCGTGCTCGCGAAGGTGCTCGTGTAGTGCTCGCCGCGCTCGAGGAAACCGTGCTGCTCGAGGCCGACGCCGAACACTTTCGCGATCTCGGGATTCTCCTCGTTCGGATCCATGCCGATCGCGTGCACCACCAGGTCGAAGGCGATCATGATCGGGCGCTTCACCAGCGTGTCTTCGCCCTTGACGAGCAGGCGCTTGCCGTCCGGCGCGACGGTCACCTCGGCGATGCGCGCCTTGACGAACTTGGTCCTGAACTCCTCCTGCGACTTCCAGTAGAACTTGTCCTCGTAGAGGCCGAAGGTGCGGATGTCCATGTAGTAGATGAAGACATCGGTCGAGGGCGAGAGCTCCTTGATCTCCATCGCCAGGTTCGTGGACACGGTGCAGCAGATCTTCGAGCACCACTCGCGGCCGATCTGGCGGTCGCGCGAGCCGACGCAGAGCAGGATGCAGACGCGCTCCGGCGTCCGGCCGTCCGACGGGCAGGCGATCTTGCCCGCGCCGACCATCTGCTCGACCTGGGTCGTCGTCACCACGTCGGGGTAGGTGCCGAAGCCCCACTCCGGCTTGTTGATCGCGTCGAAGTGGGTGAAGCCGGTCCCGAGGATGACCGCGCCCGCTTGCACCGTCTTGCCGTTGGCGAGCGTTGCCGTGAAGTTGCCGCGCTCGCCGTCGAGCTTCGTCACCTTCGTCCCCTTGTGGATCTCGACCAGCTTCGCGTCCTCGACGCGCTTCACCATCCGCCCGATCGCATCCTTCGCCCATTCCCCCGACGGGACGAGCTTGGCGTAGCGAGAGAGGATCGGCGCGCCGCCGAGGACGCTCTCCTTCTCCACGAGGACGACACGCCGGCCGATCGACGCGACGCCGTGCGCTGCCGCCAGCCCGGTCGGGCCGGCGCCTACGACGAGGACTGCATCAGACATCACTGGGCTCCAGAAAGGATGAAACGCGATTGATCGAAACCGAAGCGCGAAGCGCGCACCGGCGCCGGGCGAACCAGGCCTGCCGGCGCCCCGCCGAGGCGCCGCGCGCCGCACGCTTCACGACGTCATGCCACCATGCTCATGGCGAGCTTCGGATCGTACAGATACTCGATCTTTCCGGCCTTGACCTGCTCGAGGTATTCCTCGAACCGCTTCTTCGACTCGGCCCAGGAGATGCCCATCTTCTCGACGACATCCTCGCAGGGGCTCGCGTGCCACTGCAGCTGGACGATCTTCAGCGGGTCGGCGCCGCACGCCAGGGCGGCGAACTGGATGTCGGCCATGATCGGCATCGAGTACTGCTGCTCGTGCGCCTTGCCGATCCACTGGTTCTTGTCCATCGTCGTGACGCAGCCGGTGTCGTTCGTGAGCATCACGTCCGCCTTCGCCTCCACCTGGGCGATCTTGATCTTGCGGTCGATCGTGAACGAGCGCGTGAACTCGCGCTCCGAGATGATGTGGCGGAAGCCGAACCCGCAGCAGTCGTACCAGGTCGAGTAGTCGATCACCTGGGCGCCAAGCGCCATTGCGATCCCGGTGGCGGTCGCGGCCCGGTTGCCGCCGAGCACCTCCGGATCGTAGATCGCGTCCTCGTGCACCATCTTCGAATAATGGCAGGCCATGTGCACCACGACCCGCATCTTCGACACGTCGTACTTCTGCAGCTTCGCGGCGATGTCCTTGCGCATCACGTGCACCCACTCGGAGTAGTGCACGACCTCCTCCGGGATCACGATCTTGCCGTCGACCAGGCGGCCGAGCTTGGCCAGGATCTTCTTCACGCGCTCGCGCAGCTCGGCCGATTCGATCAGGTACTTGCGGATCTCCTTGTAGTTGCCGAACGACGTGCCGCAGTGGACGAGCGGGAAGAAGTACCCCGCATCGTGCCCCAGGCGCTTGCCGGATACGTAGGCCTGATGAAAGTTGCGCAGGAAGACCGCCGCGAGCGACTCGACGTTCCCGATCCCCGAACCGTGGTAGTTCCACGCCGTGCAGGAGGTCTGGTCGGTCTCGTCCAGGTAGTCCCTGCCCGGCGCCATGCCGAGGCCGTTCATCGTCCAGAGGAGCGAGGTCGGGTAGCCGGGGATGTTGCCGCACTGACCGCACGATTTGTGATGCCACAGCCGCGTCGTCGGGATCTTCTTGTCCCAGCCGAACAGCGTCTTCACCATGCGCGGCTCGTGGGCGTCGGTGACCCGGTGGACGATGATCTCGCCCTCCTTCTCCAGCTCCCACATGTGCTCGCGGACATCATCCATGCGCTCGCCGAGGTCGACGGTCCGCCGGTCCACGCGCTTGCGCACCCAGTCCGTCGCCCGCTCGGCCTCCTCGGGCGAGAGGTTCGTCGGCTGAAAGAATGCGCCATGGCCGGCGATGCCGCGCGGCTCGTCGGTCGGGTTCGTCGGATTGGTCATCTGATTCGCTCCTGGTTTCCGTCTGGCAGTTGTCTCGGCCGAAGTCGCCCCGGCTGTCCTGCCCGGGACGCCCTCAGTCGTCGTTCTTCTCGTCCGCGTGCTCTTCCAGCCAGTCTTCGTAGTCTTCGCGCTTCTCCTCGATGAAGTCCACGATCACGTCGAACAGGTTCTCGTCCATCGTCTCGAGCTGCTTCATCACGCCGGTCATCTCCCAGATGGTGTACATCTCGACCGACGTCTTGAGGGAGACCTCCCACGCCGTCTCCGTGGTCTGCAGCGTCTTCACCGGGATCGCCTTGCGCAGGACCTTGAGGTCGCCCTCCACCTTCTGGATGTTGGGACCCCAGTCGGGGAAGTGGTCGGGCTGGATCATGTCCGCCGAGAGCTGGTTGCCCGTGGTGATGAGCTTCAGCATCACGCGGCCGAACGGCCGCAGCACGTCCTTCGCCGACTGCATGCCGTGCTTGATCGCCACCTCGCGCATGATGGAGACGAGGCCGCCGGGCGAGTTCTTGAAGGGGCACCGCGCGGCGCAGGTCATGCACTGGGCGCAGGCCCAGATCTTCTCCTGCATCGCGTCGTAGATCTGCTCGACGTTCTCCGTCCACAGCAGCTGGACGATCTCGCGCGGGCTGTAGTCGTAGAACTGCGCCGACGGGCAAGTGGCCGTGCAGATGCCACAGTTGAGGCACCCGTTCAGCTCGTGGTCGAAGCGGAAGTCGGACTTGATGTCCTCGTACATCTCCGCCATCTCGGCATAGGTCGCCATCTTTGTCTCCGCATGTCCGCCCGGATCCCGCGTTATCCGGGTTGCACGAACTTGCCATCCGCATCGCGCGGGAACCGCGCGGCTCGCCCTTTCGGGGAACCTCTGATTCGGTCATCCCCGCGAAGCCTGTCCCCGAGGGTTTGATCGGGGAGCCGGGATCCAGCAAGTCGCCGATTGCGCTCGCGCTGGATTCCCGCGGACCCTGCCCCCAAGGCGTGTCATTGGGGAGCGGGAATGACGGCCTCTCGCGGAGCTGCCCCAGCCACCTACTTCTTCTTCATGAAGAAGGTGAATTCCTTGTTCGCCTCGGCGTGCTCGAGCAGCTCGTTCCCGGTCTGCTTCGAGAACGCCTGGAAGTCCTTCACGGACCCGGGATCGGTCGCGACGATGCGCAGCACTTGGCCGCTCGCCATGTCGGTGAGCGCCTTCTTGGCGCGCAGTATGGGGAGCGGGCAGTTGAGTCCCCGCGCGTCCAGTTCCTTGTCGAAGTTCATGCTGACTCCTCTTCCGATGTTCAAATTGGGACATCGGCATTTATATGCCGTTCGCCCGCGCCATTCAACCGCGCCCTGAGGCGTGGACCGTCCCGACCCGCGTTCACCCTGCTTGCGTCATGGAATATTAGAGCTTGTTAATGTACCAACGATGGCGGCTCGCGGCAACCGTTCAGGCGATCGCCTGGTAGTAGAGGTTCTGCGGATGGTTCGCCTGCGCGAAGAAGAACCATCGCTCTGCCAGGAGGCCGGCGTACTGCGCCGCGAAGGCCGCCGCGAGGAGCGTCGATGAGCCGGCGGCGACACCCGCCCCCAGCAGCGCGATGGGGACCGGGAAAGCGAGGACCAGGAAGATCCACTTGATCGCGCGCAGGAAAGCGCGAGTGCGCCCGTGGATGAACTCCCGCGTGTTGAAGGACCCCCCCATGAACCCCTGAGCCGTCTGGACCACCCGCGGATGCTTGACGCCGATCGCGGTCTGCAAGGATGACTTCGGCTTCAGCCCGGCGTTTCGGGCGAGCGATGCCGCCCGGGTCAGGAAACCGATTCCCGTGAGCACCGCGGCCCAGCCGCCGAGGAATGGCACGAGCTCGGGCGCCGTTCGGCCCGCGAACAGGGTCGCCAGCGTGAACCCGGAGGCCCCGCCCAGCATCAGATAGTTGGCGACGGTGAGCGGCGTCGCCCACTCCTGCAGGAACTTGATGCACGCGTAGATCATCCCGGTGCACAGGAACAGCGCGAATGCGAGCACCGTCGCGGCGGCCCCGATCGCGACCGACGGCGCGATCGTGAGCGCGGCGCCGAGCGCAACGCTCGGCTCACGCCAATCCGCCCAATGCGCGAGCCAATAGGCGGCCGTGGCGGCCATGAACGCCGGCAGGACGATCACCTCGCGCGATAGCCACGAGGTGCGCCAGCGCGCCGCCGCGCGCCACCCGCGCTCCGGTCGGCCGAGATGGAAGAACGACGCGACGAGGCCGAGCGCGAGCAACGCGAACGCGAGCGCCGTGCCGGGCGCATAGAACGCGGGCCCCGGCTGCGCGGGCAGGAACTCGAAGAGGCTGTAGAGCTCGACGGTGTAGAGCGCCAGGAAGAGCCCCTGACCGGCGCCGATCAGGGTGGTGAGGAAGATGACGGAGAAGGCGGGCTGCATGGCGGCCTACCAGCTCGTGACGTCATCGAGCGCCGGCTCCTTGAGCGACGGCTTCGGCAGCTTGCCGTCGACCTTGAGCGGGTTGTCGGCCCGCACCAGCTCGTCCGGCTGGATCACGATCTCGGTCCGGCGCCGCGGCAGATAGTGGTTCGCCGGGTGCGTGCCCCACTCGGGCATGAGCTGATAGCCGCCCCGCTCCCGGATCGCGACCGCGACGGCCGAATCCGGATCGTGGATGTCGCCGAAGAGCCGCGCGTTGGTCGGGCAGGCCATCACGCAGGCCGGGCGGCGCTCTTCGCGCGGCAGCTTCTGGTCGTAGATGCGGTCCACGCAGAGCGTGCACTTCTTCATCACCTTCTGGTGCTCGTCGATTTCGCGCACCCCGTAGGGACACGCCCAGGAACAGTACTTGCAGCCGATGCACTTGTCGTAGTCGACCAGCACGATGCCGTCCTCGGCCCGCTTGTAGCTCGCGCCGGTCGGGCACACCGGCACGCACGGCGGGTCCTCGCAGTGCAGGCAGGACTTCGGGAAGTGCACGGTCTGGGTGTTCGGATACTCGCCCACCTCGAACGTCTGGACACGGTTGAAGAAGGTGCCGGTCGGATCGGCGTCGTACGGCCGGTCGTCGGAGAGATAGCCCGCGATGCCGGAGGTGTTCCACTCCTTGCAGCTCGTGACGCACGCCTGGCAGCCGACGCAGACGTTGAGATCGATCACCAACGCGAGCTGAGTCACCGCGAGCGCTCCCTTCCTTCGGGCTGAGTCACAACGAGCGTTCCTTTCCCCCGAGCTGGGTCACAGCGAGCGTTCCATGCGATCGCCGTCATCGCCGGCGCCTCCGGTCGGCTCCGCTGCCGTCCATTGCCCCCGCCGCGACGTAGGCTTGCCAGAGCTTCCGCACCCCCGCCATTCCCGGGTAGGCGCGCATCGACGCGAACTGCGGCCAAGTCTCCCGCGCCTCGTCGGGCGCGGCCTTCGAGATCCGCACGCGCACGTCGTACCAGCCGGCCTGGCCGGTGACGGGGTCGGAGTTCGAGATCCGGCCGCCATCGGATGCGACGGGCAGCTCCTCGGTGATCAGGTGGTTCAGCAGGAAGCCCTTGCGCGATTCGTTCGCGTCCGGCGCAAGCGCCCACGCGCCGGACGCCTTGCCGATCGCGTTCCAGGTCCAGACCGTGCCCGCCTCCACCGCCTCGGAGTGACGGCACATGCACCGCACCTTGCCCCACTGCGACTCGACCCAGATCCAGTCGCCGTCCTCGATACCCTGCAATCGCGCGGTGCGCGGGTTGACGAAGAGGTAGTTGTGGGTGTGGATCTGCCGCAGCCACGCGTTCTGCGAGTCCCACGAGTGGTACATCGCCATCGGCCGCTGCGTGACCGCGGCGAGCGGATACTTGCGCGTGTCGCTCGCCTGCACCTCGAGCGGCGGGTAGTAGAACGGCAGCGGGTCGAAGTAGGTCGCGATGCGACTGCGCAGGTGCTCCGGCGGCCGGCGCACGGGTTTCCGCTCGACGCCTTCCGCGCCGGCCTTCCCGCCTTCCCGGCCCCCTCCTTTCCCGCCGCCTTTTCCCGTGGCCGCGAGCCGGAAGCGCTGGAGCACTTCGGAGTAGATGTGCACCAGCACCGGGTCGCTGTAGCGGCGGATGCGCGCCCGCTGCGCCCACTCCATGTAGCCGCGGTTCCAGTTGCGCATGTACTGATAGGACGGCGGCAGCGGGAGGTGGAACACGCAGTTGTTCTGCGCATACATCTCCCACTGCTGCGGATTCGGCTCGCCCTTCATGAATTTCTCGCCGCCCTTGCCGCGCCACCCGGCGAGAAAACCGATCCCGGAGCCCGGCTCGGTCTCGAAGTTCACGATGAAGTCGGGATAGTCCCGGTACTTGCGGCTGCCGTCCGGGTGAGCGAAGGCGGGCAGCGCAAGCCGGCTGCCGAGCTCGATCAGCACTTCCTGGAACGGCTTGCAGTCGCCGGTCGGCGGCACCACCGGAACGCGCACCGAGTCCACGGGCCCGTCGAACTCCGAGATCGGGCGGTCGAGCATCGACATCACGTCGTGCCGCTCGAGATACGTGGTGTCGGGCAGCAGGAGATCGGCAAACGCCGACATCTCCGAATGGAACGCATCGCACACGACGAGGAACGGGATCCGGTATTCCCCGCCCTCGTCGCGGTCGTTCAGCATCTTGCGCACCTCGGTGGTGTTCATGGTCGAATTCCACGCCATGTTCGCCATGAAGATGAGGAGCGTGTCGATGCGGTACGGGTCGCCGCGCCAGGCGTTGGTGATGACGTTGTGCATCAGCCCGTGCACCGCCAGCGGGTATTCCCAGGAAAACGCCTTGTCGATGCGCACGGGCTTGCCGTGCTCGTCGATGAAGAGGTCGTCCGGCGAGCCCGGCCAGCCGAGCGCGAGGCCTCCGAGCGGGGTGTTCGGCTGCACGCCCTGCGGGCCCTTCGGCGTCTTGGCGGCCGGCGGAATCGCGCGCGGAAACGGCGCCTTGTGCCGGAACCCGCCGGGCCGATCGATGGTGCCGAGGAGGCTCATCAGGATCGCCAGCGCGCGAATGGTCTGGAAGCCGTTCGAGTGCGCCGCGAGACCGCGCATCGCGTGAAACGCCACCGGGTTGCCGGTGACCGTCTCGTGCTCGCGGCCCCAGCAGTCGGTCCAGGCGATGGGCAATTCGATCCGCTCGTCGCGCGCGGTGATGCCCATCTCGTGCGCGAGCCGGCGGATGGTCGCCGCCGGCACGCCGGTGATGCCTTCCGCCCACTCGGCGGTGTATTGCTTCAGCCGCTCCTCGAGGAGCTGAAACGCGGGCTTCACGCGCGTGCCGCCCGCGAGCGTGAACTCGCCGAAGAGATAAGGGTCGGCGCCTTCCTGGTGTGTCGGTACGGGGCCGTTCGTGTGCCGGTCCCACCACAACATGTTCCGCGGATAGTCCGGGACCGGCTCCTCCTGGCCCGGCTCCGAGACGAGGAGTCCGAACGCGTCGCTCGTTTCGTCCACGTTCACCAGCTGTCCGGCGTTGCTGTAGCGCACCAGGAACTCGCGGTCGTAGAGGCCCGCCGCCACCAGCTCGTGCATGACGGCGAGCAGGAACGCGCCGTCGGTGCCCGGGCGGATCGGCACCCACTCGTCGGCGATCGCCGAGTAGCCGGTGCGCACGGGGTTGACCGAGACGAACCGCCCGCCGCGCCGCTTGAACTTCGAGATCGCGATCTTGAGCGGATTCGAGTGGTGATCCTCGGCCGTGCCGATCATCACGAAGAGCCTGGCGCGGTCGAGGTCGGGGCCGCCGAACTCCCAAAACGAGCCGCCGATCGTGTAGATCATGCCGGCGGCCATGTTGACCGAGCAGAAGCCGCCGTGCGCCGCGTAGTTCGGCGTGCCGAACTGCCGCGCGAAGAGGCCGGTGAGGGCCTGCATCTGGTCGCGGCCGGTGAAGAGCGCGAACTTTTTCGGGTCGGTCGCGCGGATCTTCGCGAGGCGCTCCGCGAGGACCTCGAACGCGCGCTCCCAGGAAATCTCTTCGAACTCGCCCGCGCCGCGATCCGCGTCCGATTTCCGCATGAGCGGCTTGGTGAGGCGGCCCGGGGAGTACTGCTTCATGATCCCCGAGGACCCCTTCGCGCAGATGACGCCGCGATTGAGGGGGTGCTCCGGGTTGCCATCGATGTAGCGAACCTTGCCGTCGACGAGATGCACGCGGATGCCGCAGCGACAGGCGCACATGTAGCAGGTCGTCGTCTTGATCTGCGCCGTTGGCGCGAGAGGGGCAGCGGATGGCGGCGGCAGCGAAGCGTTCATGCCCGAGCGTGCTCGAAGGAAGGCCGCGAGTATAGAATTCGCCTAACCGCCGGAAAACGTGGCGATTCTGATCCGGCGATCAACCACTTTGATTCAAGCTGCTTGTGGATTCTTCGGATCACGTTGCACCACGCCACCACCGAACGCGTTCGCGAGCGCCCGAGCGCGCGCGCCGCGGATCCGCGAGAGGCCGATGAGCACGATACCCGATTTCAACGATGCTGAGCGCTGGGTGGTGGAGAGCGCGCTGCGCGAGCGCTACGGCGAGCGCACCCCGATCGAGCTCGCCGACGCCGAGGTGCGGCTCGACCCGGAGGTTCCCGCGCTCACGAGTTGCCCGACGATCTACTGGACGGCGCGCGGCGCACATTTCGTGATCATGAAGACCGGTAGAGAGCGGTATCGCTGCCAGTTCTTCTACAGCGCGCATCAGCACTACGGGACCGCGCGGGCGGAGTACGACGAGCTCGCAGACTGCGTGGTGAGCCTCCTCCGCGCGCAGGCCGACCACGAGAAGGAGACCCACGGCGTGCACTCGGGCATGGTCCGCGACGAGCTCGGAGACGAGGGGGAGTGACGCTCGAGCGGGCGCGCGCGCCTCGCCCGATGAAGATCTGCGTCGTCTCCGACAGTCACGACGCGAGCGCGAGGGGTGGCTGCGACCGGCGCCTACGAGGTCGTCTTCTTCGGGCACGGTCAAGTAGCGGCGATCGAGCGGCTCTATTGACGCATACGAATATTCAGTCGCACGCTTGATCCAATGCAAACGAGCGCCGCCGGCCGGCGGGTAGAATCCTCGCCTGCGCTCGCGTGCGGCGAGCAAAGGGGAAGCGGAATGGCGTCGGTCGTCGCAACGAACCAGACGATTCTCGTCGTCGGCGGCGGGGTGAGCGGGATGACGGCGGCGCTCGAGGCGGCCGAGTGCGGCAAGCAGGTCGTGCTGGTCGAGAACACCGCCACGCTCGGCGGTCGCACCTCCGTGCTGTACCGCTACTTCCCCAAGCTCTGCCACCCGGTCTGCGGCCTCGAGATCAACCTGCGCCGCCTGAAGGGCAATCGCAACGTGCGCGTGCTCACCCTCGCCGAGGTGACCGGGATCTCCGGCACGCGCGGCGACTTCACGGTGACCGTGAAGCGCTCGCCCCGGTACGTGAATGAGAACTGCACCGCATGCGGCGCGTGTGCCGAAGCGGTGAGCACGCAAGTGCCGAACCCGTGGAATTACGGCCTCGACCGGATGAAGGCCGCCTATCTGCCGCACGCGATGGCCTATCCGCAGCGCTACGTGCTCGATCCCTCCATCATCGGCACGCCAGACGCGGAGAAGGCCAAGGCCGCCTGCAAGTACGGCGCGATCGACCTCGGCATGGCCGAAGAGACGCTCGAGCTCAAGGTGGGCGCGATCGTCTGGGCCACCGGCTGGCAGCCCTACGACGCCGCGAGGATCCAGCCCTACGGCTACGGCCGCTTCCCGAACGTCATCACCAGCGTGGAGTTCGAGCGGCTGGCCGATCCGCACGGGCCGACCGGCGGCAAGATCCTGCGGCCGTCCGACGGCAAGGAGGCGAAGGACGTCGCCTTCATCCAGTGCGCCGGCTCGCGCGACGAGAACCACCTCCGGCACTGCTCGCGCATCTGCTGCATGGCCTCGCTCAAGCAGACGCAATACGTGCGCGAGGCGTTCGGCGACGGGGCGCAGTCCACCGTCTATTACATCGACATCCGCGCGATCGACCGCCTCGAGGACTTCTACGCGAGGGTGCAGAAGGACACGACCGTCAGGTTCGTGAAGTCGAAGGTGGCCCGCATCGCCGAGGACCAGGCGACGCGCGACCCGATCCTGCACGGCGTCGACACCGAGGGCTATCACCGCTACGCCAACCGCCACGACCTGGCGGTCCTCGCGATCGGCATGGCGCCGAGCGTGAAGGCCGCCGACATCCCGGCCGAGGTGGTCGAGGACTCGAGCGGCTTCATCGAAGCCGCGGCCGAGCGCGCCGCCGTGTTCGGCGCCGGCTGCGCGACGAACGCGCTCGACGTGAACCGCTCGGTGCAGAACGCCACCGCCGCCGCGCTGCGTGCGATCCAGGTCGTCAACCGCGCCGCGCGTGCCGAAACATGACCATACCGATGCGCTGGAGCGAGGAATTTTTTGCGGGCGTGAGGGCTCGGGCGCGGAGTCGCGACGACGCGAGAGAGTAGCAAATGGCTGAGATGAAAACCGCTGCATACGTGTGCCAGGGCTGCGGGCTCGGCGAGCGGCTTTCGACGCGGCAGCTCGCGCAGGTCGCGCAAAAGGAAGGCAAGATGGCGCTCGTGCGCGAGCATGGGTTCCTGTGCTCCGAGGCGGGCGTGCAGTCGATCCGCGACGACATCGAGAAGGAAGCCGTCACGCACGTCGCGATCGCGGCCTGCTCGCGCCGGGCCAAGACCGAGGCGTTCTCGTTCCCGACCGTTGCGATGTCGCGGGCGAACCTGCGCGAGGGCGTGATCTGGTCGCAGCCCGACACCGACGCCGCGCGCGAGACGACCCAGGAGATGGCCGACGACTACGTGCGCATGGCCTGCGCGGAAGTGAAGAAGATGAAGGTGCCGGCCGGCAACCCGGACGCGGCGCACAACACGCGGCTGCTGGTGGTGGGCGGCGGCATCTCGGGCATGACCGCGGCCCTCGAGGCGTCGAAGGCCGGCTACCGCGTGATGATCGTCGAGAAGACGGGCACGCTCGGCGGGTGGACGGGCACGCTCTGGAAGCGCACCCCCGCGCACGAGCCGTTCGAGGCGCCGGCCGACACCGGCGTCGCCGCGATGATTCAAGCGGTGCAGGCCGACGCCAACATCGAGGTGCGCGTCGGCTCGACCATCGCGCGCACGAGCGGCGCCCCCGGCCGGTTCAGCGTCGAGATCGCCGCGGAGTCTGGCGGCACGGCGACCGAGGCGTTCGGCGCCATCGTCCAGGCCACCGGGTTCTCGCCTTACGACGCGACGAAACTTCCGGAGCTCGGCTTTGGCAGAACGCCGAACGTCCTCGACCAGGCAGGCCTGGAGCGGCTCGCCCGCGAGGCGGCCGCCGGGAGCACGCCGATCCGCCGGCCCTCCGACGGCGGCGAGGTGAAGACCGTGGTATTCGTCCAGTGCGCGGGCCAGCGCGACGCGAGCGGAGTGCACCTGCCATACTGCTCGGGCCACTGCTGCGCCACCTCGATCAAGCAGGCGATGTACTTCAAGGATGCGAATCCGGCGATCGACACGGTGGTGGTCTACACGGACCTGCGCGTCCCGGGCAACGGCGAGGACTTTTATCGCAGCGGCCAGTCGAAGGGCGTGACCTTCACCAAGGGCAAGGTCGCCGCCGTCGAGCCTACGGGCAACGCGTGCACGGTCAGGTTCCGCGACCTGATCCTGGACGAGGATGCGACGATCGAGAACGCCGATATCGTGGTGCTCGCAACCGGCCAGGTCCCGAACTCGGGCGTGGACATCGAGAAGGTGGCGCAGAACGAGCCGGGCGAGTGGCAGTCCGATCCCGGCTCGGTGCTGAACCTCGCCTACCGGCAAGGCAAGGACCTGCCGATGCTGCGGCACGGCTTCAGCGACTCGCACTTCATCTGCTTCCCCTACGAGACGCGCCGCACCGGCATCTACACCGCCGGACCGGTGCGCCGGCCGATGGACATCACGCAGGCGGTCGAGGACGCGACCGGTGCGGCGCTCAAGGCCATCCAGGCCGCGGAGAACGCCGGGCTCGGCCGCGCCGCGCATCCGCGCTCGGGCGATCTCTCCTACCCGATGGTGCGCCTGGACGGCTGCACGCAGTGCAAGCGCTGCACCGTCGAGTGCCCGTTCGGCGCCATCGACGAGGACGAGAAGCGCTATCCGTTGTTCAACGAGAGCCGCTGCCGGCGCTGCGGCACGTGCATGGGCGCCTGCCCGGTGCGCGTGATCTCGTTCGAGAACTACTCGGTGGACACGGTCGGCGCGCAGCTGAAGGCAGTGGACGTTCCGGACGAGTTCTCGGAGAAGCCGCGCATCCTCGTGCTCGCGTGCGAGAACGACGCCTATCCGGCGCTCGACATGGCGGGGATGGCGCGGCGCCACTACAGCGCCTTCGTGCGCATCATCCCGGTGCGCTGTCTCGGCTCGGTGAACACGATCTGGCTGTCGGACGCCCTGAACAGCGGCTACGACGGCGTGATGCTGATGGGCTGCAAGCACGGCGACGACTACCAGTGCCACTTCGTCAAGGGCTCGGAGCTCGCGAACTACCGCATGAGCAAGATCGACGACACGCTGAAGCAGATGGCGCTCGAGCCGGAGCGGGTCGCGACCTGCGAGGTGGCGATCACCGACACCGAGCGGGTGGCGCGGCTGATCGACGAGTATGCCGCGAAGATCAACGAGCTCGGGATGTCGCCGCTGAAAGGATTCGCGTGATGGCGAGCGATCTCAACGCGCAGGCCCTCGCGAGATACCGCAACGACTTCCTGCGCGAGGTCGAGGAGCGGGTCGACGAGGGCGAGTGGGTGAAGATGTGCATGCAGTGCGGCGTGTGCGCCGGCTCGTGCCCGTTCGGCCCGCACTGGGAGCACTCGCCGCAGAAGCTCTTCATGATGATCCGCGCCGGCAAGCGCGACGAGGTGCTCCAGTCGGACTCGATGTGGATGTGCACCTCCTGCTACAACTGCGTGGTGCGCTGCCCGCGCAAGCTCCCGATCACGACCATCATGCACGGGATCGCCACTTACGCGCACCGGCTCGGCCTCGCGCCCAAGCGCCAGCCGACGCGCGACTTCTCGGTCGTCTTCTGGGAGAACTTCACCCGCAACGGGCGCGCGAACGAGATGCGGTTGATGCTCAGGCTGTGGTTCAAGGACGGCATCGGGGCCGGCATCAAGAAGGCGCTCGCGATGAAGAACGTCGGCCTCGGGATGCTCCGGACCAGGCGCATGAGCCCGTTCGAGATCTTCGGCGGGCACGGCGTGAAGGACGTGAAGGGCTTCCAGGCGATGATCCGGAAGGCGCAGGAGATCGAGGACAGGCGCCGCGGCTTCACGAAGTAGCGCGCAGCCCAGGAGGCCGAAATCATGGCGAAGAAGGAATACGCGTTCTACCCGGGCTGCACGTCGCACTATCGCGGCTCGGCGTCGAATTACCTCGTTTCGGCCGAGTCGATGTGCAGGCACCTCGACGTCAAGCTCACGCAGATTCCCGACTGGAACTGCTGCGGGGCGTCGGTGAGCTACGCCGGGTCGGGCGAGCTCGCGCGCCACGTGATCAACGCGCGCAACTTCGCGCTCGCCGAGCAGCACCTGCCCGGCCAGGACATCGTCGCCACCTGCGCGGCCTGCTGGCTGAATGCGCGCGAGAGCAAGGAGAAGCTCGACGCCAGCGCTGGGCTCCTCGCCGACACCAATGAAGCGCTCAAGGAGGCCGGGCTGCAGTACGAGGGCAAGGCGGGCGTGCGCCACATGGTCGAGGTGCTGATCGAGGACCTGGGCTACGAGGAGATCGGCAGGCACGTCGTCAAGCCGCTCGAGGGCGTGAAGTTCGCGGGCTACGTCGGCTGCCAGACCAACCGTCCCTTCGGCATTGCCGGGGAGTCGTTCGAGAACCCGGTCTACCTCGACCAGCTCGTCGAGACCATGGGCGGCGAGGCGGTCAAGGAATACGACCAGAAGGTGACCTGCTGCGGCGGCGCGCTCGCGGTGTCGGAGCCGGAGAAGAGCCAGAAGCAGATCAAGGACATCGTGGAGAGCGCCTACGACCATGGCGCCGACATGATCGTGACGCCCTGCCCCCTTTGCCAGGCGAACGTCGAGATCTACCAGGCCGACGTCAACAAGCGGTACGGCACCAAGTTCAACATCCCGGTGACCTACTACAGCCAGCTGATGACCGTCGCCTTCGGCGGCACGGCGAAAGACGCCACGCTCGACGGCCAGATGATCCGCGCCACCCGCCTCGAAGAGATCGCCGCCAAGCCGGTCAAGAAGTAGCGCCGCGGCAGCGCGGCACGCCCGCCGGCCCCGCATCGGAACGGGCAGCGGAGCGCTTGGCGACCTGCCCGCGCGGCACCCGCGCCAGGCACGGACAACGGGCTGATAAGAAACCCGAAAATCTCCGGCGCCCGCACGGCGGACGCCACGGTTTGCGCTGCGCGCGGCGCCCGGCGGCAGTTCGCCCGGGGGGGCGTGCGAAAAGTCCCTGCCGCGGGGCCCCAACCCGGTACCATTCGCCGAAGAAGACAAGCGGAGCCCAGGGAGTGCGCGAGACCAAGGACTTTGCCGTGGCCTTCGCCGACATCGCCGCGAGCACGCGCATCTACCGCGAGCTTGGCGATCACGCGGCGCGCCAGCTCACGCAGGCGTACTGCGGCAGGGTGCTCGCCCTCCTGCCGCGGTTCACCGGGCGCCTGGTGAAGACGCTCGGCGACGGGGTCATGTGTGTCTTTCCCGAGCCGGAGAGCGCGGTGCTCGCGATGAGCGCGCTGCACGCCGAAATGGCGGCCCAGCCCCTGCAGGGCCAGGCGATCCGGCTGCACACGGGCATCAACGTCGGCCCGGTCATCGTCGAGGGCACCGACGTCTACGGCACCATCGTGAACGTCGCGGCCTACCTCGCGGCGACGGGGCGCGCCGAGCAGATCCTGACCACCCAGGCGGTGGTCGACCTGCTGTCGCAGACCACCGCGAGCTGCGCGCGCGCGATCTACAGCACCAAGCTGAAGGGTGACCAGACCGAGTCGACCATCTACGAGATCATCTGGCAGACCGATCGCGCCGGCATCACCGATCTCAATTTCGGCCCGCGCCAGCTCCCGGCCGACGAGGGCGCGCTGCTGCTCTCGACCGGCACCACGACGCTCCGGCTCGATCCGGCGCACACGCGCGTGCTGCTCGGCCGCGACCCATCGAACGACATCGCGATCCTCGATCAGCTCACTTCGCGCAGCCACGCCACGATCGAATTCGATCGCATGCGCTTCCGGCTGATCGACCACAGCGCGAACGGAACCTTCGTGTCGTTCGCCGGCACGCCCGGCGAAGTGCACGTGCTGCGCGGCGAGACGCAGCTCTACGGCGCGGGGCGCATCAGCCTCGGACGGTCGCTGGGCGACCCGCAGGCGCAACCCATCGCGTTCCGCCGCGACCAGCGCGCGCTGTATCGGATTTAGTCCGCGGCGCTCGACTCGAGCGCCGAGTGGGCGTGCAGGAACGCCGCCTTCAGCTCCTCGTAGGTATAGGCGACCGGAAACTGCGGGAACTCGTCGGCGACGTTCTGCGGCGGATGGAACAGGATTCCGGCATCGGCCGCGGCGAGCATCGCGGTGTCGTTGTACGAGTCGCCCGCGGCGATGGTCCGGAAGTTGAGCGCCCGCATGGCCCGCACCGACTCGCGCTTGTGATGCGCGAGCCGGATGCGGAAGTCGCGCACCTTGCCGGCCGCATCGACCACCAGGTTGTGGCAGAGCAGCGTCGGATAGCCGAGCTGGCGCATGAGCGGTGCGGCGAACTCGTAAAAGGTGTCTGAGAGGATGACCACCTGGAAGCGATGGCGCAGCCAGTCCAGGAACTCGCGCGCACCCGCGAGCGGCCCCATGCCGGCGATCACGTCCTGGATGTCGGGCAGCCCGAGACGATGGCGCGCGAGGATCGCGATCCGGGCGCGCATGAGCTTGTCGTAGTCGGGTTCGTCCCGCGTCGTGCGCGAGAGCTCAGGAATGCCCGTGCGGTGCGAAAATTCGATCCAGATCTCGGGCACGAGCACGCCCTCGAGGTCGAGACAGGCAATCTGCAATCTGGGCCTCCCCGAAAAAGGCCCGTATTCTCGCGGTTCGCATGCGCTCCGGCAAGGAAAAACGATCGGTCGCGCCGTCGCGGCAGCGCCCGGCCGGGTCAGCCGGTCAGTCTCCGGTAGACGCTCGCGACCTGGAACGGCAGCCGGCGCACGTCGTTCACTAGGACGTAGTTGGCCGCCCCGTACATGTGGGGGAGGTAGTCGCGCGCCTGCTCGTCGATGGTGATGCAGAACGGGTGGATCCCGGCGCGGCGGGCTTCGAAGAGGGCCTGACGCGTGTCCTCGATCCCGTATTCGCCCCGATAGCCGTCGCCGAAGTCGTCCGGCTTGCCGTCGGAGAGCGTGACGAGCAGGCGGGTGCGGGCCTCCTCGGCGAGGAGCATGCGCGTGATGTGCCGGATGGCAACGCCCATGCGCGTGTAGTCCTGCGGCGCGATGCCGGCGATGCGGCCCTTGACCGCCGCCCCATACGGCTCGTCGAAGCGCTTCACACGGTAGAGCTCGCAGCGCTTGCGGGTCATACCGGAGAAGCCGTAGATCGCGTAGCGGTCGCCGAGCACATCGAGCGCCTCGCACAGGAGCACGAGCGCCTCGCGCTCCGCGTCGTTGATCCACCCCTTCGTCGAGCCGCTCATGTCCACCAGGAACATCACGGCGATCGAGCGCTCGGTGCGGTGGCGGCGCACGAACAGCCGCGCGGGCAGCTCGCGCCCGGCGGCGACGTCGGCGAGGCCGGCCACCGCCGCGTCGAGGTCGATGCCGTCGCCGTGGGGCTCGCGCCGATGCAGCCGGTCCTCCCCGCGCAGCGCCTCGAACGTGCGCTTGAGGCGCGCGATCTGCGGACGGTACCGCTCGAGCGCGCGCCACACGAATGCGGCATCGCCCGGGTGCACGTCGCGGCTGCGCAGCACGCACCAGGCGCGCCGGTAGTGGCGGCGCGCGTAGTCCCACTCGTCGTACACCGCGGCGCCGGCCTCGGCCTGCACGGCTTCGTCGTCGCCGGCCGGCCCCGGTCCGGCATGCGACACGTACGCACCCGCACCGGCGGGCTCGAGATACTCGGGCGGCAGCTCGCCGAGGTCCTGCAGGATCGACTGGATCAGGCTTGCGGCGTCCACCGGCGGCGCGACGACCGCTCCGTCCAGGAAGAGCTCGACGCTGCGCTCCGCTCCCTCGGTCGGATCGGAGAGCCGTGCCTCGAATCGCCCTGCGCGCTCGCCTTCCGCCTCTGCGGGCCTCTCGCGCCGCAATTCGTCGCGCAGCCCCGCCAGCACCGTTCGCAGCGCGTTCCGCTCGCGTTCGATCCGGGCGGCGCGCACCTCCTGCACGCGGCCGGGATGCAGCCGGACGACATAGGGCCACGCCGGCGGCGGGCGCGAGAGGTCGAGCGCGCGGAGCACGGCGAGGGTCTCGCCGATGGCCGCATCGGGCCGGGCGAGCGGCGCCACCGCTGAGCGGATCGTCGCGTCGAGCGCCGGCCGTTGCAGGGCGCGGAGGTCGCGCGCGAGGCCCGGCAGGATCCGTTCGAGCTTGGCACCGAGCCGCACCGCCTCGAGAAACGCCGCCCACGCACGCGCGCGCGCCGGATCCGCGCTTCCGGAAACCGCGGCAGCCAGGTCTGCCGAGAACGTGTCGAAGCGCGCCTGCGCCCAGGCGAGCGCGGCCATGGCCTTGTACACGAGAAAGTTTCGGCTCCGCGCGGCGAAGAGCGTCACCTCGCGCGGCAGATACACCGTCTCGGTGTCGGTCCACGGCTCCTCGCCGGCGTCGACACGCAGCCGCCGTCCGGCGAGCCCGCACAGGAAGAGCTCGAGCACGCGGGCGGAATCCTCGAAGCGGGCCGCATGCGCCTGGGCATCCCACGCGCGCGCGAAGCGCGAGAGGTCCTTCAGCGCCGCGCTCGCCGCGTACATGCTCTCGCGATCGAAGACGTCCATCGCCTCGACGAGCCACGCCTCGGCGCCGCGCTCGCCGAGCAGTGCGAGCGCGCGTGGCGCCGCGGCCGCGAACTGGTAGGCGAGCTCCGCGCTCGAACGCGCGACGATGCCGACCCAGTGCAGGACGAAGTCCTGCTGCGGCCGGGCGAGCGCCGCAAGGCCCGGGACGAGCGCGGCGGCGGTGCGCCGCGAGGACAGGCATGCCTCGAGCAGCTCCTCGAGGCGATCTTCGAGCAAACCCGCGGGCAGTCGCTCAGAAGACCGAGGCCACGAGCTCATGCAGCGCCGCGAGGGTTTCGGGCTCGTCCGTGAGCGGCTGCACGATCGCGGCGGCGCAGGCGGCTCGCGGCGGCACGCCGAGCGCGATGAGCTTGCCGGCATGCACGAGCAGCCGCGTGCTCGCGCCCTCGTCGAGCCCGTTGCCCTTGAGGTTGCGCGTCATCCCGGCCACGCGCACCAGGCGCTCGGCCGTCGCCGCGTCCACGCCGGTTTCGCGCGCGACGATCCGTTGCTCGAGCGCTGCGGCCGGATACCCGAACTCGAGCGCGACGAAGCGCTGGCGCGTGCTCTGCTTCAGCTCCTTCAGCACGCTCTGGTAGCCCGGATTGTAGGAGAGCGCGAGCAGGAACTCGGGCGGCGCGCGCAGCACCTCGCCGGTCTTCTCCACCGGCAGGATCCGCCGGTCGTCCGCGAGCGGGTGGATGACGACGGTCGTGTCCTTGCGCGCCTCGACGATCTCGTCCAGGTAGCAGATCGCCCCGAGCCGCACCGCGGCGGCGAGCGGCCCGTCGACCCAGACCGTCTCGGCTCCCACGATGAGATACCGCCCGACGAGGTCCGACGCCGTGAGGTCGTCGTGGCAGGAGACGGTGACGAGGGGCCGGCCGAGACGCCACGCCATGAATTCCATGAACCGCGTCTTGCCGCAGCCCGTGGGGCCCTTCAGCAGGACCGGGACGCGGCTCGCGTAGGCCGCCTCGAACAGCCTCGCCTCGTCGGCGACGGGCTCGTAGTACGGCTCGGACTTGACGAGGTACTGGTCGGCCTCGTGTGCGCGGGTGTCCAAGAGAATGATCAGTCGTCGAGGCTGTCGTACATGCGATCCTGCTCCGCGACGCGCTTCTCGGCCGCTGCGCGCTCGATCGCCTCGACCTTCTCCTGGTAGCGCGCGAGACGACGCGCGGCAGCATCCTGGCGCACCGGGATGGTGAGCTCGCCGAAGAGCGTCTGGCGCAGGAAGCGCATCGCGAACGCGAGGCACGCCTCGTCATCGGTCGCGATCTCGTGCAGGAGCGCGGGATCGAGCTCGAACAATTCCTGGAAGCCGGGGCTCGCCACGAACGCCCGGAAGCCGTCGACGTCGTAGCTCGCGAGGAAGAAGAGCTCGAGGCTCTTCTGCGAGGGCTTGCCGACCGCCGGCCCGCCGGAGCGCTTCTTCAGCACGATCCGGCGCCATTCGCGGTTCGCCTCGTCGTAGGGCTGGAGCCCCTGCACCTTGCGATACTCGCGCACGGTCTGGACCTGCGGCTCCTGGTGGCCGAGGCAGTGCTCCTCCTTCACGACGAAGTACGAATCCTCCTCGCCGGGCGAGTCCTGCTTGCGCATAGAGAGCAGCCCGAGCGCATAGTAGCGGCAGGCCGAGGGCCGGTCCTCGTAGACGCTGCAGCCCTCCGGCGTCAGGTAGATGCACTCGCGCGTGCCCGGCTTGGTCGCGAGCTTCAGCCCCGGCATGCCGTGCCCGTCCATGTGGAAGTCCACCGTGGCGCGGTCGATCCACTCGCGCGCCGAGAGATCGAAGCGGCGCTTCAGCCGCAGGACATCGTACGGCGTGAGCATGATGTCGATGTTCTGGCAGCACTTGTTGAAGCAGGCGATGCCCTTGCGGCAGCGGAACTGGAACGAGTCGTCCGGTCCGAGCTGGATCGGCTGCACCGGCGACACGGGCTTCGGGTCTTGGATGTCCTGGGTCACGACGGGAATTTATCGCCGGCAAAAAGAAACGGGGCCTGGGCAAGCTACCCCAGACCCCGGCGGATGTCTAGCCGCGCACTACTTGATCAGCTGGACGTACGGGACCTTCTTGATGTCCCAGTGCTTCGTATCGCGGTTGTAGCGCGAGTTCACGAAGCACTTCCAGTTCTCGTCGTCGATGAAGTTGTAGTCCATCCGGTAGTAGAAGCCCGGGTAGCGGGTCTCCTCGCGGAACTGGATGTGCTTCATGTGCGCCTCGGCGGCGATGATGCGGTGATAGTTCTCCCACGCGCGCAGGAGCTCGTGCAGGTCCTTCGCCCGCATCTTGAGCGAGTCCTCCTTGATCATCTCGAGCTTCTTCTCGGCGACCTTGAGCATCGCGCCGTTGGTCCGGTAGTAGGTCGCCACGCCCGCGACGTACTCGTCCATCAGCTTCTGCAGCCGGAACTGCAGCATCTTCGGCGTGATGTAGTGCGGGTTGACGTCGATCGCGGTGGTGTAGTCCTTGTGCTCGAGGAAGGTCTTCACCGGCCGGTAGATCTCCTCGACGAGCTCGGCGGTCGTGCGCGCGGACTCCGGCTTCCAGCCCTTGTTGTCGAGCGCGAAGCGGACCATCGCCTTCGCCGCGATCCGGCCCTCGGTGAACGAGCCCGAGGAGAACTTGTGGCCGGAGGCGCCCACGCCGTCGCCCGCCGTGAAGAGCCCCTTCACGGTCGTCATCGAGCGGTAGCCCCAGCTCCACTCCTTCGGCACGCCCGGCAGATCGGTCGGGCCGGACACCCAGATCCCGGCGCAGCCCGAGTGCGAGCCGAGGAGGTACGGCTCGGTCGGCATGATCTCCGAGGGCGTCTTCTCGGGCTCGACGTTCTCGCCCGCCCAGATGCCGCACTGGCCGATCGTCATGTCGAGAAAGTCCTCCCATGCCTCGGCCTCGAGGTGCTTGATCTCCTTCGGCGTCATCTTCTCGGCGAGCTTCTGCATCGCGGTCGGCGTGTCCATGTAGATCGGGCCGCGGCCGGCGAGCATCTCCTCGAGCATGATGTGGTTGCGCAGGCACGTGCCGGGCACGCCCATGCCGTACTTCCCGAAGCGCTTCTCGTCCTTGATGAGGTCGGCGCGCAGCGTCGAGTAGTCCTCGCCCGCGCCGTTCATCACCTTGGCCTTGAAGAGCAGGAACCACGCGCCCACCGGCCCGTAGCCGTCCTTGAAGCGGGCCGGGACGAAGCGGTTCTCCATCATCGTCAGCTCGGCGCCGCACTCGGCGGCCATCGCGTACGTGGAGCCGGCGTTCCACACCGGGTACCAGGCGCGGCCGGTGCCCTCGCCGACCGAGCGCGGCCGGAACACGTTCACGGCGCCGCCGGCCACGAGCAGGCAGCACTTGAACTTGTAGATGTAGAGCTTGTGCTCGCGCACCGAGAACCCGGCGGCGGCGGCCACCCGGGTCGGGTCGTTCTTGTCGGTGACCAGCCGGACGATGAAGACCCGCTCGTGGATATCCTCCATCCCGAGCGCCTTCTTGGCCGCCTCGGCGACGATCCACTTGTAGGACTCGCCGTTGATCATGATCTGCCACTTGCCCGAGCGCACCGGCTTGCCGCCCGCGCGCAGCGACTTGTCCTCGTCGCCCGGCTGCTTCCAGATCGGCAGGCCCCAATCCTCGAAGTTGTGCACCGAGTCGTCCACGTGGCGGCCGACGTCGTACACCAGGTCCTCGCGGATGATGCCCATGAGGTCGTTCCTCACGTAGCGCACGTAATCCGCGGGGTCGTTCTCGCCGCAATAGGTGTTGATCGCCGACAGGCCCTGCGCCACCGCGCCCGAGCGCGAGAGCGCCGCCTTGTCGACGAGCTTGACCTTGAGGTTCGCGCCGGCGGCCTTCGCCCACTGGCCGATCTCGAAGGCCGCGCCGCAGGCGGCCATGCCGCCCCCGATGATGAGGACATCGACCTCTTCCTCGATGACCTCGGGGTTCCCGAATCCGTACTCTGCCATGTCGCTTCCTTTCAGTGCCGGCTGCGCTCGACCCTGGAGCGCCCTGCCGTCAATCCCGGTATCAGCTCTTGACGAACTGGCTCATGTCGACCTTGTGCGTGCCCTTGGTGAAGAGCACCTTGTCGTCGTTCGCGTCCTTCCAGTCGGCAGCGGGCTTGCCGCCGTACGGATCCGCCGAACCTTCCGGAGTCGTGCGGATCGGGAACTTGAAGCGCTTGACGGTCCCGTTCCTGAACTTGATGGTCCACAGGATGGAGTCCGACCCGCGCAGCGGCTGGACCGACGCGCCGAGCGGCACGATGTCCGCGTAGTGGCGCACCTCGATCGCGTTCTGCGGGCAGATCTTCACGCAGGAGTAGCACTCCCAGCACTGCTCCGGCTCCTGGTTGAACGCCTTCATGGCATGCCCGGTCTGCGAGCCGTCCTTGTCGAGCAGCATCAGATCGTGCGGGCAGATGTACATGCAGGCGGTCTTGTCCTGACCCTTGCAGCCATCGCACTTGTCGGTCCGTACGTAAGTCGGCATTGCCCTCTCCTAAGAAAACCTCAACGCTGAAGCGCAGAGCGCGCAGAGAAAACCGCAGGTTGCCGTACCGCCTCTTGCACCTGTGCGCCCTCTGCGTCTCCGCGTTGCATGACTCAGCGCGCCGAGTGGCCGGCGAGCTTCACTTCCACCTTCTCGTGCGCCGCGAGGCCGGCGTAGTACTCGCGCAGGATCTCCAGCACCTCCGGCCGGCTGAACTCCGCCGGCACCGGCGCGCCCTCGGAGAGCCACTTGCGCAGCTTGGTGCCCGAGACGAGCAGGCGGTCCTTGTCGTCGTGCGGGCAGGTGCGCGCCGACGCCATGCCGCCGCACTGGTAGCACCAGAACGTCCAGTCGATCTTGAGCGGTTGCGTCTCGAGCGAGCCTGCCGGGATCTCGTCGAAGATCCGGTGGGCGTCGAACGGCCCGTAATAGCTGCCCACGCCCGCATGGTCGCGGCCGACGATGAGATGCGAGCACCCGTAGTTCTGCCGGAAGAGCGCGTGCAGGAGCGCCTCCCGCGGCCCGGCGTACCGCATGTCGAGGGGATAGCCCGCCTGCACCACGGTCTTCGGCACGAAGTACTTCTCGATGAGCACCGAGATCGCCTTGGTGCGGACCTCGGCGGGGATGTCGCCGGGCTTGAGCGCGCCGAGGAGCGAGTGGATGAGGACGCCGTCGCAGGTCTCGATCGCGACCTTCGCCAGGTACTCGTGCGAACGGTGCATCGGGTTGCGCGTCTGAAATGCCGCGACCTTGGACCACCCGAGCGACGTGAAGAGCGCGCGCGTCTCCTGCGGCGTCATGAACAGCGCGCCGTAGCGCTCCGGGAACCCGCCGGTCGAGAGCACCCGCACCGGGCCGGCGAGATTGACGTCGCCCTGCTCCATCACCATCTTGACGCCCGGGTGCTCGAGATCGGTGGTCTTGAAGACCGTCATGCACTCGTGGCGCTTGTCGATCGTGTACTTCTCGGTGACGCGCATCGTGGCGAGGATGGCGCCGTCCTCGGGATCCACCAGCGCGACCGCGGCGCCCGCCTTGATCGAGCCGGCGGTCGTGGGGTCGGTGGAGAGCGTGACCGGGATGGGCCAGAAGAGGCCGCTGTTCGGCGCGCTGGCGAGCTTCATCGCATCGCAGACGCCCTGCCAATCGCCGTGCGACATGAAGCCCTCGAGCGGCGTGAAGCCGCCGATGCCGAGCATGATCAGGTCGCCCTTCTCGCGCGAGCTGACCGTGACCGGCGGCAGCGTGCGCGCGCGCGCGAGCTCCGCGCTGCGCTCCGCGCCTTCGAGCAGCAGGGGCTTGAGGCGTCCTCCGCCGTGGGGGCTGACTAACTGCGGCACGATCCCTCCTGTAGACACGGTGAACGCGGTCCCGCCGCGCCGTCCGCCTGGTGATGTGCCGCCCCTGTTCGAATCGTGTTGCGCGGTGCGCGCGAAGTCCCCGCACCCGGGTCGGCAGGCGCTCTATTCTGACGGCACCATGGCCGGGTACCCAAAGTGGTTATTTTGATCCGCTGATAAGGCACTCTGCTCGGTGCAGCGCCGGCGACTGGGGCTGCGGGCGCCAAGCGGCACCCCGGGGTGCCGGAATGGCTTGGCGCCCCGGTATCGACGCCTGGAACGGGCTTGGTAGACTTGCGGTATCGGTCCACGACCTTCCTTGGGGAAGCAGATGAGCGCAACACCCGTTACCGCGCCCGCCACCGCCCCCGGCGGCAGCTCGGGCGAGATCCTGGGCAAGCAGTCCTTCAAGCCCGACACGCGCTACACGCTGACCTGGAAGAGCGAAACCGGCCGCGAGCGCGCGCTGAACCTCTACGTCTACCGCGTCTACGACAGCTTCATGGTGGCACGGGAGACCTCCGGCCCGGGGCTGGTGCGAAAGATCGCCTACGCCGACGTCGCGCGCATCGTGCGCGAGCAGCCAGTTCCCCCGGCCGAGCGCTATTTCCTGCCGCCGGCGGTGCTCGACGAGAAGAACTGGCGCGACCGCACGGTGATGCAGCACTACGCCACCGCGCCCGGACTCGGCAAGTAGCGTGAGCGACACGAGCCAGCCCGCAGGCGGTGCGCCCGCGCTCTGGCTCGCGCTGGTCGCGGCGCTGCCGCGCGACGACGCCGCAGGGCGGATGCACGTCCTTCGCACGCTCGAGGGGCTCGGATGCGCCGTGATGCGCGAAGGGGTCTACCTGCTGCCCGATACGCCGGCGAACCGCGCGAACTTCCGGCGGCTGGCCGACCACATCGCGCGCATCAAGGGCGATGCGTGGCTGCTGCCGATCCATCTGGAGAGCCCCACGGAGGCGAAGGCCTTGCGCACGATGTTCGACCGCAGCGGACGGTACAGCGAGCTCATCAAGACGGTCGAGGGCCTGAAGGCGGGATTCGGCGTGTCCGACCCGACCGCCATCGCGCAGGTCCTTTCGAAGCAGCGTCGCGAGCTGGAGTCGATCACTTCCCTCGACTTCTTCGTCTCCCCGCTCAAGGAGCGGGCCGAGCGCCTGCTCACCGACATGGAAGCGCGGGTGCGCGACATGATGTTCCCCGAGGGGCGAGCGGCGGCGGGCGCGCGGCCGGCCACGCGCTCGAAGCGGCAGTACTTCCGCCGGGCGTGGGCGACCCGCAAACCCCTGTTCGCCGATCGCCTGGCGAGCGCATGGCTGATCCGGCGCTTCATCGATCCCGAGGCGACGATGCTCTGGCTCGACAAGCGCGAGCCCTGCCCGGGGACGGCGGTCGGGTTCGGCTTCGAGGGAGCCACCTTCTGCAACTCGAAAGCGCGCGTGACGTACGAGGAGCTGCTCGCGAGCTTCGGCCTCGACAAGCAGCCGAGCCTGGCGAAGATCGGCGCGCTGGTGCACGCGCTCGACGCCGGCAACAAGCAGATGCCCGAGGCCGCCGGCGTGGAGACGCTGCTCGCCGGCGCGCGACACCGGGCCGCCAACGAGGACGAGCTCCTGCGCGAGAGCGAGCGGACGTTCGACCTGCTCTACGAGGCGTACTACGAAGTGCCGGCGAAGAAGCCGGAGGATCCCAAGAAGTAGCCGTTAGCGCGTGCCTGAACCCCGGTCGCAACGCGCGAACCACCCCGGCTGCTCCGCAGCCACCCCTCCTTGAAAAGGAGGGGATCTTCCTTCCCCTCCTCCTTGAGGAGGAGACGAACTTGGCGCAGCCGCTGATGCCCGCTGCGGAGAGCCGCCCCCATCTCGGAGAACCGCCTCCTATCTCAGAGAACCGCCTCCCATTTCGGAGAGCGGCGCCCCATTTCGGCGCAACGCTCCCCGCTTCGGCCAAACGCTATTTCTTCGCGCGGATCTCTTCTTCGCGCATCCGCCGCAGCTCGCGCAGCCGGGCATCGACTGCCGAGAGGGAGTAGAAGTCGGCGTCTCCGGCCCGCTGGGCGAGCTGGAGTTGCTCGATCGCGGCCGGCACGCTGCCTTGCAGGACGTAGACCTCCGCGAGCATCCGGTGCTCCTCGGTGCGCTTGCCGAGAGCCGAATAGCTTCGCGCCTGCATCTCGTAGGCCTTCGCATTTTGCGCGTCGCGCCGGGCGAGGTCCGCCAGCATGGCGAGCGCATCCCGGTGGCGGCCCACGGCCTGGAGCTCGGCCGCATACGCATAACCGACGCCCAGATCGTCGCCGTAGCGCGAATACGCCGCCGCCAGGATCGCGACCGCGCCGGCGTGGTCGCCGGCCGCGCTCTTGATGCGCGCCGCGAGCGTCTCGACCATCGGGTGCTGCAGGCCCGCCTCGCGCACGCGCGCGAGCTCGGCGGCGGCCGCGGGTAAATCGTTCGCGCGCAGGAGCGCGCTCGCGTAGCCGTAGCGCGCCACTGCCTCGTTCGCGAAACGCCGCTCCCGCAAAACGTCGCGGAAGTGGGCCGTTGCGTCTTCCGGCCGGCCGGCTTCCGCCCGCAGCTTCGCGCGCACCAGGCCGAAAGCGACGCTGTCGACGTGTCGATGCGGCGGCGCCTCCTGCGCGCGGTTCTGCATGTCCGCGATCCGCTCGGCCGTGATCGGGTGGCTGCGCAGGTAGCCCGGCGCATTGTTCTCGTAGAGGCGCGTGGCCCGCTGCAGCCGCTCGAAGAAGTCGGGCGCGCCCTGCGCGTCGAAGCCTGCGTTCTCCAGCATCTGGAAGCCGACGCGGTCCGCTTCACGCTCGAAGTCGCGGCTGTAGCTGAGCGAGGCCTGGAGCGGCGCCGCCTGCGCAGCAACCGCCGCCGCCTGGGCAACCTGGGGGCTGGAACGGGCCGCAAGCAGCGCCAGGGCGAATGCCGCCATGCTGGCGATCTGCAGCTGGCTCTGCTTCGCCACCATTCGCGCCATGTGGTGCTGCGTGACGTGCGCGATCTCGTGCGCGACCACCGAAGCGAGCTCGGATTCGGTCTGGGCGGTCAGCAGCAGCCCCGTATTGAGACCGATGTGGCCGCCAGGCAGCGCAAAGGCGTTCACCTGCGGATCGCGGATCACGAAGAATTCGAACGACCGGCCGGCGCCGCCGCGCGCGTTGGCGAGCTCGTCGCCCAGGCGCTGTGCGTACGCGTTGACCTCGGGATCGTCCACGTACGCGGGATCGCGCCGGATGTCGCGCATGATCGATTCGCCGATCCGGCGCTCCTCGGCGGGCGAGAGATCGGCCTGCGAAGCCTCGCCGAGATCGGGCAGATTCTGTGCGGCAACCGGCTGCACGAACGGAGGCGGCACGGCAGCGAGCGTGGCCGCGACCGTGGCTGCGAGGAGCCGGGAATGGATGGTCAACACGCCCTTATGATACCTGCGGGCTGCCGAGGTTCCGCGCGGCGCCGGGCCGGACCCGGGCCGCCGAGGCAGTCCGGGGCGCTGCCTGAGGCATAATGCCGGGCCGGAATATCGCCCATGCCGGCTTCTCGCGCATGAAGCAGCCGCTCAGTCATTTCGACGCACACGGCCAGGCCCACATGGTGGACGTGGGCGCCAAAGCCGAGACGCACCGCGTCGCGCGCGCGCGCGGAGCGATCCGCATGCGACCCGAGACGCTGGCGCTCGTCCGCTCGGGCACCGCTAAGAAGGGCGACGTGCTCGGTGTCGCGCGCGTCGCGGCGATCCAGGCGGCCAAGCGCACGGCCGACCTGATTCCGCTCTGCCATCCGCTCGCGCTGACGCGCGTCGGCGCCGAGTTCGAGGTCGACGCCAAGCAGTCCGCGGTAGCGCTCACGGTCACCGTCGAGACCTTCGGGCGCACCGGTGTCGAGATGGAGGCGCTCACCGCGGTAACGGTCGGCCTGCTCACGGTGTACGACATGTGCAAGGCCGCCGATCGCGGCATGCGCATAGAAGATGTCCGGCTGATCGAGAAATCCGGCGGCCGATCGGGCCGCTACCTCGCTGAAGAAGAATGAGCGCCCTCCGCCCGCCCGCGGAAAACGAACCGCAATTGCCGCGACCGGTGGGCACATTAGGCCGCCTTATGAATGCCCTCGCAATTTCGTTCCCGGCCGCCTTGCCTCGGGGCAGCTTTTGTGAGTACCCTCCCGCGCGGATCGCCAACAAGAAAGCAGGCGGGACCTGTCGCGGTTCCGTGCCGAGCCGCGCGACCGAATTCCCGGACCGAGCGTCAACCCGCACCATAGGAGATTGGAGGAGCGATGGACTACACGCGTAGAGGCCTCCTGAGAGGCGCCGGCACCGCAGGGGCGCTCGTCGCCGCATTCGCGACCGGAGCGCTGCGGCCGGCGGACGTCTTTGCCGCCTGGAACAAGAGCGCATTCGACGCCAAGAGCACCGCCGACGCGATGAAGGCGCTGAACGTCGCGGGGGCGGCCGACAGCACGGACATCGTGATCCGGGCGCCGGACATCGCCGAGAACGGCGCGGTCGTGCCGATCGACATCACGAGCAACATCCCCGGCACGGAGAGCATCTCGCTCTTCGTCGACAAGAACCCGTTCCCCTACGTCGGCACGTTCGATGTCGCCAAGGGCGCGATGCCATACGTCCACGTCCGGGTGAAGATCGGCGAATCGTCGAACGTGCGCGCGGTGGTCGCGGCCGCGGGCAAGTACTACCAGGCCGCCAAGGAAGTCAAGGTGACGATCGGCGGCTGCGGCGGCTGATCGGTTCGGCGAGAGAGTGGCGAGAGAGGCGACGGAGGAGCAGAAACATGGGCGACCCGATGAAGATCCGGGCGAAGCTGGAAGGCGACATCGCGGACGTGCGCGTATTGATGGCGCACCCGATGGAGACGGGCCAGCGCAAGGACGCTGCCGGCAAGGTGATCCCCGCGCATTTCATCAAGGAGATCCGCGCCGAGCTGAACGGCAAAGTAGTGTGGACCGCGGACATCAGCCAGGCGGTGTCCAGAAACCCGGTCTTCGCGTTCAAGGTCAAGGGCGCGAAAGGGGGCGACAAGCTGCGGATCACCTGGGAAGACAACACCGGCGACAAGCGCACGGACGAGATCACGCTCGGCAGCTAGGCGCCCGACACGAAGTTCTCGACAAGAAGAACCCGCCCGGCAGCGACCGGGCACCGTGAGGCGACGCAGAAGCGCGACCGGCCGGGGGCGGATCCCACGGCGGTCATTGCGCCGCAACCTTTGGAGGAGCTGATGAAACACGCACTCGTGCTGTGCGCTGCCCTTGGGCTGGCAGCGGGGCTCGCCGGCCAGCCGGTGTCGGCGCAGAGCGAAGACCGGACCGCGGCCGAATTCGACAAGTTCCGGGAAGTCCTCGAGGAGGCGAACCCGGCCGAGCTGTGGGAGGTGAAGGGCGAGGCGCTCTGGAAGACGAAGCGCGGCCCGAAGAACGCCTCGCTCGAGCAGTGCGATCTCGGGCTGGGGCCGGGCGTGGTCAAGGGCGCCTACGTGCAGTTGCCCCGCTACTTCGAAGACACCGGCAAGGTGATGGACGTCGAGCAGCGCATCGTGCACTGCATGGTCACGCTGCAGGGCTTCAAGTTCGAGGACCTTGCCAAGGCGCCGTTCAGCCGGGGGGACTACACGCCCGACCCGGTGTCGCTCGTGACGTACGTCGCCGGCCAGTCGCGCGAGATGAAGATCGCCGCCCCGCAGTCGCACCCGCAGGAGCGCGCGACCTACGAGATCGGCAAGCAGATCTTCTTCTACCGTGCCGGCCCCTGGGACTTCGCGTGCGCCACCTGCCACAGCGAGGACGGCAAGCGCATTCGCACGCAGAATCTGCCGAACTTCACCAAGCCGGGCGAGAGCGCCGCGCGCGGCTACATCGGCTGGCCGGGATATCGCATGACCGGCGGCGTGATGCACACCCTGCAGTGGCGCATGAACGACTGCTTCCGCCAGCAGCGCTTTCCCGAGCCGGGATACGCCTCCGACACGATCGCCGCGCTCCTCACGTACATGGCGGTGAACGCGAACGGCCAGACGTATCGGGGCCCGGGCATCAAGCGCTGATCAGCACACAGGAATGAGGGGGCACCGATGAACAGGGCAATCGTTTTCGCGGGCTTGGCGGCGGTGGTGGCGGGCTGTGCGGGCATGCAGGGTGAGACGGCCTATCACGAGCAAGCCGTCGCGATGATGAAGCGCGACTTCCACACGCGCGGCATCGCGCAGGTGGATCGGCTGAACCAGGACGAGCTGCAGCGCGTCTGCACGCAGTACGGCGACCACCCGCCGGCCGACGTCGAGAAGCGTCTCGAAGCGGTCGAGATGGCGTCGATCAAGCTCCCGGCCGACGGGAAGTACATGGGCGACTGGAAGCGCGGCCAGCGGATCGCCGCAGACGGCCGGGGGATGACGTGGAGCGACAAGCCGGGCGTCTCCGGTGGCAGTTGCTACAACTGCCACCAGCTTTCCCCGCGGGAGACGTCCTTCGGCAACGTGGGGCCGAGCCTCCGCGCGTTCGGCAAGACGCGCGGCTTCACGGTCGAGAACCAGAAGTACGTGTACCAGCGGGTCTCCAACTCGAAGGCGTTCGTGCTGTGCTCGGCGATGCCGCGGTTCGGGCACTCCAGCACGCTCACCGAGGAGCAGATCAAGGACGTCGTCGCCTATTTGATGGATCCGAACTCGCCGGTCAACCAGTAGCCGCGAGGCGGGCAATAGGGGCTTGGGCGACCGGGCCCCTATTCTGTTTGCGAGGCGCGCCGCGGGGCGGCCGTCTTGTCCTCGGTTGTCGCGTAACGCATGAATCGCAGAGAGTTCCTCGAAGTCCTCGCCGCGGCCGCCGCCGCCGGCTTCGCGCTCGACGCGCGTGCGGCGCTGGCGGAGGCCAATGCGGACGCGCTCTACCAGTTGCCGCGGTTCGGCAACGTGTCGCTCCTCCACTTCACCGACTGCCACGCCCAGCTGCAGCCGATCTACTTCCGCGAGCCTAGCATGAACATCGGCATCGGCGACGCGGCCGGGCAGCCGCCGCATCTCGTCGGCGAGTGGCTCCTCAAGGCGTTCGGCATCGCGCCGGGCACGCGCGAGGCGCATGCGTTCACCTACCTCGACTTCGAGGCCGCGGCCAGGACCTACGGCAAGGTCGGCGGGTTCGCGCACCTTGCAACTCTGGTGAAACGCCTGCGCGCCGAACGGCCGAATGCGTTGCTCCTGGACGGCGGCGACACCTGGCAGGGCTCGGGCGTGTCGCTATGGACCAAGGGCGGGGACATGATCCAGGCGTGCAACGCGCTCGGCGTGGATGTCATGACCGGACACTGGGAATTCACCTACGGCGAGAAGCGGGTCAAGGAGGCGGTCGAGAAGGAACTCGGCAAGATCGCGTTCGTGGCGCAGAACGTGAAGACCCAGGACTTCGGCGACCCGGTGTTCAAGGCCTACGCCCTGCGCGACCTCGGTGGCGTTCCCGTCGCGATCATCGGCCAGGCGTTCCCCTACACGCCGATCGCGCATCCGCGCCATTTCGTCGCCGAGTGGACGTTCGGCATCCAGGAAGAAGAGCTGCAGAAGGTCGTGCAGGAGACGCGCGCCAAGGGCGCGCAAGTGGTCGTGCTGCTGTCGCACAACGGCATGGACGTCGATCTCAAGCTCGCTTCGCGCGTGCGCGGCATCGACGCCATCTTCGGCGGGCATTCGCACGACGGCGTGCCGCAACCCACGGTCGTCAAGAATGCCGGCGGCCAGACGCTGGTGGCGAACTCCGGCTCGAACGCCAAGTTTCTCTCGGTCCTCGATCTCGAGGTGAAGGGCGGCAAGGTTGCAGGCTACCGCTACCGCCTGCTGCCCGTGTTCGCCAACCTCCTGCCGGCCGACGCTGCGATGGCGCAGCTCGTTGCCGGGACGCGCACGCCCTACGCAGCGCGGCTCGGCGAGGAGCTCGCCGTGACCGAGGGGCTCCTCTACCGGCGCGGCAACTTCAACGGCACGTTCGACCAGCTGATCTGCGACGCCATGATGGAAGCCCAAGGCGCGGAGATCGCCTTCTCGCCCGGCTTCCGCTGGGGCACGACGATCCTGCCGGGGCAGCCGATCACGATGGAGCACGTGATGGACCAGACCGCCATCACCTATCCCTACGCCACCCTGAACGAGCTTACCGGCGCGCAGATCAAGGAGGTCCTGGAGGACGTCGCCGACAACCTCTTCAACCCCGACCCCTACAAGCAGCAAGGCGGCGACATGGTGCGCGTCGGCGGGCTCGCATACACGTGCGTGCCGACGGCTCGCATGGGCAGCCGCATCGTCGACATGCACCTCGGCGGCAAGCCGCTCGAGCCGGCGAAGAAGTACAAGGTCGCCGGCTGGGCCCCGGTCGCCGAGGGCGCGAGCGGCGAGCCGATCTGGGACGTGGTCTCGCGCTGGCTGCGCGACCAGAAGACGGTCCCGCCGCGCAAGCTGAATCTGCCGCGGCTGCAGGGGGTCGAGGGCAATCCGGGGATCGCCTAGCCGGGCGTATCTGCGTGCCGCAACATGCGGCCAAGGCGTCGATGAGCAGCGTCAGGTCGGGAAGGACGGTCGCCCGGTCTGCGTGTGGCGGGGTTCCCCGCGTTCGCCGCGTTCGATGATGAGCATGCTGTCGTAGAAGTGCATCGACGTCGCTTGCAGCGTGAAATCGTCGACCGAGAGCTGCTCTGGATTCTGGGTGTGCCAAGCGTTCAGCTGGTCGATCAGCGCCTTGGCATACTCAATGAATGTGCCGGTGCGCCGAGCACCGCCACCGTATTCCGCCCAGTAGCTGGTGTGCAGATCCTCGGCGATGTAGACGCCTGACTCGGACATCCGGTAGAAGATCTCCTCGAAGGTCGCGATCTGCTGACCCATCCGGTGGCCGCCATCCTCGATCACGATGTCGATGGAGCCGACGCCGTCGGCCAGTCGCCGCAGAAAGGGGCGGTCCTCCTGGTCGCCGATCCAGATTTGGACCTGATCTTCCTCGAACGTCTTGCACGCGGGATCGATGTCGACACCGACGATCCGCGCCCGGGACCCGAGATAGTGCTTCCACATCTGCAGGGATCCGCCGTGGAAGACCCCGAACTCCACGAGCGTCACGGCCTCGCCCCGGAGCCTTCCGAGGTGGCGATGGTAGGGCTCGAAGTAGTGCAGCCACTTGTGGATCAGCCGGCCCGGGTTGTTGACGAAGTACGAATACAGCGGGTTCGCGTCCTTGCCCTCATCAGACATCACCTGCTCCCCGATCGCGTTTCTTCAACGGACATCTCCCCCACTATACGCACCTCGCTCGGCTCCACGAACGCCAGCGAGGTCGCCGCCTTGCCTAGGCGGACTTTTCCCCGAGCAAATATCCCCCGGAAGAGCCGGGGGTCTCCCTTGGCAGGCTAGCGACGGGCAGCGGCGGGCGGTGTGTCGAGGAGCGCGCTGATCCGCGACCAGTCGTTCGGGAAGAGCGCGAGGCGTTCGGCCTTGCGGCCGTCGAGGACGCTGAAGTCGAGAGCAAGGTATTCGTCGACGAGCGCGCCGAGGTGGTCGCGGATGTACCGCGACTGCGGGTCGAGGTTGCGGACCATCGCGAGCCCAGTGGGCGCGGCGCCGATCGTATGCACGGCCAGATCGGGGCGGTGCTGGCGCAGAAGCAGGATGAGGCGCCAGATGTCGCCGCTCCAGAAGTCGGTGACGCGCTCGCGGGCGGCCGTGCACTCGTCGAGCGGATAGACGTCGTGGATGAGGATGGTGGACGAGGGCGTGCAGAGCGCCTCGATGTTCATGAAGTCGCGCAGCGCGAACTCGAAGCGGTGCATGCCGTCGATGAACGCCAGATCGATCGGCAGGTCGCCCAGTTCCGCTCGCACATCGTGCCGCGCGAAGAAATCGTCGCTCGTCTCCGCGAATATGCTCACGTAGGGATCTGGTTCGAATTCAATGCGTGGCTCCGGATCGACGCCGATGGCGCGCGTTCCGGAGCCGACCATGCGGATCGAGGCGCCGGTCGCGACGCCGATCTCCACATACGTCCGGGGCTTGAGGTGGGCGTGGACGCGCGAGAGAACGCGAAAATAGTCCTCCCCCGGAAGATCTATCGTCGCCAGCAGCGAGTGCGCAGCCAGAAACCCGGGGGCAAGCTCGAGCGCCGCCTTGCATCCTGCGACGGCCTCGGACGTGCGGTCCGCACGCCAATCCTCGAGCGCGACGCGGTAGCGTCGCGAGGGCTCGTCCTCGGCGGGTGCCGGCTCGCCCCGGCTCGGGGCCGGACGCGACGCCCTGAGACTCCTGAACAAGTTACCCAACATGCGCCGATATTAGCCTCCGAGGCGGAGGCTGCACAACAGGGCGGCTGGGAGAGCAGTGAACGGTTGCCTGGCGGCGCTACGAGTGAGCGGGCGCCGCGCCCTCCGAGGCATCGCTCGATTCACCCGTTGCGTCACGCCGCGCGAAGAGTTCGGGCGCTTCTTTTCGTACTGCCGCGAGAACTTCTTCGACGTCGACGCGGTAGTCGAGATGCGAGGCATTCGGCTCTGGCCGGGTGACGTCGTAGTCGTCGGACACGATCGTCACCAGCCGCTGATCGAGCGTGCGCGTCAGATGGCGGAAGGTCGACATGTGCATGATCGCCGCGCTCGCGAGCTCGACGACGAAAGCGCCCGACGGAGCGAACACCAGGTTCGCAAGTGCCGCGCCGTGCGCCGCGATGATGATCCGCGACGAAGAGAAGGCGGCGATCTGCTCGCGCGCCGTGAGCTCGCTCGGCACGATCACGCGGAACCCGAGCCGCACCAGGGCATCGGCCAGCTCGGCTTCGTTCACCATCACCCGGCGCGCCGCGTCCCGCCGCGCCACGAACAGGAGCCCGCGCGGCGTACCGCTCGCCATATGGGAGGCGAGTCGACGCCGGATCCAATCGGTCCCGAGCTGCATCCGCGGGTGATTGCGTAGCAGCGTCGGGACCGCCAACCGGCGGCATGCGACGACCGCGTTGCGCGGGACCCGCAGCAGCCTGTTCGGGCTGATTCCAAGGAGCTCCAGATACTCCCACTGCCATGGCCGCAAGTCTTCGTGAACCAGCAGGGGAAGATGCATGAACTCGTCGCGCTCCTCGGTGAGCGCGAGCTTGAGCAGGTTCCGATTGACCCAGTGGCTGTAGTTCTCGTCGCCGCCCAGGTGCACGCAGGGCTCGTCGATACGCACGGCCGGCGCCGGGCAACGCATGAGGAACGCTTTCCCATCGGGCGAAACGCGGCCCTCGATGAAAGGACTGGCCGCCAGCAGGCGCCCGTGGACCTCCATGTTGTAGACGCGGTCGTCCTTCACGACCGACCAGAAGGCGGTCTCGACGAGGACGTCCTCGAGCCAGGTCACGTACGCCTCGCCGCGGCGAGCCCGCTCCGGATCGAGCAGCGAATCGCGCACCACGCGCGGCGCCGGCTCACCGGGCGGCAGCAGAGCACGCAGCCGGTCGGCCTCGCAGGCCGCGGCCTCGGCATCGCCCTCCAGCAGCAAGAGCGCGGCGAGAACTCCTCGCGCGGATACGTTCTCCGGCGCGACATCGATGAGCCTCCGCGCGACCTCTGCTGCGAGCGGCCGGTCGTCGAGGCAGCGCGCGATCTCGAGCATCGCCGACAGCGTTTCCGACGTGGCACGCGGCAGCCGCAGTGCGATCCGGACACAGAACGCGGCCGAACCGTGCATGCCGCGCGCGGCGAGGCGATCGGCGAGACGCTCAGCGAGCCGATGCAACATTGCAAGACCGCGCACGCGATGCGCCCTCGGCACCAGCCGCAGAGGGCCGCGCGCTCAGCTCAGTCGCCATGCAGGCTCCACTCGAGGACGTGATTGAGACGCTCCACCTGAAGCGCGTCGCGATCCTTGAAGGCGGCGAAGATCGATGCGCCCGGATCGAGCCGGGCCGAAGGCCTGATCCAGGCGGGAGGGTGCCGGAGGGCCCGGATCGGAATGCGCTGCCGCTGGGCTTCGACGGCGACGTGGACGTCCGCCATCAGCGGAAACTCCCGCAGAAACATCCCGGGCGTCGGCCGGAAGTGCCCAATCAGGAAGGCCATCACACCGGTGCCGCCGACGTGCACGCACGCGTCCTCGGGAACGGCGTGGAACCAGTGGAACTTCCGCCCGGACAGGTAGTACCGCGTGACCGGCGTCTCGAGGAGACGGCCGTGATAGGTGAGGATCTCGCGGCGCTCGCCGCGCGATCGCACGACCGTCTGGCTGACGTAGTCCGGCGGATAGACGAGGTTGATCTGGTCCCCATAAAACGGACACCACGAGGTCTGCTATTTTGACCACGTGGAGGTCGCCATGAAGAAGACAGGACCAGATCGCAGATACACGGTGGAATTTCGATCGGCCGCGGTGTCGCAGG
>JADLAV010000010.1 GCA_020848075.1 Burkholderiales bacterium
CCTGCGACACCGCGGCCGATCGAAATTCCACCGTGTATCTGCGATCTGGTCCTGTCTTCTTCATGGCGACCTCCACGTGGTCAAAATAGCAGACCTCGTGGTGTCCGTTTTATGGGGACCAGATCAGGCCGAGTCCGCCTTGGTTATCACCCATCGGCAATGCGGACACGAGACGAGCCTCGTGCTCGTCTGCCCCGCATGCGATGAGCCGTTCGGGCCGAGGGACGCGGCCGTCGCTCTCGGAGAGAGCTTCAGGGCAGAGCGGCGGGCCCGCCGCGAAGGTGCGTGATTCACGCATAGAACCGCACCGGCCCTCATTCCATACACCGAGGTACTGAATGTCTGACGCGAAGATCGCCATCGTCGTGCGCGATGATCTGGCCATCTCGCAAACGCTCAACGCCACGGCGTTTCCGATGCGCGGAATTGTCGGCGCCGCGCCGAAAATCATCGGCGAGACCCATCGCGACGCGGACGGGAACACGTACCCCAGCTTGTGCGTGCAACCGTCTGGTGTTCGCTGGGCCTGGCGCATCTGGCCGGAGGATCGGCCACCATCGAGACAAGATTGGGTGCGATCGACGACCACGCCGTCATCCGGATCGACAATGGCAAGCTGCTGGACACGGACTACGTGGTGTATTTCCCCGATTCCGATGAGGCATGCGTGCGACAAGCCCACCTGTGCCTCGACACAGGCGCGGTGCGGCTCGCGGCCGAGGGCGCTGTGGCCGGCGCCGTCTTGACCGCTGAAGCCGGCGGTCGGGATAGAGGAATTTGACTTCCAGCCCTGCCTGAGCCGGTGGCCACCCGGGGGGACGCCAGCGCACGGGAGTTCGGCGCTCGGGCGGCATCGCGGGAGAATCGAGCGCGGGTCATGGATTTCATTGCAGGCGCCCTCGGACAAATACGGTGGCCATGGTCAGCGTGACCAGTGCAATGCCCGCGAGCGGCCACAGGCTGGCAAGAATGTCGCCGGGCGGCATGGCCTTGAGAAAGCTGCCCTCGACGATGATGAGGAAGTGGGTCAGCGGAATGGCCTGGGCCAGCCATTGCAGAAACACCGGCATGTTTTCCACCGGTGTGGCAAAGCCGGACATCAGCACCGCCGGCACGCCAACGGCGAACGCGCCCAGAATGGCCTGCTGCTGCGTCATGCTGACTGCGGAAATCATGAGACCGATACCGACCACCGACAGGATGAACAGCACCAGGCTGGCGAGCAGCAGACCGAACGAGCCGGTGAAAGGAATGCCGAACAGGAATACGCCCGCGCTGACCATGAACAGCCCGAGCAGGGTGCCGATCGCCAGTGCCGGCAGCGACTTGGAAATGATGATTTCCGGCGTCGAGGTGGGTGACACCAGCAACTGGTCGAAGGTGCCCAGCTCGCGTTCGCGCGCAATCGACAGCGAAGTGATGAGCAGCGCGCTGAACAGCGCCAGGATACCCGTGAGGCCCGGCACGATGTACCAGCGGTAGACCAGGTTCGGGTTGAACCAATGGCGCACGACCACCGGATTCGGCGCTTGCGCGTCCGGCACGACCTCGGCGCCGACATCGGCGGCGATGGTGGATAGATAGGCGACGGTGATCTGACCGGAATTGCTGCGCCTGCCATCGGCCAGCACCTGTGCGCGGCCGCTGCCACCGGCGGCGATCGTGCGAGAAAAATCCACCGGGATGGCGAGCGCCGCGATCACGTCGCCCCGGTCGATCAACTCGTGCAGATGCCGCTGGCTGTCCACGTGCCGCACGTGGGTGATGAAGCGGGCGCTGTCCAGGCGCTGCACCAGCTCGTGCGACCAGCGACCCGCGTCCCGGTTGTACACCGCAATGTCGACGTTGCGCACCTCCAGCGTCGCGGCGAAGGCGAACACGAGCAGTTGCAGGATGGGCGGAACCAACACCACCATGCGGCTGCGCGGGTCGCGCAGGACGCTGAGAATTTCCTTGATGAACTGTGCCTGCAAGCGGGTAAGACTGAAGATAGAGCCGGACATGGGCGCTACTCCAGGTTCTTGCGCGTGGCGCGCTTGGCCAGTACGAAGAACAACCCCCCGATCGCAGCCATCGCCAGCAGGTTGCGGGCAAACACCGGCCAGATGTCCCCGGCCAGGAACACCGTCTTCAGCGATTCGACGAAGTAGCGCGCCGGAACCAGCGCGGTGATTGCCCGGATCAGGGCCGGCATGGCGTCGATCTCGAACAGGAATCCCGAGAGCATGAAGGCCGGCAGGAAGCCGGTGAAGAGAGCAATCTGCGCCGCCAGGAACTGGTTGCGCGACAGCGATGAGATGAGCAGGCCCTGTCCCAGCGCCGGCACCATGAACACCGCCGACAGCAGCAACAGCGCGGCAAGCGAGCCACGCAACGGCACGTCGAAAACAGACACGGCCAGCGCCGCTGCCCCCAGCGTGGCGAGCATGCCGAGCACGAAGTACGGCAACAGCTTGCCGATCAGGATTTCCGCCACCGAGGCGGGCGTGGACAGCACCGCCTCCATGGTGCCGCGCTCCCATTCGCGCGCCACCACCAGCGCGGTCAGCATGGTGCCGATGATGGTCATGACGATGGCGATGGCGCCGGGGATCAGCGCGCGGCGGCTCTCCAGCTCGGGGTTGAACCAGTAGCGCGGCTCCAGCACCACGGCCTGCGCGGGCGCCGCAACATCGAGCCCGGCACGCCAGCTTTGGACTACACCCCGGGCGTAGTTCTCGACATAGTTGGCGGTATTGGGATAGGAGCCGTCGGTGATGATCTGCACCAGCGGCTCGGTGCCCCGCTGGGCCAGACGCCGCTCGAAGTCCTGGGGGATGACCACGTAGCCGCGCAGCTCGCCGGAGACGAGCTTGTCGGCAACCTCCCGGCGGTCGTGGGCAAAGCTGGCGTCGAAATAGCGGGTGCCGGAGAAGGCCGCGGCCAGGGCCTGGGCCGAAGCTCCCGGCGACTCCATGACCACCCCGACGCGAACGTTCTTGGCATCCAGCGACACGGCATAGGCGAAGAGCAGCAGCAACACCACCGGCAGCACAAAGGCAATCAGAAGCGTCGATGGGTCGCGCAAGGCTTGCAGGCTTTCCTTGTAGACCAGGGCCATGAGGCGTTTCGGATCGAAGCGGCGCAAGCCGGCTCCCCTTGCCTCATCCAGATTCGTGCGCTGTGAGACGGCGTTCATGCGGCCGCCTCCATTTCACGGTCGGCCGACTCCACCAGATGGATGAAGGCATCTTCCATGGTCGGGTCCGGCCGCTCGGGGCTGACCGCGGAACGCTTGAGCGCATCGGGCGTGTCCAGCGCAATCAGTCGCGCACGCGAGAGCATGGCCACGCGGTCGCAGTACTCGGCCTCGTCCATGAAGTGGGTGGTGACCATGACGGTCACGCCCTTGCGCGCCAGGCCGTTGATGTGGGTCCAGAATTCACGCCGCGTGATCGGGTCCACGCCCGAGGTCGGCTCGTCCAGGAACAGCACCGGCGGGCGATGCATGAGCGAGCAGGCGAGCGCCAGGCGCTGCTTGTGACCCAGCGGCAGGGAGTCGGGCGTGGCCGAGAGCCAGTCACCCAGATCGAAGGTGGTGATCATTTCCTCGATGCGTTCGCGCCGCACGCCGCCCTCCAGTCCGTACACTCCGGCCGAGAACTCCAGGTTCTGGCGCACCGAGAGCAGACCGTAGAGGGAGAACTTCTGCGCCATATAGCCAAGCCGGCTCTTGGCCGCGCCGGTGGCCCGGCGCAGATCGTGTCCCACCACATGTGCCTCGCCCGCGGTGGGCTTGAGCAGGCCGCACAGCATCTTGAAGGTGGTGGACTTGCCGGCGCCGTTGGGGCCGAGCAGGCCGAAGATCTCGCCCTTCTGCACCTCGAAGCTCACGCTGTCGGTGGCAGTGAAATCACCGAAGCGCTTGGTGAGCTTCCGGCACGACACGGCCACCTCGGAATCCAGTTCGACAGGTGGCAGGCGCTCGGCGAGGGCTGAGGTGCCGCCGGGGCCGCCGCCGAGCAGATCGATGAAGGCGTCCTCGAAGCGCGCCGGCACCGCCGCCAGATGCACCTGCGTCCGATCGGCCAATGCCTGGATCTGCGCCACGTCGGCGCCATCGCGCAGCACCACGCGCACGCCGGCACCCTGGATCACGCCATCGCTCACGCTGGGCAAATCGAGTGCTTCGGTGAGCACCGAGCGGCGCCCGGCGCCGACATCTTCCAGACGGAAGCTGCGGCCTTCGAGCTGCGCGGTCAATTCTTGCGGCGGGCCATCGAACAAGAGCTGGCCCTGGTTCAGCAACAGCACGCTCTCGCAGCGCTCGGCCTCATCGAGATATGCGGTGGACCAGACCACGGCCATGCCGTCATCGGTGAGCGCCTGCACCATGCGCCACAAATCCTGGCGGCTGACCGGATCGACGCCCACTCCGGGTTCGTCCAGCAGCAGAACCTTCGGCCGGGCCATGAGCGCACAGGCGAGGCCGAGCTTCTGTTTCATGCCTCCGGAGAGCTTTCCGGCTAGGCGCATGGTGAAGGGGCCGAGCCGCGTGAAGTCGAGCAACTCGGCAAAGAGATCGGCGTTGCGGTCGGAATCCATGCCGCGCAACTGCGCATACAAGCGCATGTTCTCCATCACCGACAGATCTTCGTACAGGCCGAAACGCTGCGGCATGTAACCGCTCGCGACGTGGATGGCGTCGTTGTCCCGTACCACGTCGTATCCCGCCAGCGTGACGCGGCCCGTATTCGGCACCAGGAGGCCGGTCAGGATCCGCATCAGCGTCGTCTTGCCGGCACCGTCCGGGCCGACCAGGCCCGTCAGCCGCCCGTAGTGGATGCGCGCACTCAAGGTCCGCAATGCCTGCACGCTGCCAAAATGCTTGTCCACGCCTTCGATGACGACGGCCGCGGTACCTGCATCTGCGCTTTTCGGCGCGGTGGCAACGACAGGGCTTACTTGCATTTCAACGTCCCTCCGTGCGAGCGAGGGGACCGCGCTTGGCGTCGACCTCGATCGTCACCGGCATGCCCTGGCGCAGCTCGCCATCGCTGTCGGCGTCGTCGATGACGATGCGCAGGCGGTACACCAGGTCCGTACGCGAATCGGTGGTTTCCACCGTCTTTGGCGTGAATTCGGCGCGCGGCGAGATGAAGCCGATCTGCCCGCGATAAACTTTGTCGGAGGTGTCACTCTTGACACGCACCGCGGTGCCGGGCGCGATGCGCCCCAAATCCGGCTCACCCACGTAGGCGCGCACATAAACAGGCTTGTCCAGGCTCAGGCTGTAGACAGTGCTTTGGCTCGCGACCATGCTGCCGGATTCACGCACCCGCGCGATCACCGTTCCATCGCTGGGAGCCACCAATTCGGTATCCGAGAGAGCGGTGGCGGCTTGCGCCTCTGCCGCTTGCGCTGCGGCCAGACGCGCTTCTGCCGCAGCGATGTCTTCTTTGCGAAAGCCCTCGGCAGCCTGAGATAAGGCAGCCTTCGCTGCATCGACACCAGCGGTCGCCTGATCGCGTACCGTACGGGCAGTATCGACCGTGCGCTGGCTGCTGAAACCCGAAGCGACCAGGCTGCGTTGACGTTGGTAGTTGCTCTCGGCGTCGATGGCGGCCGCCTGGGCCTGCTTGAGCGCCTCCCGCGCCTGCGTGATTTCCTGCGGTCTCAAGCCGCGGCGCAATTTGGTGAGTTCTGACAGTGCTACTTGCGTCGAGGCTTCCGCGGCCACCAGCGCGTCTCGATAGGGCTGGGCGTCCAGCGAGGCCATGCGAGCGCCGGCGCTGACGACATCGCCTTCGTCGAAAACCATTTCAGCCACGCGCCCAGGTTGGCGGAAGGCCAGTTGCACCTCGCGGATGTCGACGTTGCCATAGAGGCGCAGCAGGCTGTCGTCTTTGCCTGCGCGCTGCAGCCAAGTGATGCCGATGCCACTCGCAGCGACGACCACGACACCAATGACGATGGCGCGCTTCGCCGAGCTGGAAAGACCGCTAATCTTCATCGCTTCGTCTCCGCGCGGCCGATTGAAGTGCTGGCTTCGCCTCGCCGACAGACAGCGGGGATATCGCGACCCTGTGCTTAGCGGGCGCGCATGGCATCGCTCCGATACCGCGGCGATAGATGGCAAACGCGGCCGGCGCTTCGCGGAGAATCCGACTGACCTTGCCCGCCAACAGCGATCGCATGATCAATCCCTGGATGGTGCCGATGAACAGGACGGCGGCGGCATTCACATCCAGTCCCGCATCCAGTTCGCCCTGCGCCTTGCCGGCTTCGAGCAGGCGGCGCAGCCGCTCGTCATAGCGATGAATCAAGGTTTGCACCAACTGCTTGGGGAGGGTTTCTCCCGGGCGTTGTAGTTCGCCGAAAAGCATCCTCGGTACACCCGGGTGCTCGGACACGAAGTCGATGTGCGTCATGAAGACCGCCTCGAGCGCCGCGGTCGGGGACGCAGCGCCTTCCGCGGCCTTGTCCACCCGAGTCAGCAGGCGGTCCGTAACCCAGGACATCACCGCCTGCAGGATGGCGTCCTTGGTCGGGAAGTGACGAAACAGCGCCCCCTGGGTCAGCCCCATGCGCTGCGCGATGGCCGTGGTCGTGATGTCGCTGGGGTTCTGCTCGGCGGCCAGATTGACCACTGCTTCCACCGTGGCTGCGCGCCGCTCGTCGGCAGGAAGGTGCTTCGGGCGTCCGCTCATTGGGTGTCTCTTCAAAAGTGAGTAATCTATTACTATCTTACCACTGCGCAAGCCTGCCGCAAGAGGAAAAATTAGAAAGGAGAACGTGACGGGCAACCGGATCGCCCTCTCGATTCGCCAGCGCTGGCCAGTCTCAGACAGCGGAAAAGCACGACTCGAGGCGCTCCTTCACCGGAAGGCGATCGGAGCGTCAAGTGTGTGTTCCGACGGAAGGTGAACGGGGTTTCCGAAGGAAGGTGAACGCGATTCCGACGACGTTGAACGCGGTTTCCGACCGAAGGTGAACGATTTGGCGGGCATGTCGGAGGGCTGCCCAACAATTTGCTGGATGAGCTGCAACCATCGGCATCCCGCAACTATGATGACGCAATCAACCTGTCGATCGCGGGCTGCTCAGCCCGATCCAATGCGATCTGGTTTTCTCTCCCGACGCTCCTATGCGGCTCCTGGCCCGCAAGACCGCAGTTCTGCAAAGCGGCCTCGAGTAGAGCCGACCTGCTGTCCCGTATAATTCTTCAAGCCTTGCGTGATTTGTGCAAAAGGCCTGACACCGGCAATTTTTTGAGATCCCGTCTCCCGGGACGCCGGCCGCGCTCAGAGCTTGCCGGTGATGAACCCGAAGTAATAGCTGCCCATCAGGATGAGGAACAAGGCGAGCGAAAGGGCGACACGCAGCGTCAGCGCCTTGACGGTGCGCGTCGATTGACCGCGATCCTTGATCAGGTAGAAGAGCGCCGATCCGAGCGAAAGGAGGATCAGCGCGAGCATTGCGATGACGAGGTAGCGCATGGCAATCCGGCGAAGCCGCCTCGAGTGTATCCGAATGCGTCTTCGCGCGCGCCGTGCACCGGTCGACACGAATGCAGTCCGCTAGCCGCTGGCGGTTCCGGCCGCGCTTCGTGACGACCGCCGCTGCGATCGCCTTCTGCGCGCTCACGATCGCGCTCGGCAACTGGCAGGTCCGGCGCGCCGAGGAGCGCGACGCCGCGCAACGGCAGCTCGAGGTGCGCGCGGCCGGCGCAGCCGTGCCGATTCCGTCGCAGCCGGTCGATCCCGCGCAATGGGCGTGGCGCCGCGCGAGCGCGCGCGGCGAGTACGTCTCGGCGCACACCATCCTGCTCGACAACCGCGTGCTGGACGGACGTGTCGGCTTCGAGGTCCTGACGCCGCTTCGTCTCGCCGGGAGCGACATGCACGTGCTGGTGGATCGCGGTTGGACGCCGCAGGGCCGCATGCGTAGCGAGCTGCCGCGGATTCCGACGCCCGCCGGCCTGCAAGCGGTGGAGGGAATTGCAGTCGTTCCGCCGGCCCGCGTCTTCGAGCTCGGAAGCGCGGCGCCACGGGGCCCGGTGTGGCAGCATTTGAAGCTCGACCAGTATCGCGAGCGGACCGGCCTCACGTTGCAGCCGGTCGTCCTGCAGCAGACCACTGCGTCCGACGATGGACTGATCAGGCGGTTGGCCAGGCCGGACGCCGGCGCGGACACGAATCGAGCGTATGCGCTGCAGTGGTATGTGTTCGCGGCCCTGACCGTGATTCTTTATGTCGCACTCAACCTCAAGCGAACCCCGATCGAGTGAACCGGCGGCGCCGCAGACGCGGCGCCGCGGCCGCCTGATCCTGCTCGCGATGTTCGCGGTCGCGGTGGGCCCGTTCGTGCTCGCTTATCTCGCCTACCAGTTCTGGCAACCGGCCGGCCGGGTTAACCACGGTGAGCTGATCGAGCCGCGGACGTTGCCGAGCGCGCCGCTCGCGCAAATCGACGGCAAGCCGTTCCGGCTCGAGGAACTCAAGGGCAAGTGGCTCATGATCCATGCGGACAGCGGTGCGTGCCGCGAGTCCTGTCGCAAGCAGCTCTACTTCATGCGTCAGGTACGCCTGGCGCAGGGCCAGAATCAGGACCGCATCGAGCGCATTTGGCTCCTCACCGATGATGTCCAGCCGCCAGCCGAGGTGATGCCGCTCGTCGATGGCGCGTGGCTGGTGCGCGCCGCGGGGGCCCCGATTGTCGCTGCCCTGCCCGGGGCGACCGTGAGCGATCACATCTACGTCGTGGACCCGCTCGGGAACCTCATGATGCGCTTCCCACGGGATCCCGATCCCGTAGGGATGATCAAGGACTTCCAGCGGCTGCTTCGGGTTTCGCGGATCGGCTGACGTCCCGCTCGCCCGGTCCAGGACACGGGCCGTGATAAAATTTCAACCTTCGATGCATTGAAACCGATGGTCAGCACCGCGCTTCGCTCCACCTCCCACGTCCTGCGGCGCTTCTATGAGCTCACCAAGCCGCGCGTGGTTTCCCTCATCGTCTTCTGCGCGGTGATCGGCATGTTGTTGGCGGCGCCCGCCGGCAGCTTTCTCCCGCCGGGCCTGCTTCTCGCCGCAACGGCCGGGATCGCGCTGGTCGCGGGGGCGGCCGCGGCAGTGAACTGCCTCATCGAATGGCGGATCGACGCCGTGATGAACCGCACGCGCGCGCGACCGCTGCCGCGCGGCGTGCTCACCCCACAGCAGACGCTGGTCTTTGCCGGCGCCCTCGGGGGGCTCGGCCTGTGGCTTCTCTACGGGTTCGTGAATCCGCTCACGATGTGGCTCACGCTCGGCACCTTCGTCGGCTACGCGATCGTCTACACCGTCGTTCTCAAGCCGCTCACGCCGCAGAACATCGTCATCGGCGGCGCATCGGGTGCGATGCCCCCGTTGCTCGGGTGGTCGGCCGTGACCGGCGACATCGGGACCGAGGCGCTGCTGCTCTTCCTGATCATTTTCGCGTGGACGCCGCCGCATTTCTGGGCGCTTGCGCTCTACCGGACGCAGGACTATGCGAGAGCGGGCATCCCGATGCTCCCAGTGACGCACGGGCGCAGGTACACGCAGCTGCACGTGCTGCTCTATACGCTGATCCTCTTCGCCTGCAGCCTGCTCCCGTTCGCGTACGGTATGAGCGGCTGGCTCTACCTCGCCGCAGCAGTCGTGCTGGGCGGGCTCTTCCTGGTGTATGCGGTGGCGCTCTACGCACGCTACAGCGACGCGCTTGCGCGACGCACCTTCCGCTACTCGATCGTGTACCTCGCAGCGCTGTTTGCGGCGCTGCTCGTGGACCACTACGCCCCCGCGCTCTCCTGATGCGCGTTTTCGCGGCCGCTTTGCTTGCACTCGCGCTCGCAGTCTCGGTTGCCGCGTGCGGCTCCGCCCGGCCGCAGTTCAAGAACACCGACCTCACGGGCGCGGGCTACGGCAAGTCGCTGCGGCTCACCGACCATACCGGAAGGGTGCGGACGCTGGACGATTTCAAGGGGAGCGTGGTCACGATCTTTTTCGGCTACACCCAGTGCCCGGACGTGTGTCCGACGACGCTCGCCGCCATGAAGGCAGTGAAGCAGCAGCTGGGCGAGGACGGCAGGCGCCTGCAGGTGCTATTCGTGACGCTCGATCCGGAGCGGGACACCCAGGAATTGCTCGCCCAATACGTGACCGCGTTCGATCCGAGTTTCATCGGCCTGCGCGGGGACGCGGAGGCGACCGCGCGCGTCGCGAAGGAGTTCAAGATCTTCTATCAGAAGGTCCCCGGCGCGACGCCGGACACCTATACGATGGACCACTCGGCCGGCAGTTACGTCTTCGATCCCGAGGGGCGGTTGCGCCTGTACGTCCGCTACGGCCAGTCGCCGGACGCCATCGCCGCCGACATCAAGCTGCTTCTGGCCGGACAGTAGCCGGGCCGCGCGCGCGTACCTCGGGATTCGTGATCAGGCAGCGCGGTCCGCGCGCGAGGCGCGGCCGCATAGGACACGACGGCAGTCGGCCTCGCTTCACGCGAAGCCGAGGCGTTGCGCGGTAAGGGGGATGGCCGGGGAACCCGCGGGTTCCCCAGTACGTCACGCGTCGGCGAGCAGCCCGCGCATCTTCTGCATGGCCTTGGATTCGATCTGACGAATCCGCTCGGCCGAAACGTTGAACTCCTCGGCCAGGTCGTGCAGGGTCGCGGTGTCCTTCTCGCGCAGCCAGCGCGCCTCGATGATCCGCCGGCTGCGCGGGTCGAGCGCCGCCAGCGCATGCTCGAGGCCTTCGGCGCGGAGGCGCGCGGTCTCCTCCGCCTCGATCACCTCCGAGGGTCCGGCGTCCGGGTCCGCCAGGTACGCGATCGGCGCGAAGCTCCGCTCGTCGTCGTCCACCGTCGGCTCAAGCGACATCTCGTGGCCGGCGAGCCGCGTCTCCATCTCGGCGACTTCCTCCGGTTTGACCTTCAACGCCTTGGCGACGCCGCGAATCTCGTCCTGTGACAGCGGGTCGAGGCCCGGCTTCATGCTCCGCAGGTTGAAAAAGAGCTTGCGCTGAGCCTTCGTCGTGGCGATGCGCACCAGGCGCCAATTGCGCAGCACGAACTCGTGGATCTCCGCCTTGATCCAGTGGATCGCGAAGGACACGAGCCGCACCCCGCGCTCCGGGTCGAAGCGCTTCACGGCCTTCATGAGGCCGATGTTGCCCTCCTGAACGAGATCGGCGTGCGGCAGCCCGTATCCGAGGTAGTTGCGGGCGATTGCCACCACCACCCGCAAGTGCGACATCACCAGCTCGCGCGCGGCGTCGAGATCGTCGTCCTGCCGATAGCGCCGCGCAAGCTCGAGCTCGCGCGCTTGACTCAGGATCGGCACGCGATTCACCGCCTGGATGTACTGATCCAAGCTGCCGGTGGCCGATGGAACCGGAAGGGTCAGGGCACGGGTCATGTTCTCTTCTCTCCGACAAGACGATTTTAGCACTCAAAACATTAGAGTGCTAACCGCCCGAGGGGTTCAAGGCTCCTATCCGAGCCGCTCCGCTATTCCGGAGCGAGTCGGTGTAAGTGTCGGCTCACAGACGCATAAGCGCCTGATAAACCAAGAATTCCTGAGAATGCGACGAGCGCGATCCATTCGTCAAGGGGAAGTCCCTGAAGTCCGAACTCGGACCCGTAAGCGCGGGCCAGCCGGGCTACCTCTGCGTTCAGCAGGGCGGCGGACCCGAGCACGAGCGCGGTCGCCAAGAGTCCGCCCAGCGCTCCGAGCGCTGTGCCCTGATAGAGGAAAGGTCGGCGGACGAAGGCGTCGGTCGCGCCGACCAGCTTCGCGAGCTCGATCTCGTCCCGCTGAGTGAGGATCTGCACGCGCACCGCGTTGAACGTCACGGTGACCAGCCCGGCGGCGAGGAGGCCAGCAAGAATCGCAAGCGCCACCCGGCCGAGGCGGAGGATCGCGTCCAGCCGTCTCGCCCACTCGGCGTCGAATTGCACGCGGGCGACCTTCGGCCGGGCGGTCAGGTCGGCGACGAGGGCCTCCGCCATCGCGGGGTCGCCCGCAACGAGATCCGCGATGAGCACATCCGGAAGGGGGTTGGTCTTCAGCGCGGCGACGATCTCGCCCATTTCCGGTGAGCGCTGCATTGCGCGCAGCGCGTCCGCCCGCGCCACGAAGCGCACCCCTGTCACGGCAGCGGAGTGGCTGAGCGCGGCACGGACGCGCTCGATGTCCGCCTCGCCGGCATCGAGCGCGAAATACACCGAGAGCTGCGGCTTCGCTCCGCCGTGCTCCGCCAGCCGCCCGACGTTCTCGAGCACGAGATAGCCGCCGAGCGGCAGGGCGAGCGCTATGCCGACGGCGATGACGTTCAGGGCGAGCGCAAGCGGCGAGCGGCCTAGCCCACGGAGCGCGGCCGCGCCGCTCCGGACGTGCTGGCGCGCCCAGGCGATCACGGCGCGAGCCGGCCGTGATCGAGCCGCAGCACGCGCGACGCGAACCGCGCGACGAGCGACTGGTCGTGGGTCGCGACCAGCACGGTCACGCCCACCTGATTGAACGCGCGAAAGATCTCCAGGATCTCGCCGGCCGATTCCGCATCCAGGCTGGCCGTCGGCTCGTCGGCGACCAGGATCGAAGGCCGATTGACGACCGCGCGCGCGACGCACAGGCGCTGCTGCTCGCCGCCCGACAGGGTGATCGGGCTCGCCTTCTCCCGCTCGAGGAGTCCGACCTTGTCCAAGGCCGCCCGGGCGCGCCGCGCCGCCTCGCGCGGCGGCTGCCCGGTCACCAAGAGCGGCAGCATCACGTTCCCGAACACCGAGCGGTCGTAGAGCAGCCGTTGCTCCTGGAAGACGAGCCCCAGGGTGCGGCGCAGGAAAGGCACGGCGCGCAGGCGCATCGTGCCCACGTTCTGGCCGTTGATGAGAACCGTCCCGGAGGTGGCGCGCTCGATCGCCGGGAGGAGCTTGAGCAGGCTCGTCTTGCCCGCGCCCGAGTGGCCGGTGACGAACACCATCTCCCGGGCCTCGATCGCGAAGCTGACTTCGCGCAGCGCTTCATAGCCGCCGGGGTAGCGCTTCGTGACGCGGCTGAAATTGATGACGGGCATGCCTAGCTGGGGCAGGTCTCGGTGCGGACGCCGTCTTGTAGGAAGGCGCCGCCAGCAGCGACGTCCGGGGCGTGACCGCCCGTTCCGCCCGTCATTGTCCGAGCAGTGCCTGCGCGAAGTCGCGCGCGGCGAAGGGGCGCAGGTCGTCGATCCCTTCGCCAACCCCGACGAACATGAGCGGAACCGGTCGACTGCGCGCGATCGCCGCGACCACGCCGCCGCGCGCCGTTCCGTCGAGCTTCGTCATGATCAATCCGGTGAGTCCGAGCGCGTCGTCGAACGCGCGCACCTGGGCGAGCGCGTTCTGGCCGGTATTGGCGTCGAGCACCAGCCAGATGGCGTGCGGCGCCGCCGGATCGGCCTTTGCCATCACCCGCTTGACCTTGCGGAGCTCCTCCATCAGGTGCAGCTGGGTCGGCAGCCGGCCCGCGGTGTCGGCGATCAGAATGTCGACACCCCGTGCGCGTGCCGCCTGGATGGCGTCGAAGATCACTGCCGCCGGATCGGCCCCTTCCTGTGAGATCACCTGGACCGCATTGAGCTCGGCCCACGCGACGAGCTGCTCGCGCGCCGCCGCGCGGAACGTGTCACCCGCGGCAAGCAACACCGAGTGACCGCGGTCGCGGAACAGCTTCGCGAGCTTCCCGATCGAGGTCGTCTTCCCTGCACCGTTCACGCCCACCATCATGATGACGAACGGCTTCGCCACCGAAACGTCGACCATGGCCTCGAGCGGGGCGAGCAGCTGCTCGATCTCGGCGGCGAGCGCCTGCTTGAGATCGTCCGGGGACTCCAGGCGCTCGCGCTTCACGCGGGCCCGCAAGGCAGCCAGCAGGTGCTCGGTCGCATCCACCCCGGCATCGGCCCCGAGCAGGGCGGACTCGAGCTCCTCGAAGAGCGCCTCATCGATGCGCGCAGACCGGAAGACCGCCGCAAGCTGCGCACCGCTCTTGACGAGCCCGCGCTTCAGCCGCTGGAGCCAGGACGCGCGCTCGACGTCCGAATCGGGTTTGCTGGAGAGGCTCAACGCTTCGAGTGCGGCGGGACGGTGCCGCGAGGGATCACCAGGGGAGACCGCGAAATTCTAGCAGATGGCCTTGCTGCCTCCCGGTCCGAGACGTGCGACCCAAGGCGCTTGGGCACGGGTGTAGAGTTGCGCGCATCGACGCTGCATGCCTCAACGAAAAGCGAATTCGGTGCGGATCATCGGCGGCGAATGGCGCAGCCGGCGGATCGCGTTTTCCGGCGACGGCGCGCTGCGCCCCACGCCGGACCGGGTCCGGGGGACGCTATTCAACTGGCTGGGTCAGGACCTGACCGGCACGCGCTGCCTGGACCTCTTCGCGGGGTCGGGTGCGCTCGGCTTCGAAGCGCTGTCCCGCGGCGCGCGTGAGGTGGTCATGGTCGAGGCGTCCGCCCGGGCCGCACGCGTCATCGCCGCGAACGCTGCGCGCCTCGGCGCGCGCGGCCTGCGACTGGTCATCGGCGATGCGCTAGAATTCGCCGCCAGCGCACGGGACGATTTCGACGTGGTTTTCGTCGATCCGCCCTACGCCCGGGGGCTTGCCGCCAAGGCGCTCGAGCGGCTGCCGCCTCTGCTTGCGCGCGGCGCTCGGGTCTACGTGGAGGATGACCGGGCGGTGGACGCGCCTCCGGGCTGGAAGCGCGTGAAAGCCGGGCGGGCGGGCGCCGTGCACTATTGTCTGATGGAGCGAGACGCGACCGGCCGCTAGCGTGCGGCGTCGACCGGGATGGGAGAGCACTGCATGATCAAGGCCGTCTATCCGGGAACGTTCGATCCGCTCACGCGCGGCCACGAGGACCTGGTGCGCCGCGCCGCCGCGCTCTTCGACGAAGTCGTGGTGGGTGTCGCCGAGAGCCGCGGCAAGCATCCGTTCTTCACGACCACGGAGCGCGTGGAGATGGCAGCCGAGTCCCTGGCAGCCTACAAGAACGTCAAGGTGCGGGCATTCGCCGGGCTGCTGCGGGACTTCGTCCGCGAGCAGGGGGCCCGGGTGATTCTCCGCGGTCTCCGCGCCGTGTCGGACTTCGAGTACGAGTTCCAGATGGCGGGCATGAACCGCAGTCTCATTCCGGACGTCGAGACGGTGTTCCTGACGCCCGACGAGAAGTACATGTTCATCTCGGCCACGATCGTGCGCGAGATCGCGCTGATGGGCGGGGACGTGAGCCTCTTCGTTCCGCCGCTGGTTCTCGACCGCCTGCAAGCGAAAACGCGGACCGCGGGGTAGCCGCGCTCGCCATGCATTGCCGGCCGCCGGCAGGGGGGCACCCGTGGCGCTGATGATCACCGACGCGTGCATCAACTGCGACGTCTGCGAGCTCGAGTGCCCGAACGGCGCGATCTCGCAAGGCCCGGAGATCTACGTCATCGATCCGGACAGATGCACCGAGTGTGTTGGCCACTACGATCGGCCGCAGTGCGCCCAAGCCTGCCCGGTCGATTGCATTCCTCCCGATCCCGAGCGGATCGAGACGCGGGAGACGCTGCTGGCAAGGTATGAGCGGTTGAAGAACGAGCAGCAGGCGTTGGTGGCGAAGGCCGCCTCGAGCGCCTGACAGCCGCCCGCGCCGGGAACCGCCTCAAGCGGCGGCGGCGAGAGGCAGCGGTTCCAGGTCGAGTGCATGCTCGATCTCGAAGGCGATGCGGTGCACCGATTCCAGCTGGCGCACGAGGTCCTTCTCCACGTCTTCGAGCTCGCCGATGCGCTCTTCCAGCGCATCGGTGGCCTGGTGGATGCGCTTGATCGATTCCAGCCGCCGCCTGAGCTGGATCTGGCGCTCGCGGACCTGCGTCTCCAGCGGAGACATGACGGCGCGCAGCCACTGCTCCACCTCGCGGTTCGCGTAGGTGTAGACGCGCCGCACCTGGCTCGCCAGCGTCTCGAAGAATTTCTCGATGAGCACGAGCTTCTCGTGCGTCATCATCGTGTAGATGGTATCGAAATGGGTGCGGAAGTTTCGCTCCAGTCGATCGAACTCCTTGACGTACCGGAACAGCGAGAACGGCGGCGGGCTGCCGATGCGTAGCCCGTGCTCGTCGCTGAACTTGCGGAACATCGCCTCCATCATCTCGCGGATCTCGGCGATGATCGCCCCCGAGCGCTCGAGCTTTGCGCGCACGCCTTCGAAGTAGCCGACCATCGCCGAGCGCAGCGACGGGGTGATCTGGCTGCGCGACATCTCGCGCAGAGCGCGCCGGGACTCGTCCTTGAGCGCGTCCATGCCGAGATGCGTGAACAGCTCGTTCGTCCGCTGCGCAAACACCCCGCGCAGCGCCTGAAACCGCGCGAGACCGCGCTCGAAGTCCTCCTTCTCGCGGCGCACGCGGCCCATCATTTCCTCCACCACGCCGAGGTTCTTGCCGCGGAGCGCCCGCAGCTCGGTCAGCTGCTCGAGCACGCCGGCGAGACGCGCCTCCAGGATGGCGCGGGTGTTGCCGAGCAGGTCGAACACCTCGACGCGCGTGGCGTCGCGCACGATCTCGTGCTTGGCCGGAATGAGCTGCGAGGAGAGCGCAGCCTCGAGCTCGGGCAGCCGGCTGCGCGCGAGCAGCTGCTCGTCATTGGTGATCTTGGCGACGAGTCCCTTCTGCGCGGAGACCGCCAGGACGCGGTCCGGCGCCACGCCGAGGACCGAGCCCACCGCGTGGGCCTGGCCGTCGACTTCGCGCGCGATGTCCTCGTCCGTGCGCAACCCGTCCCACAGCGAGTCGATCTTGTTCAGGACCACGAAGCGCGCCTTCTCCTGCCCCGGCGTCGCCGCCAGATGGTCGCGCCACACTTCGATGTCGCTCTTGCTCACGCCGGCGTCGATCGAGAGGACGAAGAGCAGCGCGTGCGCGTTCGGCAGCAGGTTGAGCGTGAGCTCCGGCTCGCTCCCGATCGCGTTCAACCCGGGCGTGTCGAGGATGACCAGACCCTGCTCGAGCAGCGGATGCGGAAAGTTGATGATTGCGTGGCGCCAGCAGGGGATCTCGACCATGCCGTCTGCGGGCAGGCCAGCCGCTCGCGCTGCGGCCTCGGCCGCGAAGAGCCCGTAGTGCTTTGCTTCCTCGATCGGGACCCGCTTCGTCACCCGCACCTCCTGGAATGCTTCCACGAGGCCTTGCGGATCGTTCACGTCGAGCGGAATGGCGCGCCACTCCTCGGGGAACCGCTTCAACTCCGCGATGGTGGCGTGCGCCGCGCGCGTCTCGATCGGAAGGAGCTGGATGCAGGGCGGATGCGCGGGATCCCAGGCGAGCTCGGTGGGACACATGGTGGTGCGGCCGGTCGAGGAGGGCAGCAGCCGCCGCCCGAAGTCGGCGAAGAAGATCGCGTTGATCAGCTCCGATTTGCCGCGCGAGAACTCGGCAACGAACGCGATGGTGAGCTTGTCGTCGCCGAGGCGCTCGAGGAGCTGGGTGAGGCGCGCCTCGGTCTGTCCGTCGAGAAGGTCGTGATCCTCGAGCCAGCGTCGAAAGGCCCGCACGCGTAGCGTCACGCCCGCACGCCACGTGCTGTAGTCCTGGAACCGGTCGACGAGACTCGTCATACCGCGTGCTGAGACCCGGGAAGAGGGGAATTTAGCACGCTCGGGCCACGCGGCGGGACCATGTCAGCGCTGGCAGCGTGGGCAGTAGTACGTCGAGCGCTGACCCTGGACCACGCGCTTGATCGGCTGGCCGCAGCCGCGGCACGGCTCACCCGCGCGGTCGTAGACAAAATAGCGCATCTGGAAGCAGCCCGCGGCGCCGTCGGCGTGCACGAAGTCCCGCAGCGTGCTGCCGCCGGCGGCGATCGCGTCGAGCAGAGTCTCGCGCACGGCGGCGGCGAGACGCGCGGACCGCTCGCGTGACAGCCTGCCGGCGGGCGTTGCCGGATGAACACCGGCGCGGAACAGGCTCTCGCTCGCGTAGATGTTTCCGATGCCGGCGACCACGCGCGAGTCCATCAGCACCTGTTTGATCGCCGCCTTCCGGCCGCGCACGGCGCGATGCAGGGCGTCGCCGTCGAAGGCGGAAGACAGCGGCTCGACGCCGAGTCCGGCGAGCAGCGGGTGACCGTCCGCCGGGCCGCGCCACCACAAGACCGACCCGAACCGGCGCGGGTCGCGCAGGCGGAGGATCTTGTCCTCCAGCCGCAGGTCGAAGTGGTCGTGCCGGCCGGGCGGTGCGCCGGCGGGCAGGATCCGAAGGTTGCCCGACATGCCGAGATGCAGAAGCAGCGTGCCCCGCCCGCATTCGATCACGATGTACTTGCCCCGGCGGCCCACGGACCGCACGCGCTCCCCCCGCAGTGCGCGCGAGAGATTCCGCGGCACCGGCCAGCGCAGGCCATGATGCCTCACCTCGGCGCCGGTGAGAACGCGCCCCGCCAGAAACGGCTCGATCCCGCGACGTGTGATCTCGACCTCCGGGAGCTCGGGCATACGGTCAATCCGTCGTGAATTTAGCGAAGCGAGCGCAGTCTAACTCGCGTGTCGAGTCGAGCGGAGCGAACCGGGGTTTTTCTTGTGGGGAGCGGGAAATATACCTAATATGGCTGCCGCGCTGCGCCTTAGCCTTTCTCCCATGACGCCTGATCCCCCCTTTCCCGTCCGCTTCCTGATCCGCTCCTGTGCCGGCCGTGCGTGGCCGGCGATCGCGTGCGTGCTCCTCGCGGCGGGCTGCGCGCAGCAACCCGTTGCCCAGAGTCCGGGTGCGGCGGCACCCGGACAGCTGGAAGATGCCGCGGCGGCCCAGACCAAGGTTGCGCCCGCCAAGCCGACGCCCGGGCCGGAGCTGCCGAAGCAGGACCTCACCGACCAGACGCTCTACGAGTACCTGCTCGCCGAGATCGCGAACCAGCGCGGCAACGCGGCCGTCTCGGCCCAGGCTTACGTCGACCTCGCTCAGCGCACCCGCGATCCCCGCATCGCGCGCCGCGCGACGGAGATCGCGATCTATGCCCGCATGCCGGAGACCGCGCTCACCGCCGCGCAGATCTGGCTGGAAACCGATCCGCAGTCGCCCGAAGCGCTGCGCACCGTGACCAGCCTGCTGGTATCGGTGAAGCGCCTGCCCGAGGCCGAGCCCTACCTGCAGCGCGTCCTCGCGGCGAGCGCAGAAAGCCGCGGCAACAGCTTCCTCCAGCTAAACCGGCTGCTCGCAGGCAGCGAAGACAAGAGAGCGATTCTGGAACTCGTCCAGCGTCTTGCCGCGCCCTATCCCGCGCTTGCGCAAGCGCATTTCGCGATCGCGCAGGCTGCGGCGGCGGCGGGCGAGGAGGATCTCGCGCTGAAGGAGATCCGCGAGGCCGGCCGACTGGAGCCGGACTGGGAGCTCGCAGCGCTCTACGAGGCGCAGCTGCTGCAGAAGCGGTCGAACGCGGAGGCCGCGGCGCGGCTCGCCGCATTCCTCGAGGGCCATCCGAATTCCCGCGACGTCCGGCTCAACTACGCGCGGCTGCTGGTCAACCAGAAGAGCTACCCGGAGGCCCGCGCCGAATTCCAGAAGCTGCTCGAGACGTTCCCGGACAACACCGAAGTCATGTTCGCGGTCGCGGTGCTCTCGATGCAGCTCGAAGATTACGCGGCTGCGGAGGATTATCTGAAGCGGCTGCTTGCGCTCGACTACCGCGACCGCAACACGGTGTACTTCTACCTCGGTCAGCTCGCCGAGGAGCAGAAGCGGTTTCCCGAGGCGCGCGGCTGGTATCGCGAGGTGACGCGCGGCGAGCACTACCTGCCGGCGCAGATCCGGCAGGCGGAGATCCTCAGCAAGCAGGGCGACCTCGCTGGCGCCCGCGAGTTCCTGCATAAGGTGGACGCGGCCAACAACCAGCAGCGCGTCCAGCTCATCCTCGCCGAGGCGCAGCTGCTGCGCGAGGCAAATCAGACCGGGGAGGCCTTCAAGGTGGTCGGCCGCGGGCTCGAGAAGCTGCCGGACAACACCGATCTCCTCTACGACTACGCGATGCTCGCGGAGAAGCTGGACCGCATGGACATCCTCGAGTCGTCGCTGCGCAAGGTGATCCGCATCAAGCCCGATCACGCGCACGCGTACAACGCGCTCGGCTATTCGCTCGCTGACCGGAGCGAGCGTCTGGCGGAGGCGCGCGAATACATCGAGACGGCGCTCAAGCTCGCGCCGGACGATGCGTTCATCATCGACAGCATGGGCTGGGTCCTCTACCGGGAGGGCAAGCCTGACGAGGCGCTGAAATACCTGGAGCGGGCCTATGCCGGCCGCCCCGATCCCGAGATCGCCGCGCATCTCGGCGAGGTCCTGTGGACGGTCGGGCAGCACGCCGAGGCCGAGAAAGTGTGGAACGACGCGCTCACGAAGGCGCCGACCAACGACACGCTGATCAAGACGATCAAGCGGCTCAAACCCTGAAGCCGCCCACTTTGCTCCGGCATTGGTTGCGCCCCGCGCTCGTCGGCCTCGGCGCGCTGGCGATCGCAGGCTGCGCGGCGATTCCGCGCGAGCCGCCGGCGGCAGGCTTCGAGCTCTCCGGCCGTGTGGCGGTACGCCACGGCGCGGAAAGCGCCTCCGGACACATCTCGTGGCGCCACGCGCCGGAGTTCGACGAGCTGCTCATCAGCTCGCCGCTCGGCCAGGGGATCGCCGAGATCACCCGCCGCGACGGGATCTATACGCTCCTGACGGCGCAAGGGCAGCGTATGAGTGCGCCCGATCCGGAAGCCCTGACCGAGCAGGCGCTCGGCTGGCAGCTGCCGCTCGCGGGCCTGTCCGACTGGGTGCGCGGCCGCCCGCAACCGGGTCACGCGGTCGACGTGCGTTACGGCGCCGATCGACGCGCCACTTCGCTGCGACAACTCGGCTGGACGATCGAGTATCTTGCCTACGATGAGGCGACGGGGCTGCCGAGCCGGCTGCGATTGCGCCGGGACGACCTCGACATCCGCCTCGCGATCGACAGCTGGATGGCCGCGCAATGATCGTCGAGCGACTGCGACTGCCGGCGCCGGCGAAGCTCAACCTGTTCCTGCACGTCGTCGGGCGGCGCGCCGATGGCTACCACCTGCTGCAGACCGTATATCGCCTCATCGATCTCTACGACTGGATCTCGCTCGCGTCGCGGGACGACGGCGAGATCCGCCTCGCGGCGGGGCTGCCCGGCGTTCCGGCCGAGCAGAACCTCGTCGTGCGCGCGGCGCGGCTGCTGCAGTCCGAAGCGGGCGTGTCCCGGGGCGCGACGCTCGGCATCGAGAAGCGCATCCCCCTGGGCGGTGGACTCGGCGGCGGCAGCTCCGACGCTGCGACCACGCTCCTCGGGCTGAACCGGTTGTGGGGCGCAGGGCTGACCGACCCCGCGCTCGCCCGTCTCGCGCTCGAGCTCGGCGCGGACGTCCCGTTCTTCCTCCTCGGCGAGAATGCCTTTGCCGAGGGGATCGGCGAGCGCCTCACCCCGCTTGCGCTCGATGCGGCGTGGTATGTCGTCATGACGCCCGGCGTCGGCATCCCGACCGCCGAAATCTTCGCGGCGCCTGAATTGACACGTGAGGCGAAACCCATCAAAATTACCGCCTTTTTCAAGGGCTTCGGCCGTAACGACCTGGAGCCGGTGGTGTGTGCGCGGTACCCGGAAGTGGCCGAACACCTTGCCTGGCTGCGCGCATTCGGCGACGCGCGGATGAGCGGTTCCGGATCGAGCGTGTTTGCCGAGTTCGGATCGGAAGCCGAGGCGCGGGCGGTCGTCGCTCGAATTCCCGAGGGTATGCGCGGTTTCGCGGTCAGAGGACTCGATCGGCATCCGCTGTTCGAGGCGCGCGCCCTGGATTGACGGTACGAGTTGGGGAGTCGCCAAGTTGGTTAAGGCATCGGATTTTGATTCCGACATGCGTGGGTTCGAATCCTACCTCCCCAGCCACTTCGACGACTGAGGACGCGCCGGCCGGACGCACTGCAGCCGCAAGTGGTCTTGCGGCTTTTATTTTTCCTGATTACCAATGAGGCTCAGCCTGTGAGCCAGGGGGGGTAGCAAACTGGCATTGCTTGATTTTCCAAGGAGAAAGCGATGCCGAAGAACGAAGTGCAGTTTCAGCGAGGCATGAGTTTGCGCG
>JADLAV010000011.1 GCA_020848075.1 Burkholderiales bacterium
CCTGCGACACCGCGGCCGATCGAAATTCCACCGTGTATCTGCGATCTGGTCCTGTCTTCTTCATGGCGACCTCCACGTGGTCAAAATAGCAGACCTCGTGGTGTCCGTTTTATGGGGACCAGATCAGACGGCTTCGCCGACCTTTGCGGTGTCGACTTCCATGGTCACCTCCAATCGCTCGCTGGGGGCTCAACCCGGCGCTTGAGCGGCGGCCGAGGAGCGAAGCGACGAGGGGACCTCAAGCGTGAACCTCAAGCGGTACGCTTGCGGCCGTCGGCTCGAAGCGCTGATTGGGCGTCATGTTAGGCAACCACATTGGAGCCTCGACGAGCGCGCGGTTGCCGGCGCCTACTTCGCTCGCTTCAATACAACCTCAGCAGTACCGCCGCCTGTCGAAGCAGGGGTCCTCCAGGTGAGCTCGTCTCCCGTGACAGTGAACGGTCGTTTCTGCTCGGTGCCGTTCCAGTTCGGGAACGTACTGGTTTCTATGTGAAACGTGATTGTCTTCGTCGCTTCGTCGACGGTGTATCTGCCGAAGTGAGCGATCGACCCTTGCACGACCGCCTTGTTCTCCTCTGGAGTACCCTCCATGCGATTGGTCGATGCGAATTTGGCCTGTCCAGCGCGCGCAGTGATCAAGATATAGCGGCCGTTGCTGTCAAAGCTCGCCTGACCCTGCGGATTGGGACCGAATAGAGGTACGCGGGTGCCATCGGGGCGGACAAGGTCGACTGAAACATACGTCCAGGTTCCGACGATTTGGTCTTTCAGAGTAGGTTGCGCGATCGCGCCGCTCCAAGGCGACGCAACACCAAGAAGCAGTAGCGCCATAGTGGTCCATACGCGTACGCTGAGTTGGTTCATGATGTTCCTCGCTCGAAGGCTCGATCGCCGTTCCACAGATGGCACCTCATCACGGATGCCGCGACGTGTCCAGCTGATGCCCAACGCCCGCGCTTACCGGAGCGCCGCTTGTGGCGCGTCCGGTGGAAAGCGCGGTTCGGCCACACCGCACGCGGAGGTCGGAAATGCCCAGTGTAGCTTGAGATGCTCTTGAACGGCGGATCGCAGGCAACCCATGACTTACCAGTCCATGCCTTGGTGATGCGCCGCTCTTCGTCGTGGAGGACCCCGCGATTGCCCATCATGAGGCAGGCTCGCGATGGGCTGCAGTGAAGGTTCCCCCACGGACCGACGCGGTTCTGCAGGGGCGTGTTCTTCGACGCCTGACGCTGCGGTTCAAGGGGCGCCGACGAGCGTAGCGAGGAGGGTCCAGACCAGCCCCGCTAGCCGGCGCTCCCCTGGAACCGCGGGTTAGGCGGCATCGATCAGGCGTCTGGTGAAGTAGCGGTACTGCTCACCGAGTTCAACGAAGTCACGAAACGGGTGCATACCCGCCTTGGCATATGCAGATATGGCGCGCTGGTTGGCGAGTGCCGTAGCGAGCCCTACAAACACCGCTCCCCGAGCACGCAGCCTTTCAAACAGCAGGCGCAGGGCCTCCGGGCCAACTCCTCGACCTTGGGCACTTGGCTCGCCGATCATGATGTCCACATCGATCAGGTCGCTTGGGAGGTCAGCAAGGCCGGCTTGGTTCAACTCCCCTGGTGAAGGTGTCTGCCAACAAAGAAGCCCGACGGGTTGCTCGTCCAGGGTGATCAGGGCAACTGTTTCTGCATTGTGTGTACGCAGTTCCAACAGCGCCTTGCCAGATTCACCCCAACAACGCGCGACGTGCGGCCGATCCAGCCAAGTCGAGATGAGCGACAGATCGCGTTCAGGTTGGAACGCTTGAAGCTCGATACGGGGCATGCGGGCGCGAATCCTTCTCTGCCGGCTAACGCCGCAATTAAGCTGCCCCGCGAAGCGGTGTCGGCTTGAATGAATTGTTAGGCAGCGCACAACGCATGACTACGAGCGAAGGAGCTGAACTGCGGCAGCATGTTTAGCGCGCTGATCTGCATCCCAGTCGCCGGTGCAATAAACAGAAAATTCCGAGATGCTTCCACTCGGCGCATCTGCCCGCACCATTTCCCGAGCGTACCAATCCTTCGAATCCTGCTCCCAACGTTCCTCAAACTCAAGGACGAAACCTGTTTCCGTTGCGTCGCAACGCCATTTTGGAACTGTGCTTGGGCCGGGGTGTCCTGCCTTACGGAGCGCAATCACGTCCGCCACGCCGCGCGCTTGCAAGCGCCATTTTGGCAGCGTGAAATCGCAGAAAACATCTGGGGTGAAAAGACCCGGAGGTGCGTTACCCGTCTCCAGGAATAAGATGAGCAATTTGGCGAGGCCGTTGGCTTGTTCGTGCTTCATAGTGACCTCTCTAGCTGCCCAACGTCGCGGTTGAGCCGCACGTGTAGACGCGCGAAGCCCGCCGGAACGGTTCGGGTCGAACCGCTGGTTAGAGGTCGCCCGCGAACTAGCGGAAAGGCTCGCATAGCGCTACCAGGCGCTGACCTCGACGGGCAAGTTCGGATCGGCGCTCCACTCCGCCCAGCATCCATCGTACAGGCGGACACGTTTGTAGCCGAGTACCCTCAACGCGAGCAGTCCGCAGGCCCCCGCGTACCCGCGACCGCAATATGTGATGGCCTCGCGGTCCGGTGTCACGCCGGCGTTGCGATAGAGATCCGCCAGGGTTTCGCGTGAGGCGAAATTGAAGGAGCGGCCGCTGCCGAGCATGCGCTCGCGCTCGGCTGCCGTTGCGGTGGCCAGAGCCGGATCGATGTTCGCCATGTAGGGAACGTTGACCGCGCCGGGAATGTGCCCGGCGCGTTGCCCCCACAAATGGCGCTCGCCGCCGCCTCGATAGAGCTCGGGAGTCAAGCAGTCGACGATAGCCGTGTCCGGCCGCTCCAGGGCTGCGAGCACTTCCTCCTTCGAAGCTTTCCACTCCGGGCAAACGCGAGGGGTAAACGTGTCTGCCTTCGGCGTCGTAACCTCGGTAGTGAGCGCTCTTCCCTCCGCCTGCCACGTGCGCAAACCCCCGTCGAGGACGCGAACGCGGTCATGGCCGTAATACGACAACGCCCACCACAGACGTGCGGAGCCAAGGGGAAACCCCATGTTGTCGTAAGCGACGACCAGCGTTTCATCGCCGATTCCCAGGCGACCCATGACCCGAGCGAACTGCTCGGGGCCGACCAGCATGTCAGGGACGGGGTGGTGAGGATCGGATAGGTCGGCGATCATTCCCGCGAACACCGCGCCGGGGATGTGGCCAGCGACGTAGCCTTCGTAGTCGTCGAAGCTGATTCCGCGCCCATTCTCATACCGCGAACGCCAGCGGACGTCGACGACTCGGATATCCGGATCGGTCAAGTGCGCGGCTAGCCACCCGGTGGATACGAGAGGAGAGGTACCCGGATCAAACCCCATCAATCGATCCTCCTCAAGATCGGCTTGAGACCTCTAACGTCGCCCGTCACCGGCCCGCGCAGGCGGGCGGAGCCCGTCGTAGCTGGTCCGGTGCATGGGCTGGTTCGGCGGCACACGGGCTCGGCGCGTTAACCGATCGATCCCATGGGTCCTGGATAGCTCACTTCCTCCAGTTTCCCGGTGTCCACGTCGTAGATGAAGCCCCGAACCGTGACCGCGTCCGGCCCGCTGGTCGGGATCCAGGGGTGGTTCAGGATCGACGACATCCCGCGCCGCACGTCCCACTCAAGGCGTTCCGTCTGCTTCGCGCTGCGCGGCGCGTCGAGCGGCTCAAGCGGGCCGCGGAAAGCATGAAACTGGGACGGCGTCGCCGCGCATTTCTTGCAGCTCGTAAACGAACGCGATGTCGCCTGTCCGAGCAGCTTCTCGGCCGCCGGGTCGCCCTCCAGACCGGCCTTGAGCAAGTCGTCGGTGAAGGCGAGCATGCCGCAGCGCGTGTGATGGATCAGGATGATCTCGTTGGTGTTGAGCAGGTGATGCGAGATGATGAGGCAGCGGATCGCATCGTCAGTCACCACACCCCCGGCATTTCGGATGATGTGCGCGTCGCCGGTCTGCAAGCCGAGCAGGTCCTCTACGTCGATCCGCGCGTCCATGCAGGCGACGACCGCCACGTGCTTAGCCGGGTTGATCGGCTGCTTTCCGGGGTGGTTGGGCTTGTGCACCGCCTGGCCGCTCGCGTACTGCTTGTTGTTGTCCAGATACTGGTCGGTCATCTTGTTTGCCATGGTTCTCTCCTCGTTGGGGTTGTGCGCTCTGCTGAAATAACCTTGGCGCCGGTCGAGCCATGGGCCGGAGCGAGATGGAAATGCTACTCCTTCGGGCGCGTGCACAGCATCGGTCGCTGAATCGTATGCGGGGTTCCGATGTTCCTACCAGGCGGTCACGGGGCACTCGCTATCGGTGGGGTACCTGCAGCACATGTTGTCAAGCCGTCAGAGCTGGCAATGCTGCAAACCTGCCGCCGCGACTGCCGTTACCGAACCGAGGAGAGTTGCGTCGACTGGATCAACGGCTTTGTCGCTTCCTCCGGAAAGCGCCGTCCGCGGGAGCTCGGCGCTCCCGAGGTTACGGCGGTCCACCGCGCCTCGCCCGCGATCGTAGCGTCGCCGTCGCGACGGCCGACGCGCACATGACGGCGGTCCCGAAGAGGAATCCCGCTCCGCGATCGTTCAACCGGTCGCGCGTCGGTACGAGCCAGTCCGACTCAGCCGCATCCGTGGATGGCGAGCAGGTGCTTCATGCGCACGCAGGCGAGCCCGGGATCGGCGAGCAGGCCGGCCGTGTCCGCGAGACGGAAGAGCTCGGAAAGGTGCAGGATGTTGCGCGCCGACTGCTGGCCGCCGACCAGGACGAAGTGATCCTGGTGTCCGTTCAGCCAGGCCATGAAGACGACGCCCGTCTTGTAGAAGCGCGTCGGCGCGCGGAAGAGGTGCCGCGAGAGCGGCACGGTGGGCGCGAGCACCGCGCGATACTCGGCGCCGTCGCCTTCCGCCAGCGCGGAGAGCGCATGCGAGGCCGCGGGCGCGATCACGTCGAAGATGCCGAGCAACGCGTCCGAATGTCCTTGCGCGTCGCCCTCGATGAGTTCCGCGAAGTTGAAGTCGTCGCCCGTGTACATGCGCACCCCCGCGGGCAGGCGGCGCCGCATGCGAATTTCCTTGTCCTTGTCGAGGAGCGAAATCTTGATGCCGTCGACCTTGGCGGCATTCCTGCCCAGCACCGCGAGGCAGGTCTCCATCGCGGCGTCGTAGTCCTTCGCGCCCCAGTAGCCCTCGAGCGCGGGATCGAACATCTCGCCCAGCCAGTGAATGATCACCGGCTCCCGCACCTGGGAAAGAATCCGATCGTAGACGCGCGCGTAGTCGTCGGCCGAGCGCGCGCTCGCCGCGAGGGCACGGCTCGCCATGAGGACGATCCTTCCGCCGAGCCGCTCGATCGCGCCGCACTGCTCCTCGTACGCGGCGATGATCGCCTCGATCGAATGAGTGCCCGGCGGCAGGTGGTCGGTGCCCGCGCCCGAGGCGACCTCGCCCGCGCCGTCGGCGAGCGTGCGCCGGATGAGCTCGAGCGAGCTTGCCCAGTCGAGCCCCATGCCGCGCTGCGCGGTGTCCATCGCCTCGGCGACGCCGAGTCCCCAGGACCAGAGATGCCGCCGGAAGGCGAGCGTCGCGTCCCAATCGACCGCCGCCTCGAGCCAGGGCTCCTTCGCCGACAACGGATCGGCGACCACGTGCACTGCGGCAAAAGCCCGACGCGTAAAGTCCCGGCGCGGCTTCGCGAAGCGCTTGGGCTCGCGCACCGCGTACGGCTCCAAGCGGCCGCTCGCCACAGGCAGGTCGATGCTCAAGATGGTGTCGCGCTGCATGCGGTGGCCTCCGGAATCAGTGCTTCAGCTTGGGCACGTCGAGCCATTTCTTGAGCCGCCAGCTCTTCAGGCCGAGCTCCGCGAGCTGCACGCCCTTCGCGCCTTCCAGCAGGTTCCAGCGGAAGGAACCCTCGCCGGCGACGTGCCTGAGGAAGAGCTCCCATTCGACCTTGAATGCGTTGCCGTAATCTTCGTCGGGCACTTCCTTCCAGCCGGCGAAGAAGTCGATCGGCTGCGGGATGTCGGGATTCCACACCGGCTTCGGCGTCTCGGCGTAGGACTGCGTGAAGCAGCGCCGCAGGCCGGTGACCGCGCTCCCTTCGGTGCCGTCCACCTGCAGCGTGAGCAGGTCGTCGCGCCGCACGCGCACCGCCCAGGAGGAGTTGAAGTGGGCGATGACGCCGCCGGCGAGCCTGAAGGTCGCGTAGGCGGCATCGTCGGCGGTCGCCCTGTACTTCTTGCCGACCTCGTTCCAGCGGTACGGGATGTGCGTCGCGCCGAGGCAGCTCACCGCCTGCACCTCGCCGAAGAGGTTGTCGAGCACGTAGCGCCAATGACACAGCATGTCGAGGATGATCCCGCCGCCGTCGCTCCTGCGATAGTTCCACGACGGGCGCTGCGCAGGGACGCGGTCGCCCTCGAACACCCAGTAGCCGAACTCGCCGCGCACCGACAGCAGCCGGCCGAAGAATCCCTCCGCGCGCAGCTTCTTCAGCTTGAGCAGCCCCGGCAGCCAGAGCTTGTCCTGCACCACGCCATGCTTGACGCGTGCCTTCTTCGCCGCCGCGTACAGGTCCTTCGCCTCGGCGAGCGTGGTGGCGACCGGCTTCTCGCAGTAGATGTGCTTGCCGGCACGGATCGCGCGCTTGAGGAGTTGCGGGCGCAGTTGCGTCGAGGCGGCGTCGAAGAAGATCTCGTCCTCACGGCTCTCGAGCGCGGCGTCGAGGTCGGTGGTCCAGCGCGCGATGCCGTGCTTGCGCGCGAGCTCTTCGAGCTTCGCGGCGTTGCGGCCGACGAGCAGCGGATCGGGCATGAGCCGCGTGCCGTCCTTCAGCGCCACGCCGCCCTGCTTGCGGATCTCGAGGATCGAGCGCACGAGATGCTGGTTGGTGCCCATCCGCCCGGTGACGCCGTGCATGACGATGCCGATCCGTCTTTCGCTTCCTTTGCTCTTGGGTGAATCGCTCATCCGTGATTCATCTCCTTCACGGCGCTCCGCTCGGGAAACGTGTTGCGTGCAAAGCCGAGGCGGGCGAGGCTGCCGATGCAGGCGGAACGTCATGGCCGCGCGATCCGCCGTGGGCGAACCCACGGCGTCGGATCGGCGACGAACGTTTCCGCCCCGAGGGTCAGTTGCTGCGGTAGGCGGAAGGCGGGGGAACGTACTCCGTCGTCCAGTGCTTGATCACGTCGAACTCCGTACCCGTCAACACGCCGCCGTCGTAGAGGATCTTCTCGCTTGCCTTGAGGCCGGCCGTATCGAATCCGAAGTAGTCGTTGCCCCACCCCGCAGCCGCGATCTTGAAGACCTTGATGTTGGCCGCCAGGACTTCCGGGGTGCTGACCAGCGTCGGTTCGACCTTCGCTTCGATCTTGACTCCCTCCTCGGGGTGCTTGATCGACCAGTCCATGCCGCGCGCGGTGGCGATGAGGAATCCCTTCATTGCGTCCTTGTGATCCTTCAGCCACGCGTTGTTCGCCAGGATCGCCAGGCCATAGCCCTGCATTCCGAAGTCCGCGAACTTGAGCAGCCTCGTCTGCACGCCTTTCGCTTCCAGCAGGGCCTGCATCTCGCCGAAGGTGATGATGAAGTCGACCGCCCCTTGCGACAACTCCGCGTAGCCGGGCGGGGTCAGGCTGACTTGCTTGATCTTCGAGAGGTCCAGATTCTGTTGCTTCGCGAAGGCTCGCCAGAAGATGTAGGGCGAGGCGAAGGTGACGGCACCGTAGGTTTTTCCGTAGAGGTCGTCCAGTTGTGGCGGGTTGTGCACGGTGGCCAGCGTCTTCGGGCCGAAGAACACTGCCGCGGTGTTCTTCTGCCACGCGACCCCCACACCGGTGACCGGCACGCCCTTCGCCTGGCCGGTCATCACCGAAGTCGTGTCGGCGATGCCGATCTGGGCCGTCCCGGCGCCCACGATCGTGACGGTGTCGGTCGAGCCCCTCCCGGGTTGGATCGTCACGTCGAGGCACTGCGCACGGTAGTAGCCGTTTTCCAGCGCGGCATAGTAGGGAACCTGCTCATAGTCGTTGACCCAGTTCAGCCGGAACGTGAGCTTGGTTGGATTGGTGCACTTGCCCGCTTCTGCGCCCGCGGTCGTGGCGGCCACGATCGTGGGCTGCTGTCCGGCGGCGCGAGTGACGTCGGGAGGCGCGCCAGCGCTGCTCGAGGCATAGGCGCCGAGCGCAATGAAGCCGATGGTCGACAACCCGATCAGACGGTGTGCGGCTCTGTTGGCAACTCGCATGCTGGGGTTCTCCTCAGTTCGTTCACATGGTCACATTTATTCTGTCGGCCGCATCGCTCCACGGTGCCGCGAGTCGACCGGCCGCATCGAGCAACGCAAACAATCCGACACCGAGAGTGATCAGGATCAGGATAGCCGCATACGTGACAGGCGTCTGCAGCTGGCTTTGCGCGAAGAGCACGCGATAGCCCAGGCCGGCGCCGGCGCCGACCCATTCACCGACGACCGCGCCGATGACGGCGAGCGTGATGCCGATCTTCATGCCGGAAATGATCGCCGGCAACGCATGGGGAAGCCGAACCTTCCAGAACACCTGCCACGGTCTGGCATTCACCGAGCGCAGCAGCTCGATGAGGTTCGCATCGACGCTCATCAGTCCCTGCGCCGTGGTGACCACGATGGGAAAGAAAACGAGGGTCATCGTGATGATGATCTTCGGCAGGATACCAAAGCCGAGCCAGATCACGAACAACGGCGCGATCGCGAGCTTCGGCACCGCCTGGGAGGCAACGATGGGCGGGTACAGCACGCGCTCGAGGAAGCGCGAGTAGGTGATCCCGATCGCGAGCAGGAACCCCAGCACGCAGCCGAGCGCAAACCCCCCGAGGGTCTCCTGGAGGGTGACCCACGTGTCGTACGCGAGTGGATCGGGCCACCCGTCGATCAGGGCGCGCACGATGACGGTCGGCGCAGGCAGCAGGAACGCGGGGACGCCCGCCCACACCACCCACAACTGCCATAGCGCAATGAGAACGGCGAAGGCGAGAATCGGCAGGAATGCGTTCCACACCCGTCGCAGCCATCGCATCTTCGCGTCGGCATGTGCGGGAGTGAACGCCGCCGCGGATTCGCCGCGCACCGAGGCGGTCCCCGAAGTGTCCCCGGAACGCAGCTCGCCCATCGCTCAAGACCCCCGGTTTCCCTGCGCGCGATCCACTGCCTGCCGAACCCGCCGGCGAATCTCGGTGAATTCGGCGGTGTCTCTCGTGTCCCGGGTCCGCGGGCGCGGCAGATCGATCGGAATTTCCTCCAGCACCCGGCCGGGCCGGGTGGTCATCACCACGACCCGGTCGGACAGGAAGACGGCCTCCTCGATCGAATGCGTGACGAAGATGACCGGCCGGATCCCGCCCCACACCTCGAGAAGGACCTCCGCCAGCGTGTCGCGGGTGAGCGCGTCCACCGCCGCGAACGGTTCATCCATGAGCAGGATCTTCGGGTCGAACGCCAACGCCCGCACGATGCCGACGCGCTGCCGCATGCCCCCGGACAACTGCCGGGGAAAGCTCTCGCCGAAAGCCTCCAGCCCCACCGCCTTGAGCAGCGCCGCGATCCGGGCGCGATCGACCGACTTCCGGTCGATCACCTCGGCGAGGAGCTCCGCGTTGCTCATCGCGTTCCGCCACGGCAACAGATTCGGTTCCTGGAACACGAATCCGAACATCCGGTTGCGCAGCGCCTCCTCCGGCGATCCGCCGAAGATCTCCACCGTCCCCTCGGTCGGCCCGATCAATCCGCCGATCACCTTCAATAGCGTCGTCTTGCCGCATCCGGACGGTCCGAGCAGGCTTACGAATTCATAGCGTCCGATCTGGAGATTGGTGTCGTCGAGCGCCACCAACCCTCCCTGCTTGGCGCCCCTGCGATACACGACGCGCACCCCACGCAACGAGACGGCCGGGCTGCTCGGTTCGCTGCGCCGCGCATCGTCCTCGCGCTGCGGCGAAACCCTCTCCGCCGCTCTCGCGTTCGGGCGAGAAGCCATCATGATCCTGACGCCCCCACTTGCCTTGGATGAACTCTGCCGGACCCCGCTGATGCATGGTACTAAATGCGAACGGTGTGCGCAGGCGAGCGTCGGCCCCTCACGCCTGCGAGACCGAGCACCGGAATTTCGTCTACGCCAGCGAGATCGCGGTCGAACTCCGCCATCGGGCGAGCCATGAATTCCACGAATTCGTCGGTGTCCGCAGAGCTTTTCGGCAGGATATTCACGCTTCGACGAATTATAATCGTCCGCCATGGCGCACATATTGACCACGGTGGTCGGGTCCTACCCCGTCCCGGACTGGCTGGCTCGGTCTCCCTCGGAGCAGGCGCTCGTCGACGCGACTCGCGTCGTCATCGCCACACAGGAGCGCTCGGGGATCGATCTGGTGGCCGACGGTGAGCTGTATCGGTTCGACTTCAATCACCCCGATACCAACGGCATGATCGAGTACTTCGTGCGTCCGCTGGCGGGCGTGCGCTCCGAGATCGGCTTCTCCGAATGGCTCGACTACTCGCGCGAGGCGGGAATGCGCTTCCGGACCAGGCCGCCGGGGGTCGTGGTGGGGGCGATCGGGGCGGGAACGCTCAACCTCAAGCTGCCGTGCATGCGCGCCCAGGGGCTCGCCACGCGGCCGCTCAAGTTCACGCTCACCGGTCCGCACATGCTGGCGAAGACGCTGCACGACCGGTTCTACAAGAGTCCGTCGAAGCTCGCGCACGCGATCGCCGACGTGCTCGCGGAGCAGGTGAAGCACCTGGACGCGGACGTGATCCAGCTCGATGAAGCGAACCTCCCCGGCCATCCCGAGGAATGGAAGTGGGCCGCGGCGGCGATCAACAAGGTGCTGAAGGCCGTGCCGAAGAAGGCAAAGGCGGCAGTACACCTTTGCTTCGGCAATTATGGCGGGCAGTCGGTGCAGCAGGGGACCTGGGGGAAGCTGATCGCCTACCTGAATTCACTCGAGGCGGACCACATCGTGATGGAGACCTCGCACCGCCCCCCCGAAGAGCTCGCGGTCTTCAAGGGGCTACGCCGCGGCCTCGGCTTCGGGCTCGGCGTGGTCGATGTCAAGCGCACCGAGATCGAGAAGCCCGACCAGATTGCGCGCGCGATCGAGCGCGCCGACAAACTGCTCGGCAAGGGGCGCGTGCAGTACATTCATCCCGACTGCGGGTTCTGGATGCTGCCGCGCAGCGTCGCGGACGGCAAGATTCGCGCCCTCGCCGCCGGCCGCGATCTGTACGAGGGACGCTGAGAACGCGATCCCGGGTGGACAGCCCTTTCTGGCGGCGTGACTATCGGCAGAAAGGGGGCCATATCGTGCGCCCTGACGTCCCGCATCAGGCGCACGCGCAGTTTTTGCGGATGTCGCCCGGGATGCGCTTACTGTGCGTCACCTCTCTCGAGATGCCGCGTTCCTGGTAACCGACATGGGCGGGGGATTCTTCAGCGTTTGGTAAACCACGCAGTAACGCTCCGTGAGGCGCAATAACGTAGCGAGCTGTTCCTCCGAGGCATCGGTATCCAGGAGGAATTGCAGGCGGATGTTCTGGAATCCGACGGGCACCTCCTTGGACACCCCGAGCGTGCCACGAAAATCGATTGCTCCCTCCGCTTCCAACACGGCCTCGCGCAATACGATGCCCAGCGACGTGGCCACTGCATTGAGAGTTACCCCCGCACACGCCACCAACGCTTCGAGGAGCATGTCTCCAGAGCAGGCTTGCTGACCCGTGCCGCCAGTTGCTGGGTGCAGGCCTGCGTCGACCAGGCCTTTCCCCGTTTCGATCTTGCAGCTGACGCCCTCTCCGGCACGGCCTTGTGCACGAAGCGTTATCAGCGCCGCCTCAGGCGTCTTCTTGTAGCGGTCCTTCAGCGGGGCCTGCATCGCTCGTAAATCAGCTGGCTTCATCGGATAACCTCGTGCCTGTTCGTGGCGCCTCTGCGCTATTTTGCGCTCCGCCCTCGGTGAGGCCCATCGCCGGCCGGGCAGGTGCCGCTGCGGCTCGCCAGGCCGGGCGGCGCGCAGCGCAGCACGCGGCCTGTTCGATGCCGGCCATCGTCAACACAGGCCCTCCGCATCCGTATCCGCGTTCGGCGCAGTCCGGGCCTGCACCGCACCGCCACTGCCGGTAAAAATTACAGTGCAAAACGCGCTAGCCGGCGAGATCCCGTAACTATTTGATAGCTCTCGTATTCGAGCAACTGGCACGACGGTTGCCTGATCGTTGGAAGGGGAATCGAAATCGAATCGCGAAAGCAAGAGGCGAACCAGCGGAGTTGCACGCCGGCGACATGGGGCTCGCACCCTTCCCCGACTCCGCCTCGCTCGCCTTGCCAACCAATGAGGAATTTGGAAGTCATGAAGGGTCAGCAACGAAGAGGAAAGACGATGAGCGGGCAGCCGCCCGCCATCGGGAGGAACGGACTGGTTCGTATGGGTCTGCTCGTCGCCCTGGCGTTCTCGGCGCCGCTGCAGGCGACGCCGATCGGCCAATGGCAGACGGTGGTCAACAACAGCGACCTCATCCCCGGGACGGACAAGAACTTCAACAGCTACAACCAGCCGTCGGTCAACAGCAACGGCCTGGTGGTGTTCCGCGCGCGCTCGAAGGGAGGCCAGCAAAGCGGGCAGCCAGCGACGGGCGTTTTCACGCGCGACATGGGGACAGGCGGCAACCCGATCGAGGCGATTGCGACGAGAGGCTCGCAGGTGCCGGCGCCGAACAACCTGAACGCGCCATTCAACGAGTTCCCGTCGATCCCGCGCATCGACGCGGCCTCGACGATGATCGCCACGCGCGGCCAGTCACGGCCGGTACTGGAATACCAGGAAGGATGGGACAACACGGTGGACCCCCCGGAGGCGGTCATGACCCGGGGCGGGACCGCAGGCATCTACACGAATCCGGGCGGGACGCTGATCACCGGGATGAGCGGGCTGGGCAACGTCACCAACACGGTCTTCCCGGCCAACCCTGACCTGAGCTACTTCCAGGTCCCCAACACGGCGCCGGGAACGAAGTTCGACCAATTCCCCGGCGCGCCGTCGCCGATCCAGGGAAACACGATCGTGTTCAAGGGCAACTGGGGAGACCCGGAGGTCGGCGGCGATCACCGCACCGGCGTGTACTTCCGCGACGTGGTCGCCGACGGCGGCAAGGCTCCGGTCCAGTTGATCGCCGACAGCAAGACCGAGATCCCGGGCCACGCCGGGACCAACTTCGGTGCGACGGCACCACCGAGCGCGGCGGGCAACCGCATGGTCTTCCTCGGCGTCGACAACGAGGATGCGCCGACCGCAGGCGGCATCTACATGGCCGAGATCGACAAGACCAAGAATCCCGATACGCCGAGCCTGCTGAAGACGATCGTCGCCATCGGCCAGGCCGTGGTCGGCAAGGTCGGCGAATTCATTACCCGCCTGGGCGAGGGGCTGTCGTTCAACAGCAAGCAGGTGGCGTACTGGGGCGCCTGGGGCGACGAGACGCGCGCGATCACGGTGAGCTGCGACAGCATCGAGAACAAGAACTTCAAGACCTTCTGCAACCAGCAGGATAACGGCTCGACCGCTGGCAGCGGCACCGCAGGCGATGGCCTTTACAGTTTCGACGTGCCGCTGCACCAGGGGTTTTTCGTCACCGACGTCGACAGCCTCGAGACTCGCCTGCTCGCCGAAACGGGCCCGGATTTCCTCGACTTCGTCTTCTGGCACTTCTCCGGCCGCGTCCCGGGCGAGGAAGGCGAGGAGGATGGCGAGCCGGCCCGCTGGCGCTCGGCTTCGTTCATCGCCTCGGACGGCTGGAACGCCGCCTTTCAGGCTCTGCTGGATTCAGGAGGCGCGTCCGGCCTGTACCTGTCGTACGGCAACCAGCTGTTCACGATTGCCGAGAGCGGCATGGACGGCAGCGTGCTCGACCCGATGGCCGCGGGGCTGCCGATCGTATCGGCCGGCATCGAGCGCGACGGTTACCGTGATGGCTGGCTGGCGATCAACGCCAGCTTCGCCAGCGAGGAAGAAGGCTGGGCCGGCATCTACGTTGCCCGCGTCCCCGAGCCAGGCACCTTGCTGATGTTGCTGCTTGCGGCAGGCCTGCTCATCGCCACACGGCACGTGGGAAGACGGCGCGCCTGATGTCTGGCTGCCGGCCGCAATCGGGATAGGGGTCGATATGCAGCACGGGGTCAGTTCTCACATTCCAACAAAGACCCAGAGGCGCGGGCTTGCCCGCGGTGCTGCACACACGATTCGCCCCCCCGATCGCGGCCAAGCTGCTCCGACAAGACCGGTGTTTCTTCGTGAACACCTGACATGATGGTATACGGGGTTGGGAGGCTCAGGGGTCTGGCCAGCGGCGCAGTGTCACCCGAAATGTTGGAATGTGGGAGCTGACCCGCTATTCTCTTCGTGTGCCCGAGTCGATGTCGGCACTGACGTTTTGGACATTGCCCTGTAACTGACCTGCCCAGGTTCTTCGGGAGGTGTCCCAGCGGTAGTTGAAGGTTGTGGGCGGCGGTTTTCCTGGTGAATCCGAGAGAATCCGGTTTGCCAACCTATGAAACTCAAGGAATGGAAAACCGCCATGAAGGATCGTATGGGAAACACCGCTGGTAGGAAACCGCGACTGGCCGTCGTCGGGCAAATGGACGTCGCCGGCGCAGCGCGCGCTGCCTTCGCCCACCGGAGCCAGGTGCTGCTGCCGATACTGGAACTCGTCGAGAACGCGAGAGCGGGCATCGACGAGCTGATGAACGGGGCGGCTCGGGTTTGACGAGCAACCGTTGGTGCTCTCGGCGCAGGCGGTCGCCGGGGCCAAGCATCCGGGTCGGCGGATGGGCGAAATCTGCCGGCATGGCAGCCAGCCCGGGCGCATCGTCCTGTGTGAGCGCAAGCTTGCCCTGAAGCGGCCGCGTTCTTCGCAGCCGAGCCGCTCGTGCCCGGGAAGTGGCGATTCGGGTCTACGAGCGGCTGCAGGCCGAGCCGCGACTGAGCAGCCGCGTCCGCGAGATCCTGGTTCGGGGTGTGTCGACGGGTAAGTACGCCGAGATCCTGCCGCGCATGGCCGGGACCGTCGGCTACGCCAAGAGCTCGGTGTCGCGGCGGTTCGTTCGTTCCAATACACGCCAAGCTGAATATGTGAGTTTCCCACCGGTTATCCGGTACATCCGAAATTCGGAGACGCAGCCCGAACGCGCACGAAGCAAGGGCCCTCGCTCAGCCGCGAGGGCTTCTTCGGCGGCTCGGCTACTGCAGCTCGGTCGCACTTCGCGACCCGCGTCGGCGCGGGAGCAGCATGCCGACTGCCGTGGCATAGCGGCGATAGCGTTCGCCGAATTGCGCGACGAGATCGCGCTCTTCGAACCAGATGCCGGCCAGGATGTAGGCGCTCAACCCCGCCGAAAAGAGCAGATGCCCCGCCGTCATCATCGGCACCGCCCAGAGACTGAGCAGAATGCCGAGATAGAGAGGATGGCGCACGTAGCGATAGAGGAGCGGCGTCTTGAACTGCGGTGCTGGCATCTCGCGGCCGGTCAATCGGGCGAAGACCTGATGCAGCCCGAAGAGTTCGAAATGGTTGATGAGGAACGTGCTGACCAGCACCAACGCCCAGCCAAGCCAGAAGATCGCCCACAGGAGCTGTGTGGCGGCGGCATTCTCGATTCGCCAGACGATCGGTGCCGCAATCGGCCGCCATTCCCAGAAGAGCAGCGCCAGTACAAGGCTCACCGCGAGGACGTAGGTGCTTCGCTCCACCGGCCGCGGCACGATGCGCGTCCACCAGCGCTTGAAGCTGCGGCGCGCCATCACGCTGTGCTGCACGGCGAACAGGCCCAGCAACAACACGTCGATGCCGAGCGCTTCGGCGAGGGACGAAGCGGTGCCCCGATCGACCGACGCGGGCACCAGCACGTCGCCGCTGAAGCCGATCAGGTAGACAAGTACCGCCACGCCAATGCCATAGGCGACCACGCCGTATAGAAAAATGTTGAAGAACTCCCCGAACGCTCCCCTGGCCAAGGGGCCATAGGGGAGGCGTTTACGAGGGAGAGCGAGAGATGCGCGGAAGCGGCGAAATGCAGGAACCGCTGCTCACGATGACGAGGCTGAAGGATCCCGTTCCGGCGGAGCACCCCCTGGGCGAGATCCGGGTGCTGGTGAACGTGGCGCTGTTGCGGCTCAACGGATTGCGCTTTGTCGCCGTCGGTTTGAGCAGTTTGGGCAATCTACTCGTCGTTGTCTACACCTGCCGTGATCCGGACTTAGCCTCCCGCCTGTTCGTGGCGCCTAACACTCCCGATCAGCCGCCGCGAAGGAGTCTTCGTCGGCGTTCGCAACGAGCCCACCGCCCAGGAAAGCGTGGTGATGTACCCGGAGCTCGATGCGAGGGTGACGTACCCGCTCGAGCGCACTGCGCACGCTGTCCCGGCTCAGGGTCCGGAGCGCGTTTTGCTCGGGCAGGTTGCCTTTGGCCAGGCCCCTTCCCTCCATCGCCTCCGCCGCCGGTGGCCCGGCCTTGTTCGGCGACTTCGCAGGTACTGCGGACCTGTCCGACTTCCCTTGTCCGTACATCATCGGCGTACGTCGATCGACTTCCCGACACGGCCCGCTGCTCTAGGCGAAACAAGGGATCTCCCGGCTCCCGCGCGGGGTGCCTCCGTACGTGCGCAGGGTCTCTGACCGCGCGGGGTCGCAGCACGTCTCGCGATATCGACGCGCTGCGTGTGGCTTTCCGCTTCTCCTTACAGCGTCGGCACCCCAGAGGAAGGTTCTTTCGCGGCTCAATACCTGGCCCGCACGTACCCCTGTCAACGCTTCAGCGCTGCCCTTGCGAGCAACTCCGCGTGACTCGGGGCCGGTGTGGGTCGCTACGCCTTCACCGTATGAAACTTTCATTCACAACACCTCGCCGGTTTAGCTGGCGCACAAGGAGCTAGCCATGGCCACCCAACCGTATCTGTTTTTCGAAGGCAGGACCGAGGAAGCCCTACAGTTCTATGCCAAGGCGCTCGGCGCGCAGACGCAGATGCTGCTGCGCTACGGCGACGCCCCCGGCGGCACCGCCAAGTGCCCAGACGGCAGCACGCCGCCGGGGGACAAAGTCATGCACGCGAGCTTCCAGCTCGGCGGCAGCATGCTCTTGGCCTCGGACGGTTTCTGCAGCGGCAAGCCCAACTTCGCCGGCTTTGCCCTGTCGTGCGAAGCGAAGGACGAGTCCGACGCGAAAAAGCGCTTCGACGCCTTGGCGGCGGGAGGTAAGGTCACCGCGCCGCTCTCGGAGACCTTCTTCGCTCGGGCCTTCGGCATGGCGACCGACAAATTCGGCGTGCACTGGATGGTCATCGCAGGCGTGAAAGCTCCCCAATGAAATACATGCTGCTGGTGGACGGCGAGTAGCAGTAGATCAGTCGGGTCGGCGACCTCCACTGCCTCGCCTTCGACAAGTCCATCCGCGATAGCGGCCACTGCATGGCCTCCGAGGCGCTGCAACCGGTCACGACCCCCGCCACCGTGTGCGTGCGTATCGGCAAGGCGACCGTCACCGACGGTCCCTTCGCCGAGACCAAGGAGTGCCTGGCGGGCTTCTGCAAGTTCGAGGCGAAGGACCTGGACGAGGCGCCGCAGACCGTCGCGCGAATCCCGCCGGCGGCAGTGGGCTCGATGGAGGTCAGGCCGGTGCGGCCGACCCGCGACGCTCCGAGGACGCGCCCTCCCGTTGACAATCCTAGACCGATTGGTCTATTCTGGCTCTGGACCGACCGGTCTAGTGACGCGAACTTCCAACGGAGGAGGAGCAACGATGCGAGTGGCCAAGGAGCACGTAGACATCCGGATGGAGATTCCGGGCGCGGTGATACGTCAGCGCCGGAATTTCGGCGACGCGAGCGGCTTCAGCCGGATCAGCAGCGAGTACTTCACGCTCGCAGCGGGCGTGGACACGAGCCCGCTCTTCAAGGGGTTGGACGGGGACATGTGCCAATGCCCGCACTGGGGCTTCGTGCTGCGCGGTCAGCTCACGACGACCGACGCGCTCGGCGTGGAGGAGACGGTGAACGCGAACGACCTGTTCTACTGGCCGCCCGGGCACAACGTCAGGGTCGACGCCGACGCGGAGATCGTGATGTTCAGCCCGCAGAACGAGCACAGCCACGTGATCGACCACATGATCCGCAAGGTAAAGGGTTAAGTGGAGCAGACGCATGCGACCAAGCAGGGCTTGCTCGACGCGGGGATCGCCATGCTGCTCAAGCATAGCTATCACAACCTCGGGCTGCAGGCCCTGCTCGAGCAGACCGGCACGCCGAAGGGCTCCTTCTACCACCACTTCCGGGACAAGGAAGACTTCGCGCTGCAGGTGATCGACGAGTACATGAAGCACGTGCACGCGGGCCTCGACGCCTGCCTCGGCGACGAGACCCGGCCGCCGCTCGCCCGCGTGCGCAGGTTCTTCGAGCAGACGCGCCAGAGCTATCGCCGCGAGGGCTACCTCGGCTGCCTGCTCGGCGGCCTCGGGCAGGAGCTCTCGGGCGTGAGCGAAGTGTTCCGGCGCAAGGTCGAGCAGTGCTTCTCCGAGATCGCGCGCCGCATCGCCGGAACCCTGGAGGAGGCGCGCAAGAAAGGCGATCTGCCGGGCGATTCCGATCCCAGGCAGCTCGCCAGCGTGCTCGTGGACTGCTGGGAAGGCGCTGCGCTGCGCAGCCGGCTGAAAGGCAGCCCCGCACCGCTCGGCGCGATGCTCGACTTCTACTTCCGCGCCGCTGCGGGGCGTTGATCCCGGTGCAGGCTTGCCGGCCTGACCCTCCATCGACACAGGGGCCCGGCGTGAGCGCAATGGATGGGCGGCTCGGGGATGGCTGCATGCGTCTCGGCGAGGCGGCGCGACCGGCTGCGCACGCCGCGGAAGCGATCGCCTGTTACGCTAAGAAAGGTTGTCGAGCTGCGGGAATCACCCGGTAATGATCGGCCGCAGCGTGTCGATCTCCTCGACCATGAAGTCGAAGAACGCGGCGACGCGCGGCGTATGCCGCACGTCGGGATGCGCCAGCACGCGCCAGATCCGCGTGAGCGCCGGGATCGGCCCGAACAGGCGCACCAGCTCCGGCTCCGAGTCGCCGAGCGCGGTGGGCAGTGGCGCGACGCCGATGCTCGCCTTCACCGAATTGAGCAATCCCAGCACGCTGTCGTTACGCGCGACGATCCGGCCGTTCGGCGCGACCTCGCGCAGCCACTTCGCCGCGCGGTGCCCGGCCATCGACTCGTCGAAGCCCACGAGTGCGTGCCGCTCGAGATCCTCGGCCCGCTCGGGCCTGCCGTGCCGCTCGACGTACTTGCCGCTGGCGTAGACCGCCCACAGCGAGTCGCCGATCTTGCGTCCGATCAGCACGCCGTCGTCGGTGTCGCCGGAACGCAGCGCGACGTCGGCCTCGCCCTTCGACAGGTCGACGTAGCGGTCGCTCATCGCGAACTCGACCTCGAGCCCCGGATAGCGGGCGCGGAACCGGTCCAGCAAGGGCGAGTTGGTGATCCGATTCATCAGCGGCTCCGGGCAGGTGACGCGGACGACGCCGACCGCATCGCGCCACGACACGTCGACCTGCTCCTCGAAGGCGGTCACCGCCTGTCCGATGCGCTGCGCGTGAGGCAGCAGTACTTTGCCGAACTCGGTCAGTCGGTAGCCGGTCGGATGGCGCCGCACCAGTGGCTGACCGATACGATACTCGAGCTCGCCGAGCCGGCGCTGCACCGTCGACTGGTTCACCTTCAACGCGCGCGCTGCGGCCAGTGTGCTGCCGTGTTGCGCAACTGCGAGGAAGTACCTGAGGTCGTTCCAGTCGAACATCGCCGGCCTCCGCCCGAGGGGCTGTGGGGCTATGCAGATTCGCGGCCCCATTATGCGATGTTCCCGGCTTACTGGGCCAACGCCTCGCGGCCACACTATGCCGGCACATCGGAAGTCGGACTGCACAGGAGACAGCGATCATGACCACCGCCCAAGCCATCGATCCGGTCACGTTCAAGGCCGCGCTGCGCGACCAGTGGGACCAATCCGCCGCCGGCTGGAACGGCCATACGCCGCAGATCCGCGCGTGGCTGGCGGCGGCCACCGAGGCGATGCTGGACATGGCCGCGATCGGACCGCGCTCGCGCGTGCTCGACGTCGCCGCCGGGTCGGGCGACCAGACGCTCGACATCGCCGAACGCGTCGGCTCCGAAGGTTACGTGCTCGCGACCGACTTCTCGCCTGCCATCCTGGCCCTGGCGCAGCAGAACACCGCGCGCGCCGGCCACCGCCACGTCCAGACCCGTGTCGCCGACGGCGAGAGCCTGCCGGTCGAGACCGGCAGCTTCGACGCCGCCGTCTGCCGGCTCGGACTGATGTTCTTCCCCGCCCCGCTGCAGGGGTTGCGCGAGATGCATCGTGCGACTCGCCCCGGTGGACGGACATGCACGATGGTGTTCTCGCGGCCCGACCGCAACCCGTGCATCACAATCCTGATGTCGACCGCGCTCAAGCATGCAGGTCTCGCACCGCGCGATCCGTTCCGACCCGGCGGCCTGCTGAGCTTGGGCAAGCCAGGGCTGGCCGACGAACTGTTCCGCTCGGCAGGCTTCAGCGACGTGTCGACCACGACGCTGGACGCGCCGTTCCGGCTGCCTTCGGCAAAGCACTACCTCGACTTCATTCGCAGCTCGGCGAGCCCGATCCAGCAGATCCTCGGACGGCTCGATCGCCCCGCGGCCGACGCGGCCTGGGCGGAGATGGAACAGCGGCTCGGCGAGTTCACGACCTCGAGCGGGTGGGTGGGGCCGAACGAATTGCTGCTGAGCGTCGGAACGCGATGAACTCGGGGCGTTCGCCTCGGACCGGAGATGCCCGGGATGATGCCCCGAGCACGTCCAGGGGCGTCAATGTTCGCCCAATGCCAGACGAAGATCATCCGTCGTCTGGAGCTGCAGTGACAGTTCGGTGTTCGTGCGCACACCCAGCCGCTGGTGAATGGCCTGCGTGTAATTGCGCACCGTTGCAGGAGAAAGTCCCAGGCGCCGCGCGATCTCTCTGTAACGAGAACCTTGGGCAATGTAACGGGCAACTGCCAGTTCGCGCTCGCTGAGCTCATCGACCGGCATCTTCTGCCGCGCGTTGAGCAAAAGGAGATCCCGGACAGGACGCACGGTAACGACGATTCGACGGCCCACATACCGATCGCCAGACGAGCGACCCAGGTGCTCCGCAAAGGGCAATGGGAGCTGCCGGTCGGACATCTTCGGCCATTCCTTGCCCACGAGTTCAAGGAATTTCGGGTTCGTATGATGGAGCACTCCGAAACGATCGGCAATTGCCGCGCCGAGCGGCGCAGCTGACCTGCCCGGGAATTTCGGCCCAATGATTTCTGGGAAGATGGCTCTTCGACGACGAGGAGCCGATGAGAAAGAGCCGATTCACCGACGAGCAGATCGTCGCGATTCTGCGCGAGGCCGACAAGACTTCGGTGGCCGAGACGGCCAAGAAGCACAAGGTCAGCGAGCAGACGATCTACGGCTGGCGTAAGCACTTTGGGGGCCTGCAGCCGGCAGACGTGAAGCGCCTAAAGGCGCTGGAGGCGGAGAACGCCACGCTCAAGAAGTTGCTTGCCGAGCGCGATCTTGACATCGACCTGCTCAAGGCAATCAACCGCCGAAAGTGGTGAGTCCGCAGGCGCGGCGCGAGCGAGGCGCGCGTTCGTGTGCGAACGCGGCCTGTCGAAGCGGCGCGCCTGTGGGCTGATCGGAATCTCGCGCTCGACGCTGAACTACGTCCTGCGCATGCCGGCGAAGGACGCGCCGCTCATCGAGGCGCTCAAGGGGCTCTCGGCGCAGTATCCGCGCTACGGCTATCGGCGCATGCGCATCTTCCTTCGCCGGGCCGGCCACGAGCTCTCCTGGGAGCGTACCTTCCCGGTTGAGTGGTTAACGTAGACAGAAGTACCGGCCCGAGTTCCCCGATCGGTTCGGCAGCATCGAGGACTCGCGCGCCTTCTGCGTCGGGTTCTTCGACTGGTACAACAACCGGCATTACCACTCGGGGCTCGCGCTGCTCACGCCGGCGACGATGCACTACGGCGAGGCCGCGGCGGTGATCGAGCGGCGCGGTGAAGTCCTGGCGGCGGCTCACGCGGCGCATCCCGAGCGATTCGTTCGACGAGCACCCCGACCCGCCGAGCCGCCGAGCCGCCGAGCCGCCGACGGCGGTCTGGATCAATCCGCCGAAGCCAGCGAACGGCAATGACGATCGACAGTAATTACGCTTGGGCGAGTGTCTCAAACTTGTTGACAGGTTCCGCAGTAATTGCGCTTGGGCGAGTGTCTCAAACTTGTTGACAGGTTCCGTCCGCGTGACTCAAAGTGCCGGATGAGATCTCGGCGCTTCATTCCGCCGCGAGAACCAGCGGTTCACGAATCACCTTCCTTTTCCCGATAGATTTCTTCGCAAGAGCGCGATTCGCTTGGAGCACAAGTTCTACGGCCTCAGCCAAGTTGGCGCGAGCCTGCTTAAGAGTCCGGGCCTGGGTATTTGCCCCCGGTAACTCCTCGACGAAGCCGATGTAGCCCTCACGGACCTTCTGAAACACTGCGGTGAGCTTCATCCTGAAACTCCGACTTGAAACGGCAAACGACTCAAGTATAGCGGGGCCACGACATGAGACGCCCAACGTTTGAGTTCATCCGCGTGCGGAAGCGGGCGCAGCCCGCTGTAGCACGTCCGGTGCAACGAAGGGTTGGGCGTCACGCGCGCAGTGCGGCAACGAACTCTTCTGCGGATACCTCTGCTTGCCGCAAAACGCCTGCAAGGGTGCCGACCTTCACCTCCCGGTGCATTGGCACAACGCAACCCTTTGACCCGCGCCGCATGACCAAATGGCTACCGCTCTGGCGAACCTTGGCGAAGCCCGGGCGCTCGAGGGCTCGCACAACCTTAGCCCCCGATACATGGGGTAGCTTAGGCACCCGCCGGCTCTGGAATGGTGAAGACTGTGACGACCGGATGCCCGGTTGTTGGAAGTGGGAACTCGGACAAATACAGCGCCGTGGCCTCGCGGAGATTGGCCACAGCCTCTTCGACGGTCTCGCCTTGCGTGGTGGTACCGGTCTCGGGATTGAGCGCAACAAATCCGCCTTCTTCGGCAGGCGTAAGGACCGCGGTGAGTTCCATAAGGCGCCCTCGCTGGCTAAGTGCAGTGATTGTCGCAGAACGGTCTTCGTGACGCCCAACGCTCGCGTTGAGCGGCGGCCGACGAGCGTAGCGAGGAGGGCACCGCAAGCAAGCGAAGCGCGCTTGCGGCCGTCCGCTCGAACGCGTGGTTGGGCCACAGCATCCGAGAGATGCCCAAGACCTTGCTCGCTCTAGGCGGGCTCGAGCTCAGATACTGCTCTTAGCCGAGTACCGATCTGCTTCTCCGCGACCTTCAAATCGTAGGTCGCTTGGAGAGTAAGCCAGTACTGCGGCGACTGCCCGAGTGCCCTGGAGAACAGGAGCGCCAGCTCCGCAGTAACGGGCCGTGAGCCGTTTATGACATGGGAAATGCGCATTGGCGCGACCCCGACGGCGCGAGCGAAACGCGCTTGTGAAACGCCTCTTTCCTCCAGGATCTCGCGAAGGAAAACACCAGGATGGATGGCGGGAAGCCCGCTCTTGATCACGTATGCCTCCAATCAGTGGTAATCGACGATCACGACGTCAAAGGCGTCACCGGCCGCGAAACGAAAACACACTCTCCACTGGTCGTTGATGCGGATGCTCCATTGTCCTTTGCGGTCACCCCTCAACGCTTCAAGCCGATTCGAGGGTGGCGACCTCAGATCAGCGAGCTGGGTGGCAGCGTTCAGTTGCGTGAGTCGCATTGCAGCGCGATCGCGAATCTCCGGTGGCAAGCGACGCGCCTTCCCGGTGGTGTAGAACCGCTCGGTTTCGGCATCCGCGAACGACCGGATCATCGCGACACACCATAAACATTATGTTTATCTCCGTCAAGGACGCCCGAAGCGGGGCAGGAGGTCTCTGGCTGGGGCCCAACTCGAACTAGTTGACTTTTTATTAGTTGACACCCGCGGTCGACTCGCAAACCGCGCAACCTGTAACCGCCGCTGTAATCCTTCCGCTGCGTCAAGACGTTACGCCTGCATCCGCCCCTCGGCAAGCCTGCCACCAGGAGGAAAGATGCCAGAGGTCACAGCGTCGCCCGCGCAGCCCCGCCTCCTCGACCAGGTCAGCGACGCGATCCGCCGCCGCCACTACAGTTACCGGACCGAGGAGAGTTACATCCGCTGGATCAAGCGCTTTGTCCTTTTCTCCGGAAAGCGCCATCCGCGGGAGCTCGGCGCTCCCGAGGTCACGGCGTTCCTCTCGCACCTCGCCCGCGACCGTAACATTGCCGCCGCGACGCAGAACCAGGCGCTCGCGGCGCTGCTCTTCCTCTACAGGGAGGTCCTCGGCCAGCCGCTGCCCTGGCTCGACCAGATCGAGCGCGCGAAGCGCCCGGCACGCTTGCCGGCGGTGCTAAGCAGCGCGGAGGTCCAGCGCCTGCTCTCGCATCTGCAAGGCGCGAAGTGGCTGATGGCGGGCCTGCTCTACGGGGCGGGCCTCAGGCTGCGGGAATGCCTGAAGCTGCGCGTGAAGGACGTGGACTTCGAGTACTGCCAAATCCTGGTCCGGGACGCGAAAGGCGCCAAGGACCGCGTGACGATGCTGCCCGGACCCGTGCGCGAGCCGCTGCTCGGGCACCTTGTGCGGGTGAAGGCGCTGCACGAGCGCGATCTCGCGAGCGGGCGCGGCGAGGTTGAGCTTCCGCACGCGCTCGCGCGCAAGTATCCGCGCGCCGCCTGCGAGCGGGGCTGGAAGTTCGTTTTTCCGTCGTACAAGCTCTCGGTCGACCCGGCGAGCGGCGCCATCCGGCGCCACCACGTCTACGAGAATTACCTGATCCGCGGAGTGAAGGAGGCCGCCCGCGCGGCAGGCATCGCGAAGCCGGTCAGCTGCCACACGCTGCGTCACTCGTTCGCGACGCATCTGCTCGAGCGCGGCCAGGACATCCGGACGGTGCAGGAGCTGCTCGGCCACTCGAGCGTCGAGACCACCATGATCTACACGCACGTCATGCGCAAGGGCGCGCGCGGCGTGCCGAGCCCGCTGGAGGTAACAACGAGCGGCTAGGCTAAAGGTCTTCCCGAGCGAGACCTGTGCGCTTGGCGATTCGCGCGAGCATGCGTGGACCGGTCTCCTCGCGATCATGGAAGGCGAAAACGAAGTCCGGCCATCCTTGTCGTGAAAGGTTCGGTGAGAGCCGGACTGGCGTTTGATCCGCCATCCGATGCGCAGAAGCGCAGCCAGGACTTGAGTGGCCTTCGTCGAAGGCCATTGACTCATACCGTGGGCACGAAAATGCTTATGTCGACCGGGCGTGCTTCACCGTGCTCCAGCCGCTCGGCGAGCACGCGAAGGGCCAGGACCTGAGCCCTGGCCATGGCCTCCTCCGGAGTGCTGCCGTAGGCCATTACTCCGGCGAGCTCAGGAACTTCAGCAAGCCACCTCCCGTCCTCTTCCCGCTCGCACTCGATGCTAGACTTCATTCACAGCCTCCTATGGTCGAGGCACGGGTATTTTATCGGGAGTCTCCGTTCGACGCCGAACAAGAAGTGTGTGGCGCCGAGCGGACGCGCCGGCCGGGAACCGCAGCGCGCGGTCTGGCGGGGCGCGCAGCTTCATCCGGCCCTCGGCCGCGCCCCGGACAAACTCCTTCCGGACGTGCAAACGCCGTCGGCTAGAATGCGGTCTTCCGGCGACGCCGATCGGCCCGACCATGCCCGCGATCAAGACCGCCCTCAACGCCCGCTCCGCCGAGTTCCGCGCCAACCGCGCGGCGATGGGCGAGCTCGTGGCAGACCTGCGCGCGCGCGTGGCCGAGGTGTCGGGCGGCGGCGGCGAGGAGGCGCGCGCGAAGCACGTGGCGCGAGGCAAGCTGCTGCCGCGCGAGCGGGTGCGAACGCTGCTCGACCCGGGCTCGCCGTTTCTCGAGCTGTCGCAGCTCGCCGCTTACGGCATGTACGACGACGAGGCGCCGTGCGGCGGGGTCATCACCGGCGTCGGGCGCGTGTCGGGGCGCGAGTGCATGGTGGTGGCGAACGACGCCACGGTGAAGGGCGGCACCTACTTCCCGATGACGGTGAAGAAGCACGTGCGCGCGCAGGAGATCGCGGCGCAGAACCGCCTCCCGTGCATCTACCTCGTGGATTCGGGCGGCGCGAACCTGCCCACCTGGGACGAGGTGTTCCCGGACCGCGATCACTTCGGCCGGATCTTCTACAACCAGGCCCACTTGTCGGCGACGCGCATCCCGCAGATCGCCGTGGTGATGGGTTCGTGCACCGCGGGCGGCGCCTACGTCCCGGCGATGTCCGACGAAGCGGTCATCGTGAAGGGCCAGGGCACGATCTTCCTCGGCGGACCGCCGCTCGTGAAGGCGGCGACCGGCGAGATCGTGAGCCCGGAGGAGCTCGGCGGGGCCGACGTGCACGCGCGCGTCTCGGGGGTCGCGGACCACTTCGCGGTGAACGACGCGCACGCCCTTGCGATCGCCCGGCGCATCGTCTCGCACCTGAATCTCGTGAAGCGCGTCGGGCTCGACCTCGCCGAGCCGCGCGAGCCGCTCTATTCGCCCGAGGAGCTCGGCGGCGTGATCCCGACCGACGGGCGCAAGCCCTACGATGCGCGCGAGGTGATCGCGCGCATCGTGGACGGCAGCGAGCTCGACGAGTTCAAGGCGAACTACGGCACCACGCTGGTGACGGGGTTCGCGCGCATTCACGGCTACCCGGTCGGGATCGTCGCCAACAACGGCATCCTCTTCTCCGAGTCGGCGCTGAAGGCGGCGCACTTCGTCGAGCTCTGCAGCCAGCGCGGCATCCCGCTCCTCTTCCTGCAGAACATCACCGGCTTCATGGTGGGCCGGAAGTACGAGAACGCCGGCATCGCCAAGGACGGCGCGAAGATGGTGACCGCGGTGGCCTGCGCCCGGGTGCCGAAGTTCACGGTGATCATCGGCGGCTCGTACGGCGCGGGCAACTACGCGATGTGCGGGCGCGCGTACAGCCCGCGCTTCCTCTGGATGTGGCCGAACGCGCGCGTGTCGGTGATGGGCGGCCAGCAGGCGGCCTCGGTGCTCGCCACGGTCAGGCGCGACGCGATCGAGGCGAAGGGCGGCACCTGGTCCAAGGAAGACGAAGAGGCATTCAAGCAACCGATCCTCGAGCAGTACGACCGGCAGGGCCACCCCTACTACGCCACCGCGCGCCTGTGGGACGACGGCGTGATCGCGCCCGAGGACACGCGGCGCGTGCTCGGCCTCGGGATCTCCGCCGCGCTCAATGCGCCGATCGAGGAGACGCGCTTCGGCGTGTTCAGGATGTAGGCGCGGCCATGCTGCGACTGCTGTCGATGCCGCTTGCTCTGGTGCTGGCCCTCGCGGGCGGCGCCGTGCACGCGCAGAGGAGCGCCGCGCCCCGGGCCGCAGCGGACGAACGGCCCGCCGCCTCGCTCGCCAATCCGGTGACGGGCCGCGGCGCGCCATGGCCGTTCGCGGGCTTCGTCGTCAACGTTCCGGATCTGCCGGGGCTCTACAGCACGCACCTCACCGCCGAGGTGGCGGCGCTCGGCCGGCTCGCGGCGAATCCGCTGCGCACCTGGTCGTTCACGGTGCTCACGCTCAAGCCCGGCCAGCCGTTCGCGAGCGGGCGCGAGCTCGCCGAGTACATGCGCGCACGGCGCGAGACCGGGCTCGATCCGAAGCGCCTCACCCAGCGCTCGCACGTGGAGGCTGCATCCGAGCACGCCGGCCGGCCGTGCAGCCGCTATACAATCGACGCGCGCGACCGCGGCGAGCGCGCCGGCGACGAGGCGAATCTCTTTCTCCGCGGGATGACGTGCGTGCATCCGGAGAAGGCCGACCTGCTGATCGACGTTGGCTATTCCGAGCGCGGCGCCGTCGATCAGCTCACCCCGGACCTCCAGAAGACGGGCGACCAGTTCCTGGAGAGCCTGCGCTTCATGCCGCTCGCGGCGCCGCCCGAGCTGCGCACCGCGCGCCAGCACGTGCGCGCCGGCGACGTTGCGGGCGCGCTCGCGCTGCTGAAGCAGCTCGCCACGGCGGGCGACACCGGCGCCGCGGCGCTGATCGGCGGGATCCTGGTGGACGGGCGCGGCGTACCGGCCGATCCGGTCGAGGGCCGGAAGTTCCTGGAGATCGCGATCAGGGACGGCTGGGTGGATGCGCTCTTCAATCTCGGCAAGGTGTACGACAAGGGACTCGGCGTGCCGCGCGATCCGGAAGCTGCGGCGAAGTGGTTCACGCTGGCGGCCGATCAGCGCGACCCGCAGGCGCAGTTGAACCTCGGCATCTACGAGTGGAACGGCGAGAACGCGAAGCGCGACCCGCGCAAGGCGTGCGACTGGTGGCGCATGGCGGCAGGCAACGGCAATACGCGCGCGGGCCTGCTCTTCCGCGACAACGGTTGCAGGCAATTCGAGCCGCCGGCGGGGCGATGATGGGCCGTCGTTCCGGCGCGTGCCGGAATCGAGGCGGGATCCTGCCGTCATTCCCGCGAAAGCGGAAATCCACTTTGAATTGATCGCAGCACTACTCTGGATCCCCGCCGGCGCGGGGATGACGATGCGCGGGGATGACGATGCTCGGAGCTCGGCAGTTCGCGCGACGTCTCGAGCGTGACGGGTGGCACGGTTCGATGCGCGACAAAGTGCCGGCGCACCCGCGCGCGGCGCTATCCTATCGGTCGAGGAGTCGTGCCCCACCGATCGAGGAGCGTGCCATGAAGCGAATCTTCGTCTTTCTCGCCGCCGCCGTGCTTGCCGGCTGCGGGGTCGAGACCGCGACCACCGCGGCGACCGCGGCGGCTGCGAAGAAGCAGGAGATCGAGCAGGGCAAGAAGACGATGGAACAGATGAACGAGCGCATCGGGCAGGCGATGAGCCAGGCCCAGGACCGGTTGCAGCAGTCCGACGAAAGCGCCGGCAAGTAGCTCCATCTCCTCCGGGCGCCGAGCGTCGCGTCCGGGCCCCCCCCGCAGCAAGGCGAGGCAGGCGAGCGTCCGGGAGGCAGGGCGCACCGGCTCGCGATCCCCGCTGCCAGGAACCGCGGCTTCGCGGCACGCGGTCGCGCCGAGACCGCGCGGCGCGCTTTCCTCTATCATTTCGGATTTACCGCGCTCCAGATGGCCCCCACCACCCTCGAGATCGAATGTCGTAGCGGCATCGGCACGGTCTGGCTCAACCGGCCGGAGGTGCGGAACGCGTTCGACGAGGGGATGATCGCCGAGCTCGCCGCGGCGTTCGCCGCGATGGCGGCGGACGATGCGGTGCGCGTGGTCGTGGTCGGCGGGCGCGGCAGCGCATTCTGCGCGGGCGCCGATCTCAATTGGATGAAGAAGATGGCGGGGTTCTCGCCGGAGGAGAACTACGTCGACGCGCTCGGGCTCGCGGAGATGCTGCACGCGCTCGCGGCGCTGCCCAAGCCGACGGTGGCGCGCGTGCACGGCGCGGCGTTCGCGGGCGGGCTGGGGCTCGTCGCCGCGTGCGACATCGCGGTGGCAGCGCACGAAGCGGAGTTCTGCGTGTCCGAGGTGAAGCTCGGGCTCCTGCCCGCGACCATCGGACCGCATCTCGTCGCGGCGATGGGCGCCCGCGCCGCACGGCGCTACTGGCTGACCGCGGAGCGCTTCGGCGCCGCCGAGGCGCATCGCATCGGCCTCGTGCACGAGATCGCGCCCGCGGCGACGCTCGACACCGTGGTGCAGCGGATCTCGGCGGAACTCCTCGGCGGCGGCCCGGCCGCGCAGGCGGCAACCAAGGAGTTGATCCGGGCGGTGGCGGGCAAGCCGCTCGCGCGCGAGCTGCGCGAGGACACCGCGCAGCGCATCGCCGCCACGCGCGCTTCGGACGAGGGCAAGGAAGGCGTCCGCGCGTTCCTGGAGAAGCGCAAGCCGGCATGGCGCCCCGATGCCGCGCCCAGCGGGCGCGCGCGTGACTGAGCAGCGATGTTCTCCAAGATCCTGATCGCGAACCGCGGCGAGATCGCCTGCCGCGTGATCCGCACCGCGCGGCGCATGGGCATCGCGACGGTGGCGGTGTATTCGGACGCCGACGCGCGCGCGATGCACGTCGACGCCGCCGACGAGGCCTACTGCATCGGGGCGGCCGCGGCGCGCGAGAGCTACCTGCGGGGCGACGCGATCATCGCCGTCGCGCGGCAGTCCGGCGCTCAGGCGATCCACCCGGGCTAAGGGTTTCTCGCCGAGAACGACGGGTTCGCGGAAGCCTGCGCGCAGGCGGGCATCACCTTCATCGGCCCGCCGGTCGCCGCGCTCCGGGCGATGGCCTCGAAGAGCGCGGCCAAGAAGCTCATGGAGAAGGCCGGCGTGCCGCTCGTGCCGGGCTACCACGGGGACAAGCAGGACCTCGCCTTCCTGCAGCGGGAAGCCGACCACATCGGCTACCCGCTGCTCATCAAGGCTTCGGCCGGCGGCGGCGGCAAGGGCATGCGCATCGTGACCGAGCGCGATGCGTTCGCCGAAGCGCTCGCCTCCTGCAAGCGTGAGGCCGCCGCGTCCTTCGGCGACGATCGCGTGCTGCTCGAGCGCTATCTACGGCGCCCGCGCCACATCGAGATCCAGGTGTTCGCCGACACGCACGGCGATTGCGTACACCTCTTCGAGCGCGACTGCTCGGTGCAGCGCCGGCATCAGAAGGTGCTGGAAGAGGCGCCCGCCCCCGGCATGACCTCGGAGCGCCGGAGCGCGATGGGCCTCACCGCGGTGGCCGCCGCGCAGGCGATCGGCTACGTCGGCGCGGGCACGGTGGAATTCATCGCCGACCAGTCGGGCACCTTCCACTTCATGGAGATGAACACGCGCCTGCAGGTCGAGCACCCGGTGACCGAGATGATCACCGGCCAGGACCTGGTCGAGTGGCAGCTCCGCGTCTCCGCGGGCGAGCCGCTCCCGCTGCGGCAGAGCGCGCTCACCATCGACGGGCACGCGCTCGAGGCGCGCATCTACGCGGAGGATCCGGAGCGCGATTTCCTGCCAGCGATCGGGACGATCGCGCACCTCGCGACGCCCGCCGAGCGGCCGCACGTGCGCATCGACACCGGCGTGCGCGCGGGCGACGCGATCACGCCGTACTACGATCCGATGATCGCCAAGCTGATCGTGTGGGGTCCGGACCGCAGCGCCACGCTCGCGCGCATGCGTGCCGCGCTCGCCGAATTCCAGGTGGCCGGCCTGACGACGAACGTCGAATTCCTCGCCCGGCTCGTCGGCTCCCGCGCGTTCGTCGAGGCCGACCTCGACACCGGGCTCATCGAGCGCTCGCGCGCCGAGCTCTTTCCGCCGCTAGAGCCAGCCTCGGACGAGGTGCTGGCGCTCGCGGCGCTCTCCGAGCTTCTGCGGTTCCAGGAGGAGGCGCGGCGGCACGCCGTCGCGTCGGGCGATCCGCACTCGCCGTGGGGCGACTGCGACGGCTGGCGCCTGAACGAGGACAACCACCATGTGCTCGTGTTCCGCGAGGGCGAGCGCGAAACGGCTGTCACGGTGCATTACCGCAGGGACGGCTACGAGTTCGAGCTGCCGCAGGGGCGGTACACGCTCTCGGGCGAGCAGCGCGACGGAAGCGTGCGCGCCTGCCTCGACGGCCGTGCGGTCGCCGCGCGCGTGGTGCGCGTCGGCCGGACGCTCGCCGTCTTCCGGGGCACGGACCGGCATATGCTCGGCCTGCACGACGCGTCGCTGGACGAGCTCGACGCCGATACTGGCGGCGGCGGGCTCACCGCGCCGATGCCGGGCAAGATCATCGCGGTGCTGGTCGAGGCCGGCGCAAGAGTGGAGCGGGGCGCCCCGCTTCTCATCCTCGAAGCGATGAAGATGGAGCACACCATCAAGGCGCCGTCTGCGGGGACGGTGCGGGAAATCCTCTACCGCGAGGGCGAGCAGGTGGTCGAGGGCGCGGAGCTGCTCGCCTTCGAGCGAAGCTAGGATTGCGTGTTTCGCGGGGATGACGGCATTGGAGACCGGGAGAGATGTCTGATCTGCCCCAATCGGTGAAGATCGTGGAGGTCAGCCCGCGCGACGGGCTGCAGAACGAGCCGCGCTCGGTGCCGACCGCGGTGAAGATCGCGCTCATCGACCGGCTGTCGGCGGCGGGGCTGCCCGCGGTGGAGGCGACCGCGTTCGTCTCGCCGAAGTGGGTGCCGCAGATGGCAGACAACGCCGAGGTGCTGCGCGGCATCCACAAGAGGCCCGGCGCGAGGTACCCGGTGCTCGTGCCGAACATGAAGGGCTTCGAGGCCGCCGTCGCCGCGGGCGCGGGGGAGATCGCGCTCTTCGGCGCGGCCTCAGAGACGTTCAGCCGCAAGAACATCAACTGCTCGATCGGCGAGAGCCTCGAGCGCTTCGCCCCGGTCGCAGAGGCGGCGCTGGCGCGCGGCATCAAGGTGCGCGGCTACATCTCGTGCGTTGCCGCCTGTCCCTACGAAGGCGAGATCGCGCCGGCGGCGGTGGCCGCGGTCGCGCGTGCGCTCCGCGGCATGGGCTGCTACGAGATCTCGCTCGGGGACACCATCGGCACGGGAACGCCGGGCAAGATCAAGCGGATGATCGACGTGACCGCGCGCGAGGTCGCGCGCGACCGGCTCGCCGTGCATTTCCACGACACCTACGGGCAGGCGCTCGTCAACATCTACGCCGCGCTCGAGGAGGGGGTGATCGTCGTCGACAGCTCGGTGGCGGGGCTCGGCGGCTGTCCCTACGCCAAGGGCGCATCCGGCAACGTGGGCACGGAGGACGTGCTCTACATGCTGAACGGGCTCGGCATCGAGACCGGGGTCGACCTCGAGCAGGTGTTCGAGGCAGGACAGTTCATCCTCGCCGAGCTCGGCCGCGAGCCGGCGTCGAAGACGCACCGGGCGATGGCGGCCAAGAGAGCGCGGAGCCAGGGGTGACGGGCGGGCGGTCTTCGGCGCCCTCGCCGTACGCAGCGCGCGCTCTGCTGCCTGAGAGCATCCGCGTCCTCGAGCGCGGCTGGCTCTCCTCCAACAACGTCGTGCTGCTCGGACGCGACGGTGCGGCGCTCGTCGACTCCGGTTACATGACGCAGGCCGAGGAGACTGTCGCGCTCGTGGCGCAGGCGCTCGGCGGACTGCCGCTCGAGCGGCTGGTCAACACGCATTGTCACTCCGACCACATGGGCGGCAACGCGGCAATCCAGCGTGCCCACCCCTGCCGCACCAGCATCCCGGCCGGCGAAGCGCCGCTCGTCGCCCGCTGGGACGAGGAAGCGCTCCTGCTCTCCTACGCCGGCCAGCGCGCCGAGCGGTTCCGCGTGGACGACACGTTCGCGGCGGGCGACGTGCTGCGCCTCGGCGGGCGCGATTGGCAGGTGATCGCGGCGCCCGGACACGACCCGCACGCAACGATGCTCTACGCGCCCGACGAGCGCATCCTGCTCTCGGGCGATGCGCTGTGGGAGAACGGCTTCGGCGTCATCTTCGGGGCGCTCGCCGGCAACGCCACGGCGTTCGCGGACACGCGCGCCACGCTCGAATCCATCGCGCGGCTCGACGTGCGCACCGTGATCCCGGGCCACGGGCGCCCATTCGAGGCGGCCGGCGCCGCGCTCGAGCGGGCGTTCGCCCGGCTCGCGGGCTACGAGCAGGACATCACGCGCCTCGCGCGGCACGCGGCGAAGGTGATGGTGACCTTTTCCCTGCTCGACCGGCGGAGCATGCCGGTCGCCGATCTCGCAGCCTACGTGGCGGGCGTGCCCGTGATGCGAGACATCAACGCCCGCCATCTCCACATGTCGGCGCAGGCGCTCGCGGACTGGCTGGTCGACGACCTCGTGCGCGCCGGCGCGATCGAGCGCCGCGACGGCCTCGTCGTCGCGCGCGGCGCCGCTTGAGCGACGCTGTCGCCTGCGATCCGCTCAGCCACGCGCGCGCTTGCGCACCTTCCTGGGGGCGGCGCCGGCACCCGGCGCATCGTGCGCCTTGCCGTGCGCGGCGATGAGCTCCTCGCCGAGCAGCCGGAACTCGTTCCGGCGCTGCGTGCCCCGCCGCCAGACGAGCGCGACCCGGCGCGCGTCCGCCGGGTCCGCCAGAGGCCGGGCGACGAGCGAGGTGCCGCGCAGGACGCCGCCGCGCACGGCGAGCTCGGGCAGCAGCGTCACGCCGAGGCCGCCCTCCACCATCTGCACCAGCGTGTGGAGGCTCGTCGCTTCGAGCACTTCCCCCTGGCCGCGGCCCGGAAGGTGACAGGCGGAGAGCGCGTGCCCGCGCAGGCAATGCCCTTCCTCGAGCAGCAGCAGGGACTCGCCGGCGAGGTCGCGCGACCGCACGGCCTGCGCCTGCGCAAGCCGGTGGTCCTTGCGGCATGCCAGCACGAAGCGGTCCTCGAAGAGCGACATCGTCTCGGCGCTCCCGGTGTCGTACGGCAACGCGACCAGCGCCACGTCGAGCTCGCCGCCCTCCAGCTTCTCGAGCAGCCGCTCGGTGAGCTCCTCGCGCAGATAGAGGCGCAGGCGCGGAAAGCGCCGGCGCAGGCGCGGCAGCGCGACCGGCAGCAGGAACGGCCCGATGGTGGGGATGACACCGAGCCGCAGCGGGCCGGCGAGCGGCCCGGCGGCCGATTTGGCGAGCTGGACGAGCTCCTCGGCCTCGACGAGCAGCCGCCGGGCCCGCTCCACGGCCGCACGCCCGAGCGGCGTGAAGGCGACCCGCCGGCTCGTGCGGTCGACGAGCGGCACGCCGAGCAGGGTCTCGAGCTCCTTGATGCTCGCCGAGAGCGTCGACTGGGTGACGTGCGACGCTTGCGCCGCGCGCCCGAAGTGGCCGGCGTCGTGGAGCGCCACCAGGTGCCGGAGCTGGCGGAGGGTGGGCATGTGCGCCATTGAGATTCTCGATTGAATCTACCGCAACAATCCGTTGGATCGATTGATGCTACACGGGTACATTGGACCCTGCAAGAAACCCCGACAGGACTGATCCGATGAATGCCCCCAATCCGCTCCTCAAGACTGCGACCTTCGCCGCGATCCACTTCACGGTCGCGTTCGCGGTCGGCTATGCGCTCACCGGAAGCGTGATCGTGGGCGGCGCCATCGCGCTGGTCGAGCCGCTTGTGAACACCGTCGCCTTCTACCTGCACGAGAAGGTATGGAGCCGGCTTGCGTTGCAGCGTGCCCGGCGCGGCGCGCGCTCTCGCCTGACCCCCGCACCGAGTTGAGCCGCGCTGCCATGGCGGGCGAGCGTCTGATCACCCGCTGCCCGGCGGGATGCGATGCCGAGCTCGCCGGCTCCGGGATCGTCATGCCCGAAGGGCCGCTCCTCCGCTGCGGCGCCTGCGGGCAGCTCGTCAGTCAGTGTTCGGTCGAACAATACGATGACGCGCTCCGGAAGTGGGACACCGCGAGCGGCACGACGCCGTCGTGCGATGCGATTGCCCGACATGACCAGGTCGGTCGACGCCGGCTCCGCACGCTGCTCGCGCTGCTCGGCCGGGGTCCGGCGGGCGTACGCCTGCTCGACGTCGGCTGCTCGAGCGGCGCATTCCTTTTGACTGCACAGCAGGCTGGGCTCGACGCCGAGGGCGTCGAGCTCTCGCCGGAGGCAGCGCAGACCGCGCGCGAGGCCGGCTTTCGCGTGTTCACCGGCCGGCTGGAGGACGCCCGCTTTCCCGACGCCGCCTTCGACGCGATTGCTCTCATCGAGCTGGTCGAGCACCTACGCGATCCGCGGAGCCTCCTCGAGGAGTGCCGCCGCATTCTTCGCCCCGGCGGCATCGTCATGATCACCACCCCGAACGCCGCGAGTCTGACGGCGCGCGCAATGGGCGCGCGCTGGGGCGTGTTCAGTCTGGCGGGCATGGGCGGGCACGTCAGCTTCTTCAACCCCCGTTCGCTCGAGGGGCTCGCGGAGCGGACCGGCTTCGCAGTGGCAAGGCTCGAAACGCGGCACGTGCGTCTCGCTGAAAAGGGCCAGTGCCTGAAGCCGCTCTACGTGGCAGCGAAGCTCACCGCCGGCCTGCTCGACGCGCCCGCGCGACTCGCGCACGCGGGCCACGATCTCACTGCATTCCTCCGCAAACGCTGACCTGATTACCAATGAGCCTCAGCCAGCTTTACGAACCGATAGGGCATGGGCGGCGTGAGCGCTGCTGCGGCGCCGAGGCGAGCAACCATGCCGGCGAGATCGAATCGCCGGTTGAAGCGGTAGGCG
>JADLAV010000012.1 GCA_020848075.1 Burkholderiales bacterium
ATAGAAGGTGGAGCACTTGGGTTTCCCGGTCGCTCAACGAAACGCCCCAGCCAGATCATTCACACCCCTGGACGGTCCAGAGACCTTGACAAACCGGCCCCTCATAGAAGGAGGGGTGGCCGCGCGAGCGGCCGGGGTGGCCGCGCGAGCGGCCGGGGTGGTGCTGCGAAGCAGCCGGGGTGGTGAGGCGTGTCACGCGAAGCGTGACGGGGTGGTGCGAACTCAGCTCTGGTCGAGGAAGCTCTTCAGCCGTTCGGAGCGCGAGGGATGGCGGAGCTTGCGCAGCGCCTTCGCCTCGATCTGGCGAATGCGCTCGCGCGTGACGTCGAACTGCTTGCCGACCTCCTCGAGGGTGTGGTCGGTGTTCATCTCGATGCCGAAGCGCATGCGCAGCACCTTCGCCTCGCGCGGCGTGAGCGAGTCGAGCACGTCCTTCGTCACGTCGCGCAGGCTCGAGTACATCGCCGCGTCGCCCGGGCTCACGGTCGAGGTGTCCTCGATGAAGTCGCCGAGGTGCGAGTCGTCGTCGTCGCCGATCGGCGTCGCCAGCGAGATCGGCTCCTTCGAGATCTTGAGGATTTTGCGGATCTTCTCCTCGGGCATGTCCATCTTCGCGGCGAGCGTCGCCGGGTCGGGCTCCTGCCCGGTCTCCTGCAGGATCTGGCGGCTGATCCGGTTCATCTTGTTGATCGTCTCGATCATGTGCACCGGGATCCGGATCGTGCGCGCCTGGTCGGCGATCGAGCGCGTGATCGCCTGCCGGATCCACCACGTCGCGTAGGTCGAGAACTTGTACCCGCGGCGGTACTCGAACTTGTCCACCGCCTTCATCAGGCCGATGTTGCCCTCCTGGATGAGGTCCAGGAACTGCAGCCCGCGGTTGGTGTACTTCTTCGCGATCGAGATCACGAGCCGGAGGTTCGCCTCGGTCATCTCGCGCTTCGCCCGGCGCGCCTTCGCCTCGCCGGTCGACATCTGCTTCGCGATCTCCTTCAGCTCCTTGAGCGGGATGCCGACGCGCTTCTGGATCTCGATCAGCTTCTGCTGCTCCTCGAGGATGTTCGGCTCGTAGTGCGAGAGCTGCGCGCTGTAGCCGTGCCCGGCGGCGATCTCGTTCTTCACCCACGAGAGCCGGGTCTCGTTGCCCGGGAACACCTTGATGAAGTGCGGCCGCGGCATGCCGCCCTTCGCCACGCACAGCTGCTGGATGTGGCGTTCGTGCCGGCGCACCTGCTCGACCATGCCGCGCACGTTGTCGCACAGCCGCTCGATGATGCGCGCGGTGAAGCGGATGGTCATCAGCTCGGCGCCGATCTGGTCGCGCGCCTTCACGTACTCCTTCGAGCGATGGCCGTGCTTGACGAGCGCGGTCTTCAGCTTCTCGTGCAGGCGGTTGATCTTGGAGAAGCGCTCGAGCGCATCCTCCTTGAGCTGGAGCAGGCTCGCCGAGATCGCGGCGCCCTCGTCCGCGCCCTCTTCTTCCTCCTCCTCTTCCCCCGCCGACTCGGCTTCGGCCTCCTCGGCGGCAGCCTCGGGCAGCGGCGCCTCTTCCTTCGCGTTCGGATCGATCAGCCCGTCGACGAGCTCGTCGATGCGCATCTCGTCGCGCGCGATCTTGCCGGCGAAATCGGTGATCTCGCCGATGGTGGTCGGGCACGCCGAGATCGCCTGGATCATGTGGCGCAGGCCGTCCTCGATCCGCTTTGCGATCTCGATCTCGCCCTCGCGCGTCAGCAGCTCGACCGAGCCCATTTCGCGCATGTACATGCGCACCGGGTCGGTCGTACGCCCGAACTCCGGATCTACGGTGGCGAGCGCGGCCTCGGCCTCCTCCTCGGCGTCCTCGTCGGCCGCCGCGGTGGGGCTGGTCTCGGAGAGGATCAGCGTCTCGGCGTCGGGGGCATCGTCGTACACCTGGATGCCCATGTCGTTGAACGTCGTGATCATCGACTCGATCTGCTCGGCGTCCACGACGTCGGGCAGGTTGTCGTTGATCTCGGCGTAGGTGAGGAAGCCGCGCTCCTTGCCGAGCTTGATCAGCGCCTTCAGCTTGGTGCGCCGCGCCTCGGCGTCCTCCGGGCGCTGCTCGGCTCGCGCGATCAGCGCGCGCTCGGCCTCGCGCGCCTTCGCCCGATTCGTGCGGTTGATCTTCTGCTGCTGCGGCGCGACCTTCGGCGGCAGCACCGGCTTCTGCTTCTGCTTTGCCCCCGCCGCGACCGCCTTGACCGGGGACTTGCCCTTCGCGCGTTCCGTCGCCTTTGCCGGTACCGCCTTTGCCTTCTCCTTGGCGTGCGGCTTCACCTTCACCGATTGCTTCGTCGCCGCTTTCGGCAAATGCTTGCCCGGCACCTTCGCCTTCGCGACCGGCGCTCTCTTCGACGGTTTCGCCTTGGCGTGCCGCGCTGCGGGTTTCGCCGCGGCGCGCGCGCGCACGGTCACGGGCTTCACCTTGGATTTCGGCTTGAAGGTCGGTTTGGCTTTCGCTTTGGATTTCGGCATGCTCGTGCATCCCCGCTAGGACGTTCGGACCGCAAAACGGTCGGAGGCAAAAAAGTTTGGAATGATAGCCTGTTAAATGGGTTCCCGGGCAGTCGATCTCAAGGCCGCCTGCTCCAAGCCTTTCTGCTCCTGGATCAAGCGGTTATACCGGTGCCGGTCCTCCAGGGTCAGGCCCTCCTGGGCCTGCTTCTCCTCCAGGGCCTCGATGTCACGTTTCAGACGCCTGCTCTGCAGCCGGGCGATGACCGCCGCGAAGAGGATGTGCGCGTCCTCCTCGGTGGTGCGCATCTCGAGCAGCTGTGCCCGGAGCTCGGCGAGGAGTCCCGCAAACGGCGCCTGGGCGAACCGGTCGATCAGCGCCCCCGGCGCGACCGGACCCTGGTGCTCGCGCAGGTAGCGGCCGAGCTCGACCAGGGCTTGCGTTTCCAAGGCATCGTCGGGCTCGAACACCGCCGGCAGGTCGCGCGCGAGCGCGGGATCGGCGAGCAGGCAGCCGAGCAAGGTGCGTTCGAGCTCCCGGCTGCGCGCCCCCGGTCGGGCGGCCGGGCGGCCAGAGGCATCGCGCGGCGTTGCGCGGTCCGGCGGCGACCCGCGCTGGGCCGGTGGCGGCCCGCTGGCGATGCGCACCCCGCACAGCCGGCCCACCTCCTGCGGATCCATGCGCGCGAGCTCCGCGAGCGCGCGTACGAGCTGCAGCTGGAGCGCGGGCGCCGCGAGGCGTCCGAGCAGCGGTCGCGCCTCCGAGATCACGCGCGACCGGCCCTCGAGCGTCGCCTGGTCGCCGCGCGCCGCAAGCTCATTCAGCAGGAACGCGGACAAGGGTTGCGCCTCGGCCAGCCGCTCCATGAATGCCTCGCGACCGAGAGCGCGAACGTAGCTGTCCGGATCGTGCTCCTCGGGAAGGAAGAGGAACCTCACGGTCTTGCCGTCCGCCAGGCACGCGAGGCTCACCTCCAGGGCGTGCCACGCGGCGCGCCGTCCGGCGGCGTCGCCGTCGAAGCAGAACACGATCTCGTCGGCCTGGCGCAGCAGCTTTTGCACGTGCACCGGGGTGGTCGCGGTGCCGAGCGTCGCAACCACGTTCTCGACGCCGTGCTGCGCGAGCGCCACCACGTCCAAGTAGCCCTCGACGACCAGCACCCGGTTCTCCGCGCGGATGGCGGCGCGCGCCTGCACAAGACCGTACAGCTCCCGGCCCTTCTCGAAGAGCGGTGTTTCGGGGGAGTTCAAGTATTTGGGACCGGGGGACCCCTTCCCTTCCCCCGTAGCGGGACCGGGGGACCCCTTCCCTTCCCCCGTAGCGGGACCGGGGGACCCCTTCCCTTCCCCCGTAGCGGGACCGGGGGACCCCTTCCCTTCCCCCGTAGCGGGACCGGGGGACCCTTTGCCCTCATCCGAGTCGGTGGCCGTTTCGCCCGGGGCGGCGGCCGCCTCGAGCAGCCTGCCGCCGAAACCCACCACCAGGCCGCGCTGGTTCAGGATCGGAAACACGATCCGGTCGCGGAAGCGGTCATAGCGCCGGCCCTGGTCGTTCTCGATCACGAGACCGCACGCGAGCAGTGCCTTGTCGTCGTACTGCGCGAAGACCGCCTGCAGGTTCTGCCAGCCCGCGGGCGCATAGCCGATGCCGAAACGCGCCGCGATCTTGCCGGTGAGACCGCGGCGCTTCAGGTATTCGACCGCGGCCGGCGCATGCCTGAGGCGCTCCTTGTAGTAACGGGCGGCGCGGTCCATCAACTCGTAGAGGTCGGGCCCCTGCTCAGCTTCGGGCGCGCCGCGGCGCGGCTCGAGCTCGGGCAGCTTCATGCCGACCGACTCGGCAAGCTCGCGCACCGCCTCGACGTACCCGAGGCCCGCGTACTCCATCAGGAAGCCGATCGCGTTGCCGTGGGCCCCACAGCCGAAGCAGTGATAGAACTGCTTCGGCTGGCTCACGGTGAAGGAGGGCGTCTTCTCGGAGTGGAACGGGCAGCAGGCGACGTAGTTCGCGCCGGATTTCTTGAGCGGCACCCGGGCGTTGATGACGTCGACGATATCGACGCGGTTCAGCAGATCGCTCTTGAACGACTCGGGAATCACTCGTCTCGCCGCAATCGGACCGGAAACCTCGTCAAGCGCGCCGTAGCCGCCGAGAGCCACCCTCGGCCGCCCGCAGCGCCGGCAACGGCGGGAACCCCCTCCTCTTCCTCCGCGGGGCCCCTCCGCCCGGGGTCGAACGCAGCGCTCCTGTCTTTATAGGCGATACTGCGCGCCGCGCAAGGCCCGCGGCTGGCCTGGTTCGAGTGTGCCGTCGATGTGTGCCGCGGGTCCGCGCCGATCCTAGGCCGATTGCCCGCCGAGTGCCGCTTTGACCGCCGCCGACACCTTTGCCATGTCGGCGCGGCCGGCGAGCTTCATCTTCAGCGACGCCATGACCTTGCCCATGTCCGCCATGCCCTTTGCGTCCGCGGCAGCGACCGCGGCCGCCACCTCCGCCGCGATCTCGGCATCGGTCGCCTGCTGCGGCATGTACCCGCAGAGCACGTCGATCTCGAATGCCTCGACGCCGGCGAGATCCTGGCGCCCGGCAACGCGGAACTGTTCGAGGGAGTCGCGGCGCTGCTTGAGCATCTTCTCGATCACCGTGAGGACGTCGGCGTCGGCGAGCTCCTTGCGCTCGTCCACCTCGCGCTGCTTGACCGCGGCGAGCAGCAGCCGCACCGCCGACAGCCGCTGGGTGTCCCGCGCCTTCAGCGCCGCCTTCATGTCGTCGCTGATGCGGGCCTTGAGGCTCACCGCTAGTACATCCGCGGCGGCAGCTGCTGGCTGCGCAGGCGCTTGTAGTGCCGTTTCACGGCGGCGGCAAGCTTGCGCTTGCGCGCCTGGGTGGGCTTTTCGTAGTACTCGCGGGCGCGCAGCTCGGTGAGCAGCCCGGTCTTCTCGACGGTGCGCTTGAAGCGGCGCAGGGCCACCTCGAACGGCTCGTTCTCCTTGACGCGAACGGTGGGCATGAAGGGCTCGGTTCCTCGGGAAAAATCGAAAGGGTCGAAGTATAACAAGCACTTGCCCATCCCCACAAGGACGGGGCCCGTACCGTCGGGCCCGCCGCGCGATTCCCCGGCGCAGGCCGGCCGCCGGGGCGCCGGGGGAGTATTCTCGGTCGAACCGGCCCTCCTCCGCGGATCGCCTGCCCCCACGGACGCGCGCACGTCCGGGGCCGCAGGCGACCGCCCAGGCACGCCGCGCCCCGAATCCGGCGCAAGACGGAACGCCCGCAATGCTCGTGCTCGGCATCGAAACCTCCTGCGACGACACCGGCGTCGCGCTGTACGACAGCGCGCGCGGGCTGCTCGCGCATGCGGTCCACTCGCAGACCGCGATGCACGCCGAGTACGGCGGCGTCGTTCCCGAGCTCGCCTCGCGCGATCACGTTCGCCGCCTGCTGCCCCTCGTGCGCGACGTGCTCGCGCGCGCCCGCGTCCCGCTGGAGGCGCTGGACGCCGTTGCGTACACCGAAGGCCCCGGCCTCGCGGGCGCGCTCCTCGTGGGCGCGAGCGTCGCCGAGTCGCTCGCGCTGGGGCTCCGGATCCCGGCCATCGGCATCCATCACCTGGAAGGGCACCTGCTGTCGCCCCTCCTGTCGGCCGATCCGCCGCGCTTCCCGTTCGTGGCGCTGCTGGTCTCGGGCGGGCACACGCAGCTCATGCGCGTGGACGGGGTCGGCCGCTACGCGCTGCTCGGCGAGACCCACGACGACGCCGCGGGCGAGGCATTCGACAAGACCGCGCAGCTTCTGGAACTCGGATACCCCGGCGGGCCGGCGCTCTCCGCGCTCGCCGAGCGCGGTCGCGCCGGCCGGTTCCACCTTCCCCGTCCGATGATCGGGAGCGGCAATCTCGATTTCAGCTTCAGCGGGCTGAAGACCGCGGTCGTGACGCTGGTGCGCGGGCGAGACCTCGACGAGGCGACGCGCGCCGACATCGCCTGCGCGTTCCAGGAGGCCGTCGTCGCGGTGCTCGCGGCGAAGTGCGTCGCCGCGATGGAGGCCACCGGCTTGCAGGAGCTCGTGGTGGCAGGCGGCGTCGGCGCGAACCGCCAGCTGCGCGCCGCGCTCGATGCGGCCGCGGCGCGGCACGGATTTCGCGTGCGCTACCCGGCGCTCGAGCTGTGCACCGACAACGGTGCGATGATCGCGCTCGCCGGCGCGCTGCGGCTGGCGGCCGCAGGTGGCGGTCGCCGCGGCGAGGGCAGCTTCACCGTCCGACCGCGCTGGGCGCTCGACTCGCTCGCTCAGCCCTGAGGCTGGTCGGCGGGGGGCGGGCCGGCGGTTTTCCGCTCGCCGATGCGGCCCTCCTTGCCTTGCAACAGGTTCCGGATGTTGCCGCGATGGCGCAGCACGAGGAGGATCGACATGGCGAAGATCGCGACGACCGACACGTCGAGCCGGAACCCGTTCAGGAAGAGCGCCCCGACCGGCGCGAACGCCGCGGCCACGATCGCGGCGAGCGACGAGTAGCGGAAAAACACGGCGATGACGAGCCAGGTGGCAAGCACGCCGAGGCCGAGCCAGGGATCGATCGCGAGCAGGATGCCGCCCGCCGTCGCCACGCCCTTGCCGCCCTTGAAGCCGAAGAAGACCGGGTAGAGGTGGCCGAGAAACGCCGCGAGCCCGACGAGCGCGGGCGCGGCCTCGTGCACCCCGTGACCCGGCCCGAAGGCGAGCACCAGCCACACCGCAAGCCATCCCTTGAGGGTGTCGCCGGCCAGCGTGAGCGCCGCCGCCGCGCGGTTGCCCGTGCGCAGCACGTTGGTGGCGCCAGGATTCCCCGACCCGTAGGTGTGCGGATCGGGCAGCCCGAATGCGCGGCTCACGAGCACCGCGAACGAGAGCGAACCGACGAGATAGCCGACTACAATAGCGAGCGTCGTGGACATGACCGCGCGAAGACGGAACGTGAACGCCGGGAAGCGGACGGCAGTTTAGCCCAAGCGTGCCGCGCGTTGCGGCCGCGCGCTGCGGCCCTCACCCCTCACTTTTCAGCCCTCACTCCTCACCCGCCGATGGACCATATCTTCCTTCACGGGATCAAGCTCGAGGCGAAGGTCGGCATCTACCGGCGCGAGCGCGCCACCCGCCAGCCGATCGAGCTCGATCTCGACATCGCGCTGCCGAGCGCCGCCGTGTTCAGCTCCTGCAAGGTGGCCGACACGATCGACTACGCGGTGGTGGTGGCGCGCCTGCGCGAAGAGCTCGCCGAGCGGCGGTTCGGGCTGGTCGAGGAACTCGCCGAGTTCATCGCGCGCCTGCTCACCGAGGAGTTCCATGCGCCCTGGGTACGCGTCTCGGTCGCGAAGCTCGGCATCCTCGAGGACGTGAAGCGCGTCGGCGTCACCATCGAGCGCGGCCGCAAGGCTTGAGTCGTCCCGGGTCGCCTCGGCGCTCGTTCGCGGGTTCTGCGTGCTTTCCGCCGCCGCGTTGAAGGTCTACCCGCGCGGGTGATGCTTCGCATGCAGCGCCTTCAGGCGCTCGCGCGCGACGTGCGTGTAGATCTGCGTGGTGGAGATGTCGGCGTGCCCGAGCAGCATCTGCACCACGCGCAGGTCGGCGCCGTGGTTGAGGAGGTGCGTCGCAAACGCGTGGCGGAGCGTGTGCGGCGAGAGGGCGCGTCCCGGGATCGCGCGCGCGCCATGGCGCCGGATCAGCGCCCAGAAGGCCTGGCGCGTCATCGGCGCGCCCCGCGGCGTCACGAACACGGCGTCCGCGGTGCGCCCTTTCAGGAGCACAGGCCGCGCCTCGGCGAGATAGCGGGTGAGCCAGTCCGCGGACTCCTCGCCGAGCGGCACCATGCGCTCCTTCGATCCCTTGCCGAAGATCCGCACCACGCCCATGTCGAGGTTCACCTCCGCGAGCTTCAGCGCAACGAGCTCCGAGACCCGCAGCCCGGTCGCGTAGAGCGTCTCGAGCATGGCGCGGTCGCGCAGCCCGAGGGACGTGGCAATGTCCGGCGCGCCGAGCAACGCCTCGACGTCGGCTTCGGACAGCGTGCGCGGAAACCGTGCCGTTCGTTTCGGGCGATCGAGCTTGAGCGTCGGGTCGGCTGGCACCCGGTGCTCGCGTAACGCGAACTGGTAGAAGCGCTTCAGGCTCGAGTGCAGCCGCCCCTGGCTCGACGCGCGGAGCCGGACGCCGTGGGTCGCAAGCCGATAGGCGAGGTAGCCCAAGACGTCGGGCTCGGCGGCGGTGAGAAGCGACTTGCCCTGCCGCGCGAGCCACTCGCCGAAGAGCCGCAAGTCCCGCCGGTACGCGTCGAGCGTGTTGCGCGCGAGCCCGTCCTCGAGCCAGAGCTGGTCGCAGAAGTCGTCGAGGAGCGCCGCGTCGGCTTCGTTCATCGCCGATCGCCGCTCTCGTGCGCGAGCAGCCACCGCTTCACGCCGACGTGAAACCCGCCAGCATGATGCGCGAACCCGCCGATGCCGGCCGCCGCGACGACGCGATGGCAAGGAATCACGATCGGATAGGGGTTCGCCCCGCAGGCCTGTCCCACCGCGCGCGCCGAGGAGCGGAGCTCGCGCGCGAGCTCGCCGTAGGCGCGGGTGCCGCCGGGTGGAATCGCGGCGATGCGCGCCCACACCCGGCGCTGGAACTCGGTGCCGGCCCGTCGCAGGGGCAGGTCGAACGGCGCGCCGGGGTCGGCGAAGTAACGCTCGATCTGCGCGCACGCAGCGGCTGCGAGCCGGTTCCGCGGTGCAAGCTCGCGGGCCGCGTGCGGCAGATAGTCGATCGCGACGATCGCGTCGCCCTCGCACCGGATGCCGACGACGCCGAAAGGCGCGCGCATCTTGGCGCAGTAGCGGGCAGGGGCGCTTGCGTTCATCTTGCCGGCCGACGTTAGTCGCGCGGCGCGGCACCGTCAACTGCTGCTAAAATTCCATCCCTTTGTCCGTGCCGAGCCGCAAGCAGCGCATGCCCCGTCCGATCCGCAACATCGCAATCATCGCCCACGTCGACCACGGCAAGACGACGCTCGTCGACAAGCTCCTGCGCCAGGCGGGCACCTTCCGCGCGAACCAGCAGGTCGAGGAGCGCGTCATGGACTCGAACGACCTCGAGCGCGAGCGCGGCATCACGATCCTCGCGAAGAACTGCGCGATCGAGTACGCCGGGGTCCACATCAACATCGTCGACACCCCCGGCCACGCGGACTTCGGCGGGGAGGTCGAGCGCGTGCTCGGCATGGTGGACGGCGTGCTGCTGCTCGTCGACGCGGTCGAGGGTCCGATGCCGCAGACGCGCTTCGTGACGCGCAAGGCGCTCGCGCTCGGCCTGCGCCCGATCGTGGTCGTGAACAAGGTGGACCGCGACGGCGCCCGTCCCGACTGGGTGGTGAACCACACGTTCGAGCTGTTCGACAAGCTCGGCGCGACCGAGGAGCAGCTCGACTTCGCCATCGTCTGCGCCTCCGCGCTCGAGGGCTGGGCAAGCCTCGAGCCGGCCGCGCGCGGAACCGACCTGCGCCCGCTCTTCGAGGCGATCCTCGCGCACGTCCCGGCGCCGGCCGAGGACGACGTCGACGGCACGCTGCAGCTGCGCATCCACGCGCTCGACTACTCGAGCTACGTCGGCCGCATCGGCGTCGGCAAGGTCGTCCGCGGCCGGGTGCGCCCGGGGGCGGAGGTGAGCATCATGCAGGGCGATGAGCTCGTCGGAAAGGCGAAGGTCGGGCAGGTGCTCGGCTTTCGGGGGCTCGAGCGCGTGCCGCAGGACGAGGCGGTCGCCGGCGACATCGTGCAGGTGACCGGCATCGACGCGCTCGCGATCGGCTGCACGCTCGCCGATCGCGATCAGCCGGAGGGGCTGCCCACGCTCAGGGTCGACGAGCCGACGCTCACCATGAACTTCCAGGTGAACACCTCGCCGCTCGCAGGCCAGGACGGCAAGTACGTCACCAGCCGCCAGATCCGCGAGCGCCTGCATCGCGAGCTCCTGACGAACATGGCGCTCCGCGTCGAGGACACCGCCGACAGCGACGTCTTCCTCGTTTCCGGCCGCGGCGAGCTGCACCTCACCATCCTCATCGAGAACATGCGCCGCGAGGGCTACGAGGTCGCGGTCGGCCGGCCGCGCGTCATCAACCGGTCGATCGGCGGCGTTCAGATGGAGCCCTACGAGCTCCTGACCACGGACGTCGAGGAAGGGCACCAGGGCGCGGTCATGGAGGCGCTCGGGTACCGTAAGGGCGAGCTTGCCGACATGGTGCCCGACGGCCGCGGCCGCGTGCGGCTCGACTACCGCGTGCCCGCGCGCGGACTCATCGGGTTCCAGGGCGAGTTCATGAATCTCACCCGCGGCACCGGGCTGATGAGCCACGTGTTCGACGACTACGGCCCGCTGAAGGGCGACATCCCCGGCCGCCGCAATGGCGTGCTGGTGTCGCAGGAGGACGGCGAGGCGGTGGCCTACGCCCTCTTCAACCTGCAGGAGCGCGGGCGAATGTTCGTCTCGCCGGGCGACCAGGTGTACGAGGGCATGGTGATCGGCATCCACTCCCGCGACAACGATCTCGTGGTGAACCCGATCAAGACCAAGAAGCTCACCAACGTCCGCGCGGCCGGCAAGGACGACAACGTGCTCCTCACCCCGCCGGTCAAGCTCACGCTCGAGTACGCGGTCGAGTTCATCGACGACGACGAGCTGGTCGAGGTGACGCCGAGGACGATCCGGATCCGCAAGCGCTTCCTCAAGGAGCACGAGCGCAAGCGTGCCGAGCGCGGCGCGGGCGGCGCGAACGAGGAGCCGCGCCCCGCGGTGGCGGCCGGCTGACCGGGCCGGCGGCGCCTGGCTGCCTTTTCCCCGGTCTCAGACTGGGGCCGACTGTAAGCGCATACTTCTTCACAAGCTCTTGACCGGACGCAGTTCCGGTGAACGCCGGCGGGCTGTGGTTTTCGAGCGCAGGCCAGAAGCGTTTGTGCGCTGCACAAGCACTTGATCCAGATCAAATGCGAATCATTCGCATCCCTGGTATGATGCGCGCAATCCAGGTCCAGGACGCATCATGCTCGAAGTGTTCGTCGTCACGCTGCGCGAGGGCATCGAGGCCTTCCTGATCGTCGCCATCGCCCTCGCCATCTTGCGCAAGGACGGGCGCGCGGCCCTCGCAAGCGCGGTGCATGCCGGCGCCGCGCTGGCCGTCGCGGCGAGCGTGGCGCTCGGCGTATTCCTGGCCGGATACGCGATGCAGCCGCTGTGGGAATCGGTACTCGCCGCCACCGCTGCCGTGCTCGTCCTGTCGATGGTCATCTACATGCTCCGCCATGCGCGGCACATGCGCACCGACATCTCGAACCGGCTGCAGGGGGTGACGCACGCGCCCGGCGCCGGTGCGTGGGTGGGCGTGTTCCTCTTCACGCTGCTGATGATCACGCGCGAGGGCATGGAGGCCGCGTTCGTGGTCGGGTCGCTCGCCGGCGAGCGCGCAGGCGCGGCGTTGATCGGCGGGGCGCTTGCCGGCATCGCGGCCGCGGCCGCGCTGGCGTGGGCCTGGTCTCGTTACGGACATCGCGTCAACCTCGGCCTCTTCTTCCAGGTGACTTCGATCTTCCTCGTGCTGTTCTCGGTGCAGCTCCTGATCTACGCCTTCCACGAGGCTACGGAAGCGGGCGTGCTGCCCATCGACAACGCGTATTGGCACATCGCCACGGAGCCCTACGGCCCCGAAGGCCCCTATGGGCAATGGTTGACGTTCGGGCTGGTCGTCGTCCCGCTCGCCTGGCTGATCGCGAGCCGCCTGCGCGGGCTGCGCGCCAAGCGCGCGGGCGCCCTTCGCACTGCCTGAGCGCGAGAAGAGGGTCTCGGTGTACGTCTGCGTCTGCGCCGCGGTTACCGAGCGGCAGCTCTGCGAGTCGAGCGCGGCGAGCGCGGACGGCGACTTCCGCGAGCTCTGCCGCCAGCTCGGTGTCGCGCAGCAATGCGGCCGTTGCGCCGCCGCGGCGCGCGCGATCATTGGCCCGGACCGGCAGACCACCTGTGCGCGGTCGCCCGCCAGCGATTAGACTCTGCCAAAGGGACGCCCCGAGGCCTCCCGCGAGCCGGAGGACGCGCAATGCAAGGCGACAAGGAAGTCATCAAGCACCTCAACAAGGCGCTCAAGAACGAGCTCACCTCGATCAACCAGTACTTTCTGCACGCGCGCATGTGCGACAACTGGGGCGTGCGCAAGCTCGGCGAGCGCGCGCGCGCGGAATCGATCGACGAGATGAAACACGCCGACCGGTTGATCGAGCGCATCCTCTTCCTCGAAGGCCTGCCGAACCTGCAGGACTTGGGCAAGCTCCTGATCGGCGAGTCGCCGCGCGAGACCCTGGAGTGCGACCTCAAGCTCGAGCAGGCGGCGCACCCGGACCTGAAGGCCGGGATCGCGCACTGCGAGAAGGTCGGCGACTTCGTCTCCCGCGAACTCCTGGAAGCGATCCTCGAAAGCGAGGAGGAGCACATCGACTGGCTCGAGACGCAGCTCGGGCTGATCGAGAAGGTCGGCCTGGAGAACTGGCTGCAGTCGCAGATGTGATTTCGCGCCGCGCGGCGTGACGCCGCCGGGCGCGCAGTCCGGCCGAACCGCTAGAATCCCCGACTTCCTCGCGCGATCGACCCGCGAGCGAGGCGCCGACGATGCAGCCCGTCTCCCCGAAACGCCTCCCGCTGGACGGCATCACCGTCCTCGCGCTGGAGCAGGTGATCGCCGCGCCGTTCGCGACGCGCCAGCTCGCCGAGCTCGGCGCGCGCGTGATCAAGATCGAGCGGCCGGACGGCGGCGATTCGGCGCGCGGCTACGACACGACCGTGAAGGGCCTCTCCAGCCACTTCGTTTGGACGAACCGCGGCAAGGAGAGCATCGCCCTCAACGTGAAGCGCCCCGACGCGATGGAGGTCGTGCACAAACTCCTCGCGCGCGCGGACGTCTTCGTCCAGAACCTCGCGCCGGGCGCCGCGGATCGGCTCGGTCTGGGCGGGGCGGCACTGCGCGCCCGCTACCCGCGCCTCATCGTGTGCGCGATTTCGGGCTACGGCAGCTCGGGTCCGTACCGCGACAAGAAGGCCTACGACCTCCTGGTGCAGTGCGAGGCAGGCATGCTCTCGATCACCGGCACTCCCGAGACGCCGAGCAAGGCAGGCATCCCGGTGGCCGACATCTCGGGCGGGATGTACGCCTTCGCCGGAATCCTCGCGGCGCTCTACCGGCGCGAGCGCACCGGCGAGGGTGCGGCGTTCGAGGCGAGTCTCTTCGACGGCCTGTCCGAGTGGATGGGCTACCCGCTGCACTTCGCGCAGTACGGCGGCGCGGCCCCGCAGCGCACCGGGGCGAAGCACGCCGCGATCGCCCCCTACGGGCCCTTTGCGACCGGCGACGGCAAGACCGTCTTCCTCGGCATCCAGAACGAGCGCGACTGGCTGCGCTTCTGCGCCGAGGTGCTGGAACGACCGGCGCTCGCCGTCGACGCACGCTTCGCCAACGGGCCCGCGCGGGTGGCGAACCGCGATGCGCTCGAAGCGGTGATCGCGGAGGTCTTCGCCCGCTACACGCACGACGAGGCGATCGCCCGCCTGGAGGCGGCGGACATCGCGAACGCGTCGATGACCGGCATCGCCGAGCTCATCGCGCATCCGCAGCATGCCGCCCGGCAGCGGTGGCACGAGGCCGACTCGCCGGCCGGACCGATCGACGTGCTCGCCCCGCCGCTCGATTTCGCGGAGTTCGTCCCGAGGATCGGCGCGATTCCGGCGCTTGGGGAGCACACCGAGTCGATCCTCGGCGAGCTCGGCTACTCGGCTGCCGAGATCCGCGCGCTGCGGAGCGCCGGCGCGATCTGAGCCAGGCGCGACCTCGTCATCCCCCTGCGCCGCGCGGTTGCGGCCGGCGGCGCAACCACTGCACGACCAGCACCACCCCGATGAGCGCGAGGCCGACCGCGTCGCTCGCGGCGCTCGGGTAGACGAGCGCGAGCCCGGCGCAGGCGAGCGCCAGCCGCTCGGGCAGCCCGGCCCGGCCGATCAGCCATCCCTGCAGCCCGGCCGCAAGCGCGCCGATGCCGATCGCCGCCGTGAGCGTGACGAGCGCGATCGATCCCCAGCTCGCGCCGGCGAGATTCTTGATCGAGCCCATGAGCAGCAGGCCCTGGCCGCTCGGGTCGAGCACGAACATGAACGGCACCAGGAACGCCGGCATCGTGTACTTCCACGCTTGCAGGGTCGTCTTGTACGGGTCCCCCCCGGTGATCGCGGCTGCGGCGAACGGCGAGAGCGCCGTCGGGGGAGACACCTCCGACAGCACCGCGTAATAGAAGATGAACATGTGCGCCGCGAAGTCCGGCACCCCCAGCTTGATCAGGGCCGGCGCGGCGATGACGGCGCAGATGATGTAGGACGCGGTCACCGGCACGGCGAGCCCGACGATCCACACGATGAGCGAGGTGTAGAGCGCGGTGAGGAGCAGGTTGCCGCCGGCGTAGTCGATCACGATCGAGCTGAACTTCAGGCCGAGGCCGGTGAGCGTGACCACGCCCACGATGATCCCGGCGGCCGCGCACGTCACCCCGACGTTCAGCATCCCGATCGACCCGGCCTCCAGCGCCTTGGCGAGGGGCGAGCGCAGCACGTGCTCCTTGAACGAGCCCCGGCGGGTGAAGAGCTCGTAGGGGATGAGCGCGCAGTCGCGGGCGAGAAAGCTGGTCGCGAACGAGGCGACCGTCGCCCAGAAGACCGAGAGGATCGGCGAGAACCCGAGCAGCATGAATACGACGATCGCGACGAGCGACAGGAAGTGGAACCAGTACTTGCGGGTGAGCGACCACAGCGACTCGACCGCGCGAAACGTCACCTCGTGCATGCCGAACCGCCGCGCGTCGAGCTCGACCATCACGGAGAGCGCGAGGTAGTAGAGGCACGTCGGGATCGTGGCCATCACGATCACGTCGAGGTAGGAGATCTTCAGGAACTCGGCAATCAGGAATGCCGCGGCTCCGAGAACCGGCGGCGAGATGATCGCGCCGAGGCCGCCCGCCGCGAGCAGGCCGCCGGCCGCATTCTTGCCGTATCCGGCCTTCGCCAGCATCGGGTAGGCGACCGAGCCGAGCGTAACCGTCGTCGCCACGCCGCTGCCCGAGGGCCCGCCGAGCAGGAACGACGCGAGCACGACCGTTCGCCCCGCGCCGGTGGATTTGCCGCCCATCGCCGAGAACGAGAAGTCGATGAAGAACTTGCCCGCGCCGGAGAACTGCAGGAACGCGCCGTAGATCGTGAAGAGGATGATGAGCGAGGACGAGACGTCGATCGCGACGCCGAACACGCCTTCGAGCGTCATGTACAGGTGGCCGACGAGCCGCCCGACGCCGTACCCGCGGTGCGTCCACGGCTCGGGCAGGTAGTTGCCGAAGAGCGCGTACGCGAGGAACGCCACGACGACCCCGGCCAGGATCAGACCGGAGGTGCGTCGCACGCCTTCCAGGATGAGCAGGATGAACACCACGCCGAATGCGATGTCGGTCGGCTCCGGCAGCGTGTTGCGGTCCATGAGGTCGTCGCCGCCATGGATCATGTAAGCGATCGCGGCGACCGACGCGGCCGCCGCCAGCCAGTCCCACCACATCACGCGATGGCGGAAGCGCCGCGCCACCGGGAAGAGGAGATAGGTCAGGAAGAGCACGAATCCGACGTGGATCGGCCGCAGCTCCTGCGCCGGCACGATCGCGTATGCCGTATAGAGATGGAAGAGAGACATGGCGATCGCGACGGCGCTCGTGAACGCGGCGAGCCCGCCGGCGAGGCGGCTGGTCGCCCCCTCCTCTTCCTCGATGAATTGCTCGGCCTTCTCCAGCGCCTCGGCGCTGACGGCCGGTTCTTCGGCTACGGGGGGCGCCGCGCCGCTCGCGACGCCCTGCCTCGTCGTCTCGCTCATCCGCGCGCCCCCCTCCCCTGGATTGCGAGCGCTTCGCGGCCCGCGCGATTTCTCCGTCGAGCGGGCGGGGCGCATGCTAGTACGCGGCCTGCAGGGCGAACCAAATCGAAAAAGGCCCCGCCGGTGAACCGTTCGGGGCCTTGCGCGCCCGCGCGGTCAGTTGACCTTGACGCCCTTCTCGGCGAAGTATCGGGCCGCGCCCGGGTGAAACGGGACGGGCGAAGCCGACGCCTTCTGGTACTTGAGGTCGATGTTCTTCGCTTCCTTGTGCACGGCGATCAGATCGTCGCGCTTGTCGAAGATGGTCTTCACGATTTTGTAGGCGGCCTCGTCGGACAGGTTCTCGTTGGCGACCAGGACGTTCCAGACCGTCGCGATCTTCGAGTCGGCGTCCATGCCCCGATACGTTTCCTTCGGGATGACGTCATGGACGTACAGCTGGCCGTACTTCTTGTTCATCGCCTCCACGTACTGGGAATGGTCGATCAGCTTGATCTTCGTTCCGGGCGTCGCCGCGAGGTCGGTGACGCCCGCGGTCGGCAGACCGCCGACCCAGAAGAAGGCGTCGATCTTGCGGTCCTTCAGCGCGTTCACGCTCTCGGCGACGCTCAAGCGCTCGCGCTTCATGTCGCGGTCCTTGTCGAGCCCCGCCGCCTCGATCACGCGGAAGGCCATCACTTCGGTCGCGCTGCCGGGCGAGCCGGTCGAGACCCGCTTGCCCTTGAGGTCGGCGAAATTGGAGATGCCCGTGCCCTCCACCGTGACGACGTGCATCCGGTTCGGATAGAGCACCGCCAGCGTGCAAACCGGCACCTGGTGCCCGGTGAATTTGCCCTCGCCGCGCGCGGCGTCCTGGGCGGCGTCCGCCATCGAGAAACCGATGTAGGGCTTGCCCGTGCTGATCAGCTTGAGATTGTCGACCGACCCGCCGGTGACCTCGGCGGTGGCCTCCATGTTGGGCACGTACTTGGACAGTACCGCCGCCAAGCCTCCGCCTATCGGGTAGTACACGCCGCCGGTGCCGCCGGTGCCGATCGACAGGTTGAACTTGTTCTGTGCGATGCCGGGTGTCGAGAGCCCCGCGCAGAGCGCGAGAGCGATGGTGATCGTCAGCCTGCGCACTTTCCCCTCCTCGGTGCAATTGGGTCGAATAGCGAACTGAGTCTAGTGAACTGGGCCGAGGTCGGTCAACTCGGGCACACCCGTCCCGAACGCCGGGGTCGGCGTCAGCCGGGCTGGCCGAGCAGCGCCTTCTTCAGATCCTCCTGGACGGGGTCCTCGCCGAGCCACACCCGCAGCAGCGCCCGATAGAGCTCGCCGCCCGCGATGGGCTTGCCTTTCGCCTGGCCGTTGACCCCGACCTGCGTGCCCGAGTCCGGAAGGAAATCGAGCGTCACCACATCGCCCTTCTTCGCCTCGCCGATCCCGGTCATGATCGCCGTGAGCTCCGCGAGCTGCGGCTTGAGCTTCTCCACCTCGGCGGGTGGGTTGTTTTTCGCGATGCCCTCGTTCAGCGCGTCGACCAGCTGCTGCGCGCCGAGGTCGCGCATCATGTGCATGGCGACGCGCTTCGGCCCGCCCAAGGCGAGCACGTCCGCAGCCGTGCTCTTCCGCTCGGCGAGATAGAGCCCGGCCGCATAGACCTTGACGAAGAACCGCGTGCGTACGCCGGCGCCGTTCAGCACGAGCTCGGGGCCGCCGGCGCCCAAGCGCACCTTGTCGTCGAGTTTGACGCCGCTCACTTCCACGGCTTGCGCGCCGGCGATCCACGCCGCCGCCAGAAGCCACGCGATTGCTCTCATGGGCCATCTCCTCTACCGGTTGATCGGCAGCTCGCCCGCTCTTGCCTCCGCGCGGACCAGGGGCGAAGCGCCGGCTACTTGCACTTGAGGTTCGCTTGCGGGTCGACGATCGGCTTGGTGCAATCCTGTTCGTTCACCGTCCGGCCCTCGAGCATCGGCGGCAAGCCCCAAGTGCGCAACTCGCCGCTTTCCTGCAGCATCGCCGCATAGATCGCAACGCCCGTCGTCGCCGCCAAGACGTTGGCCGCGGCCGCGCCAAGCGAGATGCTGACGTAGAGCCCCGTCCCGCCGGCGACGACGGCCCCGGTGGTCGCAGCAGCGCCTGCAGCCGGCGCGGCCGCTGCCGCAGCGCCGTAGCTCGCGCCCATGGCGTAGTCCCAGCCGGCGCAGCCGCCGGTAAGCAGGCCGAGCACCGCGGCGACGATGGCCCCGGCCCGGGCGGAGGGCGAACGGGGACCGGTACGGGAACCGGTCACGGAATCGATGCGCATGCGCACGATTGTAGCCGGTCCTGCCTGCCCGGAATCGGCTTGCTAGAATGGTCGCCGGACATGTTTGATCGCTGGAGCGAACATGCAGAAGCCGCTCGAGATCGTCCCCGCCAAGAAGGCCGAGTTCGTCCGTACGCGGACCGACAAGTACTTCACGAAGTCGCGCGAGCTGGTCGAGAGGTTCGGGGACCGCACCGCCACGTATGGCGTGTTCATGCGCCGGCGCATCGTCTGCGCGATCAATCCCGCGATCGAGGTGTTGCGCGAGTACTACCCGGCCGGCGCGACGCCGCTCCGGATCACGCGCAACTACGAGGAGGGCGCGTTCGTTCCCGACCAGAAGCCGATCTTCACCTACACCGGCTCGTTCGCGAGCCTGCTCGAGCTCGAGACGCTGGTGCTGCAGCGCCTGGGCACCGCGTGCGTGTCGGCGTTCAACGCGTACAAGATGGCGATGAACCTGCCGAAGACCGCGTTCTTCGACATGCACGCCCGGCATGCGACGGGCGACGACATGAGCCTGCTCGCCGCTTACGGGGCCTCGGTCGGCACCCGCATCGCGAAGCTCGCCGGCGCGATCGGGTTCGTCGGATCGTCGCAGGACTTGACCGCGCCGTTCTACGGCCAGTCTGCCGGCGTGGGCACCATGCCGCACGGCCTCATCGGCTACGCCGGTTCGACGCTGCGCGCCGCGCAGATGTACGTGGAAGCGCACCCGCAGGACGACCTCACGGTGCTCGTGGACTACTTCGGGCGCGAGTTCACCGACGCGCTGGAGGTGTGCCGATGGTGGTACAACGAGCACCTGCCCTCGCTGTCGAAGGGAGATCGCACGCTGTCGCTGCGGCTCGATACGCACGGCGACCGCTTCGCCGAGGGGCTCTCCTACGAGAACTCGGTCAACATCGTCGCGAGCTGGCTGCACGTCCTGAACGAGTACGAGGCCGTGCGCAACGTGATGGGCGAGGACGCGTTCGATTCCGACACCCTCAACGTCGTCAAGGACCGCGTGCGGCGCGTGCTGTTCGGCACTGGCGTCTCGGTCGCGTCGGTGATCAAGCTCCGGCAGACGCTCGACCAGAACGGGTTCAACGCCGCGAGGATCGTCGCCTCCTCGGGCTTCAACCTGTTCAAGTGCAAGATGTTCGGCAACGCGCGGGCGCCGGTGGACGTCGTCGGCACGGGCTCGTTCATCCCGGATCCCTACAGCGACACCTTCGCGACGGCCGACGTCTTCCTCTTCGACGGCGAGTTCAACGTGAAGCTCGGCCGCGAGCGGCTGTTCCAGGGCCTCAAGCCGTAAGCCGGGCGAGGCGCAACGCGCCGCGCCGGCGCGTCATCGCGCCGCGCGCAGGCGCGCAAACGCGGCAGCGAGGTCCGCGACGAGATCCTCGGGCGCCTCCAGTCCCGCGTGGATGCGGATCGCGGGTCCCGGGTGGGGCCAGCGCGTCGCGGTGCGCAGTCCGCCAAGGTCCACCGGCACGATCAGGCTCTCGTAGCCGCCCCACGACGCGCCGATGCCGAAGAGGCGAAAGCCGTCGAAGAACGCCTCGAGCGCGGGGCGCCCGATCGGCTTCAACACGGCGCCGAAGAGCCCGCTTCCACCCTTGAAATCGCGATTCCACAGCGCATGCCCCGGATCGCCGGGCAGCCCGGGGTGCAGCACGCGCTCGACTTCCGGTTGGTGGGCAAGCCACTCGGCGAGCGCGAGCCCCGTCGCCCAATGCCGCTCGAGGCGAACGTGCATCGTCCGCACTCCGCGCTGCGCGAGGTACACGTCGTCGGGACCCGCGCACTGTCCGAGCTCGTAGGCGATGGTCTGCAGCGCCGGCCACGCCGCCTTGGTCGCCGCGGCGGCGCCGAGGATGAGGTCGGAGTGGCCGCCGACGTACTTCGTCACCGCATGCACCGAGACGTCGACGCCGTGGTCGAGCGCGCGGAAGCAGAGCGGCGTCGCCCAGGTATTGTCCATGATCACGGTCGCGCCGCGCCGGTGCGCCACCTCGGCGATCGCCGGCACATCCTGCACCTCGAAGGTGAGCGAGCCCGGCGATTCGACGAACACTGCGCGCGTCGTGGGCCGCACGAGCGCCTCGATGCCGTGACCCACGAGAGGATCGTAGAACGTCGTCGCCACGCCGAGCCGGGCGAGCGTGTGCTCGGCGAACCGCCGGGTGGGCCCGTAGACGCTGTCGGTGATGAGCACGTGATCCCCGGCCGCGACGAACGTGAGGAGCGGCACGACGCACGCGGCGAGCCCGGAGGGGAAGACGATCGCGCGATGCGCGCCCTCGAGTTCGGCGAGCACCTGCTCGAGCGACCGCGTGGTGGCGGTGCCCATGAGCCCGTAGTACGTCCCGGGCAGGTCCTGCGCGCGCCGGCGCCGCCGCTCCTCCCAGTCGGAGAGATTGCGCGCAAGGATCGTCGATGCGTGCAGCACGGGGGGATTGACGACGCCCTCGAAGCGCGCCGGATCGCGCCCGGAGTGGACGATCCTGGTCTCGTCGCGCATGCGGCTGGGGTCCTCGCCTGCCATACCAGCACGGATTCTGACAGCAGTCGGCGCTACGCGTGAGGCGGTGGGGACCGAAGGCGCCGTGCGCCTGGGCGGCGCATGCGAGGTGTTCTGCATCGACGGATTTCGATCGTCACGCCGCGGGCGCCGGCCGCAGGCGTCGCGGAGTCGCCATCCAGCGTCACGCCGTCGACGCGACCGGGCGCTCCGGGGCAGCTTCGCGGGCGGCGCTCGGTGCGCTCCTCAGCGCCGCGCCCGGCACCCGGCGGCCCGAAGCGTGACCGAATCGGCAGCGCCGACGACGGTGCGCACGAGCACCCGCCGGAGCGGCCGCTTCCAGGCGCGAAACTTGCACGCGGGAGGAGCCGTCGTGGCAGGAACCGTAAACGCCCCTGCACCGGTATCAGCGCGAGGTGTGATGTCGAACAGCGACAGGCCGGCCAAAGACGGCCCGAAGGACCAGGCTCTCACGACGCTCGTCTATAGCGAGCAGGTCGCCACCCTCTATCGCCTTGCGCCCTTCACGCTCGTGATGTCGGTCGTCGCGGCCACCTTCACGTGGGGCATCCTCGACTGGACCATCGACGCGGTCGCGCTCGGAGGCTGGCTGCTCGCGCATCACGCCGTGATCCTCGCAAGGTATCTCGTCCTGCGCGCCTACGCCCGCGCTCGCCCGGCGCCGGAGGCTGCGCGCCGCTGGGCGAGGCGATTCGTGGCCGGCACGGTGGCAACGGGTCTCGTCTGGGGGCTGATCGGCACCGCGTTCCGTCCGCCAGAAGGCCATGCGCTGGCCGGGGTGGCGGTCGTCATCATCGTCACGGTGGGCGCCGCCGGCCTCTTCACGCTCGGACAGCTCTTCACTGCGTATTGCGGCCTCGTCCTGCCGCTGCTCACGCCTGCGCTCGTGGCGCTCATGCTCTCTGGCGGCGCGGCGGAGCGCAGCTACGGCATCGTGGTGGGCGTCTTCCTCGTCGTGGCCATCGGCAACGCCAGGCGCGGCGCGCGCAGCTTCGCCGACGCGATCCGGCTGCGCCTGGAGCTCGCGCGGACGGCCGAGGAACGCGAGCAGGCGCGCGCCGCGGCCGAGGCTGCGAGCCGCGCCAAGTCGCAGTTCCTCGCGAACATGAGCCACGAGATCCGCACGCCGATGAACGGGATCGTGGGCATGGCCGAGCTCATCGCCTCCTCGCGGCTCGACGACCGGCAGCGACGCTACATCGAGGCGCTGCACCACTCGGCCGAGAGCCTGATCGACATCGTCAACGACATCCTCGATCTCTCCAAGATCGAGGCCGGGCGCCTCGAGCTCGCCGCGGCCGACTTCGACCTGCGCGCGAGCGTCGCGGAAGTGATCGAGCTATTGCGCGTTCGGGCCGAGGAGAAGGGCCTCGCGCTCGAGCTCAGCTTCGCCGACGACGTGCCGCGGCACGTGCGCGCCGACCCGATCCGCCTGCGCCAGGTCATCACCAACCTGGTCGGCAACGCGATCAAGTTCAGCGAGCGCGGCAGCGTGCACGTATCGGTCGCGCGGGGTCCGTCCGCGCCGGCGCCGACGCTCCGCTTCGAGGTCGCCGACAGCGGGATCGGCATGACGCCGGAGCAGTCCGGCCGGATCTTCGAGGCATTCACCCAGGGGGACGCCTCGCACACGCGGAAGTATGGCGGCACCGGGCTCGGTCTCGCGATCTCGCGCGAGCTGGTCGAGCTGATGGGCGGCGAGATCGGCGTGACGACCGCGCTCGGCATCGGCTCGACGTTCTGGTTTACCGCGGCGGTCGAGCGTGCGATTGAATGCGACGCCGCCGAGGCCGCAGCTCTCCCGGAGCCGCTCGCGCCGCTGAGCGGCCACGTCCTGCTCGTCGAGGACAACGAGCTCAATCGGGTCGTGGCGCGCGGGATGCTCGAGGCGCTCGGCCTCACCGTGAGCGTGGTCGCGGACGGCCGCGACGCAGTCCGCGAGGTCTTCCTGCGCCGCTACGATCTCGTGCTCATGGACTGCCAGATGCCCGGGCTCGACGGTTTCGAAGCCACGCAGCGGATACGCGCGCGGGAGTCGGCGACCCGCGCTCCCGGGCGCGCCACGATCATCGCCCTGACCGCGAATGCGGCGGCCGGGGATCGCGAGCGCTGCATCGCAGCCGGAATGGACGACTATCTCTCCAAGCCGCTCCACATGGCCGATCTCCACGCGACGGCGGGCCGATGGCTGCGACAGCCGGACTCGACCGTGCCCCCGGCGGTGCGACTGCCAGCGCCGTGCGCGCTCACGAGCGCTCCCGCGAGCGTGGCGGTCCCGTGCGCCACCGATCTCGCGGCAGTGGACGAGTCCGCGCTCGACCGGCTGAGAGCGATGCAACGGCCCGGGCAGCCCGACGTCGTTACGGCCGTGGTCGGCACGTTCGTGAACCGGTCGGCTGCGCTCTTCGAATCCCTGCGCGAGGCCATTGCCGGCAATGACACGGCCGTCGCCCGCCGGGCCGCCCACAGTCTCAAGTCGAACTGCCTGTACGTGGGCGCGAACAATCTCGCGGCGCTGTTCAAGCGCGCCGAGCGCGCCGCCGGCGACGGTGACCTCGCCACGCTCGGCCGGCTGGCGACCGAAATCGCGCCGGCTCTGAGCACGCTGCGCACACGGCTCGCGCACACGCGGCGCTGCGTTGCACCTCTTCGATCGACGACCGCCGGAATCGCGGCGCTTCCCGGCGGCGCGGAGCATGCCCTCTGAGCGCGGCGCCGGCCACCCGGTCGTAGAGTCAGCGGATCGCGCTCCGCTGCTTGCGGTCCTCGCGGCACGCCCCCCCGTCGAACGGCTGACAGCCGCCGCGCTCGCCCGAGCGCACTGCCTGCGGCGAAGGCGCCGATCGCCGTTCGCGCGATCGCATCCCGCGGCCTGCCGAGAGTATGATCCCGCCAGGGGGTATCGAAACCCGTGGCAAGCGCACCTCGAGCGCGTGCCGCGGCCGGACGAGGAGCCTTGGGCCGGAAGAGGCGGTGACGACGGCGAGGGGAGCCCCCGCGAGCGTCGCGGGGACGCGAGGAGGTGGTCATGAAGTTCAAGATCGAGAAGCAGGACGAGCGGCTTTCGGTACGGATCGAGAACTTGGCGGCGCGGGAACAGGAGATCGTCTCCGCGATCCACGCGTGCAGACGGCAGAGCGCCTGGGCATGCCCATCGGGCGAGTGCACGAAGATCGACGTACTGGACGTGAAAAGCGCCGGCGGCGGAGTGGTGCTCACCCTTTCGCCGCGCCTCGGGATGGAGCTTTCCGCGGCCGGTATCGAGGAGTGCCTGCGCTACACGCTCGGCGAGCTGGCCGTGTCCAAGCCGGTCAGCGCGAAGGACCTGCCCTGACCGCGGGCGGCGAGCCTGCATTCACGCGCCGAGCGAAATCCGCTCCTGCGCGCGCCGCGAGCGGCGTAGCGTAACCGTCCCCGCAACCCCGTCTTGACGGTGTGCTTGGCATCGGGGGTCTGGTCCTTGATCCGCGCCTCGATCTCGTAGAGCTTGGCGATGAATCCGGGCGCCTCGTGGGCGAGCCCGGGGCTCTTGTGGGCCTGCGCGACCTCGAAGAGCTTGCGCCGGGCGTGCGCGAAGCAACCCATCTCGATGATTCTCACGCCGCGCCGCCGGGCGTCGAATCCGCCATAGGCGCCGGCCTGCAGATAGCCCCGGTACTGGGACAGGGACAACAGTGGCCAGGCCGACTCGCGCGATTGGGTGAACTCGAACACCACCGCCGGCAGCTCGGCCGCCCCCAGCGCCCATTCGCACAGCGTCTGGCGGGGGATGGCCACGCCGTGGCGCTTGAAGATCACCTCCTGGCGGGGCAAGGGAATGATCGGCGTACTTGCCCACCAGCACCTGCGCGAGCAGGCCTGCGCTCGCGTTGGACTTCGGTAGCGGCGAGGGCTCGGCGTGCGCGGTGCGAATCGTCGATTCGCCGTCCTTCTCGCCGACGTACTTCGCGCGCACGTGCTCGATCACGACAGTCTTGCCGGGGTGTAGTCCAGGGTCTCGCTGAGCTCCTCGCCGATGCCTCGGACCGAATCGAAGGTGGCCTTCTCGGCCTCCTCCAAATCGGAGTCGATGCGGCTTCGCGGCAGGTTCTTCGGCAGCCTCGGCCGGCCGAGCCGTTCGCGCTCGTAGCCGATGCGTTCCACCTCGACCGGCGGCACCGGCAGGGCGTGGCGCTCGTCGAAGAGCTCGGCCTGGCCGGCGAGGCGCTCGCTCTTGGCGCCGAAATGCAGGCGGCGAAGATCGAGGAATTCAGGACGCTTGTCGGCGCTGCCCGTCGTGCCTTCGGCGCGTTCTCGTCCGGATGGGAACGTGTTGCGAGACGCCGCGAAATCGAGGCGCTGCGCGAGCCGACACCGCACTGGCGCGCGGCGGCCGAGACGCGGCGCGCGTTCGCGAACTGCGACGGCGGTCCATCGTAGCGAAGCCCTGCGCGCGGGGCAAACCAGCGGCGGGCGCGCATCCGCTGCGACTCGACGGGCAACCCGCCGACGTCCACCTACCGAGGGGCACGCTCGCATACGGCGCCGCGGCACAAGAGGTACAGGGTGTCGCCGCCGAGCCGGTATTGCGTGACGACCGTACCGAGCGCCGGATCGGGCGTACGCGCGATGACGTAGCCATCCTTCAGGTCCGCTGGCGGAAAGGTCAGGGCCGGCCGCGGCAGGCGCGCGCGCGGCGCGCGTAGGGCACCTCGATGCGATCGAAGCCGATCCAGAGAAGCTGCGAGACGAGCGAGCTGTGCGATTCCTCGAGCTGCAGCAGTGCGTCGCGCGCCTTGCGCGTGACCGCGAAGATGTCGATCCCGGCCGCGGGCATCTCCTTCTGCACCACCGCCCGATAGATGCGCCAGAACAGGCCGGCGGCCACCTTGTCCGCCAGCGGATCGTCGCGGCTCGCGCGCGTGCCCACCGCGACGTCGTGTCGCCCGCCGGCGAGGATGCGAAAGAACTCGGCCACCAGCTCCGGCGGCTCCTGGAAATCGGCCGCCATGACGGCGATGATCTCGCCGGTCGCCCGCGTCAGGCCGACGCGGATCGCCGTGAACGAGCCGAAATTCCGCGACAGCGCCACGAGCTGTGCCGGCACCGCGCAGGCGGGCAGATGCGCGAGCAGCCATTCCTCCGAGCGGTCGGGGCTGCCGTCGACCACGAACACGACTTCCATCCGGTTCGCCACGGTTCGCGTGATGTCCTCGACGGCGCGCAACAGGTCCGGCAGAAAGGCCTCGTTGCGGTAGATCGGGATGATCAGCGAGTGGGTGATACCGCCCATTTCGTCGTTCGCGGCGCCGGGTGTGGGTATGGCCGCGAACGATAGCAAACCCCCCGCGCAAAAGGAAAACGGCGCGCAATCGGAGCGCGCCGAGGTGACTGCGGCAGGGCGTGGCGCTCGTCGATGTGATCTGGTCCCCATAAAACGGACACCACGAGGTCTGCTATTTTGACCACGTGGAGGTCGCCATGAAGAAGACAGGACCAGATCGCAGATACACGGTGGAATTTCGATCGGCCGCGGTGTCGCAGG
>JADLAV010000013.1 GCA_020848075.1 Burkholderiales bacterium
AGCAGCAGCGCGCACTCGACCTGATCCAGCAGATCCGGTTGTAGACAGCAACCGGAACCTAAAACTCACGCCAAGCATTTGTTACGTAGCGATAAACTCGCTCGGCTACAGCAGGAACTTCAGTCTAACCCGGCGGACGCGGCCGCCCCGGCCCTTCGCCGCGGCGCTCGCGGACGAGCTGCTCGAGCGCGAGTGGCGTGCCTTCGAGCGCGTCTGCGAGTGGGAGAGCGTGGCGGAAGCCGAGCTCGCCGTGTGGTTTCCGGCGTGGCATCTGCTGGTGCATCCCGTGGTGGACAAGGAGATGAGCGACGCAGCATTTCCGGGCACCACAGCGGCGTGCACGGCGCACCTGCTCGCGAATCTCATCGAGCTGGAACGACAGGGGAACCACCATAGACTGGCCGGAGAGCGGGAACGGTTGCGCCGCCCGAATCTTGAATTCTTCGCGCTCTACATGGCGCGCCGCGTCCCCCCGCGCCGCCATCCGGTCACTTCGCAGCGACGCAGGCGATCTCCACCAGCATGCGGGGATCGGCGAGCTTCGCCTCGACGGTCGCGCGCGCCGGCAGGTTCTTCGGATCTGCCCACGCCATCCACGCAGCGTTCATCGCCTCGCGATTGCGGATGTCCGACACCCAGACGTTTGCCCAGAGAATCTTCGACTTGTCGATGCCGGCCTTCGAGAGCAGCGCGTCGATGCGTGCCAGCACCTGTTTCGTCTGGCCGGCGATGTCCTGAGCAAGATCGTCGGCGACCTGGCCCGCGACGAACACGAAGCCGTTCGCCTCGACGGCGCCCGACAGGACCTTGCCTGGATCGTGACGGATGATCTGCATACGGGTCTCCTGGTGGGTGATGGGTGGTTAGTATGCCAAGACAGACGCGAGCCAGCGCTCGACCTTCGCCAGCTCCATGCGCTTGCGCTGGGCGTAATCCTCCACCTGGTCGCGGTCGATCTTGCCGATCGCGAAGTATTGCGAGTGGGGGTGCGAGAAGTACAGTCCCGAGACGCTCGCGGCGGGGAGCATCGCATAGCTTTCGGTCAGCGCGATGCCAAGCTCGGGCGCGTGCAGCAACTCGAACAAGGCACGCTTCTCGGTGTGGTCCGGGCACGCCGGGTAGCCCGGCGCCGGGCGGATGCCACGGTAGCGCTCAGCCACGAGCGCCTCGTTCGCGAGGTGCTCGTTCGCGGCGTAGCCCCAGAAGTCCCGCCGCACCTGCTCGTGCAGCAGCTCGGCGAAGGCCTCGGCGAGCCGGTCGGCGAGCGCCTTCAGCATGATGGCGCTGTAGTCGTCGTGCTCTGCTTCGAAGGCCGCCACCCGCGCATCGCAGCCGATGCCGGCGGTGACGGCGAACGCCCCCAGGTAGTCCCGCACGCCGGTCGACTTCGGCGCGACGAAGTCCGCCAGACAGAAGTTGAAGCGGTCCTCGGCCTTGCGGGTCTGCTGGCGGAGACTGTGGAACACCGTCGCCGGCTCGCCGCGTGCCTCGTCCGCGTAGACCTCGATGTCGTCGCCGACCGCGTTCGCCGGGACGAGCGCGAACACGCCATTCGCCGTGAGCCACTTCTCGCGGATGATGCGCTGGAGCATCGCCTGTGCGTCGCGAAAAACGTTGCCGGCGGCCTCGCCGACGACCGGGTCGTGCAGGATCTTCGGGTAGCTGCCGGCGAGATCCCACACCTGGAAGAATGGCGACCAGTCGACGTAGCGCGCGATCTCGCCGAGGTCGTAGCCCTGGAACGCCTTGCGCCCGAACAGCCGCGGCGCGGGCGGGCGGTAAGCCGACCAGTCGGTCTTGAGCGCGTTGGCACGGGCCTCGGCGAGGGGGATCAACGGCGCCTGTCCCTTTTTCGCCGCGTGCTGCGCGCGCACCTTCTCGTAGTCGGCACGCACTCCGGCCACGTAGGCCTCGCGACCTTCGGCGGAGAGCAGTCCCGAGCAGACGCTCACGCTGCGCGAGGCGTCGGGCACGTACACCGTCGCGCCGGAGTACCGCGGCGCGATCTTGACGGCGGTGTGGACGCGCGAGGTCGTGGCGCCGCCGATCAGCAGGGGCACCGTGAATCCCTCGCGCTCCATCTCCTGCGCGACGTGCGCCATCTCCTCGAGCGAGGGCGTGATCAGTCCGGAGAGCCCGATGATGTCCGCGTGCTCGTCGCGGGCCACTTGCAGGATTCGCTGCGCCGGCACCATCACGCCGAGGTTTATCACCTCGAAGTTGTTGCACTGGAGCACCACCGCGACGATGTTCTTGCCGATGTCGTGCACGTCGCCCTTCACCGTGGCGACGACGATCTTGCCCTTCGGCTTGAAGTCGCCGGATGCCGCTTTCTCCGCCTCGATGAACGGCACCAGGTGGGCGACCGCCTGCTTCATCACCCGCGCGGACTTCACCACCTGCGGCAGGAACATCTTGCCCGCGCCGAAGAGGTCACCCACGATGTTCATGCCGTCCATCAGCGGGCCCTCGATCACCTGGATCGGCCGGGCGGCCTTCCGGCGCGCCTCCTCGGTGTCCTCGACCACGTAGGTCGCGATACCTTGCACGAGCGCGTGCGCCAGCCTTTCCTCCACCGAGCCGCTGCGCCAGGCGAGATCCTCCTCGGCGCGTTTCCCCGTGCCTTTGACCGTTTCGGCAAACGAGACGAGCCGCTCGGTGGCGTCGCTGCGGCGATTGAGGATGACGTCCTCGACGCGCTCGAGCAGCGGCTTTGGAATTTCCTCGTACACGCCGAGCTGCCCGGCGTTGACGATGCCCATTGTCAGGCCCGCCTTGATGGCGTGGTAGAGGAAAGCGGTGTGCATGGCTTCGCGCACCACGTCGTTGCCGCGGAAGGAGAACGAAAGGTTCGACACCCCGGCGCTCACGCGCGCGTGGGGTAGCGTCTGCCGGAGCCAGCGTGTCGTTTCGATGAAATCCACGCCGTAGCTCGCGTGCTCCTCCAGTCCGGTCGCGATTGCGAACACGTTGGGGTCGAAGATGATGTCCTCCGGCGCGTAACCGGCCTGCCCCACCAGGACGTCATGGCAGCGCCTGAGGATCTGCTTGCGCCGCTCGAGCGTGTCGGCCTGCCCCTGCTCGTCGAACGCCATCACCACCACCGCCGCGCCGTAACGGCGCGCAAGCTTGGCCTGCTCGACGAACTCCGCCTCGCCCTCCTTGAGCGAGAGCGAGTTCACCACCGGCCGGCCTTGCACGCATTTCAGGCCCGCCTCGATCACCGACCACTTCGAGGAATCGATCATCACTGGCACGCGCGAGACGTCCGGTTCGGCGGCGATGAGGTTGAGGAACCTCGTCATGGCCGCCTGCGAATCGAGCATCGCCTCGTCCATGTTGACGTCGATCACCTGCGCACCGTTTTCGACCTGCTGGCGGGCGACCGACAGCGCGTTGGCGTAGTCGCCGGCGAGGATCAGGCGCGCGAAAGCCTTCGATCCGGTGACGTTGGTGCGCTCGCCGACGTTGACGAAGAGGGAGCTCTCGTCGATGTTGAGCGGTTCGAGGCCCGCCAGGCGCGTTTTCGGCGCGAGCAGCGGCACCTTGCGCGGGGGCAGATCCCGGACGCGATCGGCGATCGCGCGGATGTGGGCGGGCGTCGTGCCGCAGCACCCGCCGACCACGTTCAAGAAACCGCTCGCCGCAAACTCGCGCAGCTGGCCGGCGGTGTAGTCGGGCGTCTCGTCGTAACCCGTCTCGGAGAGGGGGTTCGGCAGGCCGGCGTTCGGGTAGCAGCACAGGAACGCATCGGCGCAGCCCGCGAGCTCTTCGACGTACGGCCGCATGAGCTTCGCGCCGAGCGCGCAGTTGAGACCGATCGTGAGCGGCCGCGCGTGGCGCACCGAGTTCCAGAACGCCTCGGACGTTTGCCCGGTGAGCGTGCGCCCCGATTGATCGGTGATCGTGCCCGAGACCATCATTGGCAGGCGCTGCCCGCGGCGCTCGAATTCGGTCTCCACCGCGAAGATCGCCGCCTTGGCGTTCAGCGTGTCGAAGATCGTCTCGAGCAGGATGAGGTCGGCCCCGCCGTCGATCAGGCCGCGTGCTGCTTCGGTATAGGCGGCAACGAGCTGGTCGAACGTGATGTTCCGGAAACCGGGGTCGTTGACATCCGGCGAGATAGACGCGGTCTTGTTCGTCGGCCCGAGCACACCCGCCACGAAGCGGGGCCGCTCGGGCGTGCGCGCCGTGCATGCGTCGGCGGCAGCCCGGGCGAGCTGCGCCGCCGCGAGATTGAGCTCGAGGGCGAGCGCCTCCATGCGGTAGTCCGCGAGAGAGGGCGCGTTTGAGTTGAACGTGTTCGTCGCGATGATGTCTGCGCCGGCGTCGAGGTAGGCGGCATGGATCGCGGAGATGATCTGCGGCTGGGTCAGCGAGAGGAGGTCGTTGTTGCCGCGCAGGTCCGACGGCCAGTCCGCGAAGCGCGCGCCGCGAAACTCGGCCTCCGAGAGCTTGTGGCTCTGGATCATCGTGCCCATGGCGCCGTCCAGCACCAGGATGCGGCGCTCGAGGAGCGCGCGAAGCTCGGCGGTTCGGTCTGGCTGCATCGTTGCTTTCGCACCTTGCGGCGCGCGTTTCGCGCGGCCCCCGCCGGAGCGCGGGCCAGAAAAACAAAAACCCGGTCAGCCAAGCGCGGACCGGGTCGTTCCGCTTTAGCCGTATTTTTTAAGCGCCCGCAAGCTGGCAATCAAATCGGCGCTGAGTGCGAAGGCTACTTGGGTGCTCACTTTTTGTCAACCAAGGCATGTGAGACGACGTGACACCGCTTAGGTGCCCCTCAGCGTTCGATCAGGAGGCCGCCGCGCGGCGGTATACTTCGGCTCCCGTTTTGCATGGCGCGCGCAGATGAAACACCTCACGCCTCGCGAGGCCTTCGAGTTCCTGCACAACTCGCCGCAGGCGCTGCTGGTCGACTGCCGCAGCGAGATGGAGTTTCTCTTCGTCGGGCACCCGGCCGGCGCGCTCCACGTCGCGTGGAACGACGGGCCGGACTGGGAGGTCAATCCGCGGTTCGTCGGGCAGGTGAAGAAGGTTGCCGGCACCAATCACGCAAGCCGGCCGATCGTGCTGATCTGCCGCAGCGGCCATCGCTCGATCGAAGCCGGCGAGGCGCTGGAGAGAGCCGGCTTCACCAATGTGCACAACGTGCTGCACGGGTTCGAGGGTGACCTCGACGACGATCATCATCGGGGCGCGAAGAACGGCTGGCGGTTCGAGGGTCTTCCCTGGGAGCAGTGCTAGCGGGTCACGCGCCTTATTTCTCCCTGGCATCTCTCCCCCGGAATCGAGCGAGCGGCCCAGCGTGCGTGCCTACGATCTTGCCCGGTTGCTTGCGCTCGGGGCGATTTGGTCCTTGCAGTACCTCTTCATGCGGGTCGCCGTGCCCGAGCTCGGCGCGGGCATCGTTGCCGAGTTGCGCGCGCTGTCCGCAGCCTCCTTTCTGTTGCCTACCGCGTTCGTGCTTGGTCAGCGCCTCAGCTGGCGCGCGAACTGGCGACCATATTTGCGCGTGGGCGTAGTCAACAACGTTCTGCCGTTCGGGTGCTTTGCTTTTGCGGCGGCGTCGCTCCCGGCGGGCTACCTTGCGATCATCAATGGCACCCTGCCGCTGTGGACCGTGCTGATCGCCGCGTGGCTGCTGCGTGAGCCCCTCGGCGGACGCCGCCTCTTTGGCATCGCGCTCGGCATCGCGGGCGTCGCACTGATCGTCGATCTCGGGCCGGTGGCGCTCGACGCTCGGGAGCTTCTCGCCACCGCCGTCGGCCTCCTCGGCGCGGCATCCTGGGGATGGGGTGGCGTGCTGATCAAGCAGCACACCGGCGAAGTCCCGGCGATCCCGCTCGCCGCCGGATCGATCAGCTTCGCGGCGTTGCTGCTCTCGCCCGCATGGGTGCAGGCGACGACGGCAACCTGGACCGTCACGGGCTTGGGTTCGGCGATTGCGCTTGGGCTCGTGTGCAGCGGCATCGCCTACCTCGCCTTCTTTACCCTGGTGCGCGACATCGGGCCGTCGCATACGCTGTCGATCACGTTCCTGGTCCCGGTGCTCGGCGTTTTCTGGGGCTGGCTACTGCTCGACGAGGCCGTCACGGGCTCGATGATCGGAGGCGGCGTGATGGTCGTCGCTGCCCTCCGCCTGGTGCTGCGTCGCTGAAAGCTGCCCGACGCGGTGACGCCGCAGCCAGCGTCGAGCGCAGCTCTCGACCGCCGCGTCGTCTCCCTCCCCGCGTGAAGGCGTTTGTCGTAGGGATTCTCCCTGGGTCGCGCGTACACCTCCGCGCAGTCGAAGCGGGTTGCCGTCGTCACGCCACTTCGGCTAGCATGGCCGGCGAGCCGTTTGGGAACACAATAATCGGTCCTGGCAACAATCCATCCTCTCCGAACATGTCCCCACGCCGCACGCGCGCCCGACCCGCGGCCGAGCTCGACCACGGCCTGCTGCCGGCGCTGCTCGGGTACCAGCTGCGGCTCGCGCAGCTCGCGGTCTTCCGGGATTTCGCGGCCGCCGCGCGCGAGTTCGGCGTTTCCCCCGGGCGTTTCGGCATGCTCGTCCTTGTCGAAGCGAACCCCGGAGTGACGCAGACGCGACTGGCGGAGGCCGTCGGCCTCGACCGCTCGACGCTCGTGGCGGTGCTCGATCAGCTCGAGGAGCGCGGGCTGCTCGAGCGGCGGCAAGGCGAGGATCGGCGCACCAATGGTCTCTGGCTCACCCGGCGTGGCAAGGTCGTGCTCGCCCGCATGAAGGACCGGGTCGCGCTGCACGAGGCACGCATCGCCGCGCAGCTGAACGACGCCGAGCGCCGTACTCTGCTCGGGTTGCTCCGCCGGCTCACCGGATCGGCACCCCCCGCTCTCGCACGCTGACGCCCGCCCCGGTGAGCTACCGGCGTTCCTCCAGGAATTTCCTCACTCGTTCCTGCGTGTCGTCGCTCGCGAGGAGGCGCGCGGTACCGGAGAGCTCGAGCGCGTAGCCGTCGAGCCGTGGGTCGCCCGCCGCGCCGATGCAGCGCTTGCAGGCGGCGAGGGCGGCGGCGGGCAGCGCTGCGATCCCCTCGGCGAGGGAGCGCGCGCGCGCGTCGAGCGCATCGGCGGGCACCGACCAGTGCGCGATGCCGAGCGCTGCGGCCTCGGGGCCCGCAACCACCTCCGCGCCGAGAATCAATCGCTTCGCCACGGCCTCGCCGCAGATCCGGGTGAGGCGCTGCGTCCCGCCCGCCCCGGGCAGCAGGCCGAGGCGCGCCTCGGGCAGCCCGACGCGTGCCGTGTCGGCGATGACGCGTAGGTCGCAGGCGAGCGCCAGTTCAAGCCCGCCGCCGAGCGCGGCGCCGCCGATCGCGGCGATCGACACGAAGCCGGCGCTCTCGAGCCGTGCGTAGACGCGCTGGATGTCGCCCACGAACGCGACCATGCGGGAGCGCCCTGCCTCGGTGGCAAAGCGCGATCGCATCAGCGCCAGGTCCGCGCCGGCACAGAAGACGCGCGCCGCGCTGCGCAGGATGAGCACGGTCGCTGCCTGCTGCTCCACGAGCCCGACGATCTCGTCGAGGCGCGCGAGCCACGCCTCGTCGATGGCGTTGACGGGAGCACGATCGAGGGTCGCGACTGCGATCTGGCCCTCGCTTGAGAATGCGATCGGCGGAAGAGGTGGCATGTTTAGACGGGGCCTCGTGTCACTCGGCGCGCCGGCGCCTGCGCCGGATGCGCGCAATCGCCGCGCGGCCTTTCTCGGTGAGAAAGGGCTCGACCAGCAGCTTGATCCCCTCTTCGACGTAATCGTCGAGCGCGTAGCGGTCGCGCAACGCCCACCCTTTCAGCGCCCAGGCGTGCGAGAAGAGCACGTACTGATAGACGAGGAGATAGTCGTTCAGCGGCCGCATGAGGCCGCCGGAGATGCAGGCGCGGAGGCATGCCTCGAGCAGCCGGTTGGTGCGCTCTTCCCCCTCCTTGATGAAGGTCCGGCGATCGGCGCGCAGCGACTTCGTCGAGCGATACGTGAGCACCGTCGCGTCGCGTAGCCGATCCACCACGCGGCAGTACGCGCCGAGCGCGACGCACAGCCGCTCGAGCGGATGCTCGACGCCCTCGAGCGCGACCGGGATCTCCTTCTCGTAGGTCTCGAGGACGAGCTTCAGCGTGAGGAAGAGGACGTCGTCCTTGTCGCGGAAGTACTGGTAGATGAGGCCGACGCTGATTCCAGCCTCGCGCGCGACGTGCTGGATGGTCGTGCCGTAGTAACCCTGCTCCGAGAAGAGCTTCGTCGCGGCGCGGATGATCTGCTGGCGCCGCTCCCCGACGAGCTTCGGATCGGTGACTGCGCTTTCCACGATGGCCGGCGACCCCATCCGTTTTCCCGATCGTCGTCGCTCTGTGCCGCCCGGGTGCCGCAATCAGCGCTCGCTCGCCATGACGGCCCCGGCGATCACGAGCTTCTGGATCTCGCTGGTGCCCTCGTAGATCCGCAGTGCGCGGATCTCGCGGTACAGCGCCTCGACCGTCACGCCGGACACGACGCCGGTGCCGCCGAACAGCTGGACGGCCATGTCGACCACCTGCTGGGCCGACTCGGTCGCGTAGAGCTTCGCCATGGACGCTTCCCGCGTCACGCGGCGCCCCGTCACGTCCTTCGTCCAGGCCGCGCGGTAGATGAGGAGCGCGGCAGCGTCGATGGCGACCGCCATGTCGGCGATCTTCGCCTGAGTGAGCTGATGCTCGCCGAGCGGACGCCCGAACACTTCGCGCTCCTGGCAGCGGCGCAGCGCCTCCTCCAGCGCACGCCGGGCGAAACCAAGCGCAGCAGCACCGACCGTGGTGCGGAAGACGTCCAGCGTCGCCATGGCGATCTTGAACCCTTCGCCCGGCGCTCCGATCATCGAGCTTGCCGGCACGCGACAATCGCGAAAGGCGAGCGTGGCGAGCGGGTGCGGCGCGATCACCGGGATCCGCGCCGCGATTTCCAGGCCCGGGGTGGCCGCCTCGACGATGAACGCGGAAAGGCCTTGCGTGCCAGCCTTCCCCTCCTGCGCCGCGCCGGTCCGCGCAAAGACAACGTAGTGATCCGCGATCCCGCCGTTCGAGATCCACGTCTTGGTGCCATTCAGCAGGTAACCGCCGCCGTCGGGCATCGCCGTCGTCGCAATCGCGCCGACATCGCTCCCCGCCTGCGGTTCGGAGAGCGCAAATGCGGCAATGCGCTCCCCGCGCATCACCGGCGGCAGATACGCTGCGCGCTGCTCGGCGGAGCCCGCGATCGAGATCGATCCGGTGCCGAGACCCTGCATCGCGAATGCGAAGTCGGCGAGGCCCGCGTGCCGTGCGAGCACCTCCCGGCTGAGGCACAGGCTGCGCACGTCGAGCCGCGCGCCGGGCGCGACCACGCACGCGTGCTCGAGCAGCCCCGCGCGGCCGAGCCGGCGGACGATCTCGCGGGAGGTCAGGTCGACCGTTTCCTGGTCGTGCGCATGCAGGGCGAGCCCGTCGAGCTCGCGCGCCGCGAACGCTTCCACCTCCCGCGCGAGGCGCCGGTGGCGCTCCTCGAAGAACGGCCACTCGAGGAAGCTCGTGTCGGCCATCGCTGCGGGTCCGTCAATCGCCTGCGAACTGCGGCTTCTCTTTCTTCACGAAGGCGTTGTAGGCCCGCTCGAAATCCTGCGTCTGCATGCAGATCGCCTGGGCCTCGGCTTCGGTCTCGAGCGCCTGCTCGATCGTCATGCTCCATTCCTGATGCAGGCACTTCTTCGTCATCGAGTGGCCGAACGCCGGTCCGTTCGCGAGCGAGAGCGCCATCTCCTGCGCGCGCGCGAGGAGCTTGTCCTTCGAGACGAGCTCGTTGAAGTAGCCCCAGGCGTGGCCTTCCTCGGCGGTCATTGCGCGACCGGTGTAGAGGAGCTCGGAGGCCCGGCCCTGGCCGATGATCCGCGGCAGGATGGCGCACGCGCCCATGTCGCAGCCGGCGAGGCCGACGCGCACGAAGAGGAACGCGGTCTTGCACTCGGGCGTGCCGTAGCGCATGTCGCAGGCCATCGGGATGATGGCCCCGGCGCCCGCGCTGATGCCGTCCACCGCCGCGATGATGGGCTGCGGGCAGTTGCGCATCTCCTTGACGAGGTTCCCGGTCATGCGGGTGAAGTACAGGAGCTCGCGCATGTCCATCTTCACGAGCGGCCCGATGATGTCGTGCACGTCGCCGCCCGAGCAGAAGTTGCCCCCTTCGCCGGTGAAGACGACGGCGCGCACGTCTTCGGCGTATTGGAGCTTGTGGAAGGTGTCGCGCAGCTCGGCGTAGCTCTCGAACGTCAGCGGGTTCTTGCGCTCGGGACGGCTCATCGTGACCGTGGCGACGCGATCCTTCACCTCCCACTTGAAGTGCTGCGGGCGCCACTCGGCGGCTTTCAGCTTGTACATGCGGATACCTCCTGTATGAGCGGTTTTCCCGGGCGTTGAGGCTCAGCCGGCCATCGTCAGGCCGCCGCTCACGCTCAGCACCTGCCCGGTGACGAAGCTCGCCGCGTCGCTCGCGAAAAAGAGCACCGCATCGGCGATTTCCGCCGGCTGCGCCAGGCGCTGCATCGGCGTCACGCGGATGAACGCCTCCTTGATCTTGTCGGGCACCGCCGCGAGCAGCGGCGTGTCGGTCGGACCCGGGCAGACGCAGTTCACGTTGATGTTGAAGCGGGCGGTCTCGCGCGCGAGCCCCTTCGTGAATGCGATCGCGCCGCCCTTCGCAGCGGAGTACACGGTCTCGCCGAGGCTGCCGACGCGCCCGGCATCGCTCGAAACGGTGACGATCTTGCCGGACTTGCGCTCGATCATGGGCTCGATGAACGCGCGCGTGACCATGATCGGTCCCATCAGGTTGAGATCGACGACCTTGCGCCAGAAATCGGGCGTGTTCTTGATGAACGGCTCGGTCTTGCCCCATCCCGCGACGTTCGCGACGATGTCCACGTGCCCCGCCCGCTGCGTCGCGTCGCGCCGGAACGCCTCGACGGAGGACGGATCGGTCACGTCGAGCGCGATGAAGTCGGCTCGCAGGCCGCGCTCGCGCAACTGCGCGGCAAGCGCCTTGCCGGCGCCGGCCGCGATGTCGCCGAGCAGCACGTGCGCGCCCGCCGCCGCGAGTTTCTCCGCCGTCGCGCGCCCGATGCCGGATGCAGCGCCGGTGACGACCGCCACCTTTCCTTCCAATCCCATGGTCTAGTCCTCCCTCTGGAGCATCGTCCGCCGGGGGCGCCTGGACGGGTAGGCGCGCGGCGAGATCGAATCTTGTACTGAATGATCGCTCATTCAACCGAGGGCGTCAAGCGCGGCTCGGGAGGCGGCCTTCGCACGGCGCTCGTGCGCGGGGTCGGCGTGCCGGCAGCGCGCGGATTGCGGGTTTCGCCGTGCACAGGCAACATCCGCCGACCGAACCCAGGAGACAGTCCATGCTTTCCGATGCCGACCGCAAGAAGGCCGCCGAATCCCTGATCGACGCGGAAAAGGAGCGAAAGTCGGTCGTTCAGCTCTCGAAGACGTGGCCGGACATCACCCTCGAGGACGCCTACGCGATCCAGAGTCTCGTCAATCAGATGAAGGTCGCCGCCGGCTCCAAGATCATCGGCAACAAGATCGGCCTCACGTCGAAGGCTATGCAGCAGTCCTCCCAGATCGACGAGCCGGACTACGGCGCGCTGCACGACTACATGGTGATCGAGGACGGTGCCAAGGTCCCGTTCGAGCGGTTCATCGTGCCCCGAGTGGAGCCGGAGCTCGTCTTCGTGCTCGGCAAGTCCCTCAAGGGTCCGGGCGTGGGTCTGCTCGATGTGCTGCGCGCAACCGAGTACGTGGTGCCCGCGATCGAGATCATCGACGCGCGCGTGCAGAACCCGCGCAAGATCTTCGATACCGTTGCCGACAACGGCGCGGCGGCCGGGCTCGTCATCGGCGGCCGCGCGGTCGGACCGATGGACGTCGACTTGCGGTGGGTCGGTGCGCTGCTCTACCGCAACGCGGACATCGAGGAGACGGGGATCGCCGCTGGCGTCCTCGGGCACCCGGCCGTCGCGATTGCGTGGCTCGCCAACAAGGTTGGCAGATTCGGAACGGTGCTGGAGCCGGGCCGCGTCATGCTTTCCGGCTCGTTCACGCGTCCGGTATGGGCGGCAAAGGGCGACACGCTGCGCGCCGACTTCGGCTCGCTCGGCAGCATCTCGGTGCAGTTCGTCTAGCAGGCATTCCCGCGTTTCGCGTCACGCGGGCGGTCAGAGCCGCAGCAGCCGGCGGGCGTTCTCACCGGTGATCGCCCGCTTTGCCGCGTCGTCCAGGCCGCCGTGCGCGGCCACGACCTCGACCGGCCGCTCATAGGCGATCGGGAAGCAGTAGTCGCTGCCCATCAGCACCCGGTCGGCGCCGATCACGCGGACCAGGTAGTCCAGGACGTCGTCGGAGTAGCCGATCGTGTCGTAGTAAAACCGGCGCAGGTACTCCACGGGACCATGCGCGATGTGCTTGAGGTCCTGGCGCTTCTCCCAGCCGCGGTTCAGCCGCCCGACCAGCCAAGGAAACGCGCCGCCGGCATGCGGCAGCACGATCGCGAGCTGCGGGAACCGATCGAGCACGCCGCCGAAGACGAGATGCGCGGCCGCGATCGCCGTCTCGAACGGATTGCCGAGCAGGTTGGTGAGATAGAACCTGCCCAGCCGTTCGGGCGCGAGCACGAAGATCGGATGCAGGAAGATGGGGAGCCCGAGCGCCTCGATCCGCTCGTACACCGGAAAGAACGCCTGGTCCGACAGCTCGCGATCGTTCACGCGGGTCGCCAGGTAGAACCCGCGCACACCCGGGAGTGTCGCGGCACGGTCGACCTCCTTGACCGCGAGATCGGGCTCGTGCATCGGCAGCGCGGCGAGTCCGACCAGGCGCGCGGGCGCACGCTCGTGCGCCCGCGCGATCTCCTCGTTGTAGGTCGCCGCGAGGCGCTCGCCGAGACTCCGGCCGGCCCAGTAGGCCATCGGCTGCGAGAGCGAGAGCGCGTGTACTTCGACGCCCTGCTCGTCCATCGCCTGCAGCCTCGCATCGAGGTCGACGAACCGCGGTCCCACCGGCCCGGTCGTCAAGTGTCCGATCTTGAACTGCGGCCCCTTGCCCTCGACCTCGCGCCATTCGAGCCCGTGCGCCGGACCCTCCTTGGCGAGGAGATCGAGGAACGCTCGCGGATACCAGTGGGCGTGGACGTCGATCGGGCCGCGGCCGGCCGCGGTGGTTGCACTCATGGCGTCATCGGCAATGCAGCAGGGGCGATGTCAGGCGCGTCCGCGCGTTGCGCAGGCTGGCCGCGCGGGCGGGTACAATATCACGGCTAGCGCGGTCGCCGATCGCTGTCGCCAATGCCTGTCGGTGCGCAAGCGCTGCGGGCGGGGCCTTGCCCGCATCATGCTGCGCGTCGTGCGCGCGTCGTGCGTCCTCACGAGCGTCCGCCCTGCCGAATTCCACGAGGTGAACAGATGAGCCGACCCGCCGCCAAGCTCTCCCGCGAGGAGCACAAGGAGATCCGCAACTTCATCGGCGGCGAATTCGTCGCCGCGAAGTCGGGCAAGACGTTCGAGAACCGCTCGCCGGCCGATGGCCGGCTGATCGGCCACGTCGCGGAGGCGGGCGAGCCCGAGGTCGACGCTGCCGTGCGGGCGGCACGCGCCGCGCTCGCCGGGCCCTGGGGTCAGATGGACGTCGCGAAGCGCACCGAGATGCTGCACGCGGTGGCCGACGAGATCAACCGGCGCTTCGACGATTTCCTGCAGGCGGAGGTGGCCGACACCGGCAAGCCCGTGAGCCTGGCGAGCCATCTCGACATCCCGCGGGGGGCAGCGAACTTCAAGATCTTCGCCGACGTGGTGAAGAACGTGCCGGCCGAGGCGTTCCAGATGGCAACGCCCGACGGCCGCGGCGCGCTCAATTACTCGATTCGCGTGCCGAAAGGCGTGGTGGCGGTGATCTGCCCGTGGAACCTGCCTCTTCTGCTGATGACCTGGAAAGTCGGACCGGCGCTCGCGTGCGGCAACGCCGTCGTGGTGAAGCCCTCGGAGGAGACGCCTTCCACCGCGACCCTGCTCGGCGAGGTGATGAACGCGGTCGGCGTGCCGAAAGGGGTATACAACGTCGTGCACGGCTTCGGCCCGGAGTCGGCGGGCGAATTTCTCACGCGTCACCGCGGCGTGGATGCGATCACCTTCACCGGCGAGACGCGCACCGGCACCGCGATCATGAAGGCGGCCGCCGACGGCGTGCGCGCGGTGTCCTTCGAGCTCGGCGGCAAGAACGCGGCGGTGGTGTTCGCCGACTGCGACTTCGATGCGGCGATCGAGGGTGTCGGCCGCGCGGTCTTCGCCAACTGCGGGCAGGTCTGCCTCGGCACCGAGCGCGTCTACGTCGAGCGGCCGATCTTCGAGAAGTTCGTGCAGGCCCTGAAAGCGAAAGCCGAGGGGTTCAAGCTCGGCCGGCCCGAGGACCAGGGCACCACGATGGGTCCGCTCATCAGCGAGGAGCATCGCCGCAAGGTGCTCTCCTATTACAAGAAGGCGGTCGAGGACGGCGCCAAGGTCGTGTCCGGCGGCGGTGTGCCCGACATGCCCGGCGACCTGCGGGCGGGCGCATGGATCCAGCCGACCATCTGGACCGGGCTGCCGGAGACTTCCGCGGTGATCCGCGAGGAGATTTTCGGACCGTGCTGCCACATCGCTCCGTTCGACGCCGAGGAGGAGGCGATCCGCCTCGCGAACGACACCCCCTACGGGCTGGCGACGACCATCTGGACGACGAACCTCGCGCGCGCGCACCGCGTCGCGGCGCGCATCGACGTCGGCATCACGTGGGTGAACAGCTGGTTCCTGCGCGACCTGCGCACGCCGTTCGGCGGCGCGAAGGAGTCGGGCATCGGTCGCGAGGGCGGCGTCCACTCGCTCGAGTTCTACACCGAGCTGCGCAACGTGTGCGTCAAGCTCTGACGATACGCACGAGGCCGAAGAGGAGCGGGGCATGGCCGGAGTTGTGGCAGCGATGGTGGTCGCGCACGTCCCCACGCTCGGGCGCAAGGAGATCACGCCGGACTTCCAGCAGACGCTCGTCCAGGGCGAGCGCGTTCTCGGCGAGGCGGTGCGCCGCTCGCTCGCGCCGGACCTGTGGGTGCTGGTTTCGGCGCACTGGGTTGCGACCTTCGACTGGCTCGCGACGGGGCAGCCGGTGCACGACGGCGTGTGCGTCGCCGACGAGGCGCCGAACCTGATCCCGGGCATTCCGTACAAGTACCGCGGCGATCCCGAGTTCGCCCAGGCGCTGGTCGAAGCGCTCAAGTCTGCCGATGCGCCCGCGGCGGTCAACGACTCGCCGCACTACAACTGGGACTACGGCACGTTCGTACCACTGTCCCACCTGGACCCGGGCGCGGAAGTCGCGGTGGTCGGCCTGCCTTCGGTGCTCATGGCCGATCACGCGGAGTGCATGCGTGCCGGCGCGGCGGTGCACGCCACCGCGAAGCGGCTCGGCCGGCGCGTGGCAGTCATCGCAAGCACCGCCTTCGCCCATGCACTCGTCCGCGGTCGCCACAACTGGCCAGCGCCCGAGCGCATGGCAGCGGACAAGGCGTTCATCGAGTTGCTCGAGCGCGGGGCGATCGACGAGGCGGTCGGCGGGTTCGGTGACTACTGCCGCAAGAGCGTCGTCGAGATGGGCGGCCGACCGCTCGCGACGCTCCTCGGAGTTGCGCAAGCGCTGCAGGCCGACGGCACGACGCTCGCCGGCCGCCAGTACGGCGAGTACGCGCAGTCGTCTGCGAGCGGCAACGCGAACGTCCTGATCGCCGATCCGGACACGCTCGCCAGAGTGTGGTAGCACGCCGCGCGGTTTCGGCTGCCGAAAGGCGGTTCAGCTCGCGGCCACCCAGCCGCCGTCGACGAAAAGCGTCTGCCCGGTCACGAAATCGGACGCCGGGCTCGCGAGATAGATCGCCGCGCCGAACAGGTCCTCCGGCACGGCGAGCCGGCCGAGCGGGATCCGGGCGACGAGGCGCTCGTAGCCTCCGCCCGCAAGCAGCTCGGCCCGGCTCGGCGTGGCGACGGCCGTCGGTGCCAGCGCGTTCACCCGGATGCCGTCAGCAGCCCACTCGAAGGCGAGCGCCTCGGTGAGATGCGACACCCCCGCCTTGATGCCGCCATAGACCGCGCGGCCCTTGATGATGCTGCGGCTGAACGTCGAGCTCAGGTTGATGATCTTGCCGTAGCCGCGCTCGCGCATCAGCGCACCGATGATCTGGCAGGAGAAGAAGAGGCCCTTGAAGCCGACGTCGAGCATCCGATCCCACTCGCCCTCCTCCATGTCCCAAGCGGGCTTGGTCACCGTGAACCCGGCGGCGTTGACGAGGATATCCGCCCCGCCGAAGCGTTCGACGACGAAGTCCTTGAGTCGGCGGATGTCGTCGACCCGGCTGATATCCAGGGCGCACGCCTCGGCGCGACGACCGACGGCCTCGATCTCGGCCCGGAGTTCCCGCAGCGCCGCTTCGCGGCGCGCGGTGACCGCGATGTCGGCTCCCGCCATGGCGAGGCCGAGCGCCAGCGCCCGGCCGATGCCCTCGCTCGCGCCAGTGACGACGGCAACCTTGCCTTTCAGGCTGAACTGACCCAGCAGATCGTCCATTGACTCCAGCCTCCTTCGAGGATTTCTGGAAGCGCGCACTGACCGGGCGAAGCGCGAGCGCGCTGTTGCAGTGGCTACACCCGCAGCAGCCGCGCCGCGTTGCCGTGCAGCACCTTCGCCTTGTCCTCGGCGGAGAGCGCGATGCGCTCCATCCACTGCGTGCCGAGCCTGCTCGACTCGACGAACGGCCAGTCGACAGCGAAGAGGATTCGGTCGATGCCGAGCTCCTGGATGCAGCACAGCATCGCCGGGTCGGAGAAGAAGCCGCTCGTCGTGACGTAAAAGTGCCGCGTGAAGGTATCGCGGAACGCGACCGGCGCGTTGCCGGGGCGGGAGAGCGCGTGATCGATCCGCCACAGGAGGTAGGGCAGGGTCTCGCCGAGATGTCCGAGGATCACCTTCAGGTCCGGGTACGCGTCGAACACCCCCGAGAGCACCATCCGGATTCCCGCGGTCGCCGTCTCGATCGTGAACCCCCAGCCCGCGTTCAACAGGCCGGGGAACTTCGGGTGGTATTCCTTCAGGTATGCCTCGATGATCGCCGGGTGCGGGATCGCCGGATGGAGGTAGATCGGCACGTCGAGCGCCTGCGCGCGCTCGAAGATCGGCCAGAAGCGCTGGTCGTCGATGAAGCGCTCGCCGCCGGTCAGGCCGTGGATCATCGCGCCTTTGAAGCCGAGCTCGTTCACGGTGCGCGCGAGCTCGTCGGCGGCCGCCTTGGGATCGGCGCTCGGCAGCACGGCGAACGCCGCGAAGCGGTCGGGTCGCGCCTTGCAGGTCTGGTACAGGCGGTCGTTGACCGCGCGGGCGACACGCACGGCCGTTGGCGCGTCGAGCTTCTGCGTCGCCGGCGCGCCGTGCGAGAGCACCTGCACGTCGACGCCGGCCTCGTCCATCTCTCTTAGCCGCAGCTCGCCGAGATCCTCGAGCTTCTCGCGCAGCTTGCCGCCGGTCTTGCCATCCAGCCCGGTGAAGAGCGCGGCGAGTTCCTTGTCATAGTAGTGCTCCTCGATCGCGATGACGCGGTGCTTCTCCTTGGTGATGGCCATGTCCCAGCTCCTCTTCGAAATCGCTTCGCGCACGCGGGCTCACCTTGGCGGCACCCGGACGCGCCGGCGTCGCGGTGAGCGGAGACTATCGCCTCCGGCCCTCGCGCCTGACGCTATAGTACGTGCCTGCGAAGATCACCGCGGCGCCGGCGATGGTCCAGAGTTCGATCGCCTCGCCATAGAAGAGGAAGCCGACCACTGCGATCAGCGGCAACCGCAGGAAGTCGAAGGGCACGACGAACGCCGCGTCCGCGAGCCGGAAGGCGCGCGTCATGCAGTAATGCGCGCTGAAGCCGGCCGCGCCGACGCAGAAGATCCAAGGCAGGTCGGCGAGCGTCGGCGCCACCCACTGGCCGAGCGCGGGAACGAGCCCGAGCGGCAGCTGGATTGCGGACATGTAGAACAGCACCACCAGCGGCGCGTCGGTGTCCGAAAGCCGCTTGGTGGCGACCAGCGTCGAGGCGTACGCCAATGCGCCGGCGAGCATCACCAGGGCGGCTGGCTGGATGATCGCGAAGCCCGGCCGCAGGATCACGAGCACGCCGGCGAGGCCGAGCACGAGCATGACGACCCGGCCATGGTTGAGGCGCTCGTGGAGCAGCACCGCTGCCAGCACGGCCGTCCACACGGGTGTCGTGAACTCGATGGCGAACACGGTCGCGAGCGGCAGCAGCCCGATCGCGTAGATCCATGCGAACTGCCCGGCGAAGTGCAGCAGGTTTCGCACGACGTGCAGCCCGAACTTCGCGGTGCGGAGCGCCGCGCCGCCGTAGCGCGGCATGATGGCGAAGACCATCGCGAGCCCGACCAGGCTGCGGAAGAACAGCACCTCGAAGGTGCCCATGGTGTCGCGGAGCTCGCGCACCCCGATCGCCATGGCCGAGAACGAGAGGAGCGTCCCGATCATCCACGCCGCGGCGCGGAGCGTGGCCGGAATGCGTCCAGCCCTGCGTATCGCCATGTCCTGCGCCACGTCGCCCCCGTTTTACATGCACCCCGGGGAGTCGGGGGTTCATGGGGTGGCGCAGTGTATCAGGCGGCGTCCTCCGCCTTACCGACCCGGCAGAGCAGTGCGCGCAGCTGGTAGGTGCCCATCGCCGGGTCGAAGGGCGGCGTGTTGTCGGTGAGCACGTTGACGTTGGATTTCCAGACCCCGTACTCCGGTCCGGGCTCGTTCGGGAACCACCAGGCGTGCTCGGCGCTGACGACGCGCGGATCGATGCCGTCGGCGAGCTTCGCTCGCTGCCTGATCCGCCCGCGGCGCGTCTCGATCCACATCCAGTCGCCGTCGGCGATGCCATGGCGCGCGGCGGTCTCCGGATGGATCTCGGCGCGCGGGTCGCGCCGCGCGCGGCGCAGGTTCGGGATCTGGCGGTGCTCGGAGTTGAAGAAGAACGGAATCCGGCCTCCGGTGGTGAGCACGAGCGGGAACGCCTGCGCCACCTCGGGTGCCGAGACCGGGCTCTCGGGTGGTTCCTCGTAGAAAGGCAGCGGCGCATAGCCCAGCTTCTCGAAGCGCGTCGCATAGAGCTCGATCTTGCCGGTCGGCGTCTTGAAGCCCGTGCTTTCGTAGCGGCGGTACTCGAGCGACGCCTCGGCGAAGCCGCGCTCAGCGAGCTGGTCGAAGTCGTAGCCGAGGCCGCCCGCCCTCAGCTGGGCGTTCAGCACGTCCTTCACGTCTTCGGTGCCCACCGGCAGGTTCATCCTGCGCGCGAGCGCGACGAAGATCTCCTCGTCCGACTTGCACTCGCCCACTTGCACCACCTTCTGCTGCGCGAGCGCGACGTTCGCCGCGATGGTGGGCAGACCGACGATCTGGTCGAGCTCGGGCCACGCGGCGGCCGGCAGCACGATGTCGGCGAGCTCGGCGGTCGGTGTCATGAAGAGGTCGGCGTTTACCATGAAGTCGACCTTCATCAGCGACTCGTACACCAGCTTCGAGTTGGCGTAGGCGACGAGCGTGTTGTTGCCGAGCACGAGGAATGCCTTCACCGGGTAGGGCTTGCCCTCGCGCATCGCCTGGAGCAGCGTCGGGATGTGCGCCGCCGGCAGGTCCGCGCCCTCGCCGCCGAGCAGCTTGAAGCGATCGGCGCCGAGGCGCTTCGCGCTCGCCTCCGGCGTCAGGTTCTCGATCAGGCTCGGAAACTTGCCGATCGCGCGGCCGCCGAACACCCAGCCGCCCGGGACGTCGACGTTGCCGGTCAGCACCGGCAGCATCGAAAGCGCGCGCACGGTCTGGATGCACTTGGGGGTGTGCTCGACCGCGCAGCCCCATTCGAGCATGCCGGGCCGCGTCTGCGCGAAGAGCCGCGCCGCGGCGCGGATCTTGTCCGCCGGCACCCAGGTGATCGGCTCGGCCCATTCCGGCGTGTGGCGCGCAACGTGCGCCGCGAGCGGCGCGAAGCCGTGCGTGTGCTCGCGCACGAAACGCTCGTCGTAGAGCTTCTCGCCGATGATGACGTTCAACATCGCGAGCGCGAGCGCGTCGTCGGCCCCCGGGCGCACGCGCAGCCACAGGTCGGCTTTCGCCGCGAGCTCGGTGCGCCGCGGATCCACGACGATCACCTTCGGGCCGTGCTCCAGCGCCTCGCGGACGGCAAAGCGCGTCTCGCCGTCCGGTCCCGAGTGGATCGGGTTGTGGCCCCAGAACAGGATGCACGCGGGCGGCGTGTCGCCGGTGTAGTCGCACACCGGAAAGTCGCCGAAGGTGAGCATGCACGTGTTCACTCGCGGATGGAAGCACTGAGCGAATCCCGGCTCGCACCAGTTCGGCGTGCCGAGCGCGTGGCCGAAGCGCGAGACCCAGCGGATGTGATGTCTGCCGGTGCCGGTGCCGAGCGCGATCGACTCGGGGCCGAACTTGGCGCGGATGTCGAGCAGCCGGGTGGAAATCTCGTCCAACGCCTCGTCCCACGAGATGCGCTGCCACCTGCCGGAGCCGCGCGGGCCGAGGCGGCGCTGCGGATATTTCAGCCGGTCGGGATGGTTGACGAGCTCGACCGTCGACGTGCCGATGGGACACAGCCGCCCGTGGTTGAGCGGCGATTCGCGATGGCCCTCGATCTTGACCAGTCGCCCGTCGCGCACGTGGAGCAGCGCGCCGCAGCCGCCGTGGCAGGCGCGGCAGACGCTCTTGTAGACCTGGGTTTCGCTCTGCATTTCCCGCCCTCCGGACGGCTTGCGCGACGGTCGCGCCCCCCGGCCGTCAGCCGGCGGAGCGGGCGCCCGCGCCTGCTCGCGGCTCCAGCATGATCGTTCCGAGATAGGCGCTCCCGCCGAGCTCGACCTCGACGGCCTTCGCCGCGAACCGCTCGTCGGCGATCCGCACGCGGTAGCCGCCGCTCCGCTCGTCGAGCCCGCCGAACCTGAAATCGCCGTACGGATCGGTGCGCGCCTCGGCGAGCGCGCGGCCATCCTTCTCCAGCACGACGTGCGCGTCCTCGATGCACTCGGTGACGCCGCCGACCACGCCGGCGACGCTGCCGGCGACGAAGACCTTGGTCCAGCGGTCGAGGTTCTTGTAGTACACGCGCGGGCGCGTGCCGTACTCCGGGTGCAGAACCTGCAGTCCCTCCTCGCGTGCGATCCGCTGCATCTCTTCGTCCTCCACGTGCAGCGTGCGCATCGCGCGGGTCGGGCAGACCTGCGAGCCGCGCGTCTTCGTCCAGCCGCGGTCGAGCAGGTGCGCGTCGAACGGCCAGGCCTGCGGCAGCTGCTTCTCCTCGTTCCACCAAATCGCCCCGTAGGGGCAGGCGTCGACGAGCTGGCGCTGGCCCTTCGCCTTCTCCGGCACGATGATCACGATGCCGTCGGCGCGCTTCACCACCGCGCCGTCGCGGGCCGCCTTCACGCAGGGTGCGTCGTCGCAGTGGTTGCACGTCACCGGCAGGTAGGCCACCTCGACCACCGGGCAGCGGCCGGTCTCGCGCTGGCGGATGTCGATCCAGCGGTGGCCGAGCCGCGGCATCTCGGCCGCGTAGCCGGGGAACTCGTTTCCGTGGTACTCGTCGTGGCACGCCATCGCGCAGGCATTGCAGTTGAAGCACTGCGCCACGTCGATCAACAGGTTCCACTTCTTCACGGATGCCTCCGGAGTGCGTGCCGTGCAGCTCCGGCAAACGCCACCGGTTTGCACGCAAGAAGCCTTCGTACGAACAAGGGGAGAAGCCCCTTGTATATCCCCCGTTCGAACAAGGGGGCAGGCCCCCTCGTATATCCCCTTGTCTGCCGAATCCAGAATTCCATGGGTAGTCCAGTAAACACTCAGGTCAACTCGTGGGAAGAGCCGCGCGCTCCGCCTTCGCCCGGGCCGGGGCGGCTGCTGCTGCCGCCGCGCGCAGCTCGCCCGAGCCGTCCCACGGCACGATCTCGATCAGGCACGAGTTCACCGCCGTGCCGGTGACCTTGGCGGCAATCGAGCGCTTCGGCGTCAGCTGATTGATGCACCCGCCGCGGTCGACCGATTCGCCGGGCTCGGCGACCGGGTCGTAGACCGCCGAGGACTCGTAGGCGTGCACCACCCCGCGCGGGAGCCGCTCGGTGAGGTGCGCGGCGCAGACCACCGCGCCGCGATCGTTGAAGAGCTTGACGAGATCGCGCTCCTTGATGCCGCGCGCCGCGGCGTCCTGCGCGTTCATCCGAACGACCCAGTAGTAGTAGCCGTTCACGCGCATGCGGTGCTCCTCGATGTCGTTCACCGCGCTCTCCTTGCCGTCGGAGAGCGTGTGGTAGCTGAAGCGCGAGTGGGGCGAGATCAGCTGCAGCGGATAGCGCTCGTAGAGCCCCTCCGTCCGGGTGCCCTCCCACGACGGCAGGTACTTCACGATCGGGGGACGCTCAGGATCGTCGGGGTCGAAGCGCTTCAGGCTGGAGCACTCGAATTCGAACTTGCCCGACTGGGTCTGCAGTCCTTCGAGGAACTGCTTGCCGTAGTCGCCGGGCAGCGGATGCGGCTCCGGGACGTCCTTCTTGCGGCCCTCGTAGAACCAGCGGAGCGCGACCGGATCGCGCGCGTGCTCCTGCGGCGCCGGGACGACGAAGTAGCCCTTCTTCAGGAATTCCTTCCACGAGACGTGCTGCGGCAGGTCGGAGGCATCGAACAGCCGCTTGACCCAGTCGAGCTCGCTCATCCCTTCGGAATAGTAGGCGCCGAGCCCCAGCCGGTTGGCGAGCTCGAGGAAGATCTGCCAGTCGGACTTCGACTCGCCGAGCGGCTCGATGCACTTGTGCTGCATCAGCGCGATGCGGTGGTTCATCTGCGTCTGCCCGTGCAGCGCGTAGCCGCCGGTGCCGCCGAACTCGCTGATGTCCCAGCGCTCGAACTGGGTGCAGGCGGGCAGCAGGACGTCGGCGAACTTCGCCTCGCCCTCGAACCAGATGGACTGGTTGACCACGAACTCCAGCTTGTCGGTCCGGTAGGCGCGCACGTAGCGATTCGTCTCGCTCATCGTGCCGATCGAGGCGCCGCCGTACTTGTAGAACATGCGGATCGGCGAGTGGCCCGAGGCCGGATACGAGAACTTCTGGAACTGCCCTTCGATCGTCTTGCCGTTCCAGGGATAGCCCTCGGTCCTGCCCTCGAGGATCGCCTCGGGGATGCGCAGCCGCGGCACCTTCTGGGTCGACGGATTGAAGGTCGGCAGCTGCGGCATGCGCTGGTACAGGCTGATCGGCATGCCGGTGCTCTCGAGGTCGCCCGACAGGCCGCCGTCCGCATATCCAGGGAAGTAGAAGTGCAGGTCGATCGGCGTGCCCCACTGCAGGTGGCCGTAGTTGACGCCCGGACGCCCCATGCCCTGCATGGCGAGCAGGCACGCCAGCGCGCGCGCCCACTGGATGCCGGTCGCCGAGCGGCACGCGCCGCCGTGACCGTTGCCCCAGCCGCCGGCGCCGAGATAGGTCTTCTTGCGGCCCCAGCGCCGCGCGAGCGCGCGCACGTCCTTGGCCGGGACGCCGGTCTCGGGCTCCTGCCACTCGGGCGTCTTCGGCACGCCGTCCTCGCGTCCGAGGACGTAGTCGCGCCACTTGTCGAAGCCCACCGAGCGCTCGGCGACGAATTTCTCGTCGTAGAGTCCCTCGGTGATCCAGACGTGCGCGATCGCGAGCGCCATCGCCGTGTCGGTGCCGGGCTTGGGCGCGAACCACTTGCCGCCGAGGAGCGCCGCCGTGTGGTTGTAATAGGGGTCGATGTGCACGATCTCGATGCCGAGGTCGCGCAGCCACTGCCGGCGCGCCGTGCCCTCGAATGCGCTGTAGGAGCCGCTCGTGCATTCCGGGTCGGCCGACCAGAACACGACCATCTCGGCCTCCTTCAGCAGATCCTCGACCGTGCTGTAGGTCTCGGTCTGCCCGAGGCGCATGCTGTAGCCGAAATGGTGCATCGCGCCCCAGTACCACCCCTCCCAGCTGTCGGGGTTGTGGACGACGCGGGTGTAGCCGATCGTGTTGAAGAACTTGAATGCCGCGCTGATGTAGTACCCGATGTTGCCCCAGGTGTGGTGCGAGCCGTGGTTCGCGAGGATCGCGCCCTGGCCGTGCTCGCTCTTCACCCGCTGGATCTCGCTCGCCACGATGTCGAGCGCCTCGTCCCAGCTGATGCGCTCGTAGCCCGAGATGCCGCGGTTCGCGCAGTTGCGTGCGCCCTTCGGGTCGAAGTCGATGCGCTTCATCGGGTAGAGCAGCCGGTCCGGCGAGTAGACGGTCGACTTCGAGCACAGGGTGTGCGGCGCCGCGCTCGTCTGGCGGGGCGGCGTGAACCGCTTGCCGCGCGCGGTGATGGTCCACGATTGGGCGTCGTCCTCGCCGAACTCGATCGGCGTCAGGCGCACGATCTTCCCGTCCTTGACGTAAACGAAGAGCGGACCGCCGTTCGTGTTGGTCACGTACCGCCGCGTGCCGTCGCCGGCATCGGTGCCGTATTCCCACTCGAGGCTCTGCAGCATCGCGAGCGTCTGCGTGAACCAGACGACGAGCGCATCCGGACCCTCGGCCTTGAAGTCGAAATTCTTCATGGCCTCGATGCGCTCGAGCTGATTCACCCACGGGGTGAAGAGCCGCGCCCCGAGCTCGGCCGAGGCGACCGAGATGGAGATGTCCGGGGCGGGGTGGATGCCGCGCTTCGAATGGACGTGTCCGGCGCGGAAGGCGTAGTAGCGCCCGACCGTGCCGTCGAAGGTGCGAATCTGGGCGGTGAAATCCCGCTCGGCGAGGCGCCGGGCGAAGTCCGGGTGCTTGCGGGCCTTGTGCCGAAGCATCTTCAGCACCCCGTAGAGCAGCAGCGAAAACTTGATGGCGCCCGCGCGCATATCGCCTCTCCGATGGGGGCGAGCCGGCCGTGGCCGTCCCGGCAGGCGCACACACCGACGCGGCGGACGCCAGTCAGCCTCACCCAGGAGACGACTCTACCACTCGGGGCGTTCGCCAAATGATGCAGAAGATGCCGTCAGAGATCGCGTTTGGCGATCGAGCGGCCAGCCCCGCAGGCGCAGCGCCGGGCGACCGGCACGCGGCGAGGGTCAGCCGAAAGTCTGACGCGACGCCCCGCCCCGTCCGGGCGGCTGCGACTTCGCGGCAGTGCGATGCAGCTCCTTCAGAAACGCGGTGCACACGGGCGAGAGCTCATGCTTGGCGCGCGAGATCACCGCCACGTTCCACGGCGGCATGGGCGCGGCGAGGGCGAGCGGGGTGATCGCCATCTTCCGCGGCCGCTCCGCGAAGAGCTGCGTGGGCAGCAGGGTCACGCAATCGCTCGATTCGACCAGCGCAAGCGCGCACGCGAACGACGTGCACTCGATCGTGCCCTTGGGCGGGGCGATGCCGGCGGCGCGGAAGGTCTGCTCGTAGACATCCCGGCCACCCGATCCGCGCCGGTAGATCACCCAGTCGAGGTTGTGCCGCGCGAGCTCGCCGAGGGTGAGCTTGCCGTGGCTCGCCAGGGGATGCCCCGCGCGCACCGCCGGGGTGAGGTAGTCGCGCAACAGGAGCTCGAAGTGAAGCGCTTCGTCGCGTGGCCGCTCGGGAATCAGGCAGATCGCGAAATCGAGGTCGCCCATCCGCACCGCGGGGAGGACGTCGGGGTAGACGCCTTCCTGGATCTGGAAGCTCACCTTCGGCCGGGTGCGCTTGAAGGCGAGAACCGCCTTCGGCAGCAGCGCCATCGCCACCGACGGCGACGCGCTCACCCGGATCTCCCCGGATCCGGCGCCCCGCACCGTCTCGATGTCGTTCCGCGCCTCGCGCAGCTCGGCCTCGACCACCTTCGCGCGCGCGATCAGCGCCTTGCCTGCCGCCGTCGGGGTGACGCCGTGCGCGGTCCGGTGGAGCAGCTCCACGCCGAGGTACTCTTCCAGCTGGTGCACGCTCTTCGTGACCGACGACTGGGAGAGATACAGGTTTTTCGCCGCCTGGCGGACCGTCCCTGCTTCGGCGACGGCCACCAGATTGCGCAGCTGGCTGAGCTTCATCGAGCGCCTCACATCAAGAGCAGCAGTCCACCGACGATGCCGCAGTTCGAGAAGATGAACGACACGTGCAGATGCCTGCGCGGCGGGTCCGCGACGCGCCAGAACTGGTGGAAGACGGCGGTTGCGAGCACCGTGAACACGATCAGGATGGCGGCGCCGATCGCGCGGTGGAAGTCGAGGGCGACGAGCAGCCCGCCGGCGAGTTGCATTGCGAACCCGCCGAGGAGCGCAAGCTTCGCCTGCGGCACGCCTGCGGCGACCATGCGGTCGAGGTGCTGTCTGAACTTCGTGGTCGCGTTGAGCACGCCCGTGGCGAGGAACAGGAAGGCGAGCAGAAGCTGGCCGGCGGCGTGCAGCGCGGTTTGGTCCTGGTACATGGGGTCTCCGTATCGACCGCGTCAGGCGCCGGGCGCGGCGAAGCGCGCGAGTCGGGGCCGCAGATCCTCGGGAATCGGCACCGCTTGCATGGTCTCGTGCGAAACGATGCCGAGCGTCCACGCGCCGTGCATGCGCTCCTCGCCCGCGACGCTTCCCGCGAGCGCGAGCTCGATCACGTCGCGGCCGATGCGCGTCACCCACAGGTCGATGTCGAGGGCCTCGCCGAGGCGGCAGCCGCGGCGGAACTCGCAGCCGATCAGGAGCGACGGCGCCCGCAGGTTCCTCGGACCCATGAAGTCTTCCGCCCACGGGGAGGCGAGCCCTGCGGCGAACCAGTCCTCGAGCGCGGCGTTGAACAGGTCGAAGAACCGGGCAAAGTAGACGATGCCGCCCGGATCGCAGTGCGAGTAGCGGATGAGCTGCCGCGAGCGAAACGCGTTTGGCAAGGGCGCACCCGCCGGGATCGTCGCGACCTTCGCCACGGAGCCGCTCGCGGGATCGGCGAGATACTCTTCGGCCCGGGCGCGCAGCGCGTCCGGGATCGCGATCGGGCGGAACGTGTCGAGCGAGACCATCGCGGTCCGGTGGCGCAGGCGGATGCGCTCCTCCCCGGCCACGATCGCGACGATCCGCAGGTCGATCGAGCTCCGGCCCACGCGCGTCGGCGCGAGCGCGAACGCGAGCTCCTCGCCGAACCGGCACGGATGCAGGAACTCGCAATGCGTGCTCACCACCGGATTGCCGTAGCCGTGCTCCTGGTGGAACGCGTCGAACGGCATGCCCAATCCGAGCTCGAACCAGTCCTCGACGGTCGCATTGACCATGTCGAAGACGTGCGCGAAGTAGAGGATTCCCGCCGGGTCGCAATGCGAGAAGCGGATCTTCTGCCTGAGGGTGAACGTCTTTCCGGTCGTCATCGTTCGAGCTTTGAGCGGACCGCGGCGCGGCGTCGCGGCTCCAGGCGGGGCGCCCGGCTGCCCGCGGGCGCTCTGCGGCGCACGCGAGTCCGCCGATCGTCGGACGAGCGCGCCCTGCAGGCAGCGAAATCCCGCATCGAGCCGGGATTCCGGCCGGGTGGAGGCCGATATTAGCGCGGTCTCCGCGTGCCATGTCGGGCCTATCGCGCCGCCGGTAAGATGCACCCACCGCCGCAACATGCGGGAGCGGGGATGACTCGAGCGCGCCGCATCCACCAGGCGCGCTGATACGCGGCAATGGAGAGCGAGCACACTTACCAGGCGCCCGACGGCGCCGCGCTTGCGTACCGCCGCTGGCGCGCCCCTTCGCCCGGCGGCCGCCCGCCGCTAGTGCTGATCCACGGCGCGGCGAGCAACCTCACACGGTGGTCGGAGTTCCTGGCCGCGACGCCGCTCAAGTCCGGGCGCGACATCATCCGGCTCGATCTCCGCGGTCACGGCGCGTCGCGCTTTCGCGGCGCGACCGGCCTCGAGATCTGGTGCGATGACATCCGCGCGATTCTGCAGGCGGAGGGAATCGCGCGCGCCGTGCCCATCGGCCATTGCCTCGGCGCGAACGTGGCTGTCGCGCTCGCCGCACGCTATCCGGAGCGCGTCGCGGCTCTCGTGCTGGTCGAGCCGATGCTGCGTGCCGCCCTGACGGGCAAGCTGCGCGGGGTGCGGTGGCTCGTTCCGCTCTTACGCGTCGCAGTCGCGGGTATCCACCTGCTCAACCGGGCGGGCATCCACCGGCGTGCGCTCGACAGCCTCGATCTGCAGGCGCTCGACCGCGAGTTTCGTGCACGGCTCGGCGAGCCCGGCGGCCATGAGGCGCTCGCGCGGCGCTACGCATCGCTTCGGGACGATCTCCGCATCATGCCGACGGCCGGCCTGCTGCAGGACCTGCTGGAAACGGTGCGGCCGCTGCCGCTGGCGCGGGTCCGCGCGCCGGCGCTGGTGCTGCTCTCCACCGGCAGGATGTTTGCCGATGCCGACCGGACACGTGACGGATTGGCAGAGCTCCCGGATGCGGAAATCCGCCTGCTGGAGTCGGCGCACTGGATTCCCACCGAGCAGTCTCTCGCGATGCGCGTCGCAATCGAGGAGTGGCTCGCGCGCGGCGGCGTGTGACCAGGGCCGGCGGCCTCGCCGCGGCTGGCGCGAGCGCGGCGCTCACGCCGTTCGGCGTCGGCGCGCCCGATCGTGAAGCCGGCTAGAGCTGCTTAGTCCGATGTGCGCCGGCGAGCGAAGCCGAGGGCCGCAAAGGCGACGCCGAGCAATGCCAGGGTGGCAGGCTCGGGTACCCGCTGGAGGAAAAACGAGTCGCCCGCCGCAACGGAAATGACGTCGCTATTTCCATTCTGAAGATTGAAATTGAAGAGAACCATCTCGCCTGCCGGACCGGTGTAGTTGAATTGCCCAGAATAGAAGCCCCAGTCACTCGCGGAAGTAATCGAACCAATGCCGCTTATGGCCTGGAAGTTCGAGAAATTCGCGACGGAATCGCCGAGGGTGCCGCCTTGCGACGTGATGGAAACGAAGCTCGAGATCTGGATCTGGTCGAAGACGCCCGACGGCGATCCGACCGTGAACGCGCGCTGAGCAACCTGTCAGCGGCGTCGACGTGACTCAAGCCGTCGCGTGCCCAGGCGCCGCGCCGCTCCCCGCGGGGGGATCCGGTTCGCGCACGCGGACTGCCTCAGAGACGAAAACCCCGCCTCGCGGGCGGGGTCCGTATGCGCTCGCGCTGCTCAACGCGACTTGGGGCGGCGCGCAAGACCGAGCCCGGCGAGCGCGAGGCCGAGGAGCGCGAGCGTGGCGGGTTCGGGGACAGCGACATGGACGCGAATTCCATCGGTGTTGTCGGTGAACGTCGTGTCCCAGTACATGAGATACAGCCCGCCGGTCGCTGGCGCGGGGCCAGTGAACGATGTCCCGATGTTGAAGTAGGTGCTGTCGATCTTTCCGACCAGTGCCCCGTAGGGCGCGGTGAACCCGTCTTGAGTCAAGAGGCCGAAGATGTCCGCGCCAATCAGTGTTCCGGCCGGTTGGCCGCTGTCATCCGTTCCCGTGGCGAACAAGCCGCCGACGGGTAGCCCGCCGGTCGGGACGGTTGCGAGCCCGCCGGCGTTCGACCACCGCGGAAGGTCACCTGCGTTCCACAAGTCGTCCGGATCCACGGCGATGTCGAGAAACTGACCCGCTGAAAGGAACACCGTCGTCGGCAGGGGACTGTTCAGTGACGCGTTGGCGCGGGCATCGACATCGAAGATCAACCCCGCCTGCGCATGCGACGCCATCGTCAGGCCAGCACCAAATGCCAGTGTCGCGATGATCTTCCGCATCATCCTCTCCTGGGCGGATTGGGAAACCCCATGCCCCTCCTTGGAGTAAGCAGCACTCATGCCTGGAATGTAAACTTCCATTGAATCAATGAGTCACTGCCAGGAGAACGGGCGCCCGGAGAGCAGATTGTAAGAAGCGCCGACACTCGCAGTCCCGCTCTCCGCGCAATGAGTGATCGCGCCCGCGGAGCCCGGCGCGCCCCATGTACAGAGTGCCGGCCTAGCCCCAGACCTCGCGAGCGGTTTCGATGACGAGCTTGAGCTTGGCAGCCTGGGACGCGCGCATGATCTCGTTGCCGTGCACGGTGCTGGAGAATCCGCACTGCGGCGAGAGCGCGAGCTGCTCGAGTGGCACGTACTTCGCCGCCTCGTCGATGCGGCGCTTGAGCGTGTCCTTCGATTCGAGCTCGCCCACCTTGGTCGAGACGAGGCCCAGCACGACGATCTTGTCCTTCGGCACGAACCTGAGCGGCGAGAAGTCGCCGGAGCGCGCGTCGTCGTACTCGAGGAAGTAGCCGTCCACCGCCATGCTGCCGAAGAGCGCCTCGGCCACCGGCTCGTAGCCGCCTTCGGCGGCCCAGGCGCTGCGGAAGTTGCCGCGGCAGAGGTGGATGCACACGGTCATGTCGCGCGGGCGCCCGGCGATGGATGCGTTGATCAGGCCGGCGTAGCGGTGCGGCAGCCAGTCGGGGTCGTCGCCGCGCCCCCTGGCGCCCTCGCGCATCTTCGGATCGCACAGGTAGGCGAGGTTGGTGTCGTCGAGCTGGACGTACCTGCAGCCCGCCTCGCCGAGCTGCTTCAGCTCCTCGCGGTAGCAGGCGCTGATATCGGCGTAGAAACCCTCGAGGTCGGGATACGCCTCCTTGCTGATCGCCTGCCGGCCGCCGCGAAAGTGCAGCATGGTCGGCGACGGGATGGTGACCTTGGGCATCCGCTTGGTCGCGGACTTCAGGAAATCGAAGTCCGCCAGCTGGATCGGCTTCGCGTGGCGGAGCCTGCCCACCACGTGCATGACCGGCGGCGCGAAGTCGACCTCGCCCGCGGCGCCGTGGAACTTGCCCATCGCGCCCTGGCGCACCTCGACACCCTCGAGCTGCTCGAGGAAGTCCACGTGGAAATAGGTACGCCGGAACTCCCCGTCGGTGATGCCCTGCAGCCCCAGCTCCTCCTGGAACTTCACGACGTCGCGGATCGCATGGTCCTCGACCTCGCGCAGGGCCGCGCGGGTGATCTCGCCTTTCTGTTGCCGGTCGCGCGCATCCAGCAGCTCCTTCGGGCGCAGGAAGCTGCCGACGTGGTCGGCGCGGAACGGCGGCGTGGTACGTCGCGTCATGGAATCTCCCTCGCTGCCGATCAGCTGTCGAGGCGGAAGCCAGTGTCGGAGTCGCCGAGCCGGAAGCGGCCGCTGGCGACATTATCGATCCATTGGGCCGTTTGGGCAAAACTCCCGAACGAAAAGAAGTGGAGGCCGGTGATGCCGAGCCCGCGCTCGCCCTCGGCCACGCGCCGCACGACGTTCTCCGGCCCCTGCTGCGCGACGATCCGTGTGAGCGAGATCGCCTGCGAGCCGATCGCGCGGAGCGAGTTCCCGATGCCGCAGCGTGCGCCGTAGGCGAGCAGCGTGCGCACGCTCGCCGGCCCGGCCACGCCCACCCGGACCGGCAGGGTCACGCCCCAGGCGCGCAACCGCCGCAGCCAGTCGAGCACGACCTCGCCATCGAAGCAAAACTGTGAAACGAGGAAGAGCTCGATGCCGTGCTTCGCCGCGTAGTCGATCTTCCGGTCGAGCGCACCCCGGATCGCGGCCTCCGAGATCGCGCGGTGGCCTTCCGGGTAGCCGGCGATGCCGACGCTGCGGATGCCGTGTCCTTCCAGAAGCCCGGACTCGAGGAGCGCGACACTCGAGTCGTACTGGCCCGCCGGCGCCGGGCTGTCCCCGGCGACGAGCAACGCGCGCGTCACCCCGGCCTCGCCCGCGAGCCGCGCGAGCAAATCCCGCGCCGCGGCGGCGTCCGGCAGCCGGCGCGCCGCGACGTGCGGCACCGGATTCATGCCGGCCGCGCGCAGGTGCCGCGCGATGCTGAGCAGGTGGTGATACGGCCTGCCCGGAATCCACGCGATGTATACATCCGACCCCGCCGGCCTGAGCGCGCGATAACCCTCGATCTCGGCGACGTTGTTGGTCGAAGTCTCGGTCGAGGCCCGCGCCGCGAGCGCGCGGATTGCGTCGTGCAGCGCGGCCGATGCCGCTGCGTCCTGTGCTTGAACCTGGATCATGGCCCGACGCGCCGTCAATCGCGGCGCCGCGAAATCACGAACGACTCGTCCCAGAACCACAGCCCGCCGTGCTTCTGCAGGACGTCGCTGGTGACCTGCAGGTGACGGCGGTCGCTCAGCACGCCCTCGAGGCGCGCATCCTCGATCTGGCCGACGTACATCGCGGCGTTCCACGCCGCGAACAGCGTCGAGGTGCCGATCGAGTTCGAGATCTCGCCGGGCAAGGTGTGCATGTGGTAGCGGAAGAGCGACCGCGCGTCGGAGTACGCGTTGAAGTTGAGGTGGCGCGCGCTCGCGCCGAGCGCCTCCTTGGCCGCCTTCAGCATCTGGTGGCGGTCGTGCTGGAATGGATTCTCGTCCGGCCAGATGCCCTGCAGGATTTCCAGACCCGGGTCGTCGCCGTGCGATTGGATGGCGAGCAAGCGGCCGCCGGGTCCGAGGCTCCTCGCGAGCGGCGTGATGACGCGCTCGGCCTTGAAGTCGAGCGACGCGCGCAGGCGGTAGGGCTGCGACGCGATGACGAGATCGTAGTCGGCCGTGGCGCTCCCGCGGCGCGGGATGATGGGATCGAGCAGGAAGCGATGGTCATCGCGGTAGATCACGAGCACCGCGGGCCGCTCGTAGACCGGATTCCCGGACGTCGGGCTGGACTGCGCACGCCAGTGTTCGGCGAGGAACGGTCCAAGCGCGGCGATCTGCTCCTCGAACTCGTGCGAGGTCGTCCCCGTGAGCGCGACCTCCTGCCAGACGAGCCCGGTCGCCGCGGCGACCGAAGAGGGAACCAGCCACGGCGCCTCCCGGTAGTAGAGATTCGTCATCACGAGCACGGTTGCCGGATGCTCGAAATACCGGTCCGGCATCTTCTCGAGCGCGAGCCGGACATCCTCGAGGCTGATCTCCTTGCCGACCAGGTAGAACGGCATGGTCGGAAAGCGGCTGTGCATGGCGCGCATCACTCGCGTCAGCACGGTCCCGTCCCCCACCCCGGCGTCGAACACTCGGACGGCTGGTGGCCGCGGGTGGATGTTCGCGAGCTCCATCGCGACGCGCTGTGCCGTGACCGCCTTTTCCGAGCACGTGGTGACGAACAGCAGGTACTTCTGGCGGTTGTCGAAGAACCGGAAGTTGCGGTCCTTGGTGCCGGCCGAGGCGGATGGGGCGGGGGAGGCTGTCGCGAGCGGGGCGGAACGCGCCGCTGCGGCAGGCGCGCTCGCCGCGAAGGGACTCCCGAACGCGGCTTTCAGCGGCGGGCTCGCAGCATGCGCGGGATTCGGCGCACCTGCGTCGGTGCCCTTGTCGGCGATGAACGAGCGCACGCGCTCGTAGGTCGTGGTCGTGATCCTGCCGCCGTCGCGCAGCCGATTGACGAACTTCCCGTCGTTGACGACGAGCCGTCCGAACGTGGATTCGGCGACGCCGGTCCGCCGGCAGTACTCGGTGATGTCTCGCAGCAGCGATTCCGCTTGCATTGCCCCGCTCCGTTTCTCTCTGCAGGCGTTGCAAACCCGACCGATGGCGAGATCATTTCAAACGATGTCGGACACGCTGTCAATATCTTCGTATCCCACCGGCAGGGTGGGATCGATGATGGGATGTATCCTACCAATCAATAATTACAGTGGGTTGCTAGATCTTTGCTGGCTAGATTCACTGTGCATACCGCGATCTTATTCGGTAGTAATAGGTTCTGTCCCATTCGTGAGTGGGACAAAGTGGGATCGAACCGTTCGCTACGCTGCTCCCCGCCGATCGCAGTCAGCGGGTCGGTAGGCACGCCAGTTCGGTCGCCCATGGCGGGCGACCGAACGGCGTTACAGGTGTTTCAAGAACCCGCCGCACACCTCGACGGTCGTCCCGGTCATGTAGCTGTTCCGCTCGGAAACGAGGAAGGCCGCGACGGTGCCGATCTCGTCCGGCTCCGCCCAGCGGCCGAGCAGCGTCTGCGCCGCGATGCCCTTGCGCACGTCGCCGGCCGTGACGCCGCGGACCTTGGCCATCGCCTCCGCGCGTGGCCCCCAGCCCTCGGTGTTGGTGAAGCCCGGGCAGATGTTGTTCACGGTGATCCCGTCCGGAGCGAGCGCCGCGGCCATCTGCTTGGTGAACCCGATGATCGCCGTGTTGACCAGGGTCGTCGTCAGGGCGCCGGGCAGAAGCTGCTTGCCGGTCACGCCGGAGACGTTGAGGACGCGGCGCCCCTTGCCCTGCTTGAGGTGCGGAATCGCGTACTTCGTCGACCACAGGTATGACATGAGGCTCATGTCGATGAATGCCGCCCATTGCTCGTCGCTGATGGTGTCGAGCGTGCCGGGCATCATGCCGCCCACGTTGTTCACCAGGATGTCGAGGCTGCCCAGTCCGGCGACCGCACCGTCGATGAACTTCTTGCAGCCCGCGCTCGACGCGAGGTCGCACTCGACGCCGACGGCCTTGACGCCCTTCGCCTTCGCGTCCGCGACCGCCTTTTCGAGGCGATCCTTGCCCCGGGCGGAAAACGCGACGTTGCACCCTTCCGCGGCGAGCGCCATCGCGATGGCGTAGCCCACACCCTGGCTCGATCCCGTGACCGCGGCGTTCTTGCCCTTCAACCCCAGATCCATGCTCTTGCTCCTCTTCGAATAATCGCCGTCTGACCGGATCGGCCGCGATGCGGCCTGGCGTCAGCCGACGCGCTTGTTGAACGCCCGGACCTCGACCATGTCCCAGATGCCGGCGTTGTAGAACGGGTCGCCCCGTTGGAAGGCCTCGACCTCCCCGCGACCGGTCGCCTCGACCAGGAACAGGCTTCCGATCGCCCTGTCGCCGCCGTCAGTCGTCAACGGGCCGGACATGACGACCTTGATCGGCTTGGTCGCCAGGTAATCCATGTGCGCCTGGATGGCCTGCTTTCTCTTCTCTTCGGTGCCGGCGCGATCGAGGCAAAAGATCACGAACAGCATGCGCGTTCCTCCTCGGTTGCGGCGACGACCTTTCGGTGGGCCCTGCCGCCCTCGCACAGATGGACGAGTCGCGCGCGCCGAGAAACCCCACCCGGCGCGCGCGCACGTTCGACATATGGTATCGGAGAACCGCTCGCGTCCGCTGCGATCGGGCGCGCGGCCCATTCTCGGCGACGTGCCTCCGTTCGAGAACAACGCGGGCGCGCGTGGCGCCCGCCGCAACACGAGCCCTCGCGGGCCATGCCCCCGCTATTCGACTCGCGGCGCGGGCATGTCCCCGCGCCTGTTCAGAGGTGATAGGCCGCCTCGCCGTGGTAAGTGAGGTCCAGTCCTTCGCGCTCTTCTTCCACGGTTGCGCGCAGACCCACGATCAGATCGGCGATCTTGTATGCGATGAACGCCACGACGGCGGACCACACGAGCGTCAGCACCACACCCTTGAACTGGATCCACAGCTGGGCGCCGATGCCCGGATAGCCGGTTGCGCCCGTGACCCAGTCGGTGACCAGCCCGGGGCCGCCGAGGCCCGGTGAATTGAACACCCCGGTGAGCAGCGCGCCGAGGATGCCGCCCACAGCGTGCACGCCGAACACGTCGAGCGCGTCGTCCACGCCGAGAATCCTCTTCAGGCCGTTCACGCCCCACAGGCAGACGAGGCCGGCCGCGAACCCGATGACGAACGCCCCCGGAATGCCCACGTTCCCCGCGGCCGGTGTGATCGCGACAAGACCGGCGACGGCACCGGAAGCGGCGCCCAGCATCGACGGCTTGCCCTTGAAGACCCACTCGCCGAACATCCAGGACAGCACGGCGCACGCGGTTGCGAGGTAGGTGTTGATGAACGCGAGCGCGGCGGCGCTGTTCGATTCGAGCGCCGAGCCCGCGTTGAACCCGAACCATCCGGTCCACAGGAGCGATGCGCCGATCATCGTCATCGTCAGGTTGTGCGGCGACAGGGCCTCCCTGCCGAAGCCGATGCGCTTGCCGAGCAGGTAGGCGCCGACCAGTCCCGCAACTCCGGAGTTGATGTGGACCACGGTGCCGCCCGCGAAGTCGAGCGCGCCCCACTGCCAGACGAGGCCGGCCTTCGCATTCATCGCGTCGACGACCCCCGGAGCGGTGTAGGCGTCGGGGCCCGCCCAGAACCAGACCATGTGCGCGATGGGCGTGTACGAGAAGGTGAACCAGATCACGACGAAGATCAGCACCGCCGAGAACTTCATCCGCTCGGCAACCGACCCGAGGATGAGGCAGCAGGTGATCGCGGCGAACGTCGCCTGGAAGGCGACATAGGCCAGCTCCGGCAGCGGCGTGCTCTTGCTGAAGGTGGCCGCCATCGCGAACGCGCCCGTCGATGCATCGAAGGTGCCGTTCAAGAACAGCCTGCCGAAGCCGCCGATGAACGCGTTTCCCTCGGTGAACGCGAGACTGTAGCCGTACACGCACCACAGCACGGTCACGAGCGAGAACACGGCGAACACCTGCATGAGCATCGACAGCATGTTCTTCGAGCGGACGAGCCCGCCGTAGAACAGCGCGATCCCCGGCACGCTCATCATGAGAACGAGCGCCGTCGAGGTCAGCATCCACGCCACGTCCCCCTTGTTGGGCGCGGGCGTCGGCGTGGCGGCGGGCGCCCCGGTGGCCGCCGCGGGCGCCGCCGTGCCAGGTGCTGCGGCCGGTTCGGCGTTGGGCTTGACTTGCGCAAGCACCGGCGCCGCAAACGCGACGATGCCGGCGAGCGCGACCAATGCAAGAAGCTTCTTGATCACGTCATTTCTCCCTTACAGCGCGTCCGCCCCGGTGTCGCCGGTGCGGATGCGAATGACCTGCTGGAGGTCGGAGACGAAGATCTTGCCGTCGCCGATCTTCCCGGTGATGGCCGCCTTCTCGATGGCCTCGATCACCTGGTCCAGCATCTCCGTCTTGACGGCGACCTCGATCTTCACCTTTGGCAGGAAGTCGACCACGTACTCCGCGCCCCGGTAGAGCTCGGTGTGGCCCTTCTGGCGTCCGAAGCCCTTGACCTCGGTGACGGTCACTCCCTGCACGCCGACGGCGGACAGGGCCTCGCGTACCTCGTCGAGCTTGAACGGCTTGATGATTGCGGTGACGAATTTCATGAGCGCTCCCATGTCAAAGAACGATGCGTTGCCGTCGCGCGCGAACGGGTTGCGCTAGAACGTCCGCTGCACGTAGGCGACGAACTTGCCCTTGGCGATGTTCTTCGGATACGCGCCACAGCCAAGTGCGTTGCAGTCGGCGGGGCTGCCGTAGCCGATGGCGTTGACGCGGCTCGTGCCGGCGTAATAGGCACCCAGGGTCGTGTTCGACAGCACCTTGGTCGCCTTGCCGAGGTCGTAGGTCGCGCCGAGCTTCCAGTCGTTGTAGCTGTACAGCTCGTCGTTCGAGAGCGGCACGCCCCCGGCCGCGACGTTGCGCGGATCGGTGCCCGAGTACTTCTGGATGCCGTAGTGGGCTTGCAGCGCGAGCCCGGTGTCGCCGACGGGGTAAGCCGCCGAGAGATCGAGATACCACGTGCCGGCGCTGTCGCGCACCGCGAAGGTCTTGCTGCTGACGCTGTAGGAGTATTTCAGGGTGAACCACTTCCAGCCGAGCGCGCCGTAGAGCTCCTGCGTGTCGCCCTTCTGACCGTCGAAGGCCGGCAGGCTGTTCACGGTTCCCGGGTAGTAGTAGTAGAGGAAGCCGACGTCGTAAGTGAAGTCGCTCGCGCCTATGTTGCCCCGGAGGCCGCCGTACCAGTCCCACTCGAGGCTCGAGGAGCTGTACTGGTTACTGTCACGCAGCCACGAGATGTTCGAGGCCCAGGTGCCGGCGTAGGCGCTCGCCGGGCCGAAGTCGTAGGCGTAATCGAGACCGCCCTGGACGGCAGGATCTCCGTTGGTCTGGCTCAGGCCGCGGAAGACGTATTCGCTGAAGAGCCCGACGTTGGCGGTGAAGGTGTGCGGCGAGTCCGCCGCGAGCGCGGGCGCGGCGGGCAGCGCCAGCGTTCCGAGGCACGCCGACAGGATGAGAAGTTTCTGCATGGTGCGTGCCCTTTGAAAAGCTGCAAAGAAGAAATAGCGCCACCTGTCCTGCACGAGGCGTGCCAGAATTTTTTGCATCGTGTAATCAAGCGAGTGCGCCGCAGCGGCGGACTGGAAAGTGGATGGCCGCACTTCGGCAGTGCGCATGGCATTCTTCGCGCACCGCAGGGGTGCGTCTGTGAAGTCAGCGTCCGGGGTCACCGGGCCCCTGTGCTAGACTGGATTCGCCATCGGCCGAATGCAGGCGGCGCCAATGCCATCCGCCAAGCTCATCGACGAGATCAACGCACGCCTCGGCGAGCTCTTCGCCGCGAATCCCGCCCGGGACATCGAGCGCAACGTGCGCGCGCTGGTGGTCTCGGGGCTGGAGCGCCTCGAGCTCGCAACGCGCGAGGAGTTCGACGTGCAGGCCAAGGTCCTCGCACGCACCCGCGAGAAGCTCGGTGCGCTCGAGGCCCGCGTTGCGGAGCTCGAGCGGCAGCTGGCAGCCGAAGGCGGCACAGGCGGCGGCGCTGCTGTCTGACGGCCCGTGGCGGCGGTCTTTCACCCCGCCCGCCGGCCATCCCGCCATTCGATTGCGCCGGTCATCCCGGGCCAGGGGGAAGGCGTTCATCGCTCATCCGAGGCCACACAGGAACCCGCGATGGGGCTTGCCGTCGTCTATAGCCGCGCGCTTGCCGGGCTCGATGCCCCGCTCGTGACCGTCGAGGTCCATCTCGCGAACGGGCTGCCCAGCTTCACGATCGTCGGTCTCGCCGATACCGAGGTGAAGGAGAGCCGCGAGCGCGTGCGCGCCGCCCTCGTCAACTGCCGGTTCGACTTCCCGGCGCGGCGGATCACGGTGAACCTCGCGCCCGCCGAGCTGCCGAAGGAGAGCGGGCGCTTCGACCTGCCGATCGCGCTCGGGATTCTCGCCGCATCGGCGCAGATTCCCGCGGAGCCACTCGCGCGCCACGAGTTCGCCGGCGAGCTCTCGCTCTCGGGCGAGCTGCGCCCGGTACGCGGGGCGCTCGCGATGACGCTCCGCGCCTCGCGCGACGGCCGGGCCTTCGTGCTCCCGGAGTCGAGCGCCCGCGAAGCGGCGCTGGTCGACGACGCTGCCGTCTATCCCGCGCCCACCCTGCTCGCGGTGTGCGCACATCTCGCGGGCGAATCGTCCCTCGTGCCGCAACCGCCGGCCGCGAGCGCCGCGCGCCCCCGTTATCCCGATCTCGCCGACGTGAAGGGGCAGGCGCACGCGAAGCGCGCGCTCGAGGTTGCGGCGGCCGGCGGCCACAGCCTGCTGATGGTGGGTCCGCCCGGGACCGGCAAGTCGATGCTCGCGGCGCGGCTGCCCGGCCTGCTGCCCGACATGACGGTGCAGGAAGCGCTCGACTCCGCGGCGGTGCGCTCCCTCTCGACCTCGGGATTCCGCATCGACGACTGGCGTGCCCGCCCGTTCCGCGCGCCGCACCACTCGGCATCCAGCGTGTCCCTCGTCGGCGGCGGCGGCGATCCGCGCCCGGGCGAAATCTCGCTCGCGCATCGCGGCGTGCTCTTCCTGGACGAGTTACCGGAGTTCGCGCGCAAGGTGCTCGAGATGCTGCGCGAGCCGCTCGAGTCGGGGCGCGTGACGATCTCGCGCGCGGCGCGGCAGGTGGATTTTCCGGCGCGCTTCCAGCTCGTGTCGGCGATGAACCCCTGCCCGTGCGGGTACCTCGGGCATTTCAGCGGGAAGTGCCGCTGCACGCCGGATCAGGTAGCACGTTATCGCGGGAAGCTCTCCGGCCCCCTGCTCGACCGCATCGACGTTCAGATCGAGGTGCCCGCGGTCCCGCAGGAGGAGCTTCTGCGCCAGTCAGGCGGCGAATCCTCCGAGACGGTGCGCGAGCGGGTGTCCAGGGCGCGCGCGGTGCAGCTTGCGCGCCAGGGAAAGCCGAATTGCGAGCTCGCCGCGCGCGAGCTCGATCGGCATTGCCGGGTCGGCACTCCGGCCGAGGCGTTGCTGAAGAGCGCGATCGCGCGGCTCAACCTTTCGGCGCGCGCCTACCACCGCGTGCTGAAGCTCGCGCGGTCCATCGCCGATCTCGCGGGCGAGGAGAGCGTTCTCGCTGCCCACGTCGCCGAGGCGGTGCAGTACCGGCGGCTCGACCGCGTGGCTTAGGCAGCTCCGCGTGGCGGCCTACGCGATCGGCGACGTGCAGGGCTGTTTCGCTGCGCTGCAAGCGCTGCTCGCGGAATGCGCATTCGACGCCGCGCGGGACCGGCTGTGGTTCGTGGGCGACCTGGTGAACCGCGGCACGCAATCGCTCGAGGTGCTCCGGTTCGTGCGCGCGCTCGGCGATCGCGCTACGGTCGTTCTCGGCAACCACGACATCCACCTGTTCGCGCTCGCCGAGGGGTTTGGCAAGCGGCGCGAGGATGACACTTTCGACGACGTGCTCGCCGCGCCCGACTGTGACGAGCTGCTCGCATGGCTGCGCGCGCGGCCGATGCTGCACGTCGACTCCGGCTACGCGATTGTGCACGCCGGCCTGCTCCCGGCATGGTCGATCGAGCAGGCGCAGGCGCTCGCTGGAGAAGTGGAATCGGCGTTTCGGGGCCCTGGCTACCGCGATTTCCTGGCAGGGCTCTACGGCGCCAAGCCCGCGCGCTGGGACGCGAGCCTGCGCGGCGTCGATCGATTGCGAGTCATCGTGAACGCGATGACGCGAATGCGATTCGTGACCGCCGACGGCGAGATGGAGTTCCACGCGATGGGACGGCCGGACGAGGCGCCGCCCGGATACGTGCCGTGGTTCGACGCACCGGGCCGCGCGAGCCGCGCGGTGCCGATCATCTTCGGGCACTGGTCGGCGCTCGGTGTGCTGCTGCGTTCGGATCTGCTCGCGCTCGACAGCGGTTGCGTGTGGGGGGGCAGGCTGAGCGCCGTGCGGCTGGAGGATCGGGCGCTCTATCAGGTGTCGTGCGAGGTGTCGTGCGCGGCCGCGCGCTCGCAAGCGCGCGCACGGTAGCCGGCTCGAACCGGTCGCAGTCGAAGTACTCCCGCCGCGTGCTAGTGGGTCACGCGCGTCGTCCCGTTCTGGGACACGAGTCGGACGCGCTCGCCAGGCTTGAAGACCTCGTCGGCCTCCTGGACGATCGCGAGGAGCTCGCCGTTGTCGAGACGGACGGTGATTTCGATCCCCTCCCTGCGAGTGATGGCCTCCTCGGCCGCGGCGCCAGCCACGCCGCCGGCCACTGCCCCGAGCACCGCCCCGACTGCTGAACCACGCCCGTGCCCGATGCTGCTGCCGGCGATGCCGCCGACCGCGCCGCCAGCGACGGTGCCGACCGGCGTCTTGGTGCCTTCAATCGTCACCGACCGGACGCTCTCGACGACGCCCATGCGGACGGTCTGCTCGCGCCGCGCCTCGTCGCGCGAATAGACGCTGCCGGAGCGGCTCGACTGGCAGCCGGCCAGCAGGGCGGCGGCGAGCGCGAGTGCCAGCACGACCGCGGACTTCGAATGCATCGTGATCCCCCTTCAACTCCAGAGCGCGGCGCCGAATGCCCGGTGGTAGCGTGCGCCGATCTCCGCGCGCGTAGAACGATGGTTCTGTCCGCCCCGCGAGGCAACCTTGATCGACCCCATCAGCGACGCCAGGCGGCCGATCTTCGGCCAATCCCAGCCGGCGCCGATACCATAGAGCAACCCGGCGCGGTAGGCGTCCCCGCAGCCGGTCGGGTCGATCACTTCTTCTGCTTCAACGCTCGGAATCTCGATGCGTTGACCCTCGGCCAGGATCGTCGAGCCGGCCGCGCCCCGCGTGACCACGAGCGCCTCGACCCCTTCGGCGAGCGTCGCCAGGTCCCGGCCGGTCTTCTCTTCGATCATCTTGCCCTCGTAATCGTTCACCGCGAGGTACGACGCGAGGCCGATCATCTCGAGCAGCTCGCCCGCCGAGAACATCGGCAGTCCCTGGCCCGGGTCGAACACGAACGGAATGCCGGCCGCGGCCAGTTCGTGCGCGTGCTGCAGCATGCCGTCGCGGCCGTCGGGGGCGACGATCGCGAGCCCGGCATCCGTTGCCGGCGCGATCCGGTTCAGGTGCGAGTGATTCATGGCTCCCGGATGGAACGCGGTGATCTGGTTGTCGTCGAGGTCGGTCGTGATGAACGCCTGCGCGGTCAGCGTTCCCGGCACGACGCGCACGTGGTCGCGCGGCAGGCCGAGGGCGTCCAGGCGTTCGAGATACGGCGTGGCGTCCTCGCCCACTGCCGCCATCACCATCGGCTCGCCGCCGAGCAGCTTGAGGTTGTAGCCGATGTTCCCCGCGCATCCGCCGAACTCTCGCCGCAGGTCCGGCACGAGGAAGGCGACGTTCAGGATGTGGATCTGCTCGGGCAGGATGTGCTCCTTGAACCGGCCCTTGAAGACCATGATGTTGTCGAATGCGATCGAACCGCAGATCAACGTGCGCATGTCAGTCGTCCGCGGGGCTTGCACAGCAAGCCCGGTTGATGAAGGTGGTCACGCAGGTTCTCATTGGGAGCCTCGCCGCATCTCACGGGTAGAAGACCAATAGCCGGTAGCCGCGCGCCGGCAGGGTATCGACGTCGAGCAGCAGGCGCAGCGACTGCTCGGCGCCGGCAGGGAACGCCTGCTCGAACTCGGCGCGCGGGCCGAGGTAGTCGCGCGGCGCGAGGACGCGCCGCGCGATCGCCCGGTCCTGCGCGTCGGTGAGCGTCAGCTCGAGCCACGGTTGCTGCTGGACGAACGGAGCGCGGTTGCGCAGCACCGCGGAGAGCGCGATCACGCCCTGCGCGCTGGCGTCGGGCTGCATCTCGGATGCCTCGATCGTCACGAGGCTCGCGTGCGACGGCAGCGGTACCTCGCATCCGAGCGCTTCGCACGCGCGGCCGAGCCAGCCACGAACCTCGGGCACGTGCCCCGCGATATCGCTGCGGAAGTGGAAAATCGCCTGCAGGGCGAGCAGCAGCGCGAGCGCGAGGCCGCCTACGCTCCACAATGCCGCGCCGATCCGCGAGCGGCGACGGCGGTGCGGGCCGAAATCGTAGTCCTCCTCGCTCTCCGCGTACGAGATCTCCGCCTCGCGCCCGGTCGGCGGGAGGGTCGGCGCGCCGCGCGCGCCCCGGATCGGCTCGTCCGCTGCCGGCCGACTGAATGGCGCGGATGGCGGCTCATCGATCCGCGTGCGGGTGGGCTCCGGCAGCGGCTCCGCGGGCGCCTGAGCGGGACGATCGGACGCCCGCGGGATCGCCGCGTCGCCCGGCTCCTCGGCGTCCGGCGTCAGCGACAGGCGCGCGTCGAACACGACCGCACAGCGACCGCAGCGCACCCGTCCGTCGCGCGCGTCGAGCTGGTGGCGATGCACCCGGAACGCGGTTTCGCAGGACGGACAGCGGGTGATCATCGCCATCGTCGCACGCCTTCCAGCACGGCCCACTCCTCGGCCACGTCGAAGATCTGCATCTCGAACCATTCCGCGTACGCGTCCCGCACTTCGGCCGCCTGCGACTCGAGCAGTCCCGCGAGGGCAAGGCGGCCGCCGCCGCGGGTGTGCCGCGCGAAGAGCGGCGCGAGCACCTTGAGCGGGTTGGCGAGGATATTGGCGACCACGAGATCGGCGTCCACGTCGAGCGGTGCCTCGGCGCTCTGAAACCGGACCCGGACCGCGTTCGCCGCCGCGTTGTCGCGCGCGGCCGCGACTGCGGCGGGGTCGATGTCCACGCCGATCGCGCTTGCCGCGCCGAGCTTCACCGCGGCGATGGCCAATATACCGGAACCGCAGCCGTAGTCGAGCGCGACCGCGCCGCGCCGCACGTTGCGCGCGAGCCAGCGGAGGCACATCCGGGTGGTGGGATGGCTGCCGGTGCCGAACGCGAGCCCGGGATCCAGCACGATGTTGATCGCACCCGGATCCGGCGGGACGCACCACGAGGGCACGATCCAGAGACGATCGTCGATGCGTGCCGGCTGGAACTGCGCCTGCGTTACCCGCACCCAGTCCGCATCGGCGACCGCCTCGGTAGCGAACGCGGGCGCAGTGGCGAGGCCCGCGCGCTCGGCGGCGGCCGCCACCAGCGCGGCGCAGTCGGCCTCGGGCGCGTAGAGCGCACGCAGCATGCTCCGCCCCCAGGGCATGGGCTCCCCGCCCGCTGCTTCGAAGAGCGGCTGCTCCGCAGGGGTGCCGGCCGCGGCGTCCTCGACGCTCACCGAAGATGCGCCGAGCTCGAGCAGCGCATCGGAGAGCGGGCCCGCCTCATCGGCGGCGGCTTCGATGACGAGCGACACCCAGGGCACCGGTGCGTTCTCCCGCGCTCAGTCGCCGGCCATGCGCTTGCCGAACTGCGCGAGCTTCTGCTCGAGATAGTGGATGTTCGTGCCGCCGCGCAGGAAGCGCGTATCGCTCAGCAGATCCTGATGCAGCGCAATGTTGGTCTGGATCCCCTGCACGACCATCTCGGACAGCGCGACCCGCATCCGCCGGATCGCCTGGTCCCGCGTCGCGCCGTAGGCGATGACCTTGCCGACCATGGAGTCGTAGTGCGGCGGCACGGTATAGCCCTGATAGACGTGCGAGTCGACGCGGATGCCCGGGCCGCCCGGCGCGTGAAACGAGGTGATCTTGCCGGGCGACGGCGTGAACCTGAACGGGTCCTCCGCGTTGATCCGGCACTCGATCGCGTGACCGCGTATCGTCACGTCGCGCTGGCGGATCGCGAGCTGCTCGCCGGCCGCGATCCGGATCTGCTGCTGCACGATGTCGATGCCGGTGACGAGCTCGGTCACCGGGTGCTCGACCTGGATGCGGGTGTTCATCTCGATGAAGTAGAACTCGTCGTTCTCGTAGAGGAACTCGAACGTGCCCGCGCCGCGGTAGTTGATCTTCCTGCACGCCTCCACGCAGCGCTCGCCGATCCGCACGCGCTGGCGCGCCGTGATGTCCGGCGCGGGCGCCTCCTCGATGACCTTCTGGTGGCGTCGCTGCATCGAGCAGTCGCGCTCGCCCAGATAGATCGCGTTGCGATGCGCGTCGGCGAGCACCTGCACCTCGATGTGGCGGGGGCGCTCGAGGTACTTCTCGAGGTAGAGCATCGGGTTGCCGAAGGCGGTCTGTGCTTCCGAGCGCGTGAGCGCCAATGCCGGCAGGAGCGCCGCCTCGGTGTGCACGACTCGCATGCCTCGCCCGCCGCCGCCGCCCGCCGCCTTGATGATCACGGGGTACTTGATCGCCCGGGCGATGCGGAGCACCTCTTTGGAGTCCTCGGGCAGCGCGCCGTCGGAACCCGGAACGACCGGGACGGCCGCCTTCTTCATCGCTTCCTTTGCGCTCACCTTGTCGCCCATCAGCCGGATGTTCTCCGGATGCGGGCCGATGAACACGAACCCGCTCTTCTCGACCTTGTCGGCGAAGTCGGCGTTCTCGGCGAGAAACCCGTAGCCCGGGTGGATCGCCTCCGCGTCGGTCACCTCCGCGGCCGAGATGATCGCCGGGACGTTCAGGTAGGACTGCGCAGACGGCGCCGGGCCGATGCACACCGACTCGTCTGCGAGCTTGACGTACTTTGCCTCCCGGTCGGCCTCGGAGTGGACGACCACCGTCTTGATGCCGAGCTCGCGGCACGCGCGCTGGATGCGAAGCGCAATCTCGCCCCGGTTCGCGATCAGGATCTTCTCGAACATCTCACTCGATGACGAACAGCGGCTCGCCGTACTCGACCGGTTGCCCGTTCTCGACCAGGATGGCCTTCAGCACGCCGTCCTGGTCGCACTCGATCTCGTTCATCAGCTTCATCGCTTCGATGATGCATACCGTCTGGCCGGCTTTCACGGCGTCGCCCACCTCCACGAAGGGCTTCGCCTCCGGCGACGGCGCGCGATAGAACGTGCCCACCATCGGGGACTTCACGAGGTGGCCTGCGGGTCCGGCCGGGGCTTCGGCCGGGGCCGCGGGCGCCGGCACGGGCGGCGCCGCGAGCGCGGGCGCGGCCGCTCCCGGGGCCGGCGTCACCTCCGCCGCTCCGCCGCGCCGGATCCGTACCGTCTCCTCGCCCTCGGTGATCTCGAGCTCCGCGATGCCCGATTCCTGCACGAGGTCGATCAGCTTCTTCAGCTTTCTGAGGTCCATGGTCGGCTCTCCCCCCGGGCGCCGGGCAGGTCAGGCGTGCAGAACGTACTGGAGCGCGAGGTCGTAGCCGCGGCTGCCCAGGCCGCAAATCGTGCCCACGGCAATTTCGGCGAAGTAACTGTGCCGGCGGAACGGTTCGCGCGCGTGGATGTTCGAGAGATGGACCTCGACGAACGGCACTGCGACACCCGCCAGCGCATCGCGCAACGCGACGCTGGAGTGGGTGAGGCCGCCGGGGTTGATCAGGATGAAATCGATCCCCTCGGCCGGTGCCGCCTGCACGCGGTCGACGAGATCGCCTTCGTGATTGCTCTGGAAAAAAGCGATCGCGGCGCCGGCGGCGCGCGCTGTCCGCTCCAACCGCGCATTGATCTCGGCGAGCGTCTCGCGGCCGTAGACCTCCGGCTCGCGCGTGCCGAGCAAGTTCAGGTTCGGCCCGTGGAGGACGAGGATCCGGCGTCCCGGCGCCTCGCGCCGCCCGCTCCGCGGCCTGGTTCTACCCCTCGCCATGGGCCGCGAGTTTGCCGCAGTTCGCGGCAGATGTCCAACTTTTAGCGATAATTTCGCCGCAGTCCAGGGGTCATCATCCCAGGAGCGGCTCGAGGACCGCTTTCAGTTGATCCTCGGTCATCGCGCCCAGATGCGTCTGGACGAGCCTTCCGCTCCGGTCCAGAACCAGGGTGAATGGCAGCGCGCCCGACTTGTTACCGAGCCCCCGCGAGAGCTCGATCGCCTCGAAACCACCGATGAGCGTCGGGTAAGTCATCCCGATTTCGGCTGCGTAGGCAGCGACCTTGCCGGGCTCGTCGACGGCGATGCCCACAATCTGCACGCCGTTTGCGCCGAGCGCCCTCTGAACCCGGACCAGATCGGGAATCTCGCGACGGCATGGCGGGCACCACGTCGCCCAAAAGTTCACCACGACGATTTTGCCCTTCCATTGGCCAATCGTCGTGATCTTCCCCCCCAAATCCGGAAACTCGGCGCGAGTGAGTGCTAACACTGCGGTGCTGCTCGCAGAATCGAGCCCGGTCCGCTGCCACTGGACGAGAACACCGGCGGCGAGGGCGGCAAGCGCGACTGCAGCGACCAGGGCAGCGGTCAGCGCGCGGGATGCCCCTGGGCTCACGGGCGGCTACCCCCCGCCCGCGACCATGGCGGATACCGCGCCGATGCCGGCACGCGCGATCGGCCTGCCGCCGGGAGAGGCTTTCAGGGCGCTCCGCTCGTCCTTGGCCGCATGGACCGCCAAAGTCAGCGGAACGCCGTCCCACTCGAGCCGCAGCACCTGGACCTCGCGGGGCTCGTCGCCGCAATAGCGGCGCAGTTCGCTCAGCTCGTAGGGCACCTTGCGATTGAGCAGAAACAGCTCGAGGCCCTTCCGGTCGTCCGTGAAGAGCTGCAGATCGATATCGGAATATCGGCTCGCCGTGCCCTTGAGCACCGGGCCGGTCAGATACGGGTTGAACGACGCGAGCCCTCGCATCACGCCGAGCGCGATCGCGCGCAGCTCCTGCAACCGCGAGCGGCTCTCCTCGCCCTGGTACAGGGCGAGATAGGCGAGCAGCTCCGCTTCGACCTCCTCGTTCGTGGGCAGTGACTGGGTGTCGAACGCGCCCAGCTGCCGCGCGGCCTTGCGCTTGGCGGTCGCGAAGTCCTCCACGCCGTCCTCGGCCATGATGCGAGCCGCGGCGGCTGCGATCCGTGCGCGCATGAGGGAATGCCTCGGCTTGTTGTCGCGGGGAATCCGACTCGGGCGGGACATGACGGGGATGGCGGCGAGGATGGCGGCGGAGATCGCAGCGGAATCTCGGCGAATGCTGCTCAGGCACCCGCTGGGGACACGGAATCTTACCTCAGCGCGCGCACGCCGACGGCGGGCTGCCTGCCCGCCAGCCCGGTCGACCGTGCGATCGGCCATCCGGCCCGGCTACAATCCGCGCCGATGCATCTGCACATCCTCGGAATCTGCGGCACGTTCATGGCCGGTGTCGCGGTGCTCGCGCGAGCCGCCGGCCACCGTGTCACGGGCTGCGACGCCAACGTGTATCCGCCGATGAGCGATCAGCTGCGCGCGGCCGGCATCGACCTCGTCGAGGGTTATTCCGCCGACCAAATCGCGATCGGTCCGGACCTCTGGGTGGTCGGCAACGTCGTCACCCGCGGCAATCCGCTGATGGAAGCGATCCTGGAATGCGGCGCCCCGTATGCGTCCGGACCGGAGTGGCTGGCGGAGCACGTGCTCGCAGGGCGCTGGGTGCTGGCGGTCGCCGGAACGCACGGCAAGACCACCACCGCGGCGATGCTCGCGTGGATTCTCGAGCACGCCGGACGCCGCCCCGGTTTTCTCGTCGGTGGCATGCCGCAGAACTTCGGCGTGTCGGCACGGCTCGGCGAGGCCCCCCTCTTCGTGATCGAGGCCGACGAGTACGACACGGCGTTCTTCGACAAGCGCTCGAAGTTCGTCCACTACCGGTCGCGCACGGTGGTGCTGAACAACCTCGAGTACGACCACGCGGACATTTTTCCAGACCTCGGCGCGATCGAGACGCAGTTCCATCACCTGGTGCGCACGATCCCGGGCAACGGGTTGATCGTCGCGAACGCTGCGGACGCGGCGCTCGCACGCGTGCTCGCGCGCGGCTGCTGGACTCCGGTCGCGCGATTCGGGGCCGGCGGCGATTGGACCGCCGAGGTGCTCGATGCGTATCGTTTCGCGGTGTCGCACCAGGGGCGGGTCGCGGCGACCGTCGACTGGCATCTCGCCGGCGCGTTCAACCGGGCGAACGCGCTTGCGGCGATCGCGGCTGCGCACCACGCGGGCGTGTCGCCCGCGGCCGCGGCCGCGGCGCTCGCCGGGTTCCGCAACGTCAAGCGGCGAATGGAAGTGCGCGGCAGCGTGCGCGGTGTGACGGTGTACGACGATTTTGCGCACCATCCCACGGCCATCGAAGCGACGATCGCGGGGTTGCGCGAACGCGTGGACGGCGCGCGCATCCTCGCCGTGCTCGAGCCGCGGTCGAACACGATGAAACTCGGCGTGATGAAGGATCGCCTTGCCGCGAGCCTGGCCGGGGCGGACCGCGTCTTCTGCTACACCGGCCAGCTCGGCTGGGACCCGGTCCCGGCGCTCGCCCCGCTTGGCGCGCGGGCGAGCTGCCACGCCGATCTGGCGGGTCTCGTCGCGGGCATCGCCGCCGAGTCGCGCCCCGGCGACCATGTGCTCGTCATGAGCAATGGCGGCTTCGGCGGCATCCATGCTCGGCTCCTTGCGCGGCTCGCCGAGACGCCCGGGCCATGATGATCTATCTCCACGGCTTCAACAGCTCGCCGCAGTCGCACAAGGCGCAGGTGTTGGCAGCCGAGATGGCGCGGCGCGGGCTCGCGGACCGGTTCCTCTGCCCGGCGCTGCCGCATCGCCCGCGCGCTGCCATCGCGCTGGTCGAGCGTGAGCTCGCGCGCCATCCAGCCGGCGCGGTGACGCTCGTGGGGAGCTCCCTCGGCGGGTTCTACGCGACCGCGCTCGCCGAGCGCCGCGGGGCGCGCGCCGTGCTGCTCAACCCCGCGGTCAGGCCGCAGGCCGATCTCGAGAGCTACCTCGGCGTGCAGCGCAACCTGTACACGGGCGAAGCGTACGAGCTCACCCGGGCGCACCTCGACGAGTGGCGCGCGCTCGAGGTCACCGCGATCCATCCCGAGCGCTACCTCTTGATCGTCGAGACCGGCGACGAACTGCTCGACTATCGCATCGCGCTCGCCAAGTACCGCGGCGCGCGCCAGATCGTCGTCGAGGGCGGCGACCACACGCTCGCGAGCTTCGCGCGGCACCTCCCCGCGATTTTCGCGTTCGCGGGTCTCGACGCAGCGGACGCCTCGGCCTCCGCGCAGCGCCGGTTATAATCCCGCCTCCCTTCCGGTCGCGATCGCGACCAGTCGTTTCCCACTGCCCGAAGACCGCCGAGGCGCGTCCTGCCGATCATGAACGTCTTGTACGAAGAGGACGGATCCTTCAAGGTCGGCGCCGTCCGCACCGAGACCGAGGCCTCGGTGCACGTCGAGGCGGTCTCGGGCAAGCGCACGAAGGTGAAGCGCGCAAACCTGCTGCTTGCATTCGAGGGGAGCGGGGAGGGAAATGATCGGAAAAAGGGCGGCGGGGAAAAAGGCGGCGCGGGGAAGAATGGAGGCGCGGCCGGCGAGCCGGGGCTCGCCGATTTCCTCGAGCGGGCGCATGCGCTCGCCGAGGAGATCGACGTCGACTTCCTGTGGCAGGTGTGCGGTCCGGATGAGTTCGGCTTCGGGACGCTTGCCGGGGAGTACTTCGGTCGGGCGCCGACGCCCGTCGAGGCGGCCGGCGTGCTCCTCCGGTTGCACTCGGCGCCGATCTATTTCCATCGCAAGGGGAAGGGCCGGTTCAGGGCGGCCCCGCGGGAAACCCTCGCGGCGGCGCTCGCCGGTTTGGAGAGGAAGCGGCGCCAGGCCGAGCAGATTGCCGCGTGGGTCGAGGGTCTGAAGCAGTCGGAACTGCCCGAGGCCTTCGGCCCGCTCCTGCCGCAGCTTCTCTACCGGCCCGACCGCAACCGCATCGAGACGAAGGCGCTCGAGCAGGCCTGCGAGGAGACCGGGCTCACCGCGCCCAAGCTGCTCGCGCGCTGTGGCGCCCTCCCCTCCAGCCACGACTACCATCTTGGGCGATTTCTCGTCGAGCACTTCCCGCACGGGACCGCTTTTCCGGACCTCCTCGTTCCGGAGCCGCCGGCCGATCTGCCGCAGGCGGAGGTACAGGCATTCAGCCTGGACGACGGGGCGACGACCGAGATCGACGATGCGTTCTCGGTGACCTGGCTGAGCGACCGCGTGGCGCGCGTCGGCATTCACATCGCCGCGCCCACCCTCGGGTTCGCGCCCGGCTCGGAGACCGACGAGGTGGCGCGCGCGCGGCTCTCGACGGTCTACATGCCCGGCGCCAAGATCACGATGCTCCCCCCGGCCGTGATCGAGCGCTACACGCTCGCCGAGGCGCGCGTGTGCCCGGCGGTCTCGCTCTACATCGACATCGATGGCGAGAGCGCGGAGGTGCGCGGCCAGGCGACGAGGATCGAGCGTGTGCCGATCGCGGCCAACCTGCGCCATCACGAGGTCGATGCGCTGAACGAGCGCTTCGCGGCCGGCGACCACGGCCCGAACGGCCATTTCGTGCCCGAGCTATGGCTGCTCTACCGGGTTGCGCTTGTGCTCGAGGCCGGGCGCGGCAAGGATCAGCGGGCGGGCGCCGAGCGGGTCGAGTACAGCTTCCACGTCGAGGATGATCGCGTGACCATCGCCGAGCGCAGGCGCGGCGCGCCGCTCGACAAGCTTCTTGCCGAGCTGATGATTCTCGCGAACCGCACCTGGGGCCGGTTGCTCGACGACCGCGGCGTGCCCGCGATCTACCGCGCACAGGGCCCCGCGAGCCGTGTGCGCATGACCACCGCAGCCGCGGAGCACGAGGGGCTCGGGGTGAGCCACTATGCCTGGTCGACGTCGCCGCTGCGTCGCTACGTGGATCTCGTGAATCAGTGGCAGCTCGTCGCCGCGCTCCGCGGCGAGACCCCGCCCTTCCCCGGCGGGTCCGAGCGCCTGCTTGCCGCGCTGCGCGATTTCGAGCTCACCTACGCGGCCTACGATGAGTTTCAGCGCCACATGGAGCACTATTGGTGCCTCCGCTGGCTGTTGCAGGAGGGCGTGCGCTTGGCGGAGGCCACGGTCGTGCGGGAGAATCTCGTGAAGTTCGCCCGGCTTCCGCTCTACGTGCGCGTGCCGTCGCTCCCCGAGCTTGCGCCCGGGACGGCGGTCACCATCGAGGTGGCGGACGTCGATCTGATTGACACCCAGGTGCGATGCGTCTATAAGAGGCCCGAACGACAAGAATCAGCATTAAGTAATGGCTAAAGCTCGCTGATTTTACAGATGTTCTAGAGCAACGTGCAGGTCGTCTTGGACTATCCGCAGGCACCGCAGCCGTCGGCTAATCCGCTGGTTGCCGCGGTCGTCGTGTCGATCGTCGTGCACGCGGTCGCGCTGTCGCTCAATTTCAAGCTTCCGGGCGGTGGACGGCTCAAGCCCCAGCCGCAGACGCTCGACGTCGTGCTCGTCAACAGCAAGACGAAATCTGCGCCCGAGAAGCCGCAGGTGCTCGCGCAGGCGAACCTCGACGCCGGCGGCAACGTCGAGGCGGATCGGACCCCGAAGACGACCATGCCAGTGCTCCGCGAGGAGCGCGACGGCAACGATCTCCGACAGGCCCGCAGGCGCGTGGCCGACCTCGAGGCGAAGAGCCGCCAGCTCATGAACCGCCTGCACGCGCAGAAGGCGGCGGTCGTCACCGAGCCGGCGAAGCCCGAGCCCGCGCCGGTGCGCGAGCCGCCGCAGCCGTCGGGAATCGATCTCGCCAATACGGCGCTCGCGCTCGCCCGCATGGAGGCGCAGGTCGCCCGGCAGAACGAGGAGTACGCGAAGCGCCCGCGCCGGCAGTTCGTGGGTGCGCGCGCGAGCGAGACCCGCTTCGCGCTCTACGTCGAAACGTGGCGGCAGAAGGTCGAGCGCGTCGGCAACCTCAACTATCCCGACGCGGCGCGGGGCCGCATCTATGGCAGCCTGCGCCTCACGGTGGCGATCAAGTCCGACGGTTCGGTCGACAGCGTCCAGGTGGACCGGCCGTCCGGGCACGACGTGCTCGACCGCGCGGCCGAGAAGATCGTCCACCTCGCGGGGCCGTTCGCAGCGTTTCCGCCCGACATCCGGCGCGACACCGATATCCTGGTCATCACGCGCACATGGACCTTCGCGCGCGGCGACCGGCTGTACGGGGAATGACGACGCGGGCGCGCGCGCGAGCGCGCGGAGCTGCGTAAGGCGCGGCCGGCGCCAGCGTGAAGCCGCTTCGGTCGATCGCCAAGGCGCTCGCGTGGGCGTTCGCCGGCCTGCTCCTCGCGTTCGTCATCGTGCAGACGTGGTACGTGCTGCACATCGCCTATTGGACGCAGTTCAACCCGCGCCGCACGAGCATCATGGAGGCCCGTCTCGAGGACCTGCGCGCGCGCAATCCCAAGGCGGACGTCCGGCACCAGTGGGTCGACTACGATCGAATCTCGATCAACCTGAAGCGCGCGGTGATCGCCGCCGAGGACGCCAAGTTCATCGATCACGAGGGGTTCGACTGGGAAGGCATCCAGCGGGCGCTCGAGAAGAACCAGCGGCGCGGCAAGATCGTCGCCGGCGGGTCGACGATCAGCCAGCAGCTCGCCAAGAATCTCTTCCTCTCGGGCGAGCGCTCGCTGCTGCGCAAGGGACAGGAGGCGCTCATCACCGTGATGCTCGAGGCGATCATGGGCAAGCGCCGCATCCTCGAGATCTACCTCAATGTCGCGGAGTGGGGCGACGGCGTGTTCGGCGCCGAGGCCGCCGCCCGCCACTACTTCGGGACGAGCGCGCAGGCCCTCACCCCTTGGCAGGCGGCGCGGCTCGCCGCAATGCTCCCGCGCCCCCGCTACTATGACCGCAACCGCGGCTCCGCCTATCTCGACCGGTACAGCGAGCGCATCCTCGCGCGGATGCCATCGGCCCAGGTCCCGTAGCGGGCCCTGGCGCCGCATCTCCTACACTTCGTGGACCGGTCCGCGGATGATGTAGCCCCCCGACTTCTCGTCGCGCTCCAGCTGGAGGAGGTTTCGCTTCTGGGCGTCCTCGAGGAGCTTCGAGAATGACCGATAGCCGTAGTACGATTCGTTGAACCCCGGCATCCGGCGCTTGAGCGCCTGCTTCACCGCCGAGCCCCAGAGCTTCTCCTCCTCGCCGCGCTCGCTGAGCAGCGCCTCGACGGTCTTCGCGACGAGGCCGAGCGCCTCTTCGGGCTTGCCGCCTTCTTCCTTCGGCTCGGGTTTGCGCTCGCCTTCCCCGGCGACGGGCTCCTTGCGCCGCGCGCGCTTCGGCGCCTTCTCGCCGCGGACGAGGTCGTCGTAGTAGATGAACTCGTCGCAGTTCGAGATCAGCAGGTCCGAGGTCGACTTCTTCACCCCGATGCCGATCACTTCCTTGTTGTTCTCGCGCAGCTTCGAGACGAGCGGCGAGAAGTCCGAGTCACCGCTGATGATCACGAACGTGTCGACGTGCGGCTTCGTGTAGCAGAGGTCGAGGGCGTCCACCACCATGCGGATGTCGGCGGAGTTCTTGCCGGATTGCCGCACGTGCGGCACCTCAACGAGTTCGAACGCCGCCAGATGCATCGAGCTCTTGAATTCCTTGTAGCGCTCCCAATCGCAGTAGGCGCGCTTCACCACGATGCTGCCCTTCAGCAGCAGCCGCTCGAGCACCTTGCCGATGTCGAACTTCTCGTACTTCGCCTCGCGGACGCCGAGCGCGATGTTCTCGAAGTCGCAGAAGAGGGCCATGTTGTTGTCGTCTGGGGGATTGGGCATCAGCGCTCCTACCGTGCGTCGCGGCGCCGCCGCGTCGGGCGGGGCGCAGGATCCGGGAAGCCGCGATTATCCGCGCAATCGCCGGCCGGCGCTCCCCACATCGGAGCGCGCCGTGGCAGCGCGACGGAAAACGCAGAAATCCGTGGTCGGGCGGTGCTCCCCGCGCATCGACCTGCTAGTCGCCCGGGCCCGCCTCGGCGAGCGCCGCGCGCCGTCCGCGCGCCACGTCCACGCGGGCGAGGAGCGCGAGCCCGGCGACGAAGAATGCGCCGGTGACGAGGATCGCGAGTCGATGGTCGCCGTGCGAGAGCCACGTGACCACGCCGTAGCTCATCGGCCCGATGATCGACGAGAGCTTCACCGCGAAGCCCCAGAGCCCGTAGAACTCGGCCCGCCTGGCTGCGGGGCTGAGGTAGCCGACCAAGGCGCGCGCGGCCGACTGCGACGCCCCGAGTCCGAGCCCGGCCAGGTTCGCGGCCACCCAGAAGAGGCCGCGCCCTTCGGCGAACCACGCCGCGGCGATGGTGGCGATCCACAGGAGGAGCGTCAGGGCGAGGGTGCGCACGTGGCCCAGGCGGTCCTGGACTTGGCCGAACCCGAATGCGCCGATCGCGGCAGTCACGTTCACCGCGAGGATCATCGTGAGCGTGTCGCGCGTGCTGAAATGGAGCGCCTCCTGGGCGTAGACCGCAGCCAGCACGACCACCGTCTGGATCCCGGACTGATAGACGACCACGCACCCGAGAAACCGCGCGAGGTCGCGAAAGCGCCCGGCGTGGCGCAGCGTATCCCTGAGCCGGGCGAACGCTTCGCGCACGAACCGCTGGCCGGGATCGATCGGCTGCGGCACGGCTCGCTCGCGCAAGACGAGGAAGGTCGGCAGGCTCGCCAGCGCGAAGAGCGCCGCCGTGATCAGCATCGTGACGGGAACGAATTGCACCGCGCCATGGCCCGCGGCCTGCGCCCAGCTCACGTAGGCGAGGCAGAGCCCGAGCGCCAGCAGGCCGCCGAGATAGCCGAGGCTCCAGCCCCACCCCGACACGGTGCCGAGCGCCTCGCCCTCGGCGAGCTCGGGCAGGAACGCGGCGATGAGGTTCTCGCCGGTGCCGTAGAAGAAGTTCGAGGCGACGACGAGCACGATCGCGAGCGCGAGGCTGTCCGGCCCGGTCCGGGCCAGGGCCGCCGTGAAGGCGACGCAGCCCACCGTCGACCAGGCGAGCAGCGACTTCTTGGCGGCGCGCAGGTCGGCATAGGCGCCGACCACCGGGGCGGTGAGCATGATCAGCGCGTAGGACAGTGCGAGCGTGCCGGTCCAGGCAAGCGTGGCCCACGGCGCGCTCCCGGCAACGACGCCGACGAAGTACGCGTTGTACACGGCGGTCGTGACGACCGTCGTGTAGCCCGAGTTGGCGAAGTCGTACATCGCCCACGCCCCCACTTCGCGGGGTCGCACGCCCGGGGCAAGCCGCCGCGGTGCAGGCGGGCGCGCCGTCGTCGAATCGTTCTGTGGCATGCCGCCTTCGTCAAGCCGCTGTCAGCCGGCGTGCGCAATCATAGCCGGGGCGGCGCCCGGCGCGTCGATGCGTTCACGCCCGGCTGTAACCCGCTGCTAGAATCCACGCGGCCCGCGGCCGCGGAGCGCCACGATCCAATGCCGCAGACGATAGAACGCAAGGCGCTCGAGGACCTGCAGGAAGATCTGCACGCGGTCCAGGAGCTTCTGCGCCGCCACCGCCTGGTGGAGGGGCTCGTGCAGCGCCAGAAGATGGCGCGGCACGAGCTCGTCGAGCAGCTCGTGCACAAGCAGCATTTCGTCGAGCTCGGCAAGAAGCTCGAAGCGATGCATCCGGCGGACGTCGCCTTCATCCTCGAGGCGTTGCCCCTCCCCGACCGCCTGGTGGTCTGGGAGCTCGTGCGGGCCGAGCGCGACGGCGAGATCCTGCTCGAGGTCTCGGACGCGGTGCGCGAGTCGCTGATCAGGAGCATGGACTCGCAGGAGCTGCTCGCGGCGACCGAAGGCCTCGACGCCGACGAGATCGCGGACCTCGCGCCCGACCTGCCCGAAGAGGTCATCGAGGGCGTCTTCCGCTCGCTGCCCGTCGCGGAGCGCGAGCAGCTGCGCGCCGCGATGTCCTATGCCGAGGACTCGGTCGGCGCGCTGATGGATTTCGAGGAGATCAGCGTCCGCGAGGACGTGACCCTGGAGGTGGTCACGCGGTACCTGCGCCGGTTCGAGGAGCTGCCCGACCACACCGACCAGGTGTTCGTGGTCGACCGCGAGGAGCAGCTGAGAGGCGTGCTGCCCATCTCCAAGCTCATCGTCACCGACCTCGAGGCGCTGGTGCGCGGCGTCATGCTGACCGACTACGTCACGCTGTACCCGGACGACAAGGCGCAGGACGCCGCGCAGGCCTTCGAGCGCTACGATCTCGTCTCGGCCGCGGTCGTGGCGCCGAACGGCAAGCTGATCGGGCGGGTCACGGTGAACGCGGTGGTCGACTTCATCCGCGCGCGGAGCGAGGCGCAGCAGCTCGCCAAGGGCGGCCTGCGCGAAACCGAGGACGTGTTCGCCTCGGTCTGGCAGTCGGTGAGGAACCGCTGGTCGTGGCTCGCGATCAACATGGTCACGGCGTTCATCGCGTCGCGCGTGATCGGTGCGTTCGAGGGCTCGATCGAGAAGCTCGTGGCGCTCGCCGCGCTGATGCCGATCGTCGCGGGGATCGGCGGCAACTCCGGCAACCAGACGATCACGATGATCGTGCGCGCGCTCGCGCTCGGGCAGGTCGACGAGGGCCAGGCGAAGCAGCTGCTCCGCAAGGAGCTCGCGGTCGCAGTGACGAACGGGCTGATCTGGGGCGGCGTGCTCGGCGTGGTTGCCTACTGGCTCTACGACAGCGTGTCGCTCGGGGTGGTGATGACCGCCGCAATGTCGCTCAACCTGCTGCTCGCGGCGATGCTCGGCGTCGGCATTCCGATCCTGATGATGCGCCTCGGGCGCGACCCCGCGCTCGGCTCTTCGGTGATGATCACCGCCTTCACCGACTCCGGCGGGTTCCTGATCTTCCTCGGCCTGGCGACGCTCTTCCTGCTCTGACCGCATCTCGAGCGCCGCGGGTACACTACCGGCCGGCCACCCCTCTCAGAACCTACGATCCCCCGCAACGGAGGCGCGCGATGTCGATGTTGACAGAATTCAAGGAATTCGCGATGAAGGGCAGCGTCGTCGACCTCGCGGTCGGCGTCGTGATCGGCGCTGCCTTCGGCAGGATCGTCGATTCGCTCGTGAAGGACGTGATCATGCCGCCGATCGGCTTGCTGCTCGGCCAGGTGGACTTCTCCAACCTGTTCGTCGTCCTGAAGTCCGGCGCGCAGGCGGGTCCGTACGCGAGTGTAGACGCGGCGTCGAAGGCAGGCGCGGTGACGCTCAACATCGGGCTCTTCATCAACACGCTGATCTCGTTCCTGATCGTCGCATGGGCGATCTTCATCGTGATCAAGGCGATGAACCGCCTGAAGCGCCAGCAGGCGGCGCCGCCGCCCGCGCCGGCGGAGCCGCCCGAGGAGGTGAAGCTCCTCCGCGAGATCCGCGACGCCCTGAAGAAGTGACCCGCCGCGCGGCGCGATGCGCCGCAGAGGCCGGTCATCCCCGCGCAGGCGGGGATCCAGAGGCCCAGCCGTCGAAGATCTCCGCGGCCGCGCGGATCGTGTCGCCGACCTCCGCCTCGGTGTGCGCCGCCGACACGAAACCCGCTTCGAATGCCGAGGGTGCGAAGTACACGCCGCGCGCGAGCGCCGCGTGGAAGAAGCGGTTGAACGCCTCCTTGTCGCTTGCCATTACCTCGGCGAACGACGCGGGCGGCGTGTTGCGGAAGAAGATCCCGAACATCCCGCCCACCGAGTTCGCGGCGAAGGGCACGCCGCGCTTCTTCGCGGCGGCCGTCAAGCCGTCGACGAGCGCGCGGGTGCGCTCTGCGAGCCGCGGGTAGAAGCCCGGCGTCTGCACGATCTTCATCGTCGCGAGCCCGGCCGCGACCGCGACCGGATTCCCCGAGAGCGTGCCGGCCTGGTAGACGGGGCCGAGGGGGGCAATGCACTGCATGATGTCGCGCCGGCCGCCGACCGCCGCGACCGGCATGCCGCCGCCGATCACCTTGCCGAGCGTGGTGAGATCGGGCCGGATGCCGTAGCGGCCCTGCGCGCACTCCAACCCGACGCGAAAGCCGGTCATCACCTCGTCGAAGATCAGCACGCTGCCGTGCTCGGTGCACAGCCTGCGCATGAGTCCGAGGAACTCCGGCGTGCCCTCCACCAGGTTCATGTTTCCGGCGACCGGCTCGACGATCACGCCGGCGATCGCGTTCCCGGCGGCTTCGAATGCCTCCTCGAGCTGCGCGCAGTCGTTGAACGAGAGGACGACCGTGTGCCCCGCGATCTCGGGCGGCACGCCGGCGGAGCTCGGATTGCCGAACGTGAGCGCGCCCGAGCCGGCCTTGACCAGCAGGCTGTCGGCATGCCCGTGATAGCAGCCCTCGAACTTCACGATCTTGGGCCGGCCGGTGAAGCCGCGCGCGAGACGCAGCGCGGTCATCGTGGCCTCGGTGCCGGAGCTCACCAGCCGGACGAGCTCCATGCCCGGGAGCAGCCCGCAGAGCAGCTCGGCCATCTCGATCTCGGCCTCGGTGGGCGCACCGTAAGAGAGGCCGCGGCCGGCCGCCTCCCGCACCGCCGCGACGACTTCGGGATGCGCGTGGCCGGCAATGGCGGTGCCCCAGGAGCCCATGTAATCGATGTAGCGCCTGCCGTCCGCGTCCCAGAAGAAGGGGCCGTCGGCCCGCGCGAAGAACCGAGGCGTCCCGCCCACCGCGCGGAATGCGCGCACCGGAGAGTTGACGCCCGCCGGGATGCGCTCCTGGGCGCGGGCGAAGAGGGAGTCGTTGCGCGAGGTCATGTCGTCTGCCGTTCGAAGAGTCGTTGAAACGCCCGCGCGCGTGCGGCGACGTCGGGGGCATCGAAGAGCGCGCTGATGACCGCGATCGCGTCCGCCCCGGCCGCAATGACGGGAGCCGCGTTCTCGACGGTGATGCCGCCGATGGCGACCAGCGGCTGAGCGATCTCGCGCCGCGCGGCGCCGAACAAGGCGAGCGGCGCGCGCACCGCGGCCGGCTTGGTCGGCGACGGGAAGACGCTGCCGAACGCGACATAATCGGCGCCTTGCCGCGCCGCGGCGACGCCAAGCGCCAGCCGATCGTAGCAGGACGCGCCGAGCAGCAGCGCGGGCCCGAGCCGGCGGCGCGCGCTGGCGAGATCGGTGTCCTCGCTGCCGAGATGCACTCCGTCCGCCCCGACGGCGAACGCAAGCTCGACGTCGTCGTTCACGACGAGCGGTACGCCGTAGGACCGGCACAGCGCGACGAGCGCACTCGCCTGCTCGCGTCGGAGCGCCGCGGGCGCGGTCTTGTTTCGGTATTGGACCGCGGCTGCGCCGCCGGCGAGCGCCGAGCGCACCAGGGCCGTGAGGCGCGCCGTGTCGGCATCGTCGGGCGTGATTGTGTACAGGCCGCGCGGCAGGGTGGCCATCGGTTCAATCGGTGGCGGGGTCGTCGCGAGCGCCGCCGCGCGCGGCTTCGTCCACGTCGTCGACCGTGCGCGCCCAGAAGAAGCGGTCGGGGATGGATTGGCCCATGCCGGGCCGAAAAGCGGCCCGCAGCGCCTGCCAGGTGTATTCCTGCGCTTCGCGCACCGCCTCGGGGATTTCGAGGCCGTTGGCGAGCATCGCGGCGATCGCGGATGCGAGGGTGCATCCGGACCCGTGATACGCGCCGGGCAGCCGCTCCCAGCGGTCCTCGCGGACGACGCCAGCGGTTCCGTAGAGGGTGTTCACCACTTGCGGCGAATTCTCGTGCGTTCCGGTGATCAGCACGTACTCGGGACCCGCCGCGAGCAGGCGGGCCGCGCAGTCGGCGAGCGCGATGTCGTCGCTCGCGTCGACCTGTGCCAGCCTGCGGGCTTCGATGCTGTTCGGCGTGACGATCGTGGACTGCGGAATGATGAGTTCGTGGAGCGCTGCGATGTCGTCCTCGGTCGCGAACTCGTCGCCACGGCCCGAGGCGAGCACCGGATCGAGGATCAGCGGAACCTCCGGGTAGTCCGACACGATCTCGGCCACGGCCGCGATGTTCTCGACGCTTCCGAGCATTCCGATCTTGATCGCCGCGACCGCCATGTCTTCCAGCAGTTGGCGCGCCTGGTCGACGACCCAGTCGGCATCCACCGCCATGACCTGTTCGACGCCGGCGGTGTCCTGGACGGTGAGCGCAGTCACCACCGAGAGGCCATGGCAGCCGAGTGACCCGAGGGTGAGCAGATCCGCCTGAAGGCCGGCGCCGGCCGTCGGATCCGAGCCCGCAAAGACCAGCACGAGCGGCGGTGCGGGAAGAAGCATCAGGAGGAGAAGGAACGGCAGGAGCGGCTGCGGCCGGGTGGAGCACGGCCGGTGCCGCAAGGTAAAATATGCGCTGATTCTAGCCCAAACCCCTCGAAGTCATGGTGGAAACCGCGCAGAAGTACAAGACCTGGATGTGCCTGATCTGCGGGTACATTTACGAAGAAGACAAGGGCCTTCCCGAGGAGGGCATCGCGCCAGGCACGCGCTGGGACGACGTCCCGATCAACTGGACGTGTCCGGAATGCGGTGCGCGGAAGGAGGACTTCGAGATGATCGAAGTGTAGGGAAGGTCTGCAGAGGTCTGCAGAAGCCCGTCATTCGGCTTCCCTGTCCGCGGAAGCCTTCCGCCCGCTGACGTTTGGGTCCCCAGCTACGGATCGGCCCCCGCCGGTCTTGCCTCCCCGATTTGCCTCCGCCGGACCGCGCCAGCGGCGGATGCGGCACTATGCACACTTAAGAAATCGCGTTAAAAAGTTGGCCGAACCCATGATTCCCGCATAGCCCTTCGGCAAAGGCCTCCATTAGAATGGCCCGGCGCGCCAGCTTCGGGCGAGGGCGGGGTTCCCCCCTTGCAGACCGACAAGGAGACCCGCGTGAGCGAGACGGCAAATCTCTCCGGAATCAAGGTCATGGTGATCGACGACTCGAACACCATCCGCCGCAGCGCGGAGATCTTCCTGATGCAGGCCGGTTGCAAGGTGATCCTCGCCGAGGACGGCTTCGACGCGCTCGCGAAGATCACCGATCACCAGCCCGATCTCGTCTTCTGCGACATCATGATGCCGCGCCTGGACGGCTACCAGACCTGTGCGCTGATCAAGAAGAACGTGCGGTTCGCCCAGACGCCCGTGATCATGCTCTCGTCGAAGGATGGGCTGTTCGACCGGGCGCGCGGCCGGATGGTGGGTTCGGACGAGTACCTGACCAAGCCGTTCACGAAGGACAGCTTGTTGAAGACGGTCGGCGCGCATGCGCCGAACCGGGTCTGATTTCGAAGGGGAGGCTTCCCATGGCTGTGCGCAAGATCCTGGTGGTCGACGATTCGCCGACCGACCGGCAGTTCATGCTCGAGACGCTCGCGAAAAAGGGCTATCAGGTGGTGGTCGCGGACAACGGCGAGGACGCGATCGTGAAGGCAAAGAGCGAGAAGCCGGATCTCATCCTGATGGATGTCGTGATGCCGGGCATCAACGGCTATCAGGCGACGCGCGCGATCACGCGCGACGACGCGACCAAGCACATCCCGGTGATCATGTGCACGAGCAAGAACGCCGACACCGACAAGATCTGGGGCATGCGCCAGGGCGCGCTCGACTACCTGGTGAAGCCGGTCGATCCGCAGCAGCTGCTCGCCAAGATCGCCACCCTGAACTGAATCGGCGCAACCACCCAAGGCGAAGGCGGCGAGTCCAACCATGGCGAAGCGCATCAGCCTGCGCGAGTTCCAGCAGAACCTCGTGCGCCGCCTCGGCGAGGCGGCCGCGTCGACCGAGGCGCCCTCGGCACGCCTCGGCGTGCAGGTGGGCGCCGAGAGCTGGCTGTTGCGACTGGAGGAGGCCGGGGAGGTGATGCCGGTGCCGCCGATCGCCCGGGTGCCACTCACGCGTGCGTGGTACCGGGGCCTGACGAACATTCGCGGCAATCTCTATGGCGTCGTCGATCTCGCCGCATTCCAGGGTGGCGCCGAGACCGCCATCACTCCGGACAGCCGCCTCGTGCTCGTGGCCGACCGGTTCAACATGGCTTCGGCGCTGCTCGTGAGCCGCATGCTCGGGTTGCGCAACATCCAGGCGCTCGAGCCCGAGGACGGGCAATCCGGGCGCACGTGGGAGCGTGGCCGCTACAAGGACGGTGACGGGCGCCTATGGCACGAGCTCGGGATGTCCGAGCTCGTTTATCACGACGAGTTCCTGCAGGCGGGCCTGTAGCCGATCGGCTGGCCGCCTTTGATCAACCGCTTATCGGGGATAGAACGCACCATGCTCGACCGGCCGTCACCTTCGGCGGCGGAGGCAGATCGAGCTGGCCGCGCAGCGTAGGGGGAACCATGGCAGTGAAGCTCACCGCACTGGGCTTGCCTTTCGGCAAGGGGAAGCAGGAGGCGAAGCCGGCGGAAAAGAAAGCGCCCGCGACGCGGCTCGCCAAGGCGCCCGCGCAGGGCGCCGTCGCGAACCGCATCAGCGACGCGGCCGGACGCGGCATTTCGGCGAAGCTGCCGGTGATCGGTGCGCTGCCGATGCAGCGGCAGGTCCAGGTGTTCTTGGCGATTTTCGCAGTGTTCGTGGCGATCGCCGTGTTCCTGGTCTTCGTCCAGCTGCAGGGCGCCGCGGAGGGCACGGCGCGAATCACGGCGACCGGTGAGCTGCAGGTTCTTTCCCAGCGCATTGCGAGCGACTCGCAGCAGGGGCTGCAGGGCAACGCTGCGGCCTTCGCGCGGCTCCGCGATGCGCGTGAGCGCTTCGGGAAGCTGACGGGCACGCTCCTGGACGGCGGCGAGGTCGGCGGCGTGCGCATCGACGCGGCAGGCGGCGGCGTGCGTTCTGCCGTCGAGAGCGTGAAGAAGCTCTGGGACGCGACCGATGGCAAAGCCGCACTGGTGATCGGCCAGGAAAAGAGCCTGGTCAGCCTCGGCACCGCGGTGAAGACGATCAACGCCGACAACCCAGCGCTCCTCGACCTCGCGGAGCAGGTGGCCGCCCTCAAGCTCCAGACCCAATCCTCGTCGCGGGAGATCTCGATCGCGGGCCAACTGGTGATGCTGACGCAGCGCATCGCCAAGAACGCCAACACGCTCCTCGCCTCGGACGTGGTCGATCCGGAAGTGACGTTCCTGCTCGGCAAGGACGCGAACACGTTCCGCGACCTGCTGCAGGGGCTCATCAAGGGGAGCGATGCGCTGCGCGTGTCGGCGTCGCGCGATCCGGAGACCGTGGAGAAGCTGAAGGAGCTCGAGGCCGCGTACGCCAAGTACCGCGAGTCGGTCAACGCCATCCTCGGCAACTTGAACTCCCTGGTCAAGGCAAAGGCCGCCGGCAGCGACATCGTGAAGGGTTCGCCTGCGCTCCTGCAGGCGGTGAACGACCTCCAGACGACCTTTCAGGCCCAGCGGCCCGACCAGACGATCTTCTTCGTGGCGATCGCCATCTCCGCGTTGCTCGCCCTCGGCGCCCTCGGTCTGATCGCGAAAGCGTACCTCGACGACAACCGCCGCCGGCGCGAGGAGAGCGAGCGGCTGCGCGAGGAGGCGGAGCGGCTGAACAAGACCAACCAGGAGGCGATTCTGCGCCTCATGAACGAGATGGGCAGCCTCGCCGACGGCGACCTCACGGTGCAGGCGACGGTGACCGAGGACGTCACCGGCGCGATCGCCGACTCGGTCAACTACACCATCGAGGAGCTGAAAGGCCTGGTCGGGCGCATCAACAGCGCGGCGGCTCAGGTGACCAACGCCACCGAGTTCGCGCAGCAGACCTCGGTCAAGCTGCTGCAGGCCGCCGAAAAGCAGTCGCGCGAGATCCAGGAGGCGAGCGCCTCGGTGCTGAAGATGGCGCGCGCGATCAACGAGGTGAGCGCGAGCGCGTCGAAGTCGGTAAGCGTTGCGCGCCAGTCGCTCGGTGCCGCCCAGAAGGGCCAGGAAGCGGTGCAGAACTCGATCGCCGGCATGAACGACATCCGCGAGCAGATCCAGGACACGGCGAAGCGGATCAAGCGCCTCGGCGAATCCTCGCAGCAGATCGGCGAGATCGTGGAGCTGATCTCGGACATCACCGAGCAGACGAACGTGCTCGCGCTGAACGCTGCGATCCAGGCGGCCTCCGCCGGCGAGGCGGGCCGCGGCTTCACGGTCGTTGCCGAAGAGGTGCAGCGGCTGGCCGAGCGTTCCGGCGAGGCGACGAAGCAGATCGGCGCGATCGTGAAGACGATTCAGACCGACACCGGCGATGCGGTCGCGGCTATGGAGAAGTCGACGCAGGGTGTGGTCGACGGGGCACGGCTCTCGGACAACGCCGGCCAGGCGCTCTCCGAGATCGGTGAGGTGTCGCGTCGTCTCGCACAGCTGATCGAGGAGATCTCGGTCACTGCCCAGGCGCAGGCGCAGGCCGCCGGCGTGGTCGCGACGTCGATGCAGGACATCTTGAACATCACGCGCCAGACCACCGAGGGCACCAAGCAGACCGCGGTGTCGATCGGCCAGCTGGCGAAGCTCGCGCAGGAGCTCAAGGGCTCGGTGGCGAACTTCAAGCTGCAGTGACGCGCGGCGGCAACGACGGACGCCCATCGTGGACGTGCGTGCGAGCTGCCGCGCCCCTGTGGGCTGACGGGCCAAGTAGACGGCGAGCGCGCGCGAAGGAGGCCGCTTGAACACGCACGGCGAATTCGATATCGGGCCCCTGACCTGGGTCAAGGGCGAGATCGATCAGGCGCTCGAGAAGTCGCTCGGGTGCCTGCGCGCCTACGCGGGGAACCCGGCGGAGTCGGGGCAGCTCAAGTTCTGCCGCACCCACTTTCACCAGGCCCACGGCGCGCTGCAGATCGTCGGGCTCGACGGCGTGACGCGCGTCTCCGAGGAGCTCGAGGGGCTGCTCGGCGACTTCGAGAAGTCGGAGGATCGGCCCAAGCCGGACGCGATCGCCGTCGCCGAGCGCGCCTACGAGGCGATCTCCGCCTACCTCGGCCAGTTGCTCGCCGGCGAGCCGAACCATCCGGTGCTCCTCTTCCCCGTCTACCGCGATCTCTCCGCGGCGCGCGGTAAGGAGGCGCCCGAAGCGGTCGATCTCTACTATCCCGATCTGACGCGCCGTCCGCCGCGGCGCGAGCGCGCCCCGGTGACGGTGGCGGGCGAAGCGCTCACCCAGCACTATCGCGATGCGCGCGCGCGTTACCAGCGCGGCCTGCTGAAGCTGCTGAAGAAGGATCCGACCGGCGCCGAGGACATGCGTGCGGCGGTCGCCGCCGTCGAAGCCGCGCAATCGGTGCCCGCGCAGCGCGCGTTCTGGTGGGTTGCGCTGGGGTTCTTCGACGCGCTCGTCGCGCGGGCGATTCCCGACAGCCCGCTGCTCATGCGGCTCTGCAATCGGATCGAGCACCAGCTGAAGCGCCTGGTGGAAGGCTCGACGAACGTCGCCGAGCGCCTGATGCGCGAGGCGCTGTTCGCAGTCGCACGCGCCCGGCCGGCGACCGAGCATCTGCGCGCGGTGCAGGAGGTGTTCGAGCTGGCGGGTTCGCTGCCGGCGAACCTCGAAACGCGCGCCGAGGGGGCGCCCCAGGCGCCGGGGCTGCGCGCGATGCGCGATATCGTGGGGCAGGCCAAGACCACGTGGAACAAGGTCGCATCGGGGCACCAGCCGAGCGTGGCCGCCTTCCGCGAGCAGGTTGGGGCCCTCGCAGCACGCGCCGCCGAGGCCGGCCATGAGCAGCTCAAGTCGCTCGCTACCGACATCGCGGTGACCGCGAGATGGCTCGGCGACAATGCAGGCAAGGTGAACGACGCGGTCGGGATGGAGGTGGCAACCGCCCTCCTGCTGGTCGAAAGCGCGGTCGAGAACTTCGCGCGGCTCGGCGACGAGTTCGCGCAGCAGGTCGCGCTCATGCGCGCGCGGCTGCAGGGCTGCATGCAGGGCAAGTTGCCCGAGGGCGCGGCGCCCATGCTCGACGAAATGTCGCGCCGGGCCCAGGAGCGGCTGCTCATGACGCAGGTCGTGAGCGAGATCCAGGCTTCGCTGCGCACCGTCGAGCAGGCGCTCGACGGCTTCTTCCGCGACGCCTCCACGCGGGGCGAGCTCGCCACGCTCGACAAGCCGATCCGCCAGGTGCTCGGCGCGCTCACCATGCTGAACGAGGATCGCGCTGCCGCTGCCCTCGCGGGATCGGCGTCGGAGATCCGGCGCTTCGCATCCAGCGATTACGCGCCCGCACAGGCCGATTTCGAGCGCGTCGCCGGAACGCTCTCCGGAATCGGCTTCTACGTGGACGCGCTGCAGCACGGGAAGGCCGATTTCGACGCGATCATGGCGCCGATCGGACCGCGCAGGGCGGTCACCGCCGAGGCCGAGGCGTCGCAAGCGTCCGGCACGATCGAGGCGGGGCTCGCCAGGGGCCGGCGCGAGGCGCAGGAGCTGTTCGAGCGCTGGCAGCAACGTCCGGATGACGCGGCGCTCAAGCGGGAGCTGACCGCGAATCTGCAGGCCATCCAGAAGGACGCAGGCCTGGTTGCGGACACCGCGCTCGAAGGGCAGGCGGCACAGATGCTCGCCATCCTCGCGCAGGGCGACGCGAAGCCGTTCGATCCGCGCATCTCGCAGACCCTCTCGCAGATCACGCCGCCCGCCGCACCGGAAGCCGTGCCTTCGGCGCAGGCGCAGGAACTCGTCGCCGCGAGCGCCGAGAAGGTCGACGCGGAGCTGCTCGCGGTCTATCTCGAGGAGGCCGGCGAGGTGCTCGCCGGCGTCGCGGAACGCGTCGAAATCGTGCGCGCGGAGCCGCATGCGATCGAGGATCTGCGGACGATCCGGCGTGGGTTCCACACGCTGAAGGGCAGCGGCCGCATGGTCGGCCTGACGCGCCTCGGCGAGGCCGCCTGGGCGGTCGAGCAGGTGATGAACAAGTGGCTGGAAGAGGAGCGCGCGGCGACGCCGGACCTGCTCGCGCTGATCACCAGCGCCACGGCGTTCTTCGAGGCCGCGGTCGCCGAGCTGAAGGGCGGCGGCGCGAGCCCGGACGAGTCGGCGATCGTCGCCATGGCGCAGAAGGTCAAAGCGGGCGAGCCGCTCGGCGGCACGCAAGCAGCGCCGGCGCTCGTCGCCGAGGTGGCAGCCGCCGCCGAGACGCCGGCAATCGAGGCGGCCGCGCCGCCAGCGCCTGCCGAGGACATACTCACGGTTCTGGAGGAGGCCGCGCCGCAAGCGTCTGCCGAGAACGTGCTCACGGTGCCGGAGGAGGCCGCGCCGCAAGCGCCTGCCGAGGACATACTCACGGTGCTGGAGGAGGCGACGCCGGAAGCGCCTGCCGAGGACGTGCTCACGGCGCCGGAGGAGGCCGCGCCGAGGCTCGAGTTCGAGATCCCCGGTGCGCCGCCGGCCGTCGCCGAGCCACCGCCTCCGCCGGCGCACGAAGAGGTGCCGCACGAGCCTGCGCTCGACTCGATCTCGCTCGATTTTTCGATCCCGATGGCGACGCTCGGGGCGCCCACCGCGGATGAAGGGACACCGGCGGAGAGCGCGGCGACGCCCGATGAACTGGACTTCTCGGAACCCGCCCCCGCGCCGGCAGCGCCCGAGGCGCCCGTCGAGACCACCGAGGAGACGGTCCGGATCGGCGATGCGGAGCTCTCGCGGGCGCTCTACGACATCTTTCTCGCCGAGTCGCAACAGCACCTGGCGGTTCTGCGCGAGGCGTTGGGCCGGGTCGGCTCCGGCGAGGCAGTGGCAGACGATCTGCGACGTGCCGCGCATACGCTCGCCGGCATTGCCGGCACGGTGAAGCTGGACGCGATGTGGGCGCTCGGTCACGCGTTCGAGAACATGCTGCACCGGGCACAGGACCGCCCGATGAGCGCGCCCGAGCAGGCGCTCGCGCACGAAGCCCTCGCCGCGCTGGAGCGCATGGCGGCGGCCGCCGACGCCGGCAACGCGCCGCAAACCGAACCGGACATCGTCGCGCGCCTCGAAACCGCGGACGAGGCCGATGCGCTGTCGGCCGCCGCACCGCTCGAGATCGCGGCGCCCGCGAGCGCGACCGAGATGCTCGACTTCACCGCGGAACCGCCCGCACCGCCGACTTCGCCGGAAACTCCTGCTGCGCGCGAGCGCGTGCTCGAGACGCCGGCGGCGACGAGCGGCTGGCCTGACAACGTCGTCTCGTTCCCGGTGCAGCAGGAAGAGAGCGAGCGCGCGGCGCCCCCCGCCACGGTCACCGTCGAAGAGATCCCGGTCGAGCGGCGCCAGCGCCGCCTCGACGACGACATCGACCGCGAGCTCTTGCCGATCTTCGTGGAGGAGGCGCAGGATCTCATCCCGGCGATCGGGCAGGGTCTGCGCGACTGGCGCGACCATCCCGACAACCCGGCCACAGGCAACGAGCTGCAGCGGCATCTCCATACGTTGAAGGGCTCGGCGCGGATGTGCGGCGCGATGGCGCTCGGCGAGCTCACGCACGCGATGGAGAGCAAGGTCGAGAACGCGATCGCGCTGAGGGTGCTGCCGGCGACGCTCTTCGACGAGCTCGAGATCTCGTTCGACCGCATGGGATTGCTCTTCGACCGCCTGCAGCGGCCGGACGCGACCCCGCTCCCCGAGCCGGAGGCGGCGACCGGCGCCGCGCCTGCCGAGGTCGCCGCACCCGTGGCGACGGCGGCCACGGCGCCGGCTGCCGCACCGACCGCGGCGGAGCCCGCGCGGCCGGGCGCGAAGGAGCCCGATGCGGCGGCGGGCCGCGCCATGCTCCGCGTGCGCGCGGACGTGATCGATCGACTGGTGAACGAGGCGGGCGAGGTGAGCATCGCGCGGAGCCGCATCGAGGGCGAGCTGCGCGCGCTCAAGGGCTCGCTCTCGGAACTCACCGAGAACGTCAACCGGCTGCGCATGCAGCTGCGCGAGATCGAGATCCAGGCCGAGACGCAGATGCAATCACGGCTGTCGATCGCGCAGGAGCAGGAGCAATCGTTCGATCCGCTGGAGTTCGACCGCTTCACGCGCTTCCAGGAAATCACCCGCATGATGGCCGAGAGCGTGAACGACGTGGCGACCGTGCAGCAGAACATCCTGCACGCGGTCGGCGATGCGGACGGCGCGCTCTCCGCGCAGTCGCGTCTCACGCGCAACCTGCAGACCGACCTGATGCGCATCCGCATGGTGCCCTTCGCGAGCGTCGCCGAGCGGCTCTATCGCGTCGTGCGCCAGGCCGCGAAGGACACCGAGAAGCGGGCGGTGCTCGACATCCGCGGCGCGCAGGTCGAGCTCGACCGTTCGGTGCTCGAGCGCATCACCGCGCCGTTCGAGCACATGCTCCGGAACTCGGTCGCGCACGGCATCGAGCGCACCGTGACGCGCATCGAGCGCGGCAAGCCCGAGCTCGGCGAGATCAAGATCGAGGTGCGCCAGGAGGGCAACGAGGTGATGCTCGCCGTGTCGGACGACGGCGGCGGCATCGACCTGCCGCGGGTGCTCGAGAAGGCGCGCAGCCTCGGGCTGGTGCAGCCCGACCAGCAGCTCGCCGACAGCGACATCGCGGGGTTCATCTTCCATCCCGGCTTCTCGACCGCCGCCGAGGTGAGCCAGCTCGCCGGCCGCGGCGTCGGCATGGACGTGGTGAAGAGCGAGGTGGCGGCGCTCGGCGGGCACATCGAGACGCACACGGAGGCGGGCAAGGGCACGCGCTTCCTGATTTACCTGCCGCTCACGCTCGCGGTGACGCAGGCGGTGCTGGTGCGCGGCGGCCCGACCAAGTACGCGATCCCGGCGGTCATGGTCGAGCAGGTGCGCCAGGTGAAGGCGCCCGAGCTCGCGGCGTGCACCGAAACGGGTGAAGCGACCTGGCAGAACCGCAGCTATCCGTTCCGCTATCTCCCGCGCACGCTCGGCGATTTCGACAGCCAGCCCGAGAACAAGCGCTTCCACTCGATCATGTTCATCCGCAGCGGCGCGCAGATCGCTGCGATCCACGTGGACGAAGTGGTCGGCAACCAGGAAATCGTGGTTAAGAACACCGGGCCGCTGCTCTCGCGCATCGCCGGCATCACCGGTGCGACGGTGCTCGGCTCGGGCGAGATCGTGCTGATCCTGAACCCGGTCATCCTGGCGGGCCGCGAGCCGATCACGGTTCCGGCATCCTCAGGTGCCGGCGTCCCGTCCGCCGAGGAGTTCGCGATCACCGTCCCGAGCGTGATGATCGTCGACGACTCGCTCACGGTCCGCAAGATCACCGGGCGGTTGCTCGCCCGCGAGGGGTACCACGTGCTCACCGCCAGGGATGGCGTGGACGCGGTCGAGCAGCTCCAGGACACCGTGCCCGACCTCATGCTGGTCGATATCGAGATGCCGCGGATGGACGGCTTCGACCTCACCCGCGCCGTGCGCGGCGATCCGCGTCTGAAGCACATCCCGATCATCATGATCACCTCGCGCACGGCCGAGAAGCACCGCGCCTATGCCAAAGAGATTGGGGTCAACGTCTATCTGGGCAAGCCGTTCCAGGAAGAGGAGCTCCTCGGCCAAATCGCCGGCTTCGTCGGCAAGCCGGCGGTCGTGCCCGAAGCCGTATAGCAGATGCCCCATCTCGCGCCCGCGAGCGCGAGATGGGGCGAGGCTCTGCGCTAGCGACGACCGCCGTACCCGCGGCGCTGCTCGCGCAGCTGCGCGAGCTTCGCGCGCTGCTCGGGCGTGAGGACTGCGAGCGTCTTCTGCTGCGTCTCGATGCGCATCACCGTCAGATCGGCTTGCAGCTTCGCGCCCTCGTCGGCGAGCTGGCGCACGCGGCCCGCATCGTAGTCCTTGGCGGTCGCGGCCTCGCGCAGCGCGATGCGGTTCTTGCGGAACTCGCTCATCTTCGCGTGCATGGCGGGCTGCGCGGCGTGGCGGATCTCGAACATCTGGTTGCGCTGGGCGTCGCTCAGATCGAGCTCGCGCATCATGCCGCCACCGAACTCTCCGCGGTGGCCCCCGCGACCCTCGAACCCCGGCCCTTGCGCGCCGTACCCGTAGCCTTCGTACGGCCGCGCGCCCGCTGGCGCGGCAGCGGTGAGCCCGACGAGCGCCGCAGCAAGCGCCGCCGCGAGAGCCGATTTCTTCGTCAACATGGCAATCTCCTCGTGAATGTACCGAGCCAGCACGGAACGCAACTCGCCGGCCCCACGCTGCGCAGTGTGGCCGAGACGCGCGCAAACTTGGGTCGGACCGCCGTAAAGGTTCGTAAAGGTCTGTAACGGACCGCACGCACGGGTACGCACAATGCGAACATGGCCATGACTGGTTCACGCATGAGCCCCACCGCCTCGATGCCGCGCATCCTGCTGGTCGACGACGACGCCGAGCTCCTTGCGATGCTCGGCGAGTACCTCGCCCCGGAGGGGTTCGAGGTCGAAACCGCGGCGGACGGCGAATCCGGCGTGCAGCGCGCCGTGGCCGGCGGCTTCGACGTGGTGGTGCTCGACGTCATGCTGCCACGGCTGAGCGGGCTCGAGGCGCTGCGCCGGCTGCGGCAGGTGAGCACGGTGCCGGTGCTGATGCTCACGGCGAAGGGCGACGACGTCGATCGCATCGTGGGCCTGGAGCTCGGCGCGGACGACTATCTGCCGAAGCCGTTCAACCCGCGCGAGCTCGTCGCCCGCATGCGTGCGCTCCTGCGGCGCGCCCGCGCGCCCGCGCCGGATGCGGGGACGAAGGAGCGCGAGGAGCTGCGCGCCGGCGAGGTGCTGGTACGCCCGAAGGAGCGCGCGGCCACCTGGCGCGGCGAGGCGCTCGAACTCACCAGCACCGAGTTCAACCTGCTCGAGGCGCTCGTGCGCAACGCCGGCCGCGTGCTGAGCAAGGCGGAGCTCTCCGAGCAGGTGCTCGGGCGGTCGCTCACGCGCTACGACCGCGGCATCGACATGCACGTCAGCAACCTGCGCCGGAAGCTCGGCGCGCTCGCCGACGGGCGCTCGCCGATCCAGACCGTGCGCGGCCTCGGCTACCAGTTCATCGCGAGCTGAAGGACGATGGGCCGGCTCTTCTGGAAGATATTCGTCGGGTTCTGGCTCACGCTCGTGCTGATTACCGCGGGCGTCGGCGCGCTGGTCTACGCGTACAACCAGGCGCGCATCGCGGAGCTCACCGAGGTGGCCGCGGGACCGCGGAGCGAGCTGCTCGTCGCGGCGGTGGCCAACGCCGCCACGCGCGGCGGGGCGCGGGCGGTCGAATCGCTCCTCGCGGAACTGGGGCCGCACCGCCCGCCGGTGCTGGTGGTCGACGACGCCGGGCGCGACATCCTGGGCCGGGCCGTGCCGCCGGCGGCGCTCGCGCTCGCCCGCAGCGAGCTCCGCGGCGCCGAGCGCGCCGCCGGCGTGCGCAAGGCGGTATCTCCCGACGGGCGATCGTTCGTCGTGTTTCTGCCGGTCCCGGAGCGACCGCCACGCGGGCGGCCGTGGGCGCGGGTGCGGCCGGACGATCGTCTCGCGTTCCAGCTCGGCATCGCGTTCGTGGCGAGCCTGCTGTTCAGCGCCGGGCTCGCGTGGTATCTCGCGCGCCCGGTGCGCCACCTGCGCGCCGCCGCCCGGCGCCTTGCGGACGGCGCGCTCGACACGCGCGTTGCGCCGGCGCTCGGCGGCCGGCGCGACGAGATCGCCGACCTCGGACACGACTTCGATCACATGGCCGCACGGCTCCAGGCGTTGATCGGCGCGCAAAAGCGGCTGCTCCACGACGTGTCGCACGAGCTGCGCTCGCCGCTCGCCCGCCTGCAGGTCGCGGTCGCGCTCGCCCGGCAGCAGCCCGAGCGCGCGGCGACCATGCTCGATCGCGTGGAGCGCGAGACGGCGCGCCTCGACGCGCTGGTGGGCGAGCTGCTCACGCTCTCGCGGCTCGAGGCCGGCGTCACCGGGGCGGTGGCAGAAGCGCTCGACCTCGCCGAGCTCTTGGACGAGGTCGTGGCGGACGCGCGTTTCGAGGCCGAGGCGGCCGGCTGCACCGTGGCGCTCGCCGCGCACGGGGAGATCGCACTCCGCGGCCGGACGGAGCTCTTGCGCCGCGCGCTCGAGAACGTGATTCGCAACGCGTTGCAGTACGCGCCGAGAGGCTCGGCCGTCGAGGTGGCGCTCGCGCGCGTCGCCGGGTCGGACGCGGCCACGATATCGATCTGCGATCGCGGTCCCGGCGTGCCCGAGTCCGAGCTCGGTTGCCTCTTCGAGCCCTTCTTTCGTGCCGAGAGCGGCGTCGCGCGTGCGGGCTACGGTCTCGGCCTCGCCATTGCGCGGCGCGCCGTGGAAGCGCACGGCGGGCGGATCGGCGCGACGAACCGGATCGGCGGCGGACTCTGCGTCGAGATCGTGTTGCCGCTCGGTACCGCGATGCATTCCGGCCGGGCGGGATGACGAGACAGGTTTCAGCCAGCGGCCGCGATCCCGGCCGCGGTCAGTCGGAGAGCAACACCATGACGAACGAAACGATCGCGATCCTGCATCCGGGCGAGATGGGCGCGGCGATCGGCGCGCGGCTGCGCTCGAAGGACCTGAGCGTGGTCTGGGCCGGCGCCGGCCGCAGCGCCGTGACGCGCGCGCGCGCCGCCGCGGCCGGGCTGAGAGACGCCGGCGCGCTCTGCGATGCGCTTGTCGCGAGCAGCGTCGTCCTCTCGGTCTGTCCGCCGCACGCGGCCGTGGCGCTCGCGCGCGAGGTGGCGGCGGCCGACTTCCGCGGCGTGTACATCGACGCCAACGCGATCGCGCCGGCGACCTCGCACGCGGTTGCGAGCATCGTCGAGGCCCGCGGCGCCTCTTTCGTCGATGGCGGCATCATCGGTCCGCCGCCGCATGACGGCAGCAGTGCCCGCCTGTACCTGTCCGGAAGGGATGCCGCGCGCCTTGCGGCGCTCCTCACCGCGGGCGCGCTGGACGCCGTCGCGCTCGACGGCGGCATCGGCGCGGCTTCGGCGCTCAAAGCGGCATATGCCGCGTGGAACAAGGGCGCCACCGCCCTCGCGGCGGCGGCCCACGCGCTCGCCGTGCACGCTGGCGTAGCCGAAGCGCTGGCAGAGGAGTGGCAACGCACGCAGCCCGAAGCGGTGCGGCGCCTCGACGTGTTGCGCCGCGCCGCACGCAAGGCGTGGCGCTGGAAGGGGGAGATGGAGGAAATCGCCGGGGCGCACGCAGAGGCCGGCCTGCCGGACGGCTTTCACCTGGCAGCGGCGGAGCTCTACGATCGGCTCGCGTCCTTCAAAGACTCGAGCGCGCCGCCGCCGCTCGCCGAGCTCACACGCGCGCTGGACGCGCGTGCGCGCCGCGGCTAGACCGCCCGCATCTTCCTCCGCCGCGCCCGCCGCCGAGTTTGAAAGTAGAATACCCGAGCGTGCGCAGCGTGGATCTCACCCACCACTTCCTGATCGCCATGCCGAGCATGGCCGACCCCTATTTCGCGCGCACGCTCACCTACGTCTGCGAGCACAACGAGAACGGCGCGCTCGGCGTCGTGATCAACCGCCCGATCGAGCTCACCGTTGCTGGCCTGTTCGAACGGCTGGATCTCGCGCTCGAGACCGGGACGCTGCGGCAGCAACCCGTGTTTTTCGGGGGCCCGGTGCAGACCGATCGCGGATTCGTGCTGCACGCGCCCCTCGGCGAGTGGGGCTCGACGCTGCCGGTGCGCGGGGGCATCGGGCTCACCACCTCGCGCGATATCCTGGAAGCGGTCGGCGCCGGGACCGGGCCGCAGAAGATGATCATCACGCTCGGCTACGCGGGGTGGGCAGCCGGGCAGCTCGAGCACGAGCTGCAGCAGAACGCGTGGCTCACGGTCGAGGCGCAGGAGCGCATCATCTTCGATCTGCCGGTGGAGGAGCGTCTTGCCGCCGCGATGGAGCTGCTCGGCGTCTCGTTCGCCAGTCTCTCCGACGGGGCGGGACATGCCTGAGCGCGCGGGGCGCGAATCGCACATCGTGAGCCGTCATTCCTCCGGACCGTCGATTCCCGATGCGCGGTTCACGGTTCAAGAGACGATCCTCGCCTTCGACTACGGCGCCCGCTTCGTCGGCGTTGCCGTCGCGGACACCGGCGTCGGCGTCGCGCATCCGCTCGCGACCATCGACGCGACCGGCGCGGAGCGGCGGTTCGGCGCGATCGCGGCGCTCGTGCGCGAGTGGCAGCCGGCGCTGCTCGTCGTCGGGCTGCCGCTGTCGGCCGAGGGCGGAGCGCAGGCGCTCACCGGGCGCGTGCGGCGCTTCGCGCGGCAGCTCGAGGGCCGCTTCGGGCTTCCGGTCGTGCTGCAGGACGAGCGGCTCTCCTCCGCGGAGGCCGAGTCGCGGCTGCGCGCGATCGGGCGCGGCGGGCGCCGGCACAAGGACTTGACTCACCCGGTGGCCGCGCAGGTCGTGCTGCAGGCCTACCTCGACGAACGCGGCCGATGAGCGTCGCGCTGCCCGACGCCGAGCGGCTCTACGACGCGCTGGCGCGCGAGCTCAGGCCGATCGTCACGCCCGCGACTGGGATGATCGGGATCCAGACCGGCGGCGCCTGGGTCGCCGAGCGGCTGCACCGCGACCTCGGGCTCGCGATCCCGCTCGGCACGTTGAACATCTCCTTCTACCGCGACGACTACGCGAGCTCGGGGCTGCACGCGAACGTGCGGCCGAGCCAGATCCCGTTCGACGTCAACGGCCGGCGCATCGTGCTGGTCGACGACGTGCTCTTCACCGGCCGCACCGTGCGCGGCGCGATGAACGAGCTCTTCGACTACGGGCGACCCGAATCGATCAGCCTGGCGGTGCTCGCCGACCGCGGCGGGCGCGAGCTTCCCATCGCCGCGCAGTTCGTCGGCGCGACGGTGGCGGTGCCGCCGGGCGCCAAGCTCGATCTGCGCCGCGACGACGCCGGCCGCCTGTCGCTGCACCTGGAAGCGGGCGGGTGACCGGAATGCGCAACCCGCAGCTGAACGAGAAGGGCGAGCTGCAGCATCTCCTCGCCATCGAGGGGCTGCCGCGCGAGATCATCGTGCGCATCCTCGACACCGCGGCTTCCTTCGTCGGCGTGACCGAGCGCGAGGTGAAGAAGGTGCCGCTCCTGCGCGGCAAGAGCGTCTTCAACCTGTTCTTCGAGCCTTCCACGCGCACGCGCACCACCTTCGAGATCGCGGCGAAGCGGCTTTCCGCCGACGTCATCAATCTGAACATCGCCACGTCGTCCCAGACCAAGGGCGAGACGCTGCTCGACACGATCGACAACCTCGCAGCGATGCACGCGGACATGTTCGTCGTGCGCCACGGGACAAGCGGCGCCGCGCATCTCATCGCCCGGCACGTCGCGCCGCACCACCACGTGATCAACGCCGGCGACGGCCGGCACGCGCACCCGACCCAGGGGCTGCTCGACGCTTACACCATCCGGCACTACAAGCGGGACTTCGCGCGGCTCGCGGTCGCCGTGGTGGGCGACATCCTGCATTCCCGGGTGGCGCGTTCGCTCATCCATGCGCTCACCACGCTCGGGTCACCGGATGTTCGCGTGATCGGACCGCAGACGCTGCTGCCGACCGGTGTCGAGAGCCTCGGCGTACGCGTGTTCCACGACATGCTGCGCGGGCTGCGTGACGTCGACGTCATCGTGATGCTGCGGCTGCAGAACGAGCGGATGAAGGGGCCGCTTCTGCCCTCGGCGCAGGAATTCTTCAAGTGCTACGGGCTCACCGCCGAGAAGCTCGCGGCCGCCAAGCCCGACGCGATCGTGATGCACCCCGGGCCGATGAATCGCGGCGTCGAGATCGACTCGACGGTCGCCGACGGGCGGCAGGCGGTGATCCTCCCGCAGGTCACCTTCGGGATCGCGGTGCGCATGGCGGTGATGTCGATCCTGGGCGGCGGCGCGACGTGAAGATCCAGATCAAGAACGGCCGCCTGGTCGATCCCCGGAACCACGTCGATCGCGCGTGCGACCTCTTCGTCGCCGACGGATGCATTGCCGGCGCCGGCGCTGCGCCGGCGGGATTCCGCGCCGACCGGACCATCGATGCCGCCGGCCTCGTCGTGGCGCCGGGGCTCGTCGATCTCGCGGCGCGCCTGCGCGAGCCCGGCCTCGAGTACAAGGCGACGCTCGATTCCGAGCTCTATGCGGCGGTCGCCGGCGGGGTGACGAGCCTCGCCTGTCCGCCCGACACCGATCCGCCGCTCGACGAGCCGGGACTCGTCGAGATGCTGAAGCGCCGGGCGGCGAGCCGCAACCTCGCGCACGTCTACCCGCTCGGCGCCCTGACCGCGAAGCTCGAAGGCGCGCGGCTCGCCGAGCTGGCGACCCTGCGGGACGCCGGGTGCGTCGCCTTCTCGCAGGCCGATGCGCCGATTCCCGACACCGCGGTGCTGTGGCGCGCGCTGCAGTACGCCGCGACGCTCGGGGTGAGCGTGTGGCTGCGCCCGCAGGACCCGTATCTCGCCCGCGACGGCGTCGCGCACGACGGGGAAGTCGCCACGCGGCTCGGCCTGCCGGCGATCCCGCCGTTCGCCGAGACCATCGCGCTCGGCGCGATCCTCGCGCTCGTGCGCGCCACCGGGACGCGCGTTCATCTGTGCCGCCTGTCCACCGCGGCGGGCGTCGCGATGGTCCACGCGGCGAAGGCCGAAGGGCTACCGGTCACGTGCGATGCCGGCGCCCACCATGTGCACCTCTCGGAAATGGACCTCGCGCACTACGATGCCCACTGCCATCTCGTGCCGCCGCTGCGCAGCCTGCGCGACCGCGACGCGTTGCAGGCCGGCCTCGCCGACGGGACGATCGACGCGCTCTGCTCCGACCACACTCCGGTCGACGAGGACGCGAAGCAGATGCCCTTCGGCGAGTCGGCGCCGGGCGCCACCGGCCTCGAGCTCCTGTTGCCGCTCACGCTGAAATGGGCGCGCGAGCGCGGGATCGCGCTCGCCGACGCGCTCGCCCGCGTCACGTGCACTCCGGCGCGCATCCTGGGCATCGAAGCGGGGCATCTCGCGCCCGGCGCGCCCGCCGACGTGTGCGTGTTCGATCCGGAGGCGCACGTGACGGTGAGCGCCGCGGGGCTGCAGAGCCAGGGCAAGAACACACCGTTCCTCGGCTACGCGCTCCCCGGGCGGGTGCGCTTCACCCTGGTCGGAGGCGCCGTCACGTACGAGGCACGCGCGTGAGACGCGAAAAGTGAAGCGTGAAACGCGGCATGCCTCGGGCCTGCGTTTCGCTCGTCACTTTTCGCCGGACAGCAGTCGGCGCGGATCGCACTCCGGCGCGTCGACCGCGACGAGCTTGTCGCGGGAGCGCTCGCCTGCCGCGACCCTGACCCGCGCGCGCGCGACGCCGAGCGATGCCGCGATGAATTCGGCGACGGCGGCGTTTGCACGCCCCTCGATCGGCGGCGCCGCGATCCGGAGCTTGAGCCGCTCGCCGTGCAGCCCGCCGACCGCGCTGCGCTTTGCGCTCGGCTGGACGTGCACCGCGATCGTCCAGCCGCTCGCGACTCGCCTGAGCCAGGGCGCGTCGGGCAGCGCCGCGCCTTCAGGCTGGCCGCCGCTCACCGCGGCGCGTTTCACGTTTCACTTTTCACGTTGCGCGGATCGCACCTACCGCAGGCCGGTCAACAGCATCCGCGGCGTGTTGTCGAGCGCGATCAGGAGCACCTGGATCAGCAGCACGACGAAGAGCGGCGACAGATCGATGTTGCCGATGGGTGGAATGAAGCGCCGGAAGATCCCATAGAGCGGCCGCGTCAGCGCCTCGAAGACCGGCGCGAGCGGCGAGTACGGGCTCACCCAGCTCAGGATGACCTGGACGAGCACCACGAACATGCCCAGGTGCAGGCACGTGCGCGCAAGCTCGAGGAGCGAGCCCAGGAGGAGGAGCGTTCCGCCGGTGAGCAGTGCGCCGCCGGCAAGCGAGAAGAGGACTGCCAGCTCGAGGAGCGTGGCGAGCCACGCGAGCACGAGGCTCGGCAGGTCGTACCCGCGGAACGTCGGCACCACGCGCCGCAGCGGCATGACCGCCCAGTCGGTGAGCGCCATGACGAACTGGCCGACCGGGTTGCGGAAGGGCGCGCGCGCGGCCTGCATGAAGAAGCGCGCCAGCGCGAGGTAGATGACCAGCCCGAAGGCGGTCCGCACCAGGAGCTCGGCGATCTGCGTGAGCATCAGTCGCCTCTCCCCAGCTCATCGCCGAGTTCGGCCGCGCGGCGGTTCGCCGCGTGCAGCGCGCGCACGATCGATTCCTTGACGCGGTCCGCCTGCATCGCGGCGAGCGCGCGCTCGGTGGTGCCGCCTTTGGAGGTCACCCGCTCGCGCAGCGTGGCGGCGGGCTCGCTCGATCGCGAGGCGAGCTCGGCTGCACCGCGGACGGTTTCGACGGCGAGCGTTCGCCCGATGTCCGCGGGCAGCCCCAGCTCCGCGGCGGCCTGTTCGAGCGCCTCGATGAAGTAGAACACGTAGGCCGGACCGCTGCCCGAGAGCGCGGTCACCGGATCGAGGAGCGCCTCGTCCTCGATCCACACGACCTTGCCCGCCGCTTCGAGGATCGCCTGGATCTGCCCGCGATCGGCAGCCCCCACCTCCGGGCGCGCGTACACCGCGCTGATCCCCGCGCCGACCAGGGCAGGGGTGTTGGGCATGCAGCGCGCGAGACGCGTCCTGCCGCCCAGCCAGCGCGCAATGTCCCCAAGCCGAATGCCCGCCGCGATCGAGAGCACCGCTCGATCCCCGAGGTGCGGCCCCAAGGCATGGCACGCCTCGCGCATGTCCTGCGGCTTGATCGCGAGCACGACGATGTCCCCGAGCGGGACGGCCTCGGCCGTCGACTGGAAGCACGCGACGCCGAACCGTTCCGCGAGCCGCGCCCTCGCCTCGCGCAGGGGCTCGACGACGGTGATGCCGGCGGGTGCTCCGCCGCGGGCGACGAGCCCGCCGATGAGCGCGGTCGCCATGTTGCCGCCGCCGATGAAGGTGATCGTCAATGTCGCTCCGGAATGCGGCTGCGGTTCGCCTGTGTCGGGGCAGTGTATCAGCGGCGGGGGCGGGGTCCGAAGATCGCCGTGCCCACCCGCACCATCGTCGCTCCCGCGGCAATCGCCGTCTCGAAGTCGTCCGACATGCCCATCGAGAGGGTGTCGAGCCCGCACCCGTCGCGGTTGAGGGCATCGCGCAGCGCGCGGAGCTGCTCGAACCGCCGGCGCTGCAGCGCGGTATCGGGGGTCGGCTCGGGGATCGTCATCAGGCCGCGCAGCCGCAGATTCGGCAGCCGGACGACCATCGCCGCAAGCGCGGGCGCGGCCTCCGGGGCCACGCCCGCCTTGCTCGCCTCGCCGCTCACGTTCACCTCGATGCAGACCTGGAGCGGCGGCCGGCCGGCGGGCCGCTGCGCCGAGAGCCGCTCGGCGATCTTGAGCCGGTCGATCGCATGGACCCAATCGAACGACTCGGCGATCGGCCGGGTCTTGTTGCTCTGGACCGGTCCGATGAAGTGCCAAACGATGGGAAGGTCGGCGAGCGCCTGCATCTTCTCGAGCGCCTCCTGGGCGTAGCTCTCGCCGAAATCCCGCTGGCCTGCGGCGTGCGCGTCCCGAATGGCCTCGGGCCCGAACGTCTTGGTCACCGCCACGAGAACTATGTCACGGGGGTCGCGGCCGGCGGCGCCCGCGCTCCGCTCGATGCGGGACTTTACGCCTTGTAGGTTCGCTGCGATTGTGTTCATAATCTTGAGGTTCGCGCGGGAACCGACTGAATTACAGAGAGATTTCCGCCGGATAGCGGACCCCGCCCCGGGCCCGCACGACGGCGCGCCCCCGCCGCACAACCTGGGAAGAATTATATGGACATCACCGAGCTCCTCGCTTTCGTCGTGAAGAACAAGGCGTCCGACCTGCATCTGTCGGCGGGACTGCCGCCCATGATCCGCGTGCATGGCGACGTGCGGCGCATCAACCTGCCCGCCATGGAGCACAAGGACGTGCACGCCATGGTGTACGACATCATGAACGACGCGCAGCGCAAATCGTACGAGGAGAACCTGGAGTGCGACTTCTCGTTCGCGGTGCCGGGCCTCGCGCGCTTTCGGGTGAACGCGTTCAACCAGAACCGCGGCGCAGCGGCGGTGATGCGGACCATTCCCTCGAAGGTGCTCACCCTGGAAGAGCTCGCCGCGCCGAAGATCTTCGCGGAAATCGCGAAGCAGCCGCGCGGCATCGTGCTCGTGACCGGCCCCACCGGCTCGGGCAAGTCGACGACGCTCGCGGCGATGGTGAACGACATCAACGAGAACGAGCACGGGCACATCCTCACCATCGAGGACCCGATCGAGTTCGTGCACGAGAGCAAGAAGTGCCTGATCAACCAGCGCGAGGTCGGGCCGCACACGCTCTCCTTCGCGAACGCGCTGCGCAGCGCGCTGCGGGAGGACCCGGACGTGATCCTGGTGGGCGAGATGCGCGACCTCGAGACGATCCGCCTTGCCCTGACCGGCGCCGAGACCGGTCACCTGGTCTTCGGCACCCTGCACACGAGCTCCGCCGCGAAGACGATCGACCGGATCGTGGACGTGTTCCCCGCCGCGGAGAAGGAGATGGTGCGCGCGATGCTCTCGGAGAGCCTGCGCGCCGTGATCTCGCAGACGCTGCTGAAGACCAAGGACGGGTCGGGCCGCGTGGCGTCGCACGAGATCATGATCGGCACGCCGGCGATCCGGAACCTGATCCGCGAGAACAAGATCGCGCAGATGTATTCCGCGATCCAGACCGGCCAATCGTTCGGCATGCAGACGCTGGACCAGAACCTCCAGGAACTGGTGAAGCGCGGGGTGGTGGCGGTGGCCGAGGCCCGCAGCCGCGCCCAGAACAAAGACAACTTCATCGGCTAGCGCCCCGGCTCAGCGTCCCCGCGGGCGCGGAGATGACTTTTTCGGAGCTTCGCTGAAGCGCATAATGGGCGCGTCGCTCGCCCCGGCAACGAGGTAGACCATGGAACGAGACCAGGCATCCAAGTTCATCAACGACCTGTTGCGCCTGATGGTGAGCAAGAAGGCGTCCGACCTCTTCATCACCGTCGGCTTCCCGCCCGCCATCAAGGTCGACGGCAAGGTGACCCCGGTGTCGCAGCAGCCGCTCACGCCGCAGCACACCCAGGACCTGGTGCGCTCGGTCATGAACGACCGCCAGGCCGCGGAATTCGAGGCGCACAAGGAGTGCAACTTCGCGATCAGCCCCTCGGGCATCGGCCGGTTCCGCGTGAACGCGTTCGTGCAGATGAGCAGCATCGGCATGGTGCTGCGGACGATCAACGCCAAGATCCCGACGTTCGAGGAGCTGGGGCTGCCCTCGGTGCTGAAAGAGGTGGCGATGACCAAGCGGGGCCTGGTCATCATGGTCGGCGCGACGGGCTCGGGCAAGTCGACCTCGCTCGCGGCGATGGTCGGCCACCGCAACGACAACTCCTACGGCCACATCATCACGATCGAGGACCCGGTCGAGTACGTCCACCCGCACCGGAACTGCATCGTCACGCAGCGCGAGGTCGGCGTCGACACCGAGTCGTGGGAAGTGGCGCTGAAGAACACGCTGCGCCAGGCGCCCGACGTGATCCTGATGGGCGAGATCCGCGACCGCGAGACGATGGACTACGGGATCGCGTTCGCCGAGACCGGCCACCTGTGCATGGCGACGCTGCACGCCAATAGCGCGAACCAGGCGCTCGACCGGATCATCAACTTCTTCCCGGAGGAGCGCCGGCCGCAGCTGCTGATGGACCTGTCGCTCAACCTGCGTGGCATGGTGTCGCAGCGCCTCATCCCGCGGAAGGAGGGCAAGGGGCGGATCGCGGCGGTCGAGGTGATGCTCAACTCGCCGCTGATCGCCGACCTCATCTTCAAGGGCGAGGTGCACGAGATCAAGGAGATCATGAAGCGCTCGCGCGAGCTCGGCATGCAGACGTTCGACCAGCACCTGTTCGAGCTCTACGACTCGGGCGTGATCACCTACGAAGACGCGCTGCGCAACGCGGACAGCGTGAACGACCTGCGTCTCGCGATCAAGCTGCACTCCACCGAGGCGAAGAACCGCGACATTACCCAGGGGATCGACCACCTCTCGATCTCGTGAACGCGCAGTCGAGCCCGACATGAAGGGGCCGGCTCAGCCGGCCCTTTCTCCTGGTGCGGGGCGGTGGTGATATCATTCGCTGCCCGCTTGGGCCGATCCCCCCACCTCCGGCAGCTCCCCTTTCACCGCGCAACGCGGCAGCGCCCCAGGCGCTCACTCCCCACCCGGCTTCCGATGACCCGGTTCCGACGCTTCGCTGGCTTGTCCGGCCGCCGGCTCGTGCTCGCGGGTCTCGCGCTCCTCGTCTTCGGACTACTGTGGTTCGGCAACCTCGAGTACCGGGACCTCGTCGATCCCGACGAGGGCCGCTACGCGGAGATCCCGCGCGAGATGGCCGCTTCCGGCGACTGGGTGACCCCGCGCCTGAACGACCTCAAGTACTTCGAGAAGCCGCCGCTCCAGTATTGGGCGACGGCGGCGTTCTATCGGGTCTTCGGCGTCGACGAATGGGTGGGCCGGCTGTGGCCTGCGCTCACGGGGCTCGCCGGAATCGCGCTCCTGTTCGCCGCGGGCGCAAGGCTCTACAGCCGGCGCGTCGGGGTGCTCGCCGCGCTGGTGGTGACCGGCATGGTGGCGTACGTGCTGTACGCGCACGCACTCACGCTGGACATGGGGCTGACGCTCTTCCAGTGTGCCGCGGTGCTCGGCTTCGCGGTCGCGCAGCGGGACAGCGCGACCGCGAGGGAGCGGCAGGCCTGGATGCTCGGTGCGTGGGCGGCCGTCGCGGCCGCGGTGCTGAGCAAGGGGCTCGTCGGCATTCTCCTCCCCGCCGTGACGGTCGGCCTGTACGTGCTCGTGCATCGCGACTTCGCGTTGCTCCGGCGCCTGGAGGCAGGCAAGGGCATCGTGCTCTTCGTCGTCCTTGCCGCGCCATGGTTCGTCGTGGTCTCGACGCGCAACCCGGAGTTCGCGCGCTTCTTCTTCTGGCACGAGCACTTCGAGCGGTTCCTGCTCCCGGAGCACCATCGGCCCGGCGCCTGGTGGTATTTCCTGCCGGTGCTGGCAATGGGCGCCACGCCCTGGCTCGGCGTCCTGGCGTGGAGCGCACCGCGCTGGTGGGGGAGCGAGCCCGGCGCGCGCTTCCGCGCGACGCGCTTTCTCGCGCTCTGGTGCGCGGTCGTGCTCGTCTTCTTCAGCGCCTCGAGCTCCAAGCTGGCGCCGTACGTGCTGCCCGTGTTTCCGGTGCTCGCCCTGCTCGTCGCCAGCAAGATCGACGAGTTCGCGCCGCGCACGCTGGCCCTGTTGCTCGCGGTCTTCGCCGTCCCGATCGTGCTGGGTGCGTGGCTCGTCCCTCCGCGGGCCGTGCACCGCATCCACCTGGAGGGCGTGCCGCTCTACGCCCAGCACTTCCTGCCGTGGATCGTGGCCGCGGGGGGGATACTGGGTGCGGGGCTGCTTGCCGCCGGAGCGATTGCCTGGCGCGGCTGGCGGGGCGCCGCCGTTGCCACCGCTTCGTTCGCGAGCCTCGTCGCGGTCACGCTCGCCATGACCGGCCATCAGACCATGTCGCCGGTATATTCCACCGAACAGAGCTTCGAGCGCATGCGTCACATGTACGGCGAAGTGCCGCGGAACGTGCCGTTCTTCAGCGTGGGCATGTACGACCAGGGCATGCCGTTCGAGCTCGGCCGCCCGCTCGTCCTCGTCGCGTATCGCGACGAATTCGCGCTCGGCTTGGATGCCGAGCCGCAGAAAGCGCTACCCACGCTCGACGATTTTCGCGCCGCCTGGCGAAGCCTCGACGCCGCCTACGCCGTCATGCGGCCCGCGACCTACGAGATGCTGCGGGACGAGGGCCTGCCGATGACGCTGCTCGTCATCGACCCCCGCCGCGCGATCGTGCGGCGCTAAGGCGCGCGCGCGCGGCGCATCGCGCCGGCAACGATGCGGTATTCGAAGAGCCGGCACTCGAGCGGACCGTTGAAGAGCGGCGTGCGCTTCGTGGCCTTCAGGCCGATCAGCTTCGCCAACCGCAGATCCGCGCTCAGGATGTAGCAGCGCCAGCCGGCGAAGCGCGCCTTCAGCGCGTCGCCGAGCTTCGGGTAGAAGGCGGCGAGCGCCGCTTCCTCGCTGAGCCGCACGCCGTAAGGCGGATTCGTGACGAGCACGCCGGCGGGGGCGGGCGCGGCCACCTCCAGCACGTCCGCGCGCCGCAGACGTACCGCCTCGGAGAGACCGGCCTGCGCGAGCGCACGCTGCGCTCGTGCGAGCGCGGCCGGGTCGCGGTCCGCCCCGTACACCGCGAGCGGCCGCGGCGCGAGCTCGCCCGCGCGCGCGACGTCCCGCACGCGATGCCACAGGGCGGAATCGAAGTTGCGCAGCCGCTCGAACGCGAAACTCCGGCGGCTTCCAGGCGCGATGCCGAGCGCGATCGCAGCGGCCTCGGCGAGGAACGTGCCGCCCCCGCACATCGGATCGAAGAACGGCTCGGCGGGCGTCCAGCCGGTGAGAGCGATGATCCCGGCCGCGAGGTTCTCGCGGATCGGCGCGCCCTCCGGTTCGATTCGCGCGCTGCGCTTCCACAACGGCTCGCCGGAGGTGTCGAGACACAGCGTGACCGAGCGCTCGTCGAGAAAGCCGTTGATGCGAACGCCCGGTGAGCGCGTGTCGACGTCCGGCCGGCGGCCGACATCGGCCCGGAAGCGGTCGCACACCGCATCCTTGATGCGCAGCGTGACGAACTCCAGGCTTCTCACGGGGCTGCGCGTCGCGGCGACGTCCACGCGGATCGAGCGGTCCACCTCGAACCAGTCCGCCCAGCGGACCGCGCGCGCCGCCTCATAGATGTCCTGCTCGTTGGCATAGGGGGCATGGGCGATGCGCAAGAGCACGCGCGAAGCGATGCGGCTCGCGAGGTTCGCCCGGTAGCACACGCCGAGGTCGCCCTCGAACTGCACGCCGCCGCCGACCGCGATCGGCTTGGCCGCGCCGCAGGCCGCGAGCTCCCGCGAAAGCGCCTGCTCGAGCCCGCGCGGGCAGGTGGCGAAGAGGCCGAGCGTGCTCACGCGCGCCGCCTCCGGCCGCGCGTCACCGCTTGGCTTTCTCGGCGACCAGGCGCGCGAGCGACTTGGCCTCGGTGTGCAGCCACTCCACGAGGTCGCCGCAGCGGGCCGGGGAAACGGCTGCTCGGATCTTCCATATGCTGGAATAAATTCAATCGCCGCCCGGTTGTCGGCGGCGCTGCCTGCGCTTAATCTACCTTGATCGCAGTCGGGCCGGCAACGGCCGGACAATTCCGTATTGCGGACAGCGCCTGATCCCGTTCCCGGAACCCGTGCCATGAAGCGCTTGATCGTCGGCATCACCGGCGCAACCGGCGCCATCTTCGGGATCCGGTTGCTTCACGCCCTCAAGGCCGCCGCCGTCGAATCGCATCTGGTCGTCAGCAAGTGGGCGCAGCAGACGATCGAGCACGAGACCGGCTACACGATCAAGGCGGTGCGCGAGCTCGCAGCCGTGTTCCACGAGCAGGGCAACATGGGGGCGTCGATCTCGTCGGGCTCGTTTCTCACCGAGGGCATGGTGGTCGCTCCGTGCTCGGTGCGCACGGCTGCGGCGATCGCGCACGGCGCAGGCGACCACCTGGTGCATCGCGCCGCGGACGTGATCCTCAAGGAGCGGCGCAAGCTCGTCCTCCTCGTGCGCGAGACGCCGCTCTCCGAGGTGCACCTCGAGAACATGCTCAGGCTCGCGCGCATGGGCGTCACCGTGATGCCGCCGATGCCCGCCTTCTACAACCATCCGCAGTCGCTCGACGACATGATCGATCACATCGTCGCGCGGGTGCTCGATCAGTTCGGCATCGAGGCAAGTTTCGCCAAGCGCTGGGACGGCGACATGCGCCGCGGGCGCATCGCGCACCCCGACCCCAAGCAATGACACTCAACGCAGAGGAGATCAGATTGTGAGCAGCGTCATGAAACCCGCCGCCGGCGCCCAGGCCAGGGACGTCACGAGCCTGCGCTCGGCCATCGACTGGCTGCGCGCCGAAGGGCTGCTGCTGGAGACCGACAAGGAGGTCAACCCGGATCTCGAGATCACCGGGCTGCAGAAGCACTTCGACGGCTCGTACCCGATGCTCTTCAACCGCGTGAAGGGCAAGCCGCACGCGCGTGCCATCACCAATCTCTTCGCGGACATCCGGATCGTCGAGCGCATGTTCGGCTGGGCCGATGCGACCGAGCGCACGAAGAGGCTCGCCCACGCGCTCACGCACCCGCTGAAGCCGGTGACGATCGACCAGAAGAGCGCGCCCTGCCAGGAGCACGTCATCACCGACGACCTCGATGTGAACAAGTGGATCACGGCGATCCGGCACACCGCGCTCGAGCCCGAGCTCACCATAGGCTCGGGCATCCGCTGCATCGTCGGCGACTATTTCGACGGCGGGTCGGACCTCGGCTACAACCGCATGAACTTCCGCTGGGGCAACGTCGGCACGTTCCAGATCTCGCCCGGCTCGCACATGTGGCAGGTGATCACCAAGCACTACCACGACGACAAACCGATCCCGATCACGATGTGCTTCGGGGTGCCGCCCGCGTGCACGCTGCTCGCCGGCGCCGGCTTCGACTACGTGATCCTGCCCAAGGGCTGCGACGAGATCGGCATCGCGGGCGCGGTGCAGGGGAGCCCGGTGCGGCTCGTCAAGGCGCGCACGGTCGATGCCTACGCGCTCGCCGACGCCGAATACGTGCTCGAGGGCTACATCCATCCGCGCGACAAGCGCTACGAGACCGGCGAGGCGGAAAAGGCCGGAGTGCAGGGCAAGACCTTCTTCCATCCGGAGTGGGCGGGGTACATGGGCAAGGCGTACAAGGCGCCGACCTTCCACGTCACGGCCATCACAATGCGCAAGCCCGAGTCGAAGCCCATTATCTTCCCGCTCGGCGTGCACACGTTCGACGACTCGAACATCGACACGACGGTGCGGGAGGCGGCGATCTACGAGCTCTGCGAGCGCCTGCAGCCGGGCATCATCCAGGACGTGCACATCCCCTACTGCATGACCGACTGGGGCGGCTGCGTCATCCAGGTGCGCAAGCGCAACCAGATCGAGGAGGGGTGGCAGCGGAACTTCCTCTCGGCGATCCTCTCGTGCTCGCAGGGGATGCGGCTTGCCATCGCGGTGAGCCCGGACGTCGACATCTATTCGATGGACGACATCATGTGGTGCCTCACCACGCGCGTGAATCCGAAGACCGACATCCTGAACCCGCTGCCCGGGGGGCGCGGGCAGACGTTCATGCCGGCCGAGCGCATGACCGCGGGCGAGAAGGCGTGGACGGCATCCAACACCCAGTTCGAGGGCGGCATGGGCATCGACGCGACGGTGCCGTTCGGCTACGAGCAGGACTTCCACCGCCCGGTCTATCCGGTCGACAGGGTGAAGCCCGAGCAGTTCTTCTCGCAGGCGGACATTGCAAGAGCGCGCGCGCGCATGGAAGGCTGGGTGCTCTCGCTCGCGCGGACCGGGCGGTGAGCGCTTGGCCCCCTTTCCCGCGCTCTCTCCCTTCCGGGAGACCGGAGGGGTGAGGGCGGCGCGCGCGCTGGCTAGATAAATCGCCCGCATCGCAATGCTTGGCGGCTGCGCGGTCCTCGACTGCACCGACCGGCTAGGCTGGCTGGCCGGGCGGCTCCTCGCCGATCTCGGCGCGGCGGTCACCAAGATCGAGCCGCCGGACGCCGACACGGCGGGCGCCGAGTGGCGTGCGCTCAACGTGAACAAGCGCCTCGTGCGGCTCGACCCGGGCGATGCCGCGGGTTGCGACGGCCTCGCGGCGGGAGCCGACATCCTGCTCGCGACGCCGGCCCCCGCTGACGCCGAGCGCTTCGCCTACGCGCGCCTTGCGCGGCTCAATCCGCGCCTCGTCGTCGTTGCCATCACACCGTTCGGGCTCGCCGGGCCGAAGGCCGGCTGGCGCGCGACCGACATCGAGATCATGGCCGCCGGCGGAGCAATGTCGCTCGCCGGCGAGCCCGGCGGGACGCCGCTTCGCGTCAGCGCGCCGCAAGCGTATGCGTGGACTGGGGCGCAGGCCGCGATCGGCGCGCTCGTGGCGCTGCACCACCGTGCGGCGAACGGACGCGGACAGCTCGTCGACGTCTCGGCGCAGGCCGCGGTGATCACTGCGCTCTCGCACGCGCCCGCGTTCGTCACCGTTTCCGGCATCACCCCGACGCGGGCCGGCGCCTACATGACCGGGCGATCGGTGACCGGCGCGCGCTTTCGCGTGTTCTGGCCGTGCCGAGACGGGTATCTCAACTTCATCCTCTACGGTGGGGTCGCCGGCCGCCGCACCAACGAGCAACTCGTCGCGTGGATGCGCGAAGCCGGGGGCGAGCTCGGCCCGCTCGCGGCGATCGACTGGCGCAAGTGGGACCCGACCGGCGTGACGCAGGCCGAGGTGGACGCGATCGAGGCGCCGATGGCGCGCTTCTTCGCCGGCCTGACCAAGCGCGAGTTCCTCGAGGAGGCGCACCGGCGCGAGATGCTCGGCTATCCGGTGGCGACGGTGGCGGACATCGCGACCGATCCGCAGCTCGCTGCGCGCGGCTTCTGGCAAGACGTGCCCGGTCCGGACGGCGGCGTGGAGCGCCAATGTGGCAGCTTCGCGATCGTCGACGGCTTGCGCCCGGCGCTCACGCCGCAGGCCACCGCGCTGGAGGAAGCCGATCGAGCGGCGGGTCCGGGGATGAGCCCGCCCGGCCGCCCCAAAGAGCGATCCCTCGCACAAGAGGGCAGCGCTGGTCCAGCGCGCTCGCGGGCGCTCGCCGACGTCAGGATCGTCGAATTCGGCGGCTACGCGGCCGGCCCGCACATCGGCAAGATCCTCGCGAACTTCGGCGCCACCGTCGTGCACGTCGAGTCGAAGGCGCGACCCGACGGGTTCCGGCTGCAGTACCCGCCGTTCCAGGACGGCAAGCCGGGCATCGACGCAAGCGGCTGCTTCGCTCATTTCAACGACTCGAAGTTCGGCGTCACGGTCGACCTCAAGAGCCCGGCGGGCATCGCGGCCGCACGGCGCCTCACCGACTGGTGCGACGTCGTCATCGAGAACATGCGGCCCGGCGTCATGGACCGGATCGGGCTCGGCTACGCCGCCCTTGCCGAGACCAATCCCGGCCTCGTCATGCTCTCGACCTGCAACATGGGCCAGACGGGACCGCGCGCGGACACGCCGGGCTTCGGCTCGCAGCTAACTGCGCTCGCCGGCATGTGCCACCTGACCGGCATTCCGGACGGGCCGCCGATGCTGCTGTACGGGCCGTACATCGACTACATCGCATCCACGCTCGGCGCCTCGGCGGTGCTCGCGGCGCTCGAGCGCCGGCGGCGCACTGGGCGGGGCGCCTGCATCGACGTCTCGCAGTACGAGTGCGGCCTGATGTTCCTCGCCGGACCGCTGCTCGAGTACCACCGCTCGGGCAGGATTGCCGAGCGGGCCGGCAATACCGATCCGGAGGCGGCGCCGCACGGCGCGTATCCTGCGTGCGACGGCGGCTGGCTCGCGCTCTCCTGCTGGTCGGACGCCGAGTTCGCGTCGCTCGCCGGTGCACTCGGCCGCCCGGCGCTCGCGGCAGATGCGCGCTACGCCACGCGGGCCGCACGGCAGGCGAACGCGGCTGCGCTCGATGCAGAGATCGCCGAGTGGACGCGTGTGCAGGACGCCAGTGCGGCTGCCAAGCGATTGCAGGCGGCTGGCGTCCACGCCCATCCGGTCAGCACGATCGCCGATCTCTTCACCGATCCGCAGCTCGTGCAACGCAACCTCTGGCGCGCCCGCCCGCATGCGGTGTTCGGCGAGCAGGTGTGCGGCTTCCCGGCATTCGACCTGTCGGAGACGCCAGGCGAGATCACGCGCGCCGCGCCGCGCCTCGGCGAGCACACCGAGCACGTATTCCGCGAGTTCCTCGGCATGAGCGCAGATGAGTACCGCGTCCGCGCAGTGGCCGGCGCGTTCGACTGACTAGCAGTTTGTTGAAATGAGTATGTTTTTCGGGGATTCATCGATCGTGAGACGCGGATGATCGCCACGAAGCAAAGAAATCGCCTTGCCTCGGGCCTTGATCGAGGCCGTTTTTGCTCGTTTATCGTTCACTGGACGCACCTCTCCTGTCTATCCGCTCGGAACCGGCGAAAGCGGCTTCGGCAGGCGGCGCAGATTGACCACGGTTGCCGCAAGCGTAAAGATGAAATCCACCTTGTCGAGCCCGCGCAGTTTCACCTGGCGCACGATGCCATGTTGCTTGGTATCGCCAAAGACGGTCTCGATGAGCTTGCGCGCGCGCTGGCTCAGTGCATACCCGGGGTGGCGTGTCGTGCGCTCATCGATGCGGCTCGATCGACCCGAAGTGTTCTGCGCCACGTGCGGCGTCACGTTGATCTCGCGGCAAGCTTGGACAAAGTCTGCGGTGTCGTAGGCTTTGTCGGCACCGATCGTCTTGCGGCTCTCACCGGGCAGCTCGGTGAGCATCTCGATCGCGGCTTTGCGCTCCGCGAAGCCATTGGCTTGGGTGAGCCGGGCTTCGACCACCAACCCATTGCGGTTCTCGGTAACCACGTGCCCCATGTAAGCGGGAATCGCGCCGGCTTTGGAGGACTTGGTGTAGAGCTGAGAGTCCGGGTCGGTCTTGCTTTCGTGGGTTTCGTTGGTACGCTTTTGCCCCTTGAAGTCCACCTCCGGATTGGCCCGGCTGCCGCCGCTTGGCGGCGGGGCGCCGTCCTTGGGCACGAAGCTCTTATGCGAAGCCCACGCTCGGATCAACGTGCCGTCCACCGAGAAGTGCTCGGAGCTGAGCAACCTCTTCGCTCTTGCCTGCTCGAGAACGCGCGCGAAGAGCTCGCGCACCACCTCGTGGTCGATGAAGCGGTCGCGGTTCTTCGTGTAGGTCGAGTGATCCCACGGTGTCTTATCCAGGCTCAAGCCCACGAACCAGCGAAAGAGCATGTTGTAGCCGAGCTGCTCGCACAACAGCCGCTCGCTCCTCAGTCCATAGAGCGACTGCAGGAGCAGTCCGCGCAGCAGCTGCTCCGGAGGAATCGAATCGCGTCCCGTGTCCGCGTACATCGCTTCAAAGGTCGCGTCCATCTCGCGCAGCGCCGGGTCCACGATCTCCCGAATCGCTATCAGCGGATGCCCCTCCGGAACG
>JADLAV010000014.1 GCA_020848075.1 Burkholderiales bacterium
AGCACCGATGCCACGAGCTGGCCCGCGCTGTCGAGGTCGAGCGGGCGCTCGATGCGGATCAGGATGTCGTCGGCGGGGCTCATGCGCACCGCGCCGCCCCAGACGATGCAGCCGCCCTCCCGCTCGACGACGCGCCGCATCGCCGGGAGGTCCAAGTCCACGGGCGCGAGCGTTTCCATCGTGTCGGCCGTTCCCGCGGGCGAGGTGATCGCGCGCGACGAAGTCTTCGGGATCGTCAGCCCGCAAGCTGCGGCGATTGCGACCACGATCGGCGTCGTGCGGTTCCCGGGCAAGCCGCCGACGCAGTGCTTGTCCAGGACCGGCCGGGTGCGCCATGCGACCCGCTCGCCGGTGTCGATCATCGCGCGGGTCAGCCCCGCGGTTTCGTCGAAGTCGAGGCGGTCAGCGGCGCCGGCGGCGACGAACGCGGCAAGCTCGAGATCGGAGTACCGGTGAGCGACGATATCCCCGATCACCGCCCGGATCGCTGCGTCGTCGAGCCGGTGACCGTAGAGCTTGGCGCGGACGTGTCGTAGCGACTCCACGGGCGCCGGATGCGCGACCTCGATCACGTCGCCATCCCGCGCGTCGAGGAGCGCGCACGCCGCCTCCGAAAGACCCGCTTCCCCCTCCGCGAGCAACCCGCCGGTGACGACGTTCAGCGTTGCGATGACGCTGCGCGTGCCAACCCGAAGCTCCACGCGCCCGCGAGCGGAGAACCCTTCCGCGCGACACACGTGACAGTCGCTGCGCATGTAGACGACGGGTTCGGTGTAGGTGTCGATCCCGAGCCGCCGTAGCCGGAGCGGCGGAACGGCGATTCCCGGCGGTGCCGATCCGGGCGTGATCATGCCGAGCCTCCCCCCAGTTCGAACGCCTCCTTGTAGTCCGGCACGGTGCACTGCCAGCCGAAGCGCTCCGCGATCAGCCGGCGCAAGGTGTCCGAAGCGCCCGGCTCCCCATGAGTGACGAACACGCGCTTCGGCGGCGACCCCAGGCCGCGGAGCCAGTCGAGCAGGCCCTGCTGGTCGGCGTGCGCCGAAAGGTTGTCAAGCTGTGCAACCTCGGCCCGGATCGGGACGTGTTCGCCGTGGATCTTCACCTGGGGCGCGCCGGCGGCGATCGACGCCCCGCGCGTGCCGCCGGCCTGAAATCCGGCGAGGAGGATCGTGTTCTTCGGATCCGGCGCGAAGGCCCTGAGGTGGTGCAGCACGCGCCCGCCCGTCGCCATGCCGCTCGCCGAGATGATCACCATCGGGCCGCGACGAAGGTTCAGCGCTTTCGATTCGACCGGCGAGCGCACGATCTGGGCGGCCTTGCACGTGCCGGCACATTCCTCGACCGACAATCGATGCTGTGGGCGGTAGCGGTGGTAGAGCTCGGTCACGTCCACCGCCATCGGGCTGTTCAGGAACACCGGCACATCGGGGATCGCATTCGCTTTCCGCAACCGGTAGATCGCATACAGCAGCGTCTGCGCGCGGCCGACGGCAAAGGCCGGGATCACGACGACGCCGCCGCGGTCGCAGGTGCGCCGGATGACCTCGCCGATGCGCTCGAGTGGATAGCCCACGTCATGAAGCCGGTCCCCGTACGTCGACTCGACGACCACCGTGTCGGCCGCGAGCCCGCGCGCCGCCGGCAGCATGACGAGGTCGTCGGCACGCCCGAGGTCGCCTGAGAACAGCACCGACGAGCCGCCGGCTTCGACGAGTACACTCGCCGCGCCGAGGATGTGTCCCGCAGGCGCGAACCGCGCGGTGACGCCGTCGCCAAGGTGCAGCGTCTCGCCGAATCCGACCCCGCGGATCCGAGCGAGCGCCTCGCGCGCGTCGTCTTCCGAGTAGAGCGGCAGCGCCGGCTTGTGCTTCGACTTGCCGTGCCGGTTGAGGTAGGCCGCCTCCTCTTCCTGCAGATGGCCGGCATCGGGCAGCAGGATCGCGGCGAGGTCGCGCGTCGCCTCGGTACACCACAGCGCTCCGCCGAAGCCCTGCTTCGCGAGCAGCGGGAAGTAGCCGCTGTGGTCGATGTGCGCGTGGGTGAGAAGCACCGCGTCGATCCGTCGTGGATCGAACGGCGGTGGCGCCCAGTTACGCAGCCGTAGTTGCTTGTAGCCCTGGAACAACCCGCAATCGACGAGCAGGCGTTGGCCTTTGGCTTCGACGAGGTACTTCGATCCGGTCACGGTGCCGACGCCGCCGAGAAACGTAAGTTTCAAGCGCAGACCTCCATTTTCAGGCTGTCGCCGAGCTCGGCGCGGTTCCGCCGTCCGGTCCTTGCGCGCATTTCGCTGTCAACGGGCATGCTGCCCTCCACTTCGTCGAATTCCCGTCCTTTGCTTCCTTCGAACGCCTGCAGGGTGGCGGTCACGCCCTGCTCGCTGTTCGTGCGCGCAGCGAGCGAGTCCGGCGCGCCCTGAGCGGCGCCGAGCGGGGTGTTGCGTTACGGGTCCGGCGGCGGTAGGCGCCACTGCGACCCAGATCCGTTTCATGTTGCTCCGCTCTTAGGTGGGTGTTGACGGCATGCAGGGTGAACCGCGATCAGGTTCAGGCTCCCCCGGCGGACGCTTGCGAAGCGCCGAGCCGCGGTAAGAACCGCGGTGTCCGCGCCATGTAGCGCTCGTACTCGGCACCGAACACCGCGATTGCCTCGCGCTCCTCACGCAGCGCGAGCCGCATGTACATGAACACCAGGATCGGGAACATCACGAGGGTGACGAGGGTCGGCCACTGCAGCAGGAAGCCGAGCATGATCACGATGAATCCGACGTACTGAGGATGGCGCACGTAGGCGTAAGGGCCGCTCGCCGCGATCTCGTGCCGCCGCTGGGCCTCATAGAGAATGCCCCAAGCCTTCGCAAGCAGGACGAAGCCCGCAAAGATCAGGACGTAGGAGGCGATGTGGAAAGGTCCCGAATGGGGATCGATTCGCCACCCGAACAACAGTCCGATCAGCGTCTGGGGAAGATGCCCGGCGTCATGAGAGAAGAAATCGACCCCGGGAAACCTGCTCGAAAGCCATCCCGAGAGCAGATAGATCGTGAGAGGAAAGCCGTACATCTCGGTGAACAGCGCCACGAGGAAGGCCGAGAACGCGCCGAACGACCGCCAGTCGCGCCCGCTCTTAGGACCCGCGAAGCTGAACGCAAAAACGATGAATACCAGAGAATTGATGATGACCAGCGTCCAAAGGCCGTAGGGTTGCTCGAACTCGATGGTCATGTTTCCCTCCTTATGTCCGCCGCGGGATCGGCACGGCGAACCACTCGCGCCGATCCCTTGCGCCGCGAGCAGCGCGTCGATCTTTGAGGTTTGGACGGACAGTCACTTCAAGCCTTCGATTACCGCTCGCTCGAGCAACCGCGCGTTCGCGGCAACGGGCAGCGAGCTCCCCGACATCGCGATTGCCGCGACCTCCTGACCGATCGCGAGCGGATAGAGCGGGCCCGCAGCCACCGGAAAGAGGGGCAGGATCGCCCGATACCCGAGCACGACCGCGAAGTTCGCACCGCGAGCGGGGAAAAAGTGGCTCCGGGACACTGCGGCGCTCCAGCTCAGCATCCCCTGCGGCGCCGTGGCCGTTCGACCGGCTCCGGCGCGGCCGAAGCGTACCTCTGCGGCTCGGCCTCGAACTGCTTGCGCGTCTCGTCAGTCTCGAAGTAATAAGCGCGCCCGCCGAACACCGCCGAGCGTGCGCGGTCAGTGCGCACCGGATTGCCGCTCACCGGGTCGAGCGCTGCCGCAGCCATTGTCCCGGTCGGCATTCGACCCGCGGCATCCGGCCGCGCCGCGTCGCCGTCCCCGGGGGACCCGCCGTGGCCCTGCGAGCCCCCGTGCCCATCCCGTGGAATATCCCCGTGCGATCCCCCGTGGCCGCCCATGCCGTGCCCGTGCAGACCGCCTCTGCGCATCACGAACCACACGCCCGCGATCGCAACGAGCACCCAGATCCAGTTCCCGTTCAGCCAATCCATGTCGGTACCTTCCTTGAAAGTTGTCGAATTCGGCGCGCCGCTAGGGGCGCAATCCCCCAGCGCGGGACGCGGGCCCCGGCTTGCCGCGACGCGGCAGCGCGAACTCCACGCGCAAACACCGCCCCCGCGCTCGGCGAGCGCTCATGCGGCCCCGCATTCCGTGCCGGCTCATGTCCCGAACCGAAATCGAAGGCCGTTGTAGATCGGCACGTACACCAGGCCGACCAGCACGCCGTAGAGGAAACTCTTCAACAGGCCGATGGCGAAGCCCTTCAGCGTCAGCCACTCGAAGCCGGGCAGGATGAGCTGGAGAAACTCCCGCATGTGTCCTGCCGCCGGATTCGTGAGGCCGAACGCGACGCAGAGGAGGTACAGCAGCGCCGCGCTCAGTCCGAGGGACCAGCTCACGAGCTTCAGACTCATCATGGCAACCCTCCGTCAATGGATGTGCCTGGACTGATCGTCCGAGCCGGACGCTCCGGGCGGGCGATCCCCGCCGCGCGGATGCGCTCCTCGCGCATCCGCGTCGCGGCGCCCGTGCGATCCGTGTCCGCCGTGTCCAAACATGTGGATCCCGATGAACGCCGCCGCGACGACGATCCAGATCCAGTTCTCGAGCAACCATTCCATGGCGTCACCTCTCCTCGTCGCCGGTTTCGCGGCTCGGCGCATAGCCACGCTCGTGTGCAGCGGTCGCCGAGGTCCCTCTCGCGCCATCGCCGGCACGCGCTCCGTACAAATGCGCGCGCGTGAGCGCCAGACTG
>JADLAV010000015.1 GCA_020848075.1 Burkholderiales bacterium
CTTCCCGTGCGCGCCGCACAATGCCAGCGTCTGCGGCCGGAACCGGGCCGGCGAGTGGCGGGTTGGTGCCACAATTGGTCCTGCGGCGGCATCGAGGAGGCCCGCGCAAGGCGTGTTATGGCAAATAAAGACAATCGTGCTCGGTCTCACCGCACCACAACCGTGACAAAGTGGCGCCGTCTGGCGGGGGCCGTGTCCAGGGTTCGGCCGAACATTGGCATGATCTGCGCAATCGATTGGATCTGCGGCAGTATTCGGCCCGCCCAAGTCCGGATGACCACAAGCCTGCTCGCTCTCCCGGCGTGCGCTTCAGCGCACTTCAAGTTCGCGCTACTTAAGGACCTCCCCTCGATGTACGGCGGCAAGGGATGAGCGCCTCAAAGAAGTTTCGGGCCGCGTGCGGCGTCATCGGGATTGCATGTGGCGCGAGCTTGGGGCAGTCGGCCGAACAGGGGTCCGCGAACGTAACGGCACTCGCTCGCGTGCCCCCGGCGATCGAAGCCGAGTTTGACGACGCGGTTCTCGCATGGCGAGCGTTCGCGCAGGCAGACGCGGAGTTGGCGCGTCAACTCGTCGGTGACCGCGGCAACGGCGCGGTTCTCGCCGATCCGCGGTTGCACGGATTTCTGTACCCGTGGACGGGCCCCGGCGAGATCGGCGTCACCTCCGATCGCCGGGCAGCGCGTCCCGCTGGCGGGCCGGGTCTCGATCGAAGTCCCGGTCCGGTCAAGCCCGAAGAAATCTCGTTCGGCGTCCGTTCGCGCACCGACGAAGACGGCCGGGTGGCACGAACGCTCACTCTGAAGGGTGGCGAGGGCTCACCGCACATGCCCGAGCTCGCGATGCCGGCGAGCGCGTTCCGTCTACCCGGACAGATTCACTTCGAGTACCGCCAGTCGGGCAAGTGGTACTGGGAAGCACGCTTCCACGAGAAGCGCTCCAGCGCTCCGCTGCTCTCCGACGTCGGCATCAACAATCCGCGGCCACGGGACCATCTCGTCTCTGCCGTGGCTGGTTTCACCCGCCCCGCGAAAGGGCCGATCCCCAGCGGCACGACCTTGCAGTTCGCCCTCGACATCGACCGCGGGCGACTCTTCCTGGGAGTAGACGGGGCGTGGCTCGACGGCGACCCGAGCTCGGCTGCGGGAGGCACGTCGATTCCACCGAACGCGCACTACGCGCCTGCTGCGGAGGTTCGAGCCGCCGAGAAGGATCCGTACGAGAGCGACGTTCTGACCTTCAACTTCGGCGCAACGCCGTTTCGATATCGGATGCCGGAAGGGTTCGAGCCGTACGACTTCAGGTTTCGCGACCAACGGCACGACGAGAACGCCCTAGCCGCGACACCGCACGTGGCGACCGTGATGGAACGCCTCGACCTGCAGACCGAAGCCCTGGTCCGCGATGCGGCCGGCGTCTTCGCGCCAACGATCGCGGAGGCGCTTTGGGCGACGTACCGCGCATGGGTGAACTACCGGAACCGTGCCTGCATTCTGACCGGTGCGTATCGCGCTTCGTCCCGCACGGTGCGCGACCCGGCGTGTCTGAATGCGTTCAACGCGTCCCTCGCGGATCGTCTCGCGTGGGTCACGAGCATGGTGCCTCGCCCCAGGGCAAACGAAGACGTCCCGGCATTCGACCGGTCGGGCGCCAAGCTGCATTACCTCCGGATCTACGGGAGCGGGAACGAGCGGCGGCCCGTGGACGTGCGCGTGACCGACTCGAGCGCTCCGCTCGTTCTGGTCCTCGATGGATACCACCCGCACGAGTGGCGGCTCGCGCTCGGACTCGAAGTCATCCTCCGGCAGGTCCTGCTGTTCGGACAGTACAGGCAGACCGCGATGACCGGCCGTGCGAACGTGCCGGTGAGCGCCTATTCGTCCGAAGAGAAGAACTACTCGAAGATCTGGTCGCGGCTGTCCAAGGCCCAGGAATCCCACCTCGACCTTGCCGATGTGCTCCAGGAGCTCGTCGGGCTGGCCCCCAGCTCGATGCAGTTCGACTGCCCGGAGAGCGGTTGCGTCATCGACGGCAAGCGATCGTGGCGGCACCAGTCGGTCAGCGTGCAGACAGGGCAGCCCGTTGGCTGGATTCTGCAAGGCCGGCCCGTCCCGACCGGGCAGCGCGTCGAGAATCTGGGTCGTGGACCGGGCGAAACGGTTCACGCGTCGGAGGCGCGTAACAGCGGCAAGTGGTACTTCGAGGTCCATGCAGCGCCCCTGCCGGCCGGCAAGAAGACGTGGGCGGGCGGCACGGTGGGCGTCGTTGATGCCAGTCGGTCGAGCAAGGGGGCCGACCTGCTCTATCGTGACAGCGTGACCGCGGGTAGGGCGCGTCGAATCGAGCCCGGTCAAGTCGTCAGCGTCGCGCTCGATCTGGAGGAAGGGCGTGTCTATTTCGGCATCGAGGGTAAGTGGATCGTCGGCGATCCCACTGAAGGACGCGACGGCAAACCGCTCAAGAAGGGTCGGGACTACTACCCCGCGATCCAGTTCTACTCGAGAGACAACGTTGCGCTCGAGCGTCGCCTGCCGCGCGAGGAGGTAGAGGGCGGGACGTGGCTCGGTCGATTCGAAGCGCCCGACTTCGCGTACGCGATGCCGCCGGGTTACCGGCCGTACCAGTCGCTGCCGTAGCGCTCAAGGAACGGGACGGGGACTGGGCGGTACGGGGCGGGGTGCATCGAGGATCGCGCCGGCGTCCTGCGGGACAAAGCCCGCGGGCCATCGGGTCTTGTCGTCGTACCGTGCGCCGCCCAGCTTGGCCCCCTCCAGCTTCGTTGCAGTGAAGTCTGCGCCCCCTAGACGCGCCCCGCTCAAGTCCGCGCCGGTGAGGTCCGACCCGCGCAGATTGCTTCCGGCTAGATCCGCATGGCGGAGGTCGGCCGCACGCAATGCAGCGTTCTCGAGATCGAGGGACCACATGCGAAAGCCGCTCAGATTGGCGCCCGAAAGGTCGATCGCGGCGAGATTCAGCTTCTCCAGCTCCGGCCCGCGTGCCCTGGCGCGCTCCCCGCCAATGAGTCCCGGCATCTCGCGTAGCTCGCCGGGGCGGGCGAAGAGCTTGGTCGCGAGAGGCGGTCCCGGGCACTCGGCCGAGGTGACGGGCATCAGCAAGAACTGCGTCGGATCGAACCCCGCGGGCCACCTGGTCTTGCAGTCGAACAGCGCGAAGCGGAGGTCGGCGCGATCGAGGCGGGCGTCCGTGAGGTCCGTGCCGCGAAGATCCGCGGGACGGCCCGGCCCGTGCAGCGACTCGTTGGCGCGCGCCGCTGCAACCGGCCCGGCGAGAAACGCCTCGCGCAGGTCGGCGCCGACGAGCCTTGAGTTCCTGAGGGCAATGCCCTGGAGCGACCGGCCGACCAGGTTTGCGCCCGAGAGGTCGGTATCGGTCAGATCCGCCCCGTAGAGATTGATTCCGTCAAGCTTCGCCCCATCGAGCCGCACCCCCCGCAACGACGCCCGCTCGAAGCTCGCCCCGGCGAGATTCGCGCCGCGCAGGTCCGCGCCGTCCAGGCGCGCATGGAAGAGATTGGACTTGGAGAAGTCCGCTCGCCTGAGATCGCTGCCGGAGAAGTTCGCCAGATACGACCTGAGGCCGGCCAGGTTCGCCCCTTGCAGGTCCGCGTCCGAGAAATCCACGGCGTGGAGGTCGGCGCCCGAAAAGTCCGCGCCTGCAAGCTTTGCGCTATTGAACCTGACGGAATTGAGCCGCGCGCGTGCGAAGGTAGCGCCTGCGAGGTCGCGCGCCGAGTAATCCGCGCGCTGGATCGTCATCGCCGAGAAATCTCGTCGAGCAGTATCGACTTCGGAGGCGCGCCCGAGCTTGATCATTGCTTGATCGCGACCACGGCGCGCAGGCACGTCGGCGTCATCGACCGAAAGCGCCCGGTCGTAGGCCTCGACAGCCTGCGTCAGCCTGCCCAGGGCGAGCAGGGCATCCCCTTGCCGACGGAGGTACTGCGAGTCCGTCGGCGCCAGCGCATTCAATCGCCTCAGGGTCGGAACGACCCCGAGAAAATCCTTGTGGGCCTCCTGCAGCACGGCGAGATCGTTCCACTTGATTACGGATGACGGGTCGGCCTGGGCAGCGCCGGACGCTCGTTTGACCGACACCCGGTACGCATCGAGCGCGGGTTGCACGTTCGTCGCAGCGCCGAACGCAAGGACCCGCGAGCAAAGCCCCGTCCCGAATGCCTCCTCGCCGTCTGCATGTCGCCAAAGGGAAGCGAAGATCGGTTCAGTCGTTCCCACCACGAAGCTCGTGCCACAGCTCGCACCGGGCCCAGCGCTGAACCGAACCTCCACGGTGTCGCCGTCCAACTCTCCCTTGTAGAGCTGGTGCACGCGGAATCGAGCCCTTCCGGAAGCGGAGGGTTGTCCCGGCTTTCCCGTGAAATCGACAGACTCCACGGTGCCGAGAAAGATGAGATGCGAGCCCTCGAGCCATTGCTGGGGGCTACGGGGAACACACGAACACCCAACAGCCGGGCCCGCGGCAAGGGCGGCGACCAGGGCCAGTGTGGCCGCAGTGATCCGGCGCGTAGTCGGGTTCATCGAAAGTCAAGCGCGGCAGAGAAGTCTGGACGGCAATCTACCGCATCGCCCCCGGCAGCCCGAGCGATCGCATCACATTCCGGGGAATCTTGGCCCGCAGACAGCGAAATGGCGGTCGAACTGCGCCATCAGGGATAGGAATTTCCTTCCCGTGCGCGCCGCACAATGCCAGCGTCTGCGGCCGGAACCGGGCCGGCGAGTGGCGGGTTGGTGCCACAATTGGTCCTGCGGCGGCATCGAGGAGGCCCGCGCAAGGC
>JADLAV010000016.1 GCA_020848075.1 Burkholderiales bacterium
GCAGCCCGCACGACCGGAACCGCCCACATCAAAGGTGAGCCGACATGTCGAAGGGATTCCTGACCAGCATTGCGCTCGCGGTACTGATCGGTTTGTCGGCGCCGGCGGCGCGGTCGCAGGAGCCCAAGGACCTGCGCTGGGGCACGCCGCCGGTCGGCAGCGCCGGCCACAAGGCGATGGTGACGCTCGCGGCCGTGCTCAACCGGGAAATGCCGAAATACCGGATCTCGGTGCTTCCGCACGCGGGCGCCATCCTCACCGTCAAGGCGTTTGCGACCAACGAGCTCGAAGGCTTCTACGGCTCGGACATCGCGTTCCGCGAGCTCGTCACCGACACCAACCGCTTCAAGGGCTTCAAGGCGCGCATCCAGCGCATGCCGGTCCAGTCGTTCTGGGCGCATACCCTGGAGGTCGGCTACGCCGTCCACGTGCGCAACAAGGACAAGATCAGGAAGTGGGGCGACCTCGCCGGCAAGCGCGTCTTCACGGGCCCGCTGCCGTTCGACACCCGTGCGCAGGCCGAGCGCGGCCTCAATGCCCTCGGCGTCAAGTTCACCTACGTCAACATCGATCTCGCGACGGTCGGCTCGCAGCTCGAGTCGGGCGCGATCGATGCGATGGCCATCTACACCGCGTCCGAGAGCGCGCCGCCGCCCTGGCTCGCGGAAGCCTCGCTCGCCGCCGACTGGGCGGTGCTGAATCCCAGCCCCGAGGAGATCGCGGAGCTCGGGAAGAAGGGCATCCCGCTGGTGGCGGTGAGCCCGAAGGCGTTCAAGCGCGACGTGCACGGCGACAAGGTGCTCGAGATGCCGTTCTTCTACGGCTTCGACGTCGGGCTCAACGTGCCGGCCGACGATGTCTACACGATGCTCAACGTGATCGAGAAGAATGCGGCCGAGCTCGCCAAGACCGATCCCGGCTTCACGCAGGTCGCGCAGGACATGCCCGGTCTGCAGAAGCGGGGCGTACAGTCCTCCTGGGACCTGGTGCCGATCCATCCCGGACTCGCAAGATGGATGCGCGAGAAAGGCGTATGGGACGCCAAGTGGGATTCCAAGATAGCGAAGGACTGAGTGCGAAGCGCCGGACGTGAGCGGCCGCGGGCCGGCGCCTCGAGCGCCGCGGCCCGCCCGGGCACGCCGCTGACGAACGAATCATGAGCGGGACAGAGCCGAGCCGCGCTCGCCTCTTCCTCGACGTCCTGTACTACGCCGTCGCGATCGGCTTCTTCCTCGCGCTCTTTTCCTACTACTGGACCAGCGAAGGCGGGCCGACGCTGCTCGCGATGCGGCTCGTGCCGATCACCTTCGTGCTGTTCGTGCTGGCTGCGCTGCGCGAGGGCGACTTCTATCCCGGCCTGCCGCGCGCCGCGAACGCCGCCATCGCAGCGGTCTACGTTGCCGGCGCGCTCGCGGTGGCCTTCTACATGAACTCGCAGTACTACGAGCTCGGCACCAGCCGCGCCGGCGACTGGAACGCGATCGACATGTCGATGGGCGCGCTGATGGCGCTCCTCATCCTGGAGTATTCGCGCCGGCGCCATCTGCCGCTCTTCGTGCTGAACGTGGCGCTGATCCTCTACGCGGTCTACGGCTACGTCGTGCCGGGGATGTTCCATCACGGCGGCCTCAGCTGGTCGCGGATCGTGACGGCGATGAGCCTGGAGGCGGCGACCGGGGTCTTCTCCAACTTGCCGCAGATCGCGCTCACCGTAGTCGGCGCGTTCCTGCTGGTGCTCGGCCTGCTTTCGGGCTTCGGCTGCATCCACTCCCTCCTGCGGGCCACCAAGCGCGTGGCAGCGCGCTCCGCGCACGCGCTGCCGCAGTCGGCCGTGGTCGGCTCGATGTGCGTGGGCACGGTGAGCGGCAGCGGCGCCGCCAACGCGATCACCATCGGCTCGGCCACCATTCCGGCGATGATCGGCGCCGGCATGCCGCGGGCGACGGCGGCGGCGATCGAATCGGCGTCCTCGCTCGGCGGACAGCTCATGCCGCCGGTGATGGGGGTGTCGGCGTTCCTCATGGCCGAGTTCCTCGGCAAGAGCTATTTCGACGTCGTGGCGCGCGGCTACGTCCCGGCGCTCATCTACTACATCACCGTCGCGGTATCGGTGTATCTCCTCGCGATGCGCCATCGAACCCGCGCCGTCGCCGGCATCCGCGAGCGGCTGTCGGGACAGGACTGGGTCAACCTCGCGGCGTTCGCCGCCGTCATCGCCGGGCTGGTCGGCCTGATGGCGGCGTGGAACCTCGCGCCGATGTTCGCGGCGCTGTATATGTTCGTCGCCGTCGGCAGCGTGATGTTCGGCATTCACGTTGCGGCGACGCTGCGCTCGGGCGAGCGCTCCCTGCGCGGCCTGATCGCGCCGCTCAAGAGGTTCCTCGATTCCTACTGCGAGATGACCGCGGACCTGACCCTGCTGCTGGCGACGCTCGCGATCATGACCGGCGCGCTCGTCATCACCGGGGTGCCGACCAAGCTCGGCTCGGTGCTGATCGAGATGGCGGGCATCAACCTCGCCGCAATGGTGCTGGTCGCCTTCGCGTTCGGCGCGCTGCTCGGCACCGGGCTGCCGCCGGCCCCGACCTACATTCTCGTCGCCATCGTCATCGCGCCGCCGATGATCAAGGTCGGCGTCAATCCGTGGGTAGTGCACTTCTTCGCGTTCTTCCTCGGCGTGTGGGGCGAGCTGACGCCGCCGACCTCGCTCGTCGCCGCGGTCACGGCGAAGATCGCGAACGCGTCGTTCTACCGGACGCTGGCTCGCGCCCTGCAGATCTGCGTGTCGCTCTTCACCCTGATGGCGGGCGTGTTCGTGCGGCCCGAGCTGGTGATCGAGCCGGGCGTTCACCAGCTCGCGGCGGGCGCCCTCATCCTGGTTGCGACCATCGGCATCACCTTCAGC
>JADLAV010000017.1 GCA_020848075.1 Burkholderiales bacterium
CGCCGCAAACCGGGCTCCCGCAGGAGGGCGTTTGCGGCCTCAGGCGCCGGGCGGGCACAGCCGCTGGCGCGTCGGAGTGATTCGGCCCAACCACCCCGCCGCGCTGCGCTCGGCACCCCTCCTTGAAAAGGAGGGGACAGGACGGAACACCACCCCGTCACGCCGCGCGTGACACCCCTCCTCGGAGAGGAGGGGACAGGTTTGCGGCCTCAGGCGCCGGGGGGATGGAATCGCCGGCGCGCTTACGCGATCAGCGGAACGATCAGCAGCGCGACGATGTTGATGATCTTGATGAGCGGGTTCACCGCAGGACCGGCCGTGTCCTTGTACGGATCGCCGACCGTGTCTCCGGTCACGGCCGCCTTGTGCGCATCGGAGCCCTTGCCGCCGAAGTTTCCGTCCTCGATGTACTTCTTCGCGTTGTCCCAGGCGCCACCGCCGGTGCACATCGAGATCGCGACGAAGAGACCCGTCACGATCGTGCCCATCAGCACCCCGCCGAGCGCCTGCGGGCCCAGGATCAGGCCGACCAGGATCGGCACCAGGACCGGCAGGAGCGACGGTACGATCATCTCCTTGATCGCGGCGCGGGTGAGCATGTCCACCGCCGTGCCGTACTCCGGCTTGGCCTTGCCTTCCATGATGCCGGCGATCTCCTTGAACTGCCGCCGCACCTCGACCACCACCGCGCCGGCGGCACGGCCGACCGCCTCCATCGCCATCGCCCCGAAGAGATAGGGCACGAGGCCGCCGATGAAGAGACCGATGATCACGCGGTAATCCGAGAGGTCGAATGAGAGCGTCTTGCCCGCGTGCTCGAGCGCGTGCGTGTAGTCCGCGAAGAGCACGAGCGCAGCGAGGCCGGCGGAGCCGATCGCGTAGCCCTTGGTGACCGCCTTCGTGGTGTTGCCAACCGCGTCGAGCGGATCGGTGATCGCGCGGACCTCCGAGGGCAGCCCCGCCATCTCGGCGATGCCGCCCGCGTTGTCCGTTACCGGGCCATAGGCGTCGAGCGCAACGATGATGCCGGCCATCGAGAGCATGGACGTCGCCGCGATCGCGATGCCGTAAAGGCCCGCGAGCGTGTAGGCGAGCAGGATCGACGCGCAGACCGCGAGCACCGGCCAGGCGGTCGACTTCATCGACACGCCAAGGCCGGCGATGATGTTGGTCGCATGACCGGTCTGCGACGCGGCGGCGATGTGCCGCACCGGGCTGTACTCGGTGGCCGTGTAGTACTCGGTGATCACGACCATGAGGGCGGTCAGCACCAGGCCGACAAGCGCGCTGCCCCAGAGATGCCAGACGGTGATGAACTGCCGGCCGCCGGCGAAATCGAACGGGACATTCTTGACCACGTCGCCCATGACCCAGTAGGTGATCGGGATGAAGGCGATGGCCGCGAGGACGCCGGCGACGATCAGGCCGCGGTAGAGCGCGCTCATGATCTTCTTGCCCGGGCTCGTCTTCACCACCGCCGCGCCGATGATCGAGGCGATGATCGAGAAGCCACCGAGCGCGAGCGGATAGATCACCGCTGCGTCCGAGGTGGTCTTGATCATCAGCGAGCCGAGGATCATGGTGGCGATGATCGTGACGGCGTAGGTCTCGAAGAGATCCGCCGCCATGCCGGCGCAGTCGCCGACGTTGTCGCCCACGTTGTCGGCGATCACCGCCGGATTGCGCGGATCGTCCTCCGGGATGCCGGCCTCGACCTTGCCGACGAGGTCGGCGCCGACGTCGGCGCCCTTGGTGAAGATCCCGCCGCCGAGCCGCGCGAAGATGGAGATCAGCGAGCCGCCGAACCCGAGCCCGACGAGCGGGCTGAGCACCTCCGACAGCCCCGCGCCGCCCTTGGCGCTCGCCGCGAGAATCGCGTAGTACCCTGCGACGCCGAGCAGACCCAGGCCGACCACCAGCAGGCCGGTGATCGCACCGCTGCGGAAGGCGACGGTGAGCGCCTCGTTCAGACCCCTGCGGGCGGCCTCGGCCGTGCGCACGTTCGCGCGCACCGAGACGTTCATGCCGATGTAGCCCGCCAGGCCGGAGAGGATCGCGCCGAGCGCGAATCCGAACGCAGTCGGCCAGCCGAGGCCGGGCACGACCCCGATCACGATGAACAGGATCACGCCGACGAGGCCGATCGTCGTGTACTGGCGGTTGAGATAGGCCGACGCGCCCTGCTGCACGGCGCCGGCGATCTCGCGCATGCGCTCGTTCCCGGACGGCTGCGCGAGGACCCACTTGATCGAGACCGCCCCGTACAGGATGGCGACGATGGCGCAGGCGAGGGCGAACCAGAGTCCTGCCGTCATGGATTCCTCCTTCGAAGTTCTTTTGACGCCGGGCGACCGGACTCGGGATGAGCCGCGGGCAGGTTCCCGCAGCCGGCTCCCGGTCGGCACAAGGCGCGCGATTATACCGCGGCGCAGCGGCTGCGCAGCGCTGCGGCCGGCGCGCTCAGGCGAGCGCGGCGAGGCAGCGGGCGCGGATCTCCTCGACCGTCCCCATCCCAGAGACGCGCCGGTATCTCGGCGCGCGCGGATCACCGGTCGCGGCCCACGCCGCGTAATAGTCCACGAGCGGGCGCGTCTGGTTCCGGTAGACCTCGAGGCGCTTGCGCACGGTTGCCGCCTTGTCGTCGTCGCGCTGCACGAGCGGCTCCCCGGTCGGATCGTCGCGGTCCGGCGTCCTCGGCGGGTTGAAGACCACGTGGTACGTGCGGCCGGAGGCGAGATGCACGCGCCGCCCGTCCATGCGCTGGATGATCTCCTCGTCCGGCACGTCGATCTCGAGGACGGTATCGATCGCGACGCCCGCAGCCTTCAGCGCATCGGCCTGCGGAATGGTGCGCGGAAAGCCGTCGAAGAGGTAGCCCTTCGCGCAGTCGGCCTGCGCGAGCCGGTCCTGGACGAGAGCGATGATGAGGTCGTCGGCGACGAGCTGGCCCGCGTCCATCACCTGCTTCGCGGCCTTCCCGAGCGGGCTGCCCGCCTTGATCGCCGCGCGGAGCATGTCGCCGGTGGAGATCTGCGGAATGCCGTAGCGCTCGACGATGAATCCGGCCTGCGTGCCCTTGCCCGCGCCGGGGGGCCCGAGAAGGATCAGCCGCACGCCCTTCCTCCCCCGCATGCGGTAACGCGACGCGGTCTCGCTCCGCCACTGCGCTCGCCGAGCAGGACTACGCGCATGACTCCCCCTTTGGCCGGAAACTGCGTTCCGTCGCGCCCGCTTGAGCGCGCGCGGATCAGAATCAAGCTACCGGCTCCGGGTCAGCCGGTCAAATCGCAAGATCGAATCGCACGATCAAAAAAGGCGCCGCACCCGTTCGAGATCCGCGGGCGTGTCCACGCCGGCCGGCGGCGCGGTGGGGACGATCGCCACCGCGATGCGATGCCCGTGCCACAGTGCGCGCAGCTGCTCGAGCGCCTCGAACCGCTCGATCGGCGCCGGCGCGAGTCGTGCATAGGCGCGCAGGAAGGCCACGCGGTAGGCGTAGATGCCGATGTGGCGATAGCACGGCAGGCCGTCGGGCAGCACCGTCGGCGCGGTCGCGCCGAGGTGTCCCGCCCATGCGTCCCGGGCGAACGGGATCGGCGCACGGCTGAAGTACAGCGCGTGCCCCGAGTGGTCGACGACCACCTTCACGACGTTCGCGTTGAAGGCCTCGGCCGGATCGGCGATCGGATGGCAGGCCGTGGCGATCGATGCGGACGTGCGCTGCGCCAGCGTGTGTGCGACCTCTCCGATCAGCTCGGACGGCACGAGGGGCTCGTCACCCTGCACGTTCACGACGATCTCGTCGTCCGCGAACCCGAGGCGCTCGGCGACTTCGGCCAGCCGGTCGGTTCCCGAGGCGTGGTCCGCGCGGGTCATGAGCGCCTCGCACCCATGCGCCACGACTGCATCCAGGATGTCCCGGTGATCGGTCGCCACCCATACCGCGGCTGCGCCGCTCGCCCGCGCGCGCTCGGCGACGTGGACGACCATCGGCTTGCCCGCGATATCCGCGAGGGGCTTCGCGGGCAGGCGGCTCGACGCGTAGCGCGCCGGGATGACGACGTGAAACCGCAGGAGGCCGGCCATGACGGCGGCTACTCGACCTCCTCGAGCGGGCCGAGCTTGCGCGCGTCCTCCTCGAGCATCACCGGGATGCCGTCACGGATCGGAAAAGCGAGCCGGTCGGCCTTGCAGACGAGCTCCTGCTCGCCCTTGCGGTAGACGAGCGGCCCCTTGCAGAGCGGGCAGACGAGTATGTCAAGCAGTCGGGCGTCCACGAATGCATGCCTCCACGCGGTCGGCGAGCCGCCGATCGATCTCGGCGTCGACGCGCAATGCGACGAGATCGGTCCGGCCGAACGTGCGGCATTTTACTGCATCCTTCTCCGTCATCAGGACGAGGTCGCACGCGGGGAAGTCGAGCTCGCCGGCACGATACCGATGGTGATCGGGAAAGGCGTGCGGCACCGCGTCGAGGCCGAGCGCGCGCAGCTGGTCGAAGAAGCGCGCCGGATTTCCGATCCCCGCGATCGCATGCAGCCGCTTGCCGGCGAGCGCGTCCACCGGAACCTCCGACCGCTCCGGGCCCACGCGGCGAAACCCGGCCGGCGCGAGCCGCATTGCGTACTCGCCGGGGCCGGCGTCCGCGCCGTTCACGACCCACGCGTCGACCCGTCGCGTGAGCGGTTCCCGGAGCGGCCCGGCCGGCAGCAGCAGCCCGTTGCCGGCGCCGCGCGCATCGCGCACCGCGATCTCGAAGTCGCGCGCGAGCGCGTAGTGCTGCAGCCCGTCGTCGCAGATGATCGCGTCGCACTCGGCGTGCGCGGCGAGGAGCGCGCCTGCCGCGGCGGCGCGGTCGCGGCCGATCCACACGGGCGCGCCGCTGCGCTCGGCGAGCAGCACCGGTTCGTCGCCGAAGACCGCCGGTTCGCCCCCCGGGGGCACCGGCCGTACGGCATCCATCGCGCCCCCATGCCCGCGCGAGACGATGCCCGGGTGCCAGCCGCGGCGTGCGAGCTCCGCCGCGAGCCAGAGCACGAGCGGCGTCTTGCCAGTGCCGCCGACGATGACGTTACCCACCACGACGACCGGCACCGCGAGACGCGTCGAGCGCAGGATGCCGAGCCGATACGCAGCGCGGCGGAGCGCGACGGCGGCCCCGAACGCGATCGCGCCCGGCAGCAGCAGCACCGAGACCCACGAACGGCGAAACCAGTGGCGTTGGACGAAGGCGGCGGATCCCGTGGTGCAAGCCGAGCCGGGACTCGCCGGCCCAGCGCTCCCTGGGTGTGCGCGTCGCATCGCGGCGGCCGCGCGAACGGCTAGCGCGCCGCGGATTCGACCGCGAACGAGACCTGGCCGTAGCCGGCGAGGCGGGCGGCCTCCATCACCCGGATCACCGATTGATGCGGCGCGTTCGCGTCGGCGTTGATCACCACCACCGGATCCTTGAGCCCCGTGCCGGCCGCGCGCATCGCGCCCGCGAACGCGTTGGCGTCGGTGTACGCGACGGGCTTGCGATCGATGGTGTACTGGCCGCCGGCGCTCACCGTGACGTCGATCTCGTTCGGGCGCTCGACTGGCTTCTCGGCCTGCGCGCTCGGCAGGTTGATCTGCAGCTCGGCGAATCTCGAATACGTGGTGGTGACCATGAGGAAGATCAGGATCACCAGGAGGACGTCGATCAGCGGGATCAGGTTCATCTCCGGATCCTCCTTCGCCTCGCTGCGGAACTTCATGCGCGCGCCCGCCCGCGGGTCACTTCCGGTCGCCGTGAACGATGTCCACGAGCCGCGACGCCTGCTGCTCCATCTCCACGACGAACCCCTCGACCTTGCCGCGGAAGTAGCGGAAGAAGATCATCGCCGGAATCGCGATCATCAGGCCGAACGCGGTGTTGTAGAGGGCGACCGAGATGCCGTGCGCCAGCTGCACCGGGTTGTTCCCGGTCGGAGCCTGCGAACCGAAGATCTCGATCATGCCGACCACGGTCCCGAAGAGACCCATCAGCGGGCTGATCGAGGCGATCGTGCCGAGCGTCGTGAGAAAGCGCTCCAGCTCGTGCGTGACCGCGCGCCCCTCGTCCTCGATCGCCTCCTTCATCACCGGCCGCGGTGCCTTGTGGTTGCGGAGCCCGGCGGCGAGGACGCGTCCGAGCGCGGAGTCCTGGTACAGGTTCTCGACCAGCTGGCTGCTCACGCCCTGCTTGCGATAGGCGTCGACGACCTGGTCGAGCAGGCCGCGCGGGACGATCTTTTCGTGGCGCAGGACGATGAGGCGCTCGAGGATGAGCGCGACCGCGATCACCGACGCGACCAGCAGGAACCAGATCGGCCAACCCGCGGCTTCGATGAGAGCAAACACTGGGAGCGACTCCGGTCCGAGAAAGCTCGTGACTTTAGCGACGCGATCCGCTTTCGGCAAGGCGACGCGACAATTTGGGACGCGACGGCCCCTCCCCTGCCCGGCGCGCACTGCCGCCCCCGCGCGGCGCCGGGTGCTCCCCGCACGCGTTTCCCCGCGAGCGAGAGTTCGTTCGATTTCAATGACGCGGCCATAGGCGCGCGCCGCCGCTTATCCACAGTTCCTGTGGATAATGCTGTGCGTACTCTGTCAACAGGCACTCTAAGTCGACCGTGCGCAACGAGTTTTGAATTTCTGCCGCAAATTTGCACTGCGGGTTTTCTCACGCAGAATCAATGAGTTTCGCGGCATCTGCGAGGGGAGCTCCGGACGCGCCGGCTCGGTGCTGCGAACCGGCCGGCCGCCGGTCGGCTTTGTGGATAGCTTAAAATGCCAGAATGCCCGCAAACGCAGAACCGGCGCGGGAATCCGCGTCGCAGGGCGATGCGGTCCTCACCGTCAGCGCCCTGAACCGCAGCGTTCGCGACCTGCTGGAACACCGCTTTCCGCCGATCTGGGTCGCGGGCGAGGTGTCGAATCTGACGCTGGCCCGCTCGGGGCACGCCTACTTCTCGCTGAAGGACGCGCAGGCGCAGGTGCGCTGCGTCATGTTCCGGCACCGCGGCCAGCTGCTCGACTGGACGCCGCGCGATGGCATGCAGGTCGAGGTCCGCGCGCTGGTGACGCTCTACGAGCCGCGCGGCGATTTCCAGCTGAACGTCGAGTTCATGCGTCGAGCCGGCCTCGGCGCGCTCTACGAGGCGTTCGTCCGCCTGCGGGACCGGCTCGCCGCCGAAGGGCTCTTCGCGGAAGAGATCAAGCAGGCGATTCCCGCGTTCCCGCGCGCGATCGGCGTCGTCACCTCGCTCGGTGCCGCCGCGCTGCACGACGTGCTGACCACGCTCGCGCGCCGCAATCCCTCGATCCCGGTCGTCGTCTTCCCGGCCGCGGTCCAGGGGGACGGCGCGCCCGCCGAGATCGTCGCCGCGCTGGGACGCGCGGCACGGCGCGCCGAGTGCGACGTCCTCATCCTCTGCCGCGGCGGCGGCAGCATCGAGGATCTCCGGTCGTTCAATGACGAGCGCGTCGCCCGCGCGATCCGCGCATGCCCCATCCCGGTCGTCGTCGGCGTCGGCCACGAGACCGACGTGACGATCGCCGACTTCGCCGCCGACCGCCGCGCGCCGACGCCGACCGCCGCCGCGGAGCTTGCGAGCCCTCCTCGGGCGGAGCTCCTCGCGCGCATCGCCGCCGACGTCGCGCGGCTGCGCCGGCGCTTCGCCCGGGATCTCGAGACGCGCATGCAGCTCCTGGACCATCTCAGCCGCCGCCTCGTGCACCCCGGCCGGCGGCTGCAGACCCAGGCAGCGATGCTTGCGCAGCTCCGCGCGCGCCTGGCACAGGCGACCGAGCGGGCGATCGAGCGCAAGCAGTGGCGGGTCGCCCGGCTCACCGAGCGGGCGCGACGCAGCCTGCCGCCCGTCGCAGCGCTGGCCGAACGCGTCGACGCGCTCGGCCAGCGCCTGCGAGGGACCACCTCGGGCCGCATCGCCCATGCCGAGGCGCGCCTGCGACAGGCGACGGGTGGGCTCGGGCAACTCGACCCGAAGGCGGTGCTCGGGCGTGGCTACGCGATGGCGCTCGACGCGCACGGCCGTGTGGTGCGCGACGGCGCCGGTCTGCGCGTGGGTGAGCGCCTCGAACTGACATTTGGGCGCGGGGGCGCCGGCGTGCGCGTCGAGGACAAGGCCTGAGCGCGCGTGCCCCCACTCGGCGCGCGGTTGCCTTGACCGAATCACCCTCCTAGAATTTCAGATTCCCCACGACCAACCAGGAGAACACTGATGGAGCACAAACTGCCCGCGCTGCCGTACGCCATGGACGCGCTCCAGCCGCACATCTCGAAGGAGACGTTCGAATACCACTACGGCAAGCACCATCAGGCGTACGTCACCAACCTCAACAATCTGATCAAGGGCACCGAGTTCGAGGAGCTCGCGCTCGAGGCCATCGTCAAGAAGGCCCCGGCGGGCGGCGTGTTCAACAACGCCGCCCAGGTGTGGAACCACACCTTCTTCTGGAGCAGCATGAAGCCGGGCGGCGGCGGCCAAGCCGGCGGCGCGCTCGCCGCGGCGATCGGTAAGAAATGGGGCGGGTTCGACGCGTTCAAGGAAGCGTTCACCAAGTCGGCCGTCGGCAACTTCGGGTCGGGCTGGACCTGGCTCGTGAAGAAGGTCGACGGCGCGGTCGACATCGTCAACACAGCGAACGCCGGAACGCCGCTCACCACGGCCGACAAGCCGCTGCTGACGATCGACGTGTGGGAACACGCCTACTACATCGATTACCGCAACGCGCGGCCGAAGTTCGTCGAGACCTTCCTCGCGAGCCTGGCGAACTGGGATTTCGCGTCGCGGAACTTCGCCGGTTAGCCCGGGGCGCGCTGCTTCTGCGCGCCTCGACCCTCAGGCCAGGCTACGGCCGGCCTGAGGCTTGCGCAATCCCGTTCACGACCGCGCCGGGGCCGAGCCGCTTCGCCGCGAACCAGCCCTGATTCACCTCCAGGGCGTACCTCACCGGCCGGGCCGAGCAATGCGAGTCCTCCGATAGCGGCTGCATGTCGGCAATGTTCACGATCGCGCCCTGGTCGTCGAGGAACGCGATCGAGAGCGGGATCAGCGTATTTTTCATCCAGAAGCACTGCTGCTCGCGTTCCGGGAAGACGAACAACATGCCATGGCTCGCCGGCATCGACTTCCTGAACATGAGCCCGCGGGTGCGCGTCGCGGGCGTGCTCGCGACCTCGGCCTGGATCACGTAGAGCCCGACGGACAGCGCCACCGTCGGCAGCCCCTCCGCGGCGATCGCGCCGCCAGCGAGCACCGCGGCGGCAGCCGTCGCGGCGAGCGCGCGCCGCGTGCTGTATGAGCATTTGCGCCTCCCGGCGGTCACGGCTAGGCGGCCCGCGCCGTCGCGAGCGCGGCCGCCCGTCCGGCTGGATGACGGTGGCAGAAGCGGATCGACTCCGGGTACGGGAAGAAGTCCTCGACGTAGCCGCTCGCGATCTTGCGCTGCGTCGCCTGCCAGAACTCGGGCGCGAGCAGATCGGCGTGGTACTTCATGAACGCGGCGCGCACCTTGGGGTTGGTGAGCAGGAAGGGGCCGAACTCCTCGGGAAACACGTCGTTCCTCGCAACCGGGTACCAGACTTCCCCCGACATCTCCAGCTCGGGGGTCGGCGCCTCCGGGATGCGCCGGAAGTTGCAGTTCGTGAGGTACTCGATCTCGTCGTAGTCGTAGAAGACGACTCGTCCGATCCGCGTCACGCCGAAGTTCTTCATCAGCATGTCGCCCGGAAAGATGTTGGCGTAGGCGAGCTCGCGGATCGCGAGGCCGTAGTCGCGCACGGTCGCCTCGATCTGCGCGTCCGTCGCCTCGTCGAGGTAGATGTTGAGCGGCGTCATGCGGCGCTCGATATACAGATGCCGGACGACGATCTGGGTTTCGTCCTCCTCGAGGATCGACGCGCAGGCGTGCCGCAGTTCGGCGAGCAGCGCCTCGCTCAGGCGGGCCTTGGGCAGCGCGACATCCGAGAATTCGAGCGTGTCGGCCATGCGTCCGACCCGGTCGTGCTGCTTCACGAGCAGGTACTTCGCCTTCACCGCCTCGCGGTCGGTCTCCTTCGGCGGCGCGATCTCGTCCCGGATCACTTTGAACACGTACGGAAACGACGGCAGCGTGAACACCAGCATCACCAGCCCCGGAATGCCGGGGGCGACGATGAACTCGTCCTCGGAGTGGCGCAGGTGGTGCGCGAGTTCGCGGTAGAACATCGTCTTGCCCTGCTTGCCGAGCCCGAGCATCGTGTAGAGCTCCCCCGCGGGCTTGCGCGGCATCAGGCCGCGCAGGAACTGGACGTAGGCCGAAGGCACCTCCATGTCGACCATGAAGTAGGCCCGGTTCAGGCTGAACCCCACGCGGATGTCGCGCGGATCGAGCAGGACGGTATCGACATAGAGCCGCGCGTTCGCGTCGTGCAGGACCGGCAGGACGAAGGGATGCTCCTGGTCGCCGTTCACGATCTTGCCGCACACGTACGCGGCCTTGTTCCGGTAGAAGGCAGCGCGCAGCACCCGGATGTGGCAGTCCGGATTGGGCCCGCCGCCGCCCAGCAGACCGGCGACGTCTTCGGCGACGTAGCCGACGTCGCGCTCGAGATCGGCGAACGGGCAGCGCCACTCATGGTCAGTCAGGATCTGCGCGAGCGCCGCGCGCCATCCGTGCCGGAGCGGATAGTAAGTCTGGTAGGTGGGCGGATCGGACTCGAGATATTCGGTGGACACCGCCGGACGGAAGAAGATGAAGTCGTTGTGGAAGTACGTCCGGTGCATGATCTTGCAGAAGACCGAGTTGAAGAACGTCTCGGCGAGCTCGGGCTGCTTGTGGTTGGTGAGCAGGCCGATATAAAGCAGCTTCGCCTGCTGCCACGTGTGCTCGTCGAGCAGGTCGGCCCGGAACTCGTCGCGCAGCCGCTGCACGGCCTCGCGCACGCGCTGGTCGTAGAACGCGATGCGCTCGCGCACCGCGCGCTGCTGGCCGAGCCAGTCGCCCGCCTCGAATCGGCCTTTCGCCTCCGCGCTCGACTGGCGGAACAGGCGGTAGTGCTTGTCGAAGCCGTCGCGGAGCGCCTCCGCGATCGCCGCGGCGACCGGGTTCTCGCCTTTGGGAAAGTTCATCGTCCGGACCGGTGCGTCGTCAACGGGTTCGCATTACGCGGTGCGCGAGCAGGCAGCCAAAGGCGCCAAGAATAGCCGAAAAAGGGCCGCCCCCCGCAGCGTGGACGCCGCGCGCGGCGGAGCGCGTGCATGCGCCCTCGCAGATGCAAGGAAGGGGCGAGATGGCGCATAATTCGCGCCTATCGCGGCGAAAAAACGGAGCGGCCATGGCAACGACTGTCTCGCGCATCAAGGTTCCCCAAGGCGGCAGCAAGATCGTTTCGGGCAAGCCGATGCCCGACAATCCCATCATTCCGTACATCGAGGGCGACGGCACCGGCGTGGACATCACGCCGGTCATGATCAAGGTGGTCGATGCCGCCGTGCGGAAGGCCTACGGCGGCAAGCGCAAGATCCACTGGATGGAGGTCTTCGCCGGCGAGAAGTCCACCCGGCTGTACGGCGGCGACGTCTGGCTGCCCGAGGAGACGCTCGCGGCGGTCAAGGAGTACTCGGTGTCCATCAAGGGCCCGCTCACGACGCCCGTCGGCGGCGGCATCCGTTCCCTGAACGTCGCGCTGCGCCAGGAGCTCGACCTCTACGTGTGCCTGCGCCCGGTGCGCTACTTCCGCGGCGTCCCCTCCCCCCTGAAAGAGCCCGAGAAGACCGACATGGTGATCTTCCGCGAGAACTCGGAGGACATCTACGCCGGCATCGAGTGGGCGGCCAAGACCGACGCGGCGAAGAAGGTCATCAAGTTCCTGCGCGAGGAGATGGGGGTCAAGAAGATCCGCTTCCCCGAGAGCTCGGCGATCGGCATCAAGCCGGTCTCGATCGAGGGGTCCGAGCGGCTGATCCGCAAGGCGTTCGAGTACGCGATCGACAACGACCGCAAGTCGGTGACGCTCGTGCACAAGGGCAACATTCAGAAGTTCACCGAGGGCGGATTCCGCGACTGGGGCTATGCGCTGGCAGCGCGCGAGTTCGGCGCGAAGCCGCTCGACGGCGGGCCCTGGTGCGTGATGAAGAACCCGAAGACGGGCCGCGAGATCACGGTGAAGGACGTCATCACCGACGCCTTCCTGCAGCAGATCCTGCTGCGGCCGGCCGAGTACGACGTGATCGCGACCTTGAACCTGAACGGCGACTACGTGTCGGACGCCCTCGCGGCGCAGGTGGGCGGCATCGGCATCGCCCCGGGTGCGAATCTCTCCGACACGGTGGCCAACTTCGAGGCGACGCACGGCACCGCGCCGAAGTACGCCGGGCAGGACAAGGTGAACCCGGGATCGCTGATCCTCTCGGCGGAGATGATGCTGCGGCACATGGGCTGGCGGGAGGCGGCCGACCTCATCATCCGCGCGATGGAGGACACCATCTCCGCCAAGGTCGTCACTTACGATTTCGCGCGCCTGATGACCGGTGCGACCGAGGTCTCCTGCTCCGGCTTCGGCAACGCGATGATCGAGCGGATGTAGCGCGACGCCTGCGCGCGGCGGGGTGGTTGGGCCGCGCTCGTCACCCTGGCGCGTGAGGACGCGCAGCCACTCACGCTTGCGACACTTGGTGACATGCGGAGGGTGTCAAGGCACGCTGCTCCCGATGGCAGCCGCCCAACGGGTCGAATATATCGAGAAGAAGCCCCGCAGGCGCGGGGCTTTGGAAGTTCGAGCGCGCAGCGAGAGCGCTGCCGCGACGGGATCAGCCCGCCGACTGGATGTTCGAGGCTTGCTTGCCCTTCGGGCCCTGGACGATCTCGAAGCTGACCTTCTGGCCTTCCTTCAGCGTCTTGAACCCCGACATCTGGATTGCAGAGAAATGCGCAAACAGATCCTCGCCACCGTCGTCCGGGGTGATGAACCCGTAGCCTTTCGCGTCATTGAACCACTTCACCGTACCCGTTGGCATAGCCCCTTCCCCGAAAAAATTCACTCCCGTAGGGTCTCCCCCTGCCTATGCCTGTGCTCCAAGACTGCCGCAGACCAGCGACGGGAATGATGGCCCGACCCGCCCACCGCTTGAAAGACAAACACAAGCGGGCGTTTTACGCGCTTCCGGAAATGCCGTCAAGTGCCGGGAAACGCCCAACCCTCTGACGCAACAGGCGTTCTCGGCCTCGGACGCATTGCGCGCGCCGCGAAGTCTGGCTACGATTGGGTGGATGCCGATTCCTGCGACGCCCGACGCCGGTGAATTTCACCGCCGCTTGACGGTCATTGGATTTGACGGGCTTTCCGTTCGGCATTAGTGTGGGTCGGTAGATGGGGTATGGCAACTCGGACGCGCGAAGGGACGGTTCTTGAGCCGAAGAAGACCAAGCTCAAGCCGCCGCCCCTCTTCAAGGTGATCCTGCTGAACGACGACTACACCCCCATGGAATTCGTGGTCGTCGTGCTGCAGTCGTTCTTCGCGATGAGCCGCGAGAAGGCCACGCAGGTCATGCTCAAGGTCCACCGCGAGGGCATGGGCGTCTGCGGCGTGTACCCCCGGGACATCGCCACGACGAAGGTCGAGCAAGTGACTGCCTACGCTCGCAAGCACCAGCATCCGCTGCAGTGCGTGATGGAGGAAACATAGCAATGATCGCCCAGGAACTCGAGGTCAGCCTTCACATGGCGTTCGTGGAGGCGCGCCAGAAGCGTCATGAGTTCATCACGGTGGAGCACCTCTTGCTCGCGCTGCTGGACAACCCGACGGCGGCCGAGGTGCTGCGCGCCTGCGCGGCGAACATCGAAGAGCTTCGCAAGCAGCTCGCCGAGTTCATCGGCGCCCACACCCCCACGGTGGCCGGGACCGAGGAGATCGACACCCAGCCGACGCTCGGCTTCCAGCGCGTGATCCAGCGCGCGATCCTGCACGTCCAGTCGTCGGGCAAGAAGGAGGTCACCGGGGCGAACGTCCTGGTGGCGATCTTCGGCGAGAAGGATTCGCACGCCGTGTACTTCCTGCACCAGCAGGGCGTCACCCGGCTCGACGTCGTCAACTACATCTCGCACGGGATCGCGAAGGCGCCGCAGCCGCAACAGCCCAAGCAGGGCGAGGACCAGGCCGACGAGGAGCAGGGGCAGCAATCGGGCGGTGCGCTCGAGACCTATACCCTCAACCTGAACGCGATGGCGCTCACGGGGAAGATCGATCCGTTGATCGGGCGCGAGCGCGAGCTCGAGCGCGTGATCCAGACGCTGTGCCGGCGCCGCAAGAACAATCCGCTCCTCGTCGGCGAGGCCGGCGTCGGCAAGACCGCGATCGCGGAGGGCCTCGCCCGCCGGATCGTCGAGGGGCAGGTGCCCGAGATCCTCGCGCGCTGCCAGGTGTACTCGCTCGACATGGGCGCCCTGCTGGCCGGCACCAAGTACCGCGGTGACTTCGAGCAGCGGCTGAAGGCAGTGCTCAAGCAGTTGGTCGACAACCCCAACGCGATCCTGTTCATCGACGAGATCCACACGCTGATCGGCGCGGGCGCCGCGTCGGGCGGCACGCTCGACGCGTCCAACCTGCTCAAGCCGGCGCTCTCGACCGGACAGCTGAAGTGCATCGGCGCGACGACCTACAACGAGTACCGGGGCATCTTCGAGAAGGACCATGCGCTTTCGCGCCGTTTCCAGAAGATCGACGTGGCCGAGCCCTCGATCGACGAGACGGTCGAGATCCTGCGCGGGCTGAAGAGCCGCTTCGAGGCGCACCACGGGGTGAAGTACTCGGCGTCGGCGCTCTCCAGCGCGGTCGAGCTCTCTTCGCGCTACATCACCGACCGGCACCTGCCCGACAAGGCGATCGACGTCATCGACGAGGCCGGGGCCGCGCAGAAGATCCTGCCCAAGTCGAAGCAGAAGCGATTGATCGGCAAGGGCGAGATCGAGGAGATCATCGCCAAGATCGCGCGCATCCCGCCGGCGACGGTGTCCCATGACGACCGGGCGGCGCTCAAGGGCCTCGACCGCGACCTGAAGGCGGTCGTGTTCGGCCAGGACCGGGCGATCGACGCCCTGGTGGCCGCGATCCGCACCGCGCGTTCCGGCCTCGGCAACCCGCAGAAGCCGATCGGCAACTTCCTCTTTTCCGGGCCGACCGGAGTCGGCAAGACCGAGGTCGCGCGCCAGCTCGCCTACTGCATGGGCATCGAGCTGATCCGGTTCGACATGTCGGAATACATGGAGCGTCACGCGGTGAGCCGGCTGATCGGCGCGCCGCCCGGCTACATCGGCTTCGACCAAGGGGGGCTCCTCACCGAGGCGATCACGAAGAAGCCCTATTCGGTGCTCCTGCTGGACGAGATCGAGAAGGCGCACCCGGACATCTTCAACATCCTGCTGCAGGTGATGGACCACGGCACCCTCACCGACAACAACGGGCGCAAGGCCGACTTCCGCAACGTCATCATCGTCATGACGACGAACGCGGGGGCCGAGGCCCTCAACAGGCCGGTGATGGGCTTCACCGCGAAGAAGGAAGCGGGCGACGAGATGGCGGAGATCAAGCGCCTCTTCACGCCGGAGTTCCGCAACCGGCTCGACGCGATCATCTCCTTCGCCTCGCTCGACCACGAGATCATCCTGCGCGTGGTGGACAAGTTCCTCATGCAACTCGAGGAGCAGCTGCACGAGAAGAAGGTGGAGGCGGTGTTCACCGACAGGCTGAAGGAGTATCTCGCCGAGAAGGGCTTCGACCCGATGATGGGCGCACGGCCGATGTCGCGTCTGATCCAGGACACCATCCGTCGCGCGCTCGCCGACGAGCTCCTTTTCGGCCGGCTCGCGGGCGGCGGCAAGGTGACCGTCGACCTTGGGGACGACGGCAAGGTGGCGTTGCGCTTCTCCGAGGAAGGGGCCCCGCCGGCGGAGCCGGCAGCCACGGCGCCGACCGAGGCGACCTGACCGGGCAGCGCTTGCGCCGCAAAGGGCCGCGCACTGCGCGGCCCTTTGCTTTCAGGAGGCTGACAGCGCGGGGGCGTGCGCGTTTAGCGTGATCCCGCCTACTTGACACCCACCGTTTGGCGATGCCACGCTCGGCAGCGGCGGCGCGATTCCGCGCCTTCCAATCCAAGGGGGGATGCATGATACGCAATGCGTTTTTTGTCGCAGCGCTCGCCGCGCTTCCGGCGATCGCCGCGGCCCAGGGAGGCAATCCGACGCTCGGCCGCGACCTCGCGGCCGGATGCACCCACTGCCACGGCACCAACGGCGTGAGCGCCGGCGTGACCGAGTCGCTGGCGGGCCGGCCGCAGGGGCAGATCGTCTCGACCTTGAAGCACTTCCGCGAGGGCACGAAGCCGGCGACGATCATGCACCAGATCTCGAAGGGTTACACCGACGAACAGATCGCGGCGATCGCGGCGTTTTTCGCCGCGCAGCCGCCGGCCGGAAAATAGGGAGCGCGCCATGACACGCAGCATCAATCGACGCGACTTTATCAAGTTCGTGGGTGCCGGTGCAGCGGCCACCCTCGCCGGCTGCGCCACCGAGCCCGGGGCGCCTTCGGGGCAGGCCGGGCGGGTGGTCGTCATCGGCGGCGGCTTCGGCGGCGCGACCGCAGCCAAGTACATCCGCATGTGGAGCGGCGGCGCGATTCCGGTGGTCCTCATCGAGCGCGAGCAGAAATTCGTCTCCTGTCCGCTGTCCAACCTCGTGCTGGCGGGCTCGCGCAGCATCGAGCAGAACACCGTCGGCTACGAGAAGCTGCGCAGCCACGGCGTGACCGTGCTGCACGGCGAGGTCGCCGCGGTCGATCCGCAGAAGCAGATCGTCAGGTTCAAGGAGCAATACGCGGATCTGCCCTACGACCGGCTGGTGATCGCGCCGGGCATCGATTTCATGTACGAGGAGCTGCCCGGGCTCAACAATGCCGACGCGCAGAAACAGGTGCTGCACGCCTGGAAGGCGGGCGAGCAGACCGTGGCCCTGCGCAAGCAGCTCGAGGCGATGCCCGACGGCGGCGTGTTCGTCTTCTCGTTCCCGAAGATGCCATACCGCTGCCCGCCCGGACCTTACGAGCGCGTGTGCCAGGTCGCCGACTATTTCAAGCGCGCGAAGCCGCGCTCGAAGGTGCTGGTGCTCGACGCGAATCCGGACATCGTCTCCAAGAAAGGGCTGTTCCTCGCGGCCTGGAACGACTTGTACAAGGGCATCATCGAGTACCGGCCGAACCAGGAGGCGAAGGACGTCGATGTTCGGGGCATGACCGTGAAGACCGAGTTCGACTCGTTCAAGGGCAACGTGCTGAACGTGGTGCCGCCGCAGAAGGCCGGGGCGATCGCCGCGGCGGCCGGCGTCGTCACCGCGAACAACCGCTGGTGCGAGGTCAACTGGCTCACGATGGAGTCGGTCAAGGTGCCGAAAATCCACGTGATCGGCGACGCCACGCAGTCGGCGCCTCTCATGCCCAAGTCGGGGACGATGGCGAACCAGCACGCGAAGATCGCGGCATCGGCGATCGTCGCCATGATGACCGGCACGCCGGTGAACCAGACGCCGGTGATCAACAACACCTGCTACAGCTACACCAGCGCGACCGAGGCCATGCACGTGACCTCGATCCACGCGTGGGACCCCGCCCAGAAGACCCTCGTCACGGTGAAGGGCTCGGGCGGTGTATCACCCGCCCGCAGCACGCTGGAGAAGCAGTTCGCGGACGGCTGGGCCATCAACATCTGGAGCGACTCGCTCGGCTAGGCCGCGATTCCCGAGCCGCACGAAAGGGGCAGCTCCGGCTGCCCTTTTCTTTGGCGCGGCGGACCGCTACCCGTGTCCGGTGCTGCCGAAGCCGCCCGCGCCGCGCTCGCTCGCGGCGAAGTCCTCCACGACGTTCAGCGCGACCTGGAGCACCGGGACGACGACGAGCTGGGCAATGCGGTCCATCGGATTGAGCGTGTAGACGTCCGCCGAGCGGTTCCAGACCGACACCATCACTTGCCCCTGGTAGTCCGAGTCGATCAGTCCGACCAGATTGCCGAGCACGATGCCGTGCTTGTGTCCGAGCCCGGAGCGCGGCAGGACGAGCGCGGCGAGCCCCGGATTCTCGAGATGGATGGCGATGCCCGTCGGCACCAGCTCGGATGCGCCGGGCCGAAGCTCGAGCGGCGCGTCGATGCAGGCCCGCAGATCGAGGCCTGCCGCCCCGCGCGTCGCGTATCGGAGCGGCGTCTCGTGCAGCCGCGGGTCGAGGATCCTGACGTCGATGACGTGCATACGGCGTGAACCGCAGATCGGAAATCGCGCATCGTCGCGGCCCGAGGCTCGCGCGCCCCGAGCCACGATGGCGATTCACGATCCGCGCTGTTCGAGCATTCCGGCGATGTGCGAGATGAGCCTGCGGGCGAGGTCGATCTTGGGCGCCCGATCGAGCGGATGCTCGCCGGCGTCGTCGAACAGGACGAGCGCGTTGTCCTCGCGGCCGAAGGCCTCCTGCGCGAGATTCGCCGCGAGCAGCGGAATGCGCTTCTTCTTGCGCTTCGCCTGCGCGTTCTCGCGCAGGTTCTCGGTCTCCGCGGCAAAGCCCACACAGAACGGCGGCGACGGCAGCGCCGCGACAGCGGCCAGGATGTCCGGATTCTCGGCAAGCTCGATCTTCGGCGGCCCGGCTTCCTTCTTCAGCTTGATGGATTTCGGAGCCACCACCCGGTAGTCCGACACCGCCGCCACCGCGATGAACACGTCGGCCGCCGGCACGAGCGCGAGCACGGCGTCGTGCATCTCGCGCGCCGTGACGACGTCCCGGCGCGCGACGCCGGGCGGCGCCGGCAGCATCGTGGGGCCGGCCACCAAGGTCACCTTCGCCCCGGCCTCCGCCGCGGCCTGCGCGACGGCGAACCCCATCTTGCCCGAGCTCAGGTTCGTGATGCCGCGCACGGCGTCGATCGGCTCGAATGTCGGACCCGCGGTGACCACGACCGTCTTGCCGGCCAGCCGCTTCGGCCCGGCCAGCGCGACGAGCGCGGCGAAGATCTCGCCGGGCTCGAGCATGCGGCCCATGCCCGTTTCCCCGCACGCCTGGTCGCCGGCTACGGGGCCGAGGATCGTGACGCCGTCCGCGCGGAGCGTGGCGGCGTTGCGCTGGGTCGCCGGGTGATCCCACATCTGCCGGTTCATCGCCGGCGCGATCGCAAGCGCGCACTCGCGCGCGAGGCACAGCGCGGACAGGAGGTCGTCCGCGAGGCCATGCGCGAGCTTGGATATGAAATCGGCCGTGGCGGGCGCGACGACGATGACATCGCGGTCCCGCGATAGCTCGATGTGCGCCATGTTGTTCGGCACCGCCGGATCCCACATGTCCGTGTAGACCGTATTGCCGGAAAGGGCCTGGAGCGTGACCGGCGTGATGAAGCGGCACGCACTGTCGGTCATGACCACGCGCAGGTCGGCGCCGGACCTGACGACGAGCCGCGCGAGCTCGGCCGCCTTGTAGGCCGCGACCCCGCCGGTGATCCCCAGGAGGACCCGTCTACCGGTCAGACCGGCCGTCGCCGCCGCGTCCACGCCTTCGCACCTCTCGCCGTTATATCCGCATGCGGCGCCGTACGCCGCAGGGCCTTGATTCTACGCGAACCTGGAGGGAAACCATGGCAATCGCCCACTGGCCGGCGCACGAGCGTCCGCGGGAAAAGCTCCTCGCGCGTGGCCCGCGCGCGCTCTCCGACGCCGAGCTGCTCGCCATCTTCCTGCGCACCGGCGTCCGGGGCGCGAGCGCGGTCGATCTCGGCCGGTCACTGCTGGCGCGCTGCGGCTCGCTCTCCGGGGTGTTCGGCGCCGACCCGCGGATGCTCACCGCGGTGCCCGGCCTCGGCACGGCGAAGTACGCCCAGCTGCAGGCAGCCTTCGAGCTTGCGCGCCGTGCACTCGGCGAGACCATCGCGGCGCGTGACGCGCTCTGCTCACCAGCCGCAGTACGCGACTATCTGCGCCTCTCGCTCGCCGGGCGCGACCACGAGGTCTTTCTCGCGGTGCTGCTCGACGCGCAGAATCGCGTCATCGCCGAGGAGGAGCTGTTCCGCGGCACGCTGACCCAGACCAGCGTGTATCCGCGCGAGGTGGTCAAGTGCGCCCTGCGCCACAACGCCGCGGCGGTGATCTTTGCCCACAATCACCCCTCCGGCGTAGCCGAGCCGAGCCAGGCGGACTGCACGCTGACCGACACCTTGCGGCGCTCGCTCGCACTCGTCGACGTGAGGGTGCTCGATCACCTCGTCGTCGGCCGCGAGGCAGTCGCCTCCTTCGCGGAGCGCGGCATGCTGTAGCGGGGTCACGCCCGGGCGCGAGTCGATCCCGACGACAGCTTGATGTGTCCTCAGTTTCCATCATATAATCATCGGTTTTCGCGAACCGAACCGGAGAAGCCGTCATGGCGCGAGTGTGCCAAGTCACGGGCAAGAAGCCGATCGTTGGGAACAACGTCTCCCACGCCAACAACCGGACCAAGCGCCGTTTCCTGCCCAACCTGCAGTACCGCCGCTTCTGGGTCGACTCCGAGAAGCGCTGGGTGCGCCTCCGGGTATCGAACGCCGGACTCCGCGTGATCGACAAGAAGGGCATCGAGGCTGTGCTGGCCGATCTCCGCGCCCGCGGCGCGATCTGAGGCCGAAGAGCGAACACGCAGGAAGGAGCGAACATGCGCGAGAAGATCAAGCTCGAGTCCACGGCCGGCACCGGCCACTTCTACACGACCACGAAGAACAAGCGCACGACGCCGGACAAGATCGAGGTCAAGAAATTCGATCCGAAGGCGCGGAAGCACGTCATCTACCGGGAAACCAAGCTGAAGTGACCGCGGCGGCAGCCGCGGTCATCCCCGCGCAGGCGGGGATCCAGGATCAGTAAGAAAGCCCGCCGAATGGCGGGCTTCCTCGTTCCGGCGGCGGGCCCGAGGCGTCGCCGCGAAACCAGCGGGCTACGCGTAGCAGCGAAGCCTGCGCGAGAACTCCACCAGCGGACGGATCCCGGTCGCCTCGGCGCGCTGGCACCAGTCGTGCAGTTGCCGCACCAGCTGGTCGCGCGAGGCGTGCGAGCGCTCCCACAAGCCCATGAGCTCGCGGCGCATCGCGTAGGCGGTCGCCAGTGCCTTGCTCCGGGCGAGCCCTTCGACCAGCCGCGTGCGCTGGCTCTCCTCCAGCTTGCCCTCGTCGTGGGTCAGCCAGCGCTTGAGATGCCGCAGCGCTTCGGCGTCGTGTGGCGCGAGCCGCTTCAGCTCCTCGGCATAGGTCGCCTTCAGGGATCGCGCGTACTTGGCGAGCACGTCGTAGCGGTTCGCGATCACCGCCTGCAGCGTCTCCGGGTCGATCGCCTGCTTCGCGGCCGCGAAACGCGGCGTGGGCGCCACCTTCTTCACCTGCGCCAAGCGAAGCGACGCGAGGATCCGGATGTAAAGCCAGCCGATGTCGAACTCGTACCACTTGTTCGAGAGTTTGGCGGATGACGCGTAGGCGTGGTGGTTGTTGTGCAGCTCCTCGCCGCCGATCAGGATTCCGAGCGGGATGATGTTCGTGCTCGCGTCCGGCGTGTCCCAGTTGCGGTAGCCGAAGTAGTGCCCCAGGCCGTTGATGACGCCGGCCGCCCAGAACGGGATCCACACGACCTGCACCAGCAGGATCGCCACCCCCGGCACGATGCCGAAGAGCGCGACGTTCGCGAGGCCCATCAGCGTGAGCCCGGTGAGGGTGATCCGCGAGTAGACATTGCGCTCGATCCAGTCGTCGGGCGTCCCGTGGCCGTACCGGATCATCGTCTCGGGATTGCGCGACTCCTTGACGTACAGGAACACGCCGCCCCACAGCACGCGGTTGATCCCGTAGATCCGCGGGCTGTGCGGATCCTCCGCGGTCTCGCACTTCGCATGGTGCTTGCGGTGGATCGCCGCCCACTCCTTGGTGACCATGCCGGTCGTCAGCCACAGCCAGAAGCGGAAGAAGTGCGACACCACCGGGTGCAGGTCGAGGGCGCGATGCGCCTGACAGCGATGGAGAAAGATCGTCACGGCCGCGATCGTGACGTGGGTGAGCGCGAGCGCGACGAGGGCGACGCCCCACCAGGGAAGATCGAACAGGCCGGAAAATAGCATTGGAGTCCGTTGTCTAGTCGTCATGAGCGGGGCAGACGCTGCCCGTCGCTGCGGGGCGGATTCTACGGCATTTCAGTCGCGCCGCAACCGGACGGGCCGGGACAGCAGCGTCGCTGTCGAGGTCACTGAATCCTGGGGGTGGCGCTTCACGGACGCGGCACGGAGTGCCGTCCGCCGTAGGGCAGCGCTTCGGCGCGGCGGCGCTCCCAATTGGCGAGATAGGCGAGCGCGAGCTCGCGGTTGCGACGGAAGATGATCAGGTTCTCCGCGTTGCGCCGCTGGGCCGCAGAGGTCCAGTTGTAGCTGCCGGTGATCACGGCGCTCTCGCGCGTGTCGGCGTCGATGACCATCACCTTGCTGTGCGCGGCGGCGTAACGGACCTCCAGCCAGATCGGGATGCCGGCGGCGGCGAGCTCGGGAATGCGGGTGAACTCGCCGCCGTAGGTCTGCTCGCGGTCGGCGGTGACGGCGACGTCGACGCCGCGGCGCTTCGCCGCGACGAGCGCCCGCACGATGGCGCGGCTCGTGAACGTGAACGCCTGCACCCGGATCTGGCGCCGCGCGGCGTCGATCGCCGCGACCACCAACGCCTCCGCGTCATCGAACGGCGGGAAGGCGAGTTGCACGGTGCCCGCCGCGGCGAGCTCGCGCGGCGGCTCGCCGTACGCCAGCGCGGATGCGGCGAGCAGCGCGCAGGCGACCCCGGCTGCCGCGAGCGCCCGGGCCTTCACGCGGTCCGCTCCAGCAACGCGGCGAAAAATCCGTCGGTGCCGTGCACGTGCGGCAGCAGCCGCAGGTAGCCATCTGCCTCCGCGGCCCCCGGCGCGGGCGGAATCCGGATGCCCGCCGCCGCGAGCGCCGCTTGCGCCGGCGTGACGCGGAATCCGGAGTGGGCGGCCAGGAACGCCGCGACGATCGCCTCGTTTTCCTCGGCGAGCAGGCTGCACGTCGCGTACACGAGCCACCCGCCGGAACGCACGAGCGCTGCGGCCGCGGTGAGGATCGACGCCTGCTTCCCCGTCATCTCCGAAACCGACCCCGGGCTCTGCCGCCACTTCAGGTCCGGATTCCTGCGCAGCGTGCCGAGCCCGCTGCACGGCGCATCCACCAGCACGCGGTCGATCTTGCCGCCGAGCCGCTTGAGCCGCGGATCCCGCTCGGACGCAATGCGCTGCGGGTGAACGTTCGAGAGCCCCGATCGCGCGAGGCGGGGCTTCAGCTCGGCGAGCCGCCGGTCGGACACGTCGAACGCATACACACGGCCGGTCGAGCGCATCGCGGCAGCGAGCGCCAGTGCCTTGCCGCCCGCGCCCGCGCAGAAGTCCACCACCATCTCGCCCCGGCGCGCGCCGACGAGCTGGCACACCAGCTGGCTCGCTTCGTCCTGCACCTCGATCGCGCCGGTGAGGAACAGGCGATGGCGATTGAGGGGCGGGCGACCGGCGATGCGGATCCCGACCGGCGAGAAGGGCGTCGGCGTTGCCGCCATGCCGTCCTCCAGGAGCGCGCGCAGGGCCGCCGCCCGATCGATCCTGACGACGTTCACCCGCAGGTCGAGCGGCGCCGGACCCTGGAGCACGCGAGCGAGCGCGAGAAGCTCGTCATCGGAATATGCAGCGCGCAGGCGCTCGATGATCCAGTCGGGGAGATCGCAGGCAACGGCGAAGGGGACCTCGCCGCGCTCCGCGCCCTTCAGCTCGGCGAGCCAGCGCGCCTCATCCGGCGTCGCGACGTCATCGAGCGCCCGCAGGCTGAATCCGCCGAGCTGAGCCAATGCGGCGAGGGCGAGACGCCGCGGATCGCCGGCGGCACCGCGATGCTCGAGCAGGCGCTTGCGGCGCAGCGCGGCGTACACGGTCTCGGCGATCAGCGCGCGCTCGTTCTGGCCGAGCTTGGGATGCGCGCGGAAGAACCCCGAGAGAACCCCGTCCGCCGGGCGTTCCAGCCGGAAGACCTGCGCGAGCGCCGCGACCAACTGCTCGAAGAGCCTCGGCGTCAGGCGCGAGGCGCTGGCTCCCCCACCGCTCTGCCGGCTCGACGTTGCCCGCTTCACTCGGGCACGGGCTCGGCGGGCGCGAACAGGTACTGGGCTTCGCGCGCCCCGGCGAGGTGCACGACGCCGCCGGAGATCGCGAGGCGGCCCGCGAGGAACCATCGGATCGCGCGAGGATAGATCACGTGCTCCTGCGCCAGCACGCGGTCCGCGAGACGGCCGGCGTCGTCCCCGGGGAGCACCGGCACCGCCGCCTGAACCACGATCGGCCCATGGTCGAGCGCGGGCGTGGCGAAGTGCACCGTAGCGCCGTGCACTTTCACGCCTGCGGCGAGCGCAGCCTCGTGCGTGTGCAGGCCGGGGAAGGCCGGGAGGAGCGACGGGTGAACGTTCATCAGGCGATCCGAGAATCGCCCGACGAAGGACGGGGTGAGGATGCGCATGAATCCCGCCATCGCCACGAGCCGCGGCGCGTACCGTTCGATGGCCGCGGCGAGCGCGTCGTCGAACGCCTCGCGCGATGCGTAGGCGCGGTGCTCGACGATCTCTGCCGGAATGCCGCGGCTGCGCGCGTACTCGAGTCCGGCCGCGTCCGCGCGGTTGCTGACCACTGCGACGACCGGCAAGCCGGCGTCGACGATCGACCGCATGTTGCTGCCGCGCCCCGAGATCAGCACCACGATCCCGTCCATACCGCTCCCGCCGCGTCGCTTCCGAGGCCGCGATGATAGCCGGATCCCCGCTGTCGGATGCGCGCGAGCCCGACGACATCGCCTTCCTGCCCATCAGGGCAAATCGAAGAGCAGCGCTCCGGCTGCGGCCCGCGCTCGTGCGCCTTCGCGACTCACCCGGTCAGGCGCTTGGCGAATCGCCGCCCTGGGCGGCGATCTCGCGCCGGACTTCGTCCATGTCGACGGCCTTCGCCGCCTTCAGCACTTCCTCGAGCATCGGCGGTGGCAGAGCGCCCGCCTCGGCGTAGAGGATCACGCGCTCGCGGAAGAACATGAGCGTCGGAATCGAGCGGATGTTGAACGCCGCAGCGAGCGCCTGCTGCTCCTCGGTGTTCACCTTCGCGAAGACCACGTCGGCGTGCCGCTCGGAAGCGGCCTCGAAGGTCGGCGCGAACGACCGGCACGGTGCGCACCACGGCGCCCAGAAATCCACGACGACCATGTCGTTGTCGCTGACGATCTGCTCGAAATTCTCCTGATTCAGCTCCAGCGTGGCCACGCGTGCGATTCTCGATCCGCTCTCGGCCGCGCAGTATAGCAGCGCATCGATCGGCAAGCCGCCGCAGCGCGGCGGCCGGCGCGGATCCGCGGCATGATGCGGCGTGACCATGCCGCTCGCTTCCGCCGTATCGACACGCTACCGGGGCCGCTTCGCGCCCTCGCCCACCGGCCCGCTGCACTTCGGCTCGCTCGTCGCCGCGGTCGGCAGCCGCGCGGACGCCCGGGCGCACGGCGGCGACTGGCTCGTGCGCATCGAGGACCTCGACGTTGCGCGGGAATCGCCCGGTGCGGCCGACGCGATCCTGCGCGCGCTCGAGGCGCTCGGCATGGGGTGGGACGGCGCGGTGATATACCAGAGCCGCCGCGCCGACGCCTATCGGGCGGCGCTCGCACGCCTGACGAGCGCGGGACTCACCTATCCCTGCGGCTGCTCGCGTAAGGAGATCGCCGATTCGGCAGTGTGCTTCGGCGACACTGTCGCCGCGCGGGCGGATAGCCCGCGCGAGCAGATCTATCCGGGCACCTGCCGAAACGGACTGCCCCCGGGGCGCGCGCCCCGAGCGATCCGCTGCCGGGTGGACAACCGGCCGATCGATTTCGAGGACGCCGTGCAGGGCGCGGTGCGGCAGTGTCTTGCCCGCGAGGTCGGCGACTTCGTCCTGTTGCGCGCCGATGGCGTCTATGCCTATCAGCTCGCGGTCGTCGTCGACGACGCCGAGCAGGGCCTCACCGACGTCGTGCGCGGTGCCGATCTGCTCGATTCGACCCCGCGCCAGATCCATCTGCAGCGGGCGCTCGGCTACCCCGTTCCACGCTATTGCCACCTGCCGGTGGCCACCGACGCGCGTGGCGACAAGCTCTCCAAGCAGACGCGCGCCGCGCCGATCGATCCAGGCCGCCCGTTCGAGGCGCTGGCGCGGGCCCTCGCTTTCCTCGGTCATGCGCCGCCCGCGGACCTGGGCGATGTCGAGGCGTTGTGGGCTTGGGCGACCGATCGGTGGGACCGCGCGCGCATTCCACGCGCGCGGGCGGCGAGCGTCGCATAGCCTCCGCCAGCCTCACGGCTCGGCGGGCGGCAAGGTATCTGCCACGGCCGTTGAGCTGCCGCGCTGCGGCACCAGCACGGTCGCGATCGACAGGCTGACCAGGACGAGCGCCAGGTAGTCGAGCCACGACGGCCGTTCGCCGAGCACCGCCATGCCGCTGAACACGCCGACGACCGGGGTCATGAGCACCGCGATGCTCGAGGCGCCGACGCTCGCGGTGCGCGCGATCTTCATCCACGCCCAGAAACAGAAGATGAATGCGACGAAGATGTTGTAGAGGGTGGCGAACAGCGGCCCGGCCGAGAGGCCAAGGAGGTTGAAGCTGCCCGGCTCGACGAAGAGCGCGGTCGCGAGGATCGGTATCCCGCCGATGGTCATCTGCCAGGCGGTGAACGACGACACCGGCAGCCCGACGGGCCAGCGCTTGATCATGATCGTGCCGAGCGCCCAGGTGATTGCGGCCGCGACCAGGAGCAGCGCGCCGAGGGGCGCGCGTCCGACCGCGTGCACCTCGCCGCCGAGCAGCGTCAGCATGCCCGCGAGTCCGATCGTCATGCCAAGCAGCCGGCGGCCCGTCAGCGGCTCCTTCAGCAACCACACCGAGAGCGGCACGCTCCACACGGGCATCGTGTAGCCGAGGATCGCTGCCCGCCCCGAAGGCAGCAGCGGGATGCCGTAGATCACGAAGATATTCCAGCACGTCATGTTGACGAGCGCGATCGCCGTGAGCCGCCCCCACTGTCCGTCGGGCACGCGCATCGAAAGCCGATTGACGCGCGCGATCGCGAAGAGCCCGATCGCGCCGCCGGCCAGGCACCACGCCCGAAAATGCATCGGCGCCAGCTCGGTGAGCGCGAGCTTCATCATCGGCCAGTTGAACCCCCAGCCGAGGGTGAGGAGCAGGAGCAGGCCGATCAGCTGGGGCGGGAAGCCGGCGTGGTCGCGCATCGGCGGCTCAGTGCTCCTGACTGGCGGACCAGGCTTCGCGCAGCCGTGCCGCAACGTCCTCCGGATAGGTCATCGAGAACCGCTCCTCCAGCAGGAGGTGCATGTACGCGACGTCGGAGACATGCAGCCGCGGATTCAGGTAGAAGCGGGGCAGGAGGCGCGCGGTGAGCGCGTGCCGGCGGGGACGACGGCCGAACGCGTCGGGCATCAGGCAGAGATTGAAGCTCCACAAGCCCTGCGCGGCGAGTCCGCGCAGCACGCGCACGAGCCCGTTCGCGAACGCGGCGATGTCGGCGTCGGTGAGCTCGGTCACCGCGGCCCGCCCGGCGAAGACGGCCGCAGCATCGCCGAGAAGACCGCTCGGCGCGAACGGCGCGAGCCACGCGATCCCGCCCTCCTCGCCGATCCAGCGCGGGCCATCGCGCTCGGCCTCCAGCAGCTCCGCGGCGAAGGGCCGCCCGCGGCGCGCGAGCCACGCCTCCGCGGCCGCAAGCTCGCGGCGCAGGGCGTTCGGCACGCTCGCCGTTGCGACGACCTGCATGTGCGGGTGCACCTGCGAGCCACCCGACGCGGGCATGTAGTTCCAGGTCACGATGCCGTAACCGGCGCCGCCGGCAACCCCTGCTGCCGCGATGCGCAGAAAATCGCGCGCGGCAGCCAGCCCGTCGACGATCGCCTGCGTGGGCACCGCATCCATCGCGAAGAAGTGCTCGGGACACATCGCGGCGACGCCCGAGACATCGTCGTACGGAAAGAGATTCGGAAACACCACGGCGCCGCCCCGTCGCAGGCGTCCGCCGGCGATCAGCTCCTCCGGGAACCGCGGCGTCACCGCCTCGATCCGCTCCGGGCAGAACGGGCACTCGGTGCGCGTGGCGGCAGCCATCTCCGCGAGGTCGGGAGGCCGGGTGTCGTTGTACGCGAAGTGGCAGATCCGCGCCGAGTTCCCTGTGAGCGGATCGAAGCGCACCTCGCTCTCCACCTCGACGGCCGCAAATCCACGGCGTGGATCGTGCAGCCGGGCGCGCTTCTTCTCGGCGCGAAACTCGATCGAATCGCCCACGCGCGCCGCCCTAGACCGTAAGCAGCGCGAGCGCGGCGCGCCACTCGGCGGGCAGCGGCGCCGGCCGGCCGGTGCCGCGATCGACGTACACGTGGACGAAGTGCCCTTGCGCCGACGCGGCCCGCTCGTCGTTGCGGAACAGCGCGATCTCGTAGCGCACGCTCGAGGCCCCGACACGCGCCACCCGCAGGCCCGCGTGTACCACGTCGGGAAAGCTGATCGGGCTGAAATAGCTGCACTGGGTGTCCACCACGAGCCCGATGACCGGACCGGCGACGATGTCCAGCACGCCGGCCTCGAGGAGGTACTGGTTCACCACCGTGTCGAAGTAGGCGTAGTAGACGACATTGTTCACGTGCGCGTAGACGTCGTTGTCCATCCAGCGCGTGGTGATGGTGCGGAAATGCCCGAAATCGGCGCGCGTCCTGGGGATGGGCTTGTTCATCTGACTCGCGGTGTGGCGCGCCTCGCTCGCTCCGGCCGATTCTAGCAGCCGCGCTCAGCGCGCCACGACCAGGGCCACGCCGACCACGGCGACCGCCATGCCGGCCACGGCGGTGGCGCTCAGCGTCTCGCCGAAGACGAAGTACGCGATCAGCGCCGTCACGGGCGGAACGAGATAGAAGAGGCTCGCGACGCGCGTTGCGGCGCCGCGCCGGATGAGCAGCGTGAGGAGCGAGATCGCGCCGAGCGACAGCACGATCACGAGCCATGCCACCGCGAACACGAATTCGCCCGTCCACCGAACCTCGCGCGCCTCGAAGGCGATCGCGAAGGGCGCGACGACCAGGGCGGCCGCCACGAATTGGATCACGCTCCCGGTTCTGAGATCGAACGCGCCGCAATAGCGCTTCTGGTAGAGCGTGCCAGCAGTGATCGACGCGAGCGCGATGATCGTCATCGCCACGCTCGCGCTGCTCAGAGCGGCGACGGCCACCTTGTCGAGAACGACGAGGCCGACCCCGCCCAGTCCGAGCGCAAGCCCGAGCCACTGGCGCGCGGACACCGCCTCGCGCAGGATCCGGGCGGCCGCGAGCGCGGTGAGCAACGGCTGCAATCCGACGATCAGCGCTGCCAGCCCGGTGGACATCCCGAGGTCCATCGCGGCAAAGACCCCGCCGAGATACCCGCCATGCAGCAGCATGCCGGTGACGGCGATGTGCACGATCTGGCGGCCGGAGGCGGGCCACGGGGCGCGCAGCGCGATCGCGGCCGGGAGCATGAGCGCGACGACGAGCGCGAACCGGATCAGCAGGAACGTCGCCGGCGGCGCGTACGGCAAGCCGAACCGCGCGCCGATGAACCCGGTCGCCCACAGAAACACGAATGCCCCTGGCATCAGCCGGATCCAGGGCCGCTCGGTGCCGCCGCTCATCGTTCGGCCCGCCGCCGGGACCGGTCGCGTCCGCGCCCGGGGCCGCCCCCCAATCCGCGAGCCTCCGCAACCCCTTGATCCGCAATACTAAAAAATTCTACCCTGCAGCCTATGGTGCGTCGCACAAAAAATTCTTGACTTCTCATGGCCTGATTGTAGAATTCGATTTGTGCAGTGCAATATCCGGTAGCTTTCGCGTGAGTCGGATTGTGCGATGCACTAGGGACTCAGACGAAAGCTCGTCACAGGATCGGGAAGCAGGAACGGATCGCAGCCACCGCATTTTGCGGAACAGCCCACAGGAGAGTAACCATGTACGTCACCCCGGAACAGATTGCCGCAACCAACAAGTCGAACGTCGAAGCCGTGCTGGGTTTCGCCCAGTCGAACTTTGCCGCGCTCGAGAAGATCTCGGCCCTCAACTTCAACGCAGCCAAGACCGCGTTTGAAGATGCGCTCGCGCACGCCAAGGCCGTAATGGGCGTCAAGGACGTCCAGGAACTGGTCAACATCAACGCCGCCGCGGCCCAGCCCGCGATGGAGAAGATGATCGCGTGGCAGCGCGGCGTGTACGAAGTCGTGACCCAGTCGCAAGCCGAGGTTTCCCGGTACGTCGAGTTGCAGGCGCAGGAGACGAACAAGGCCGTCGCCGCGTACGTCGACAAGTATGCGAAGAACGCGCCCGCCGGCTCCGATATGGCCGTCGCGGCCGTCAAATCGGCGCTCGCCGCCGCGAACTCCGCCTACGACACCCTGACGAAGGCGGCCAAGCAGGCGACCGAGCTTGCCGAAGCCAACATGGCCGCGGCCACCGCCGCGGCGACCAGCGCCAAGAAGAAGGCTGCCTAATCCCCCTCCTCCATTAGGCGGCGTTCGCAAAGCCCCCGGGGTCTTCCCCGGGGGTTTTGTTTTTTTGGGCTTCGCAAGCTGTCGAGTCACTCGCACGCAGGCAGCGGCTCCCACGTCGCGCCGCTCGCGGTCACGCCGGCCTTCATCGTCTCGATCGCCTCGGCGACCTCGCGCGGATCGCCGCGGACGCCGAGCTCGATGTGCCGCCGCGTACCGTCCTCGCCCACCGACGGCAGGCTGAAGACCTTGAGCCGCCGGAATCGGGCCTCGATTGCCTCCATCAACGGCGTCAGCGTGCTCTCGGCCGAGCCGAACACCCGGATCGACGCCTCTGCCTCCGGCCGCTGGTGATGCAGGTGCGCGTAACGGGTGTCGAGCACCCACTCCACCATCGGCCAGGCCATCACCGGAAAGCCCGGCAGGAAGTGATGGTCGCCGAGCGAGAAGCCCGGGATCTGGTTGTACGCGTTCGGGATGATCGTGGAGCCAGCGGGGAACTCTCCCATCCGCAGCCGGAGCGCCGTGGTCTCGCCTCCGAACCGACCCCGGATCGCCGCCTCGGCGTCCGGATGGAGCGCAAGCGAGACCCCGGCGGCGGCGGCGGCGCATTGCCGCGTGTGATCGTCCGGCGTCGCGCCAATGCCGCCGAAGCAGAACACGACGTCCGGGCCTGGGAGCGTGCGCGCGAGCGTCGCCGTGATGCGCGCGGGATCGTCGCCGAGATACTCGCACCAGGCGAGCGTCAGCCCGCGCGCCGCCAGCAGCGCAACGAGCTTTGGAAAGTGCTTGTCGGCCCGCTTTCCGCGCAGGATCTCGTCGCCGATGACGATCGCGCCGAAGCCCCGTGCCTCACCCATCGGTCAGCCGGCAGCGCCTGCGCGCCGCAATCCAGCGAGCCGCGCGAGCCCGTAGTGGATGAACGCCAGCCCGGCGGCGACCGGCACCACCAGACCCGCGAAGGGCACGTATGAGAGAAGCGAAACCAGGACGCCGAGCGCGAAGAGCTCGCGCCGATGGCGCCGAATGAGCTCGCGCATCTCGGCCGCGGTCGCGTGCTCGGCAAGGGCGTCGTAGCGGAACACGCGCTGGTTGAGGTAGCCCATCAGGAGCGCCGCGAGAATCGGCCACAGGGGCGGCACCAGCCAGAGCGGCAGCGTCGCCAGCCCGACGCCGACGAAGACCACCACCCCGAGCGCCGCGTTCCAGATGCTCCCCGCGAGCGTGCCGCCGCGCCGGTGCTCGAGCTCGGGGTAGCTGCGCGTCGCGACGTGCGTGACCATCGTGGGCATCGCGGCCATGCCGACGATGACGCTCGCCGTGGCGAGCACCAGCGGCACCAGCAGCACGATCAGGAGCACCCAGCCCAGCCCGGTCGCAACGGCCCCGACCGGCAGCCATTGCGCCATCAGGCGCCCGATCGCCGAATCGGCGAGCGCGGTCGAGAGCCAGTTGACCGCGTCGCTGCCGAAGAGCGCCGCCCCGAGCAGCCACGTCGCGAGCGACACGCCGAGCGGCCACACCACCAGCCAGAGCATCTTCGGATGGAAGAGGTCGCGCGCGGCCCGGACCACGGCCTGGAGGATCTCGGTCACCGCCGCAGAGTTTGCCATACCTTCTGCAGCCGTTTGACGGACACGGGCACCGGCGTGCGGAGCTCCTGGGCGAAGAGCTGCACCCGCAGCTCCTCGAGCAGCCAGCGGAACTGCCCGAGCTCGCGATCGGGCGCGCCCTGCTTGCGGCTCCGCAGCTCCTCGCGCAGCCAAGCCTGCTCGAGCGGTGCGTATTCCGCGTACGCGCGGGCGTCGCGCTGCGGATCGGCGCGCAGCTTGTCCATGCGGAGCGTGACCGCCTTGAGGTAGCGCGGGAAGTGCTGCAGGCGCTCGTAGGGGGTTGCGGTGACGAAGTCCTTCGGCAGCAGCCGCGCGAGCTGCGCCTGCACGTCGCGCACGACCTCCGGGAACGCCTTCGCGGACGACTGGAGCCGCTTGCCGAGCGCGTGATGCTCGGCGAGGATCGCACCGGCGAGGCGCGCGATCTCCTGCGCGATCAGGGCCAGGCGCGGGCGGGCCTCCTCGCAGCGCGCGTCGAAGTGCGCACGGTCGCGCGGCAGCGGCTCGCCCATGCAGGCGCGCGCGAACGTCGCCGCGACGAGCTCCTCGCGCAGCTCGCCCGCGTCGCCGATGGCGGCGAACTGCAGCGCCATCTCGCGCAGGCCCGGCAGGTTCCGCTCGAGGTATTTCGCCTGCTCGCGCAGGCGCAACATGAAGAGCCGGCGCAGCCCCTTGCGGTGCTCGGCCGCGGCGGTCTCCGGTGCGTCGAACACTTCCAGGCTCACCGCGTCGCCGCGGTCCACCAGCGCCGGGTAGCCGACGAGCGTCCGGCCGCCGTCGCGGATCTCCATGATCTCCTCGAGCGTGCCGAATTCCCAGTCGGTGGCGCCGCTGCCCTTGCCTTCCCGATCAGCCGCTGCGGGCTTCGCGATCGCGCTGAACTGCTCGACCGCCCTGGCGCCCAGCTCGGCGCGCAGCTGTGCCAGGCTCCGCCCCATCGCGAGCTGGCGGCCGTGCTCGTCGACCACGCGGAAGTTCATCGCGAGATGCGCGGGCAGCGTCTCCGGCCGGAAGGCGTCGAGCGGCACCTCGAGATTGAGCTCCGCGCGCACGAATCGTGCGATCGCCGTGGCGAGCGGTGTGTCGGACGGGAGCACGTCGGCGACGAAGCGCGCGGCGAGCTCCGGCAGCGGACCGAGCCGGTGGCGCAGCTTCTGCGGCAGCGACTTCGCAAGCCGCTGCACCTTGTCCTTGAGGAGCCCGGGCACCAGCCACTCGCAGCGCGGCGCGCTCACCTGGTTGAGCGCGAGGAGCGGTACGGTCATCGTGAGGCCGTCGCGCGGACCACCCGGATCGTGCAGGTACTCGAGGGCAAAGGCGCGCCCGGCCATCTCGAGCTGGTGCGGGAACTGGGCGGTCGTGATGCCAGCCGCTTCGTGGCGCATCAGGTCTTCGCGCCGCAGAAAGAGGAGGTGCGGATTCTTCGCCTCGGCCTTCTGTCGCCAGGCCTCGAACCCGGCGCCGTTGCAGATGCCGGCGGGAATCGCACTGTCGTAGAACGCGAAGATTAGCGCATCGTCCACGAGCACGTCCGGACGGCGCGATTTGTGCTCGAGGGCCTCGATCTCGCGCACGAGGCGCCGGTTGTGCAGGAAGAAAGGCGCCCGGCTCTCGTACTCGCCGGCCACCAGCGCCTCGCGGATGAATATCTCGCGCGCGCCCTGCGGGTCGAACGGCGCGTAGTGGACCCGGCGGTTCACGTACACCGGCAGCCCGTAGAGCGTGGCGCGCTCGAGCGCGACCACCTGCGCCGGCTTCTTCTCCCAGTGTGGATCGCTCTGCGCGCGCTTCAGCAGATGCGCGCCGACCTGCTCGATCCATTCCGGGTCGATGCCCGCCACGGCGCGAGCGTAAAGGCGCACCGTCTCGGTGAGCTCCGCGGCCATGATCCACCGCGGCTGCTTCTTCGCGAGCGACGAGCCCGGATGGATCCAGAACTTGATGCCGCGCGCGCCCTGGAAGCTGCCGTCCTCGGCCTTCAGGCCAACGTTGCCGAGCAGCCCGGCGAGCAGCGCCCGGTGCACTTGGGCGAAGAGCGGCGGGGAGGAGGCGATTTGCGCCGCCGTGCGGAGCTCGCCCGCCCTGGCGCCCGTTTCGGCCGCGAGCTCCCGCAGCTGCGAGTGGACGTCCCGCCACTCGCGCATGCGGCTGAAGGAGAGGAAGTGCTCGCGGCACAGGCGGTGCAGCTTGCGGTTCGACTCGCGGTGCAGGGCCTCGTCGAAGAACGCCCAGAGCTTGAGGTACGTAAGGAAATCCGAGCGCTCCTCGGCGAAGCGCCGGTGCGCCTCGTCGGCCGCCTGCGAGCGCTCGAGCGGCCGCTCGCGCGGATCCTGCACGGTGAGCGCCGCCGCGATGACGAGCGCTTCCGCAAGGGCGCCCTCCTCTTGCGCGGCGAGCACCATGCGCCCGATGCGCGGGTCCACGGGAAGCTTGGCGAGCTGGCGGCCGACTTCGGTCAGCTCGCGCGCGTCGTCGACCGCGCCGAGCTCGGCGAGCAGCGCGTAGCCGTCGGCGATCGCCTTCGGCGCCGGCGCGTCGAGAAACGGAAACGCCTCGATCGCGGCCAGACCGAGCGCCTTCATGCGCAGAATGACCGCGGCGAGCGAAGAGCGCAGGATCTCGGGATCGGTGTGCGCGGGCCGGCGGGCGAAGTCCTCCTCGTCGTAGAGGCGGATGCAGGCGCCGGCCTGGACCCTGCCGCACCGGCCCGCCCGCTGCGTGGCGGCCGCCTGCGAGATCCGCTCCACCTGCAACTGCTCGACCTTGTTGCGGTAGCTGTAGCGCTTGACGCGCGCGAGGCCAGCGTCGACCACGTACCTGATCCCCGGGACCGTGAGCGAGGTCTCGGCAACGTTGGTGGCGAGGACGATCCGCCGGCCCCCGTGCGCCCTGAACACGCGTTCCTGCTCCGGCGCCGAGAGGCGCGCATAGAGCGGCAGGATCTCGGTCTGCGGCGGATGGTGCTTGCGCAGGGCCTCCGCGGCCTCGCGGATCTCGCGCTCGCCGGGCAGGAACACGAGCACGTCGCCCGGACCGGTGCGCGCGAGCTCGTCGATCGCGTCCGCAATCGAGCGGTTGAGGTCGACCTCGGCGTCCTCGTCGGTCTGGAACGGGCGATAGCGGATCTCGACCGGATACAGCCGTCCGGACACCTCGATCACGGGCGCCGGCACGCCGCCCGCGCCCGCGAAGTGCCGCGCGAACCGGTCGGCGTCCAGCGTCGCGGAGGTCACGATGACCTTGAGATCGGGCCGCCGCGGCAGGAGCTGGCGCAGATAGCCGAGCAGGAAGTCGACGTTCAGGCTGCGCTCGTGCGCCTCGTCGATGATGATGGTGTCGTACTGGCGGAGCTCCGGATCGCCGTGCGTCTCGGCGAGCAGGATCCCGTCGGTCATCAGCTTCACGTAGGTCGACGGGCTGGTACGGTCCGTGAACCGGATCTTGTAGCCGACGTGTCGCCCGAGCTCGCTCTTCAATTCGTGCGCGATGCGCGCCGCCGTGGCGCGCGCGGCGATCCGGCGCGGCTGCGTGTGGCCGATCAGTCCGGCAGCGCCGCGGCCGATCGCGAGGCAGATCTTCGGTAGCTGCGTGGTCTTCCCCGAACCCGTCTCGCCGCACACCACGACGACCTGGTGATTCCGGATCGCGCGCTCGATCTCCGCGCGGCGTTCGCTGACCGGCAGCTCCGGCGGGAACTCCGGGCGCGGCAGGCCAGCGCGGCGCCGCTCGATCTCGAGCGGTGAAAACCGCGGCCGCCGACCGTCGGATGCGGCCGGGACCGCTCCGCGGGCCATCAGCGAGCGCAACGCAACCGCGTTTTCCGCGGCGCCCGCCAGCGGGCACGGCCCGCATGACGTGGGTCGCCGTTGCATGCCACCCAGCGCTGTCCCAGGGAACGCATGTCACGGATTATCGCATCGCACAATCCACCGTAGCCGGACGCGACCGCGGCCCGCCGGCCGCCGCACCGCCCGCGGCGAGCGGCCCCCCCCAATTGCAAACTTCTGTTAAATCCGTGGAGAAACTCTTCTATTGCGCGCGGCGGACGGATAGGCTGGGTTTCGCTCGCAGCTCGGGTGCGCTTGGCGCTCGAGCCGAACCCGTGACCGTTTAGCGATGCTCCTTGCCCGCAGCTTGCCGCCATCCGCCGAACACGCCTTCGTCCCGGTGGGCGCTGCAGCGGGCGCGCCGGACGGCATCGCGCGCCCGAGCGCGGCACGGCTGGCCGCGTTGTCCTCATCGCCGCCACGTCCCGCGTTGCTCGCCGATGATGCGCTGATCCTCCACTGTCAGGAGGTCGTGCGACTCGCAGCCGCGACCGCGGCCCCAATGCTGCTCGACGTTTCGATCCGCCTGCGCGGCGAGGAAGACGGGCAGACCGCCCCGGGCGCGTTTCTCGCCTGGATCGAGGACGATCGCCTCATGGCGGCGCTCGACCGGCGCATCGTCGAACGGGCCCTCGACTGGTGTCGCAGCGCGCGGCCCGCCCGCGAGGTGATCCTCAACGTCAGCGTCTCCGAGGACGCGCTGCTCGATCTCGACTTCGCAGGGTTCGTCGCCAACGCGCTCGCCACGCGCGACCTCGATCCGCGCGTCCTGTGCCTCGAGATCCCGCAGTCGGTGGCGAATCGCCTGCCCGCCGAGGCCCAGCCGGGCATCGCGGACCTTGCCGACCTCGGCTGCCGGTTCGCAGTGGGCGGCTCGACTTGCGGTTCGGATTCGCTCGCAGCCATGAAGATGCTGCGCGCGGAGTTCGTGCGGATTTCCGGATCGCTCGTCCGCGATCTGCTGCAGAACCCGCAGATCTCCGCGCGCGTCGCAGCGGTGCATCGCGTCTGCCGGACCACCGGCGTGCACACCGTCGCGGAGCGCGTCGAATGCCCGACCGCGCTGCGCCATCTCGAGGAAATGGGCGTGAGCTACGCGCAGGGGCTCGCGTTCTCCGACCTGCAGCCGCTCACCTTCCGCGGCTGAGCGCCTCGCTTGCCTTTGCTGGACCGGCCAGCCGCGCTCAGTCGCGGCCCGCGCTGAGCATCCGCTCGACGTAGCGGGCGATCAGGTCCACTTCCAGATTGACCCGTGCGCCCGGTGCGAGACGCTTCAACGTCGTCGCATCGAGCGTGTGCGGGATCAGGTTGACCTCGAACTCGGCCCCGGCCACCTGATTCACCGTGAGGCTCACGCCTTGCACGGCGACCGAACCCTTGCGCGCGATGTACTTGGCGAGCGCCGCCGGCGAGCGCACGCGCAGCCGGCGGTTGTCGCCGACCGCATCGAACGCGATCACCTCGCCCACGCCGTCCACATGGCCCGTGACGAGATGCCCGCCGAGGCGGTCGGCGAGCGTGAGCGATTTCTCCAGGTTCACTTCGCCGGGCGCGCCGAGCCCCACCGTGCACGCGATCGTCTCCTGCGAGACGTCCACGTCGAAGCGCGCGCCGGCGGCCGCGATGACCGTCAGGCAGACGCCGTTCACGGCGATCGAATCTCCGATGGCCACGTTGCGCATGTCGAGGGCACCCGCGTCGATCGTGAGGCGCAACCCGGCTTCGCTCGGGGTCGCGCGCTCGATGCGTCCGACTGCGGTGACGATTCCGGTGAACATGAGGGGTTTGCGCCGGCGGCTGCGCCGCACTGCAGCGGCAGGAGAGTACTACGCGCCGCGCGCCGCCGGCGAGAATTCCGCAGCACCCGCCGTCCTCAGGATCATCCGCAGGTCGGTGCCGATCCGCTGCACGTCGCGCAGTTCCAAGCGCGGCGCGCGATCGAGGCCGGCGAGCGGCGGCAGGGCGAACATGCCCTGTCCAGAGTCGCCGATCAGGCGGGGCGCGAGATAGACGACGAGCTCATCGACGAGACCCGCCGCCAGCAGCGCGCCGTTCAGCTTGACGCCCGCCTCGACGTGCACCTCGTTCATGCCGCGACGCGCAAGCTCGCCCATCAGCGCGGCGAGGTCGACCTTGCCCGATGCATCGGGAAGCACGACCACTTCGGCGCCGCGGGCGGCCAGCGTCGCGGCCTTGGCCCCGTCCTGCACCGCCGCGGCCACGAGCGCGCTGCCGCTCGCGAGCAGGCGCGCCGCGGGCGGCACCTCCAGCCGGCTGTCCACCAGCACGCGCAGCGGCTGCCGCGTGGTCGGGACGTCGCGCACCGTCAGCTGCGGGTCGTCGTCGCGGACCGTGCCGATGCCGGTCAGGACGGCGCACGCCCGCGCGCGGAACGCATGGCCGTCGCGCCGCGCATCGGGTCCGGTGATCCATCGACTGCGGCCGTCGGCGAGCGCGGTCCGACCGTCGAGGGAGGCGGCCACTTTCAGCCGCACCCATGGGCGGCCCCGGATCATGCGCGCGACGAAGCCGATGTTCAGCTCGCGCGCGGCATCCTCCAGAACGCCGACGCCCACCTTGATGCCCGCGCGCCGCAGCTCGGCAAACCCGTCGCCCGCGACCTTCGGGTTCGGATCCCGCATGGCGGCAACCACGCGCCGCACCTTCGCCGCGACGAGCGCCCCGGCGCACGGCGGCGTGCGCCCATGGTGGCTGCAGGGCTCGAGCGAGACATACGCGGTCGCGCCGGCAGCGCGCTCGCCCGCCGCGCGCAGCGCGATGACCTCGGCGTGCGGCTCGCCCGCGCGCGTGTGCCAGCCCTCGCCGACGACCGCGCCGCCCCGCACGATCACGCAGCCGACGCGGGGATTCGGGGTGGTCGTGTAGAGGCCGCGCTCGGCGAGCCGCAGCGCGTGCGCCATGTGCTCGTGATCGCTCGCAGTGAACATGTTCGAGGCCGGCATCGCGTCCTTGCCGCTCCCGCGTCCCGCGCCGTCGCCGCGTGGCGCTGCCGGCAGCCCTCGCTACTTCGCGGCGGCCGGGCGCCGGGCGCGGCGGCCGGGGCGCTTCACCTCGCGGATCTTCTCGCGGAAGTCGTCGACCCGCTGGAAGTCCTCGTAGACCGACGCGAACCGGATGTAGGCCACGTCGTCCATCTTCTTCAGCTCGCGCATCACCATCTCGCCGATGACGCGCGAGCTGATTTCCTTCTCGCCGATCGCCATCACGCGCTGCTCGATGCGATCGATGGCGTCGTCCACGTACTGGGTGGGCACGGGCCGCTTGTGGAGCGCGCGCATGAAACCGGTGCGGATCCGCTCCCGGTCGAAGGGCACCCGATGGCCGTTCGCCTTGACGACCACCGGCATGGAGAGCTCGACCCGCTCGTACGTCGTGAAGCGCTTGCCGCACTTGCTGCACTCGCGGCGGCGGCGCACGCTCACGCCGTCCTCGGACAGGCGCGAGTCCACCACCGCCGTTTCGTCAGCTTTGCAGTACGGGCACTTCACCGGGATACACCGGAAACCTTGCGCAGAGCTCGGCGACCTCGCTGCCGACGCGGTCCACGTTGGCTTCGTCGTACGGCGCATCGAGCACTGCGGCGATCAGGCGCGCCACCGCTTCGGCCTCGAGCTCGGTGAAACCGCGCGTGGTCATCGCGGGCGTGCCGATACGGATGCCGCTGGTGACGGCAGGCTTCTCCGGATCGTTCGGCACCGCGTTCTTGTTCACGGTGATCCGCGCACGCCCGAGCGCGCTCTCCGCGGCCTTCCCGGTGATGCCCTTGCCGCGCAGGTCCACGAGAAAGAGATGGCTGTCCGTGCGGCCGGACACGATGCGGTAGCCGCGCTCCGCGAGCACCTTCGCCATCACGCGCGCATTCGCGATCACCTCCTCCTGGTAGCGCCTGAACTCCTTCTGCATCGCTTCCTTGAAGGCGACCGCCTTGGCGGCGATCACGTGCATGAGCGGTCCGCCCTGGAGGCCGGGGAACACCGAAGCGTTCAGCGACTTCGCATGCTCTCCGGAGGCGAGGATCATGCCGCCGCGAGGCCCGCGCAGGGTCTTGTGCGTGGTGGTCGTGATGAAGTCCGCGATGCCGACCGGGCTCGGGTAGTAGCCGGCGGCGATCAAGCCGGCATAGTGCGCGATGTCGGCCATCAGAGCCGCACCGACCGCGTCGGCGATCTGCCGGAACGCCTTCCAGTCGATCGCGAGCGCATAGGCCGAGGCGCCGGCGATGATCAGCTTCGGCTTGTGGCCCTTGGCGAGGTGCTCGACTTGGTCGTAGTCGATCTCCTCCTTCTCGTTCAGGCCGTAGCCGAACGCCCGGTAGAGCTTGCCCGAGAAGTTGACCGGCGCGCCGTGCGTGAGATGCCCGCCATGCGCGAGCGACATCCCGAGGATCGTGTCGCCGGGCTGGAGGACCGCGGACATCACCGCCTGGTTCGCCTGCGCGCCCGAATGCGGCTGGACGTTCGCGTACTCGGCGTGGAAGAGCTTGCGCGCTCGCTCGATGGCGAGGGACTCCGCGGCATCGACGAACTCGCAGCCCCCGTAATAGCGCCTCCCGGGATAGCCCTCCGCGTACTTGTTCGTCATCAGCGAGCCCTGCGCGGCGAGCACCGCGGGGCTGGCATAGTTCTCCGATGCGATCAGCGACAGGTAGCCCTCGGTGCGGCGGACCTCGTCCTGAATGGCCTGCCAGATCTCTCGATCGACTGCGGCCAGCGTGTCGTTCTTCTGGAACATGGGTTGCGCGGCGGAAAAACGCGCCCATAGTCTACCATGCTGCACCGCACCGAATCGGCGCGGTGCTCGTCTCAGCCGTCGGAACGGCTCAACGCTCGCGCGGATGAACGTGGCAGACCCTGTAGTGGTGCGCGCCGGGCGCTGGCGCCGCCCCTTCGGTGCGGCGCGTGCTCCAGAGCGGGGAAGACTCGGCCGCGCCCCGGCGCAACGGGGGGGCTCGCGCGCCGACTGCCGGGCCGGCCGACGGGTCCTCCCCGCTCGGGAGGGTCGCCGGCGCTCAGGGCGTGCGCTGCGCCTCGAGGGCGCCCGGCCCCACCGCGGCGGCAGCCGGTCCCGCGGCATCCCGGGCGTCGGCAGGCTCGGCGACCGCGCCCGAGGCGAGGACCATCACCACGAGCGCGACGATCGCGCTCACCACCACGCCCTGAACGACGGCCGCCAGGACCAGCTTGCCGAAATCCAGCCACACCCGCGGCTGCCGCAGCGGGTGCGTGATCGTCTCGTTGTGCACGATTCCGTCGATCCTCATTTGCACATCCGCCCCGAGGCCGCGCGCAGCGCGGCGTCCTTCGTCCCTTCGATCGTCATCGCGTTCTCCATCGCTCCGTCGGGTCCTGCACCCCGAAGTGCCCACTTCGATCGGTGCCGGCGCACGATGGATTCTGGCGCACCGCCCGGGTCGCCCGCGGGACGACCCGGGGAAGCCTAGCGATCAAATCTGGCAACATTCTGGCAATTGGTCCCGGGGCGGTCCCAGTCCAGGCCCGGGCGGCGCAGCGCGCGCTATAGTCGGCCACGCGCGCCTCTCCACGCCCCTCCACGCCTCTCAACCCTTGCCAGCGCGATCATGAGCCGCCGCATCGCCATCGTCGAGGACGAACCTGCGATCCGTGAGAATTATGCCGATGTCCTGCGCAGGCAGGGCTACGACGTGAAGACCCACGCCGACCGGAGCGCAGCCACGGAGGCGTTCCGGACCCGCCTGCCGGACCTCGCCATCATCGACATCGGCCTCGGCGAGGAGATCGACGGGGGGTTCGCCCTGTGCCGCGACCTGCGAGCGATGTCGGCCACGCTGCCGATCATCTTCCTCACGGCGAGGGACAGCGATTTCGACGTGATCGCCGGGCTGCGCATGGGTGCGGACGACTACCTCACCAAGGACGTGAGCCTGCCGCATCTGCTCGCCCGCATCGCGGCGCTCTTCCGGCGCACCGACATCCTGAGCGCGCCGCCGGCGAACGACGAAGTCCTCCGGCGCGGCGCGCTCACGCTCGACTTGAAGCGCATGGCCGCGCGCTGGAACGACGCCCCGGTCGAGCTCACGCTCACCGAGTTCTGGATGGTGCACGCGCTCGCGCGCTACCCGGGCCACGTGAAGAACCGCGACAGCCTCATGAGTGAGGCCAACCTGGTGGTCGACGACGCCACCATCACCTCGCACGTGAAGCGCATCCGGCGCAAGTTCCAGGCAGTGGACCCCGCGTTCGACGCGATCGATACCGTTTACGGCATGGGCTATCGCTGGAGAGAATCCGGGGCATGAAACGGCGGTTCGCGCTCGGCATCCGGGCCAAGCTGTTGGCGGCCTCGAGCGTCTTTCTGCTCATCCCGTGGCTCGGCTACGCGTACATGAGCGAGCTCGAGCGGTTCCTGCGCGAGGCCCAGCAGCAGAAGCTCGCCGGGACCGCGCAGGCGGTGGCGACCGCGTTGCACGAGCGGCCCAGCCTCTTCGAGCGGCCCGGCGCCGACCTCGCCACCGCGAGCGAGGCGCGCGGGGACGACGACCTCGATCCGACCGCCCCGCCGCTTCTGCCGGCGCCGCCGCGCTACGCGGCCCGCCCCGGAAGCAATGCCGAGATCGAGCAGATCCTCGCCGGGCTCGCCCGGTCCACCGCGCGCATCTGGGTTGTCGACCGCAACTTGCGCGTGCTCGCCGTGGCGGGCGGACTGCGGCGCGCTCCCGGTGAACCCGAGCGCGACCCCTCCGCGCTCGGCAGCATCTGGTCGTTCGTCGAATCGCGCCTGCTCGCGCCGGTCTACCACCTGGTGCTGACACAGCCGCGCGAGGACTTCGCCGAGGAACTCCCCGCGGAGGCCGTCGGGCGGTTCCGCGAAGTCCAGCGCGCGCTCACCGGCATCCCGTCCAACGGTCGCCGGTCGACCCCCGACGAGCGCGCGGTCATCGTCTCGGCGGCGCACCCGATCTGGGTCGCCCTCGAGGTGCGGGGCGCGGTCGTCGTCGAGGAGACCACGAACGCCGTGCTCGCCGAGCGCAACCGGGCGTTCGAGCGCCTGTTCAGTCTGGTGCTCGCCGTGCTGCTGGTCGGCTCGCTCGCCCTTTTCGTCTTCGCTTCGCGGCTGTCCGGGCGCATCCGCCGGCTGCGCGACGGCGCGGAGGCGGCGATCGACGCGCACGGGCGGGTGACCGGAAAGCTGCAACCGTCGACCGCAGCGGACGAGGTGGGAGACCTCTCGCGGAGCTTTGCGGCGGCGCTCGACCGGCTCGGCGAGTACGCGGCCTACCACAAAGCGATGGGCTCGCGCCTGTCGCACGAGCTGCGGACCCCGATCGCGGTCGTGCGGACCTCGCTCGAGAACCTCGCGGAGGCTCCGCTCGCCTCGGAGTCCCGCGTGTACATCGAGCGCGCGCGGGAAGGCATCGACCGGTTGGGCCACATCCTCGCCAGCATGTCCGAGGCCACCCGCCTCGAGCATCTCCTGCGGGAGGCGGAGCGCGAGCGCTTCGACCTCGCGCGCGTGGTGTCGGGATGCGTCGCGGGCTATCGCGGCGTGTATCCCGCGCGCCGGTTCGATCTCCGGTTGCCGGAGGGCGCCCCGACAGTCCTCGGCGCCCCGGAGCTCGTCGCGCAGATGCTCGACAAGCTGGTCGCCAATGCCGTGGATTTCGGGCGGGCCGAGGCGCCGATCGTCATCCGGCTCGCCCGGACCGAGACCGAGACCACGCTCACGGTGGCGAACGAGGGTCCGCCGCTGCCCGACGAGATGCGCGGCCGGCTGTTCGAATCCATGGTCTCGGTGCGCCCGGCGCGCGCCGGCGGCGCGCCGCATCTCGGTCTCGGCCTCTACATCGTGCGCCTGATCGCCGAGTTCCACGGCGGCCGGGCGAGCGCGTCGAACCGGGAGGATGTCGAAGGCGTGGTGGTCAAGGTAAGCTTCCCGCCTGAACCGTTCTACGCCGACTGAGCCGCCGATGGACCGCGCCCAGGTCAAGGAGCGCCTGACCGCGCTCTACCCGCCCTTCGCCTCGCTGCCGCCCGGGCGGCTCGATGCGCTGCTCGACGAGACGCCGGTCGTCACCGTCCCGGCCGGCACCGTCATGTTCGACGAGAAGAACCCGTGCATGGCCTTTCCGCTCCTGCTCGAGGGCACCGTGCGGGTGAGCAAGACCGCACCGAACGGGCGCGAGCTGCAGCTCTACCGCGTGGTGCCGGGCGACGCCTGCGTGATGACGTCGAGCTGCCTGCTCGGCCACGCCCCGTACGCGGCGCGCGGCGTCACGGAATCGGACACGACGCTCGTCACGCTGCCTGCGCCGATCTTCAACCGGCTCGTCACCGAGCACGAGCCCTTCCGCGCCTACGTGTTCGGCCTCTTCGCGGAACGCATCTCCGACCTGATGCAGCTCGTCGAGGCGGTTGCGTTCCATCGGCTCGATCAGCGCCTCGCTGCGCTGCTCCTCGGCAAGGGGAAGATCATCCGGACCACGCACCAGCAGCTCGCTGACGAGCTCGGCAGCGTGCGCGAGATCGTGAGCCGGCTCCTGCGCAGCTTCGCCGACCAGGGCCTGGTCGCGCTCTCGCGCGAGCAGATCGAGATCCTCGATCCGGGCGGCCTGCGCGCGATCGCGCATCCGGCGTGAGGGCGCCCGAATGGCTGAGACGTTCGGCAAACCGGCGCCCAAGCAGGATCCCGCCGGGCCCGAGTTCTGGGAGAAGCGCTACCGCGAGGAGGTCACGCCGTGGGATGCCGGGCGCTCGCCACCGGAAGTGCGGACGCTCGTCGCCGGCCTCGCGCCGCGACGGCGCGTGCTGATTCCGGGCTGCGGCAGCGCCTACGAGGCACGCGCGTTCGCCGAGGCCGGGCACGAGGTGATCGCGCTGGACTTCAGCGACGCCGCGCTCGCCGCCGCCCGCCGCGTGCTCGGCGAGTGGGCGGGCGTGCTGCACCAGGGTGATTTCTTCACGGCCGATCTCGGCGCGCCTTTCGATCTCGTCTACGAGCGCGCGTTCCTGTGCGCCCTGCCGCGGCGGCTCTGGCCGGCGTACGCTGCGCGGATCGCCGAGGTGCTCCGTCCGGGCGGCGCGCTTGCCGGTTATTTCTTCTGGAGCGAAAGCGAGCGCGGCCCGCCATTCGGGCTGCGTCCCGGCGAGCTGGAACCCCTGCTCGAAGGCGCGTTCGCCCGCGTCGCCGACGCGGCCGCGCAGGAATCCATTCCCGTATTCGCCGGCAAGGAGCGCTGGCAGGTGTGGATCCGGGCGGGGTAAGGCCGGGCCCGCGTTCGGGCGCCTCGCGTCATCGACCCGTGCGGCAGCGCCCGGCCGGGCGACGCACGCCTCCCCGCCTGCGCGGGAATGACGGCACCAGGCTTTTCAGGGAACGGCGGTCGAGGCGGCGCCGATCACCAGCTCGCGCGTGCGGTTCTTCCCCGCGGTGCGGGCCTCGGCAAGGAGCTGCTCCGCGGTGGCGACCGCCTCGTCCACCGCCGCGGGGGGCTCGAGGTAGGTGACCAGCGCGAAGCCGAATCCCATCGGGTACCCGTCGTGGCGCAGGTCATGCTCCAGCCTGTCGCGCAGCATCTGCGCGACGAGGAGGGCATTGTCGCGCCCGGTCTCGGGGAGAAGCACGGCAAACACGTCCTCGTGCAATCGCGCGACGGCGTCGGTGCGCCGCACGCTCGCGCCGAGCGAGCGGCCGATGATGCGGACCGGCCGCTCGGCGCCGGCCGCCGTGAGATGCGTCAGGCCATCGCAGTGCACGAGCACCAGCGTGAACGGCCGGCGATAGCGCTGATGCCGATCGAGCTCGATCCCGAAGCGCTCGGTGAACCCGAGCCGGTTCATGACGCTCGTCACCACGTCGGTACGGGTGGTTGCGCGGGCGCGGTCGGTCGCCGTGCGCAGGCCAGCCGCCAGCGCACCGATGACCATGAGCAGGCCGGTGTGCGCGAGCACATCGAGCTCGAACGCGAAGTTGCTCGAGTGCGGGTGGCCGATCACGAGCCCGATCACGACGGTCGCCGCGCCCGCAAGCACCGCCATTCCGAGCCCGCCGGAGAAGCCCCCGCCCCACGCAGCGATCAGCACGGGAACCGCATAGAACGCGGTGAGGCTGGGCGAGTTTCCGGTGACTGCACATAGGGCCGCGATCGCTGCAGCCGCCACCAGGGCCACGAGGAGGGTGCGAAGCCGGCTGCGGAACAGCGTTCCGATCGGCGGGGCGCCGCGGTCCGCCGTGCGCTCGTCAGCCTTTGCCATTACGCCCGACACGCCGTCAGAGGGCCCTGCACAACGAAGCGAGATCCACGTTGCCGCCGGAGATCAGCACGCCGACGCGCTTGCCCCGCACGTCGGCCTTGCCTTCGAACAGCCCGGCAGCGCCGAGCGCGCCGGTGGGTTCGACGACGATCTTCATGCGCTCCCAAAGGTACAGCATCGCGTCCAACAGCTCCGGGTCGGTCACGGTAGCCATATCGTGAACGTGCCGGAGCACCAATGGGAAGGTAATTTTGCCGAGAGAATGCGTTCTGGCCCCGTCGGCGATGGTCTCGGGATTACGGCAGCTCTGGAGCGTGCCGGTCCGGAACGAGCGGGTCGCGTCGTCACCGGCGGCCGGCTCGATCCCGATCACGCGGCAGGCCGGCGCGAGGTGCGCCGCGGCCAGCGCGGATCCGGAGATCAATCCCCCGCCACCGCACGGGACGAACAGCACGTCGAGCGGCCCGATGTCCTCGAAGAGCTCCTTCGCCGCGGTCCCCTGCCCCGCGATGACGTCGGCATGGTCGAACGGCGGGACGATCGTGAGGCCGCGCTCGGCCGCGATACTCGCCCCAAGGACCTCCCGATCCGTGACTTTTTTGTCGTAGGTGACCACCTCCGCGCCGTAGGCGCGGGTCGCGGCGAGCTTGACCGACGGCGCATCCTCGGGCATCACGACGACGGCGCGCACGCCGAGCAACCGGCCGGCAGCCGCGACGGCCTGCGCATGGTTGCCCGAGGAGAACGCCAGCACGCCGCGCGCCCGCTCGGCCGCGCCGAGCCGCGCCAGCGCGTTGTAGGCGCCGCGGAACTTGAACGCACCCGCGCGCTGGAAGCTCTCGCACTTGAAGAACACCTCGGCCCCCGTGCGCGCATTCACCGTGCGCGAGGTCATGACCGGCGTGCGGTGCGCGACGCCGGCGAGCCGCGCGGCGGCCGCTGCGACATCCGCGTAGCCGACGGCGGGCTCGCCGTCCGCGGCGCTCATCGCGCGGACTCCCGTTCCGTCGCAAGGTGCGCGACGTCGCCCCACCGCTCGATCGCGAGCCGCCTGCCGTCGTGGCGCAGGTAATTGACCGAAGCATTCGCCAGCGTATAGGTGCGCGGCGCATCGAGCGGCAGGCCCGATGCGTACCGGAAGACGATCCCGAGGACGCCGCCATGCACGACCACCGCGACCCGCCTGCCGCGGTGCGCCGCGGCGATGCGCTCCAGGGCTTCGACCACGCGCGCGTGAAACGCCTGCGCGCTCTCGCCGCCGGGAACGACGAACCCCGGATCACGCGCAGCAACGCGCGCATATGCCTCCGGGTGGAGCTGCTCCGCCTCGGCCCACGTCCGGCCCTCCAGAACCCCGTAGGCGCGCTCGCGCAGGCGGGCATCGATCTCGACCGCGAGCCCGAGGCGCGCGCCGATCGGCGCTGCGGTCGCCCGCGCGCGCCCGAGATCGCTCGCGTAGAGTCGGTCGGGCCGCTCGTGCGCGAGCCGTGCGGCGAGCAAGTGTGCTTGCGCAATGCCCGCTGCGGTGAGCGGGCTGTCGCACCAGCCCTGAACGCGTCCTTCCTGGTTCCACCGCGTCTCGCCGTGACGGATCAGCAGCAGCGACGTCTCGTCGGGTCTCACATCGGGTATCACTTCCTGGAACTCGCGCGTGAGCCGGCCAGCGATCGATTCCGCCACCCGTGCATGGTTGCGAAACCGCGGACCGCGGGAAAAATGCCTGCGCACCGCGCTCGCCGCGGCGCATAATCCAGCGGCATTCTAGTGGATCGGCGCACGGCGCACCGCGGGGCAAAAACGGCATTCCATGAACAACTCCACGAATCGCACTGCGAGCCGCGCCGCGGGGTGAGCCCGGATTCCGGCCCCGGCCACCCGACTGGACCACCAAGATGGCTCTCTCGCTCGACGCCACCACCGGAACGCACATCGGCGACCGCAAGGAGCAGCAGGACCGGGTCGCGATCGTCCCGAGCAAGCGCGTGAAGGGAACCGCGCTCGTCGTGCTCGCCGACGGCGCCGGCGGCTACACGGGCGGCGCGGCGGCGGCAGAACAGGTCATCCGGACAGCCACCAATCTGTTCGAGAGCTATTCGCCGCGAGACGAGACGCCCGAACAACTGCTGCGCGAGATCATCAACGAGGCGCACACGGTGATCAAGCTGAACCGGACCCTCACCGAAGAGGAGCCGCACAGCACCTTCGTCGCGATGGTGCTGCAGCCGGACGGCGCCGACTGGGGACACGTCGGCGACAGCCGCCTGTACCACTTCCGCGGCGCGAAGCTCATGCACCGGACGCCGGATCACTCGCTGGTCGAGCAGCTCGTTCGGGACGGGCAGATCAAGGAAGCCGACCGGCACGCGCACCCGAACCGCAACCTGCTCCTCCAGGCGCTCGGACAGGCCGAGCAGCCCGAACCGACGTTCGGCGGGACGCGGCCGCTCGCCGACGGCGACACGTTCCTGCTGTGCTCCGACGGGCTGTGGGATTATTTCTCCAATGCCGAGCTCGGCAAGATTCTGTCGACGCTGCCGCCGCGCAAGGCCGCCGAGATGCTCATCACCGGCGCACGCGGCCGGGCAAATGGCAAGGGCGACAACCTGACGCTCGCGCTGGTGAAGCTCTCGGCGGGCTGATCCTCCGGCGCTACCCCTGCTGCCAAGCCCGACGGCGGCGGCGCGGCGCCCCGCCGTCGCGGGGAGCGACCTCGACCACGCAGGTGTCCGCCGGTGCGGCATCGAGCACGACGTCGAACTCGCGCAGCTCGTCACGCCGAAACGCGTGCACGCGGACGCGGTCCCCGGGCCTCCGCCGCGCGATCAGCTGGGGAAAGGTCTTCGGCGTCGTTCGCAGCCCGTCGATCGCCGCGACGACGTCACCCGCCGCGAGCCCCGCCCGCTGCGCTGCGCCCCCGTCCAGCACGTGCGTGAGCTTGAGCTCTGAACCTTCGGTCTCGGTCCGGGCCCCGAAGCTCGCCTGCCCCGCGAGCTCCCGCGCGCCCTTCGCGGCTGCCCGTCCGCCGCGATCGGCAGGCGACTCCGCCGGCCGCTTCACGATCCGAAGCCCGACGCTCCTCAATGCGGCCGCGAGCGGCAGCTCCGCGGTCGTGCGCAGCGCGCGCTCGAAGAACGCGGCGAGGCGCAGCCCGGTGACGGCATCCGCGAGCCGCTCGAAGCCGTCTTCGGGCACCCCGCGGTCGGTCCGGCCATGCCGCTCCCACAGCGCGCGCATCACGTCGTCGAGCGACTTCCTCCCGCGGGTCCTGCGGCGGATCGCGAGGTCGAGACAAAGCGCGATCAGGCTGCCCTTGTTGTAGTAGCTGACGATCGCGTTCGGCGAGTTCTCGTCCAGGCGGTAGTACTTGATCCACGCATCCCAGCTCGATTCGGCCACCGTCTGGCGCAGGCGCCCCGGCGTGCGCGCGAGCGCGGTCGCGCTGCGGCCGAGGATCACGAGATAGTCCGCCTCCGTGATGAGGCCGGCGCGCCGAAGCGCGAGGTCGTCGTAGTACGACGTGACGCCCTCGAACGCCCACAGCAGCTCCGTGTAGTTCTCGGCCGAGAGATCGCTCGGCGCGAACGCGGCGGGCCGGATCCGCTTGACGTTCCAGGCGTGGAAGTACTCGTGGCTCGCGAGCCCGAGGAACGTCCGGTAGGCCTCGCCCGCATCGCGCACACCACGCCGCGGCAGGTCGTCGCGGCTGCACAGGAGTGCGGTCGACGCGCGATGCTCGAGGCCCCCGTAGCCTTCCCCGAGCGCGGTGACGAGGAACACGTAGCGATCCATCGGGGCAGGCTCGCCCCAGAACCGGATGTGCGTCTCGCACAGTCGCCTCAGGTCGCGCTCGAGCCGCGGCAGGTCGGCGTCTTGGCGACCGGTGAGCGCGATCTCGTGCGGCACGCCGCACGCCGTGAACCGTCCGAGCGCGAACGTGCCCATCTCGACCGGATGGTCGATCAGCTCCTCGTAGCCGGCGGCCGCGTACGTGCCGAAGCCGTACCGCGGCGCCCGCTTGCGCCGCATCGCGGTCGCCACGCGCCACCCGCGATAGCGCGCCCCCCGCGGCGGGACGATCTCGACTTCGCACGGCGCGGCGTCATGGCCGACGACGCGCAGGAAGACGCAGGCGCCGTTGAAGAACCCATGCGTGGTGTCGAGGTGCGCGCCGCGCACCGAGGCATCCCACGCATACACCTCGGCGGTCACGGTGAGCGGCCCGTCGCAGGGGTCGGCACGCCACGTGTGCTTGTCGAGCTTGCGCAGCCGCACCGGCCGGCGCCCGTGCCGGGCGCGGATCGTGACGACGTGGCGGGCAAACTCGCGCACCATGTAGCTGCCGGGAATCCACGCGGGCAGGACGAAGCGCTGGCCGGCGGGATCCGGCGCATCGACGGTGACGCTCACCTCGAAGAGATGCGCCTCGGGCGAGCGCGGGAAAATGCGGTAGCGGACCGTGCGCGCGGCCATCAGCACGGCACCCGCGCTCCGGCGATCAACGGACCACCAGCGTGATGCGGTACTCGCCGCGCAGGAGCGAGAGCCGTACGGGGCGTTCGGTGCCGCGCATGGGCTTGAACAGCTCCGGAACGCTGCGCACGCGCGCGCGGTTCACGCCGATGACGAGATCGCCGGCGCGCAGCACGCCGAGCTCGACCTCTTCGCCGACCGGGATCAGGCCGACGGCGATCTCCTGGGCGTCCTTGACGACGTGGTAGTTCGTGATCACCAGCCCCTTGGCTGCGTCCACGATCACGCCCGAGCCGGCCGCCTGCTCGCCCCGCGGCGGCCGGTCCGGCAAGTCGAAGAAGCGCCGGAAGAACGGATCGGCGAAGAGCGGGTTCTCTTCCGGGGTGCGCATCACCACCGGGATGTTCACGACCGCCGTTGTCACCTCGGCGAGCATGGGCGCGAGCGAAGGCAGCGGCTGTCCGCCGACCGCGGCCGGCAGCTGGGCGAACGCCGGCGTGCCCGCGGCCAGCGCACTGCCGGCCAGCGCTGCAGCCAGGAGGCTTCCCGAGATTCCGAACACCGTGCGACGCATCATACGGCCAGGGCGCGCATTGTATGCGGAGCGGCGGCGCCGCGCCTCCTCGCCGTCCGGCGCGACATTCGCATCCGTCGCCCCTCACTTAAGGTCGGCCGGCGTGTCGATGTCCCGCAGCACGCCCGGATCGTCCACGTCGAGCATGACGACGAGATCGCGGTCGCGCTGCAGGATCTCGCGCGCGCCCGCATCGCCGACCAGCGCCTCGAGCGCCGCGCGGTAGCGCGCCGCGAAGCCGACCGGATGCCCGCGCTCGCCGCGATGGCGCGGCGCTGCGATCGGCGCACCGGCGGCCAGTGCGTCGGCGACGCGGCGAATCGACGCCGGCGCGATGAAAGGCATGTCCGCGAGTGCGACGACCCACCCGGCCGCATCCGCGGTCGCGCGCACCGCATGCGCGAGCGAATGTCCCATGCCTGCGGCAGCATCGGGGCAGCGCGAGACCGTCACACCGGCATCGGCGAGCGCGCCCTCGAGCGCGGGGCTCCCGGGACGCACGACCGCAACCACCGGATCGAGCGCTGCGCGCAGATTGCGAGCGGCGGCCGCGGCGATCGGCGCACCGTCCGGGAGCGGGTGAAGCAGCTTGTCGGATCCGAAGCGTGACGCGCTGCCGGCCGCGAGCAGGATGCCGACGATGCGGCCGCGCGCCGGAACGGCAGGCTCGTTCACGGCACGTCCGAGCGCCGCGCCGCCCCGGAACCCGCGCTTCGCGTCAGCCTTCGGCGATGACGCAGCCGGCGGCGCTCTCCGCCTTCTCCGGCGCCACGAGCTCCGGCACCGTCACGCCGTGGCGCACCGCGGTCATTTCGGCGAGGATCGCCACCGCGATCTCGGGCGGCGTCTTGCAGCCGAGGTTTAGGCCCACCGGCCCGCGCAGGCGCGCGATCTCCTCGGCGGAGAGGTCGAAGCCCCGGAGCCGCCTGCGCCGCGCGTCGCTGTTCCTCTTCGACCCGAGCGCGCCAACGTAGAACGCCGGCGACTTCAGCGCCTCGAGGAGCGCCGCGTCGTCGAGCTTCGGATCGTGCGTGACCGCGACGACCGCGCAATGGCCGTCGAGGTTCATCTGCTGCACCACGTCGTCGGGATAGCCGCGGTTCAGCGGCGCGCCGGGCACGCTCCACTCGTCGGCAAACTCCTCCCGCGGGTCGCAGACGGTCACGTGATAGTCGAGCGCCTGCGCGAACTGCGCGACATAGCGCGACAGCTGCCCGGCGCCGATGATGAGCAGGCGCCACCGCGGCCCGTACACGGTCTTCAACACCTTGCCGTCGAACTCGAGCACGTCCGCCCAGTTGCCGGGCTCGAGCCGCGTCGCGCCGGTCTCCATGTCGAGAAAGCGGGCCGCGAGCTCGTGGCGCTCGACCATGCCGAGGAGGGTATCGATCTGCGAATCCTGCGACAGCGGCTCGAGCGCGAGCACGAGCGTGCCGCCGCAGGGCAGCCGGAAGCGCTCGGCCTGCTCCTTGGTGACCCCGTAGGTGATGACCCCGGGCCTTCCGGCCGCGAGCTTCCGCTCGCGCACCTTGTCGATGAGATCGTCCTCGACACAGCCGCCCGAGACCGAGCCGATCACGTGGCCGTCGTCGCGGATCACCAGCATGGCGCCGACCGGACGCGGCGCGGAGCCCCACGTCCTCACCACCGTCACGAGCGTCGCGCCGCGGCCGGCTTTGACCCAGCTCGCCGCGCTCCGGATGACTTCCAGATCGACGCTGTCCATGGCTCACCTCGTTGTGCAGAGCGAGACCAAACCATTTTACGCCGCGCGCCGGGCGCGTGCCATGTCGGAGGCCGCGGCGCCGCCTTTTCGGTCGCGGTTGCTTTTCGCGCACCCCATGGGCTAGGATTTGACCACTCCCGGCGGGCCCGTCCCGCGGCTCGCGCGCTTTCCCGAAACCCTGGGCAGAAGGAGGGTTTTCGCACCGTTTACCGGTCATCCGACCCGGCATTCGACGATGCCGCACCGCAACAAGATCGACTTTCGCTTGTCACTGAGGAGGAGAGATGCCAGTCAAAGTGTCCATGACCGTGAACGGCAAGCCGGTCGCGGCCGAAGTGGAGGAGCGGACGCTCCTCGTCACCTTCATCCGGGAGGCCCTGCGCCTCACCGGCACCCACGTCGGATGCGACACGGCGCAGTGCGGCGCCTGCACCGTCCACATGAACGGCAACGCGGTGAAGGCGTGCAACATCCTCGCGCTGCAGGCCGAGGGCGCCAACATCCTGACGATCGAGGGCGTCGCCGCGACCGACGGCACGCTCCACCCGATGCAGGAGGCGTTCCGCGAGCATCACGCGCTGCAATGCGGGTTCTGCACGCCCGGGATGGTGCTGAGCGCGATCGACCTCGTGAAGCGGCACCCCAATCCGACCGAGGCGGTCGTGCGCGCGGAGCTCGACGGCAACTTCTGCCGCTGCACGGGCTACCACAACATCGTGAAGGCAATCCTCGCGGCGGCCCCGAAGGTCGCGGCGATGCGCTAGAGCGAAAGGATTCCGCCATGGGCAGCACGAATTTCATCGGCGCTTCGGTGAAGCGCAAGGAAGACTATCGATTCCTGATCGGCGCCGGTCAGTACACCGACGACGTCGTGCCCGAGCGCACCTCGTACGCGGTCTTCGTGCGCTCGCCGCACGGGCACGCGAAGCTGAGGAAGGTCGACACCGCCAAGGCGGCCAAGGCCCCCGGCGTGATCGCGGTCTACACCGGCGACGACATCGCCAAGGCCGGCGTCAATGGCCTGCCGTGCGGCTGGCTGATCACCGACGTGAACGGCCAGCCGATGAAAGAGCCGCCCTACCCGGTCCTCGCGCAGGGCAAGGTGCGCTACGTCGGCGATCGCGTTGCCGTGGTGATCGCCGAGACTTACCCCCAGGCGAAGGACGCGGCCGAGCTCATTGAGGTCGACTACGAGGTCCTGCCGGCGGTGACCGATGCGGCGGCGGCGCGCAATAAGGGCGCGCCCGTGATCCACGACATCGCGCCGGACAACACGTGCTACGTCTGGGCGCTCGGCGACAAGGCGAAGGTGGACGAGGCGTTCAAGGCCGCGGCCCACGTCACCCGGCTCGAGTTCGTCAACAACCGGCTGATCCCGAACGCGATCGAGCCGCGCGCGGCGGTCGGGGCCTACAGCCGTGGCGACGAGAGCTACACGCTCCACGTCACCAGCCAGAACCCGCACGTCGAGCGGCTGCTGATGACCGCGTTCGTGCTCGGGCTGCCGGAACACAAGGTGCGCGTCGTCGCCCCCGACGTCGGCGGCGGTTTCGGCTCCAAGATCTACCTCTATGGCGAGGACGTGGTGGTCACCTGGGCGTCCAGGCAGGTGAACCGGCCGGTGAAGTGGACCGCGGAGCGCATGGAGTCGTTCACATCGGACGCGCACGGCCGCGACCACGTCACGACCGCGGAGCTCGCGCTCGACAAGAACGGCAAGTTCCTGGCGATGCGCGTCCACACCACGGCGAACCTCGGCGCCTACCTGTCGACCTTCTCCTCGTGCATCCCGACCATCCTCTACGCCACGCTGCTCGCGGGCCAGTACGCGACGCCGCAGATCTACTGCGAGGTGACGGCGGTGTTCACGAACACCGCGCCGGTCGACGCCTACCGCGGCGCCGGGCGCCCCGAGGCCGCGTACGTGGTCGAGCGGCTGGTCGAGACCGCCGCGCGGGAACTAAAGGTCGATCCGGCCGAGCTCCGCCGGCGCAACTTCATCCGGAGCTTCCCGTACCAGACCCCGGTCGCCCTCCTGTACGACACCGGGAACTTCGACGCGACGCTCGACGCGGCGCTCGAGCTCGGCGACGTCGCCGGCTACGCGAAGCGCAAGGCCGAGTCGGCGGCGCGCGGCAAGCTGCGCGGGATCGGCTACAGCTGCTACATCGAGGCCTGCGGGATCGCACCGTCGAACATCGCCGGGGCGCTCGGGGCCCGTGCCGGCCTGTACGAGGCCGGCGAAGTCCGCGTGCATCCGACCGGGAAGGTGACGGTCTTCACCGGCTCGCACTCGCACGGACAGGGGCACGAGACGACCTTCGCGCAAGTGGTGGCGAGCCGGCTCGGCATCGCGGTGGAGGACGTCGACATCGTCCACGGCGACACGTCCAAGATCCCGTTCGGCATGGGCACCTACGGCTCGCGCTCGCTCGCCGTCGGCGGGACGGCGATCGTGAAGGCGCTGGACAAGGTCGTCGCGAAGGGCAAGAAGATCGCCGCGCACCTGATGGAGGCCGCGGAGGCGGATGTCGAGTTCACCGACGGGGTGTTCAAGGTGGGCGGCACCGACAAGCAGGTGCCGTTCGCGCAGGTCGCGCTCACCGCCTACGTGCCGCACAACTACCCGCTCGACAAGCTGGAGCCGGGACTGAACGAGAACGCGTTCTACGATCCGACCAACTTCACGTTCCCGGCCGGCGCCTACGTCTGCGAGGTGGAAGTCGATCCGGACACCGGCAAGACGATGATCGAGCGCTTCGTCGCGGTGGATGACTTCGGCAAGGTGATCAACCCGATGATCGTCGCCGGCCAGGTGCACGGCGGGCTCACGCAGGGCATCGGGCAGGCGCTGCTCGAGGGCTGTCGCTACGACGCCGAGACCGGTCAGCTCGTCACCGGCACGATGATGGACTACTGCCTGCCGCGCGCCGGCGACGTGCCGAGCTACCAGCTCGACACCCGCGAAACGCCGTGCACGCACAACCCGCTCGGCGTCAAGGGCTGCGGCGAGGCGGGCGCGATCGGTGCGCCGCCCGCGCTGATGAACGCGATCACCGATGCGATCGGCGTGCGCGACCTACCGATGCCCGCCACGGCGGAGACGGTCTGGCGCGCGCTCGCGGCGAAGCAGGCAGCGTAACGGGGCAAGGAGACGAGGACATGTACGCATTCACCTATCAGAAGGCCGCGAGCGTCGCCGACGCCGCCGCGGCGCTCGCCAAGAACCCCGACGCGAAAGTGCTCGCCGGAGGCCAGAGCCTGATCGCGACGATGAAGCTCAGGCTCGCCGCGCCGAAGACGCTGATCGACCTGGGCGGCATCGCGGAGCTACGCGGCATCAAGTCCGACGGCAAGAGCCTCGTCATCGGCGCGATGACCCGCCATGCGGAGGTCGTGTTCTCGGCCGACGTCAAGAAGGCGATTCCCGCGCTCTCGCATCTCGCGGGCGAGATCGGTGACCGGATGGTGCGCAACATGGGCACCCTCGGGGGGTCGCTCGCGCACAGCGACCCGGCCGCCGACTACCCGGCGGCGGTGCTCGGGCTCGGCGCGACCGTGGTCACCAACAAGCGCCAGATCGCGGCCGACGACTTCTTCAAGGGCCTCTTCGAGACGGCGCTCCAGCCGGGCGAGCTGATCACCTCGGTCTCGTTCCCGATTCCGAAGCGCGCGGGCTACGTGAAGTTCAAGCAGCCCGCGTCGCGCTTCGCGCTGGTCGGCGTGTTCGTGGCAGATACCGGCTCGGGCATGCGCGTCGCGGTCACCGGCGCGGGCCCGTGCGCGTTCCGGGTGCCCGAAATGGAGAAGGCGCTCGGCGGCAAGTTCGCCCCCGAGTCGGTCGCGAGCGTCAAGGTCCCGGCGAAGGGCCTGAACTCCGACATCCACGCCTCGGCCGAATACCGCGCGCACCTCGTCACCGTGATGGCGAAACGCGCGGTGCAGGCGGCACTCGGTTAGTTCCACGCGCTTAAGTCCCCTCCTTTTCAAGGAGGGGTGTCACGCGAAGCGTGACGGGGCGGTGTCTGTCCTGTCCCCTCCTTTTCAAGGAGGGGTGTCACGCGAAGCGTGACGGGGTGGTTTCGGCGCATCGCTCCAGCGCGCCAGCGGCAG